>JBCDDN010000016.1:0-57605 GCA_039180285.1 Pseudomonadota bacterium | reverse complement strand
GTTCGAACGGCTTCACGAGGCCGATGCGGCCGATGCCGAGCGAATCGCCGTCGCGCCCATTCCGGAGCAAGGCCTCGGCTTGGCGATCAACGATCGGTTGCGCCGCGCCGCCGCAACGCGTTAGGCGTTGGCTTTCAACCGCTGCTGATAGCTTTTCCGGAATTTCTGCAGCTTGGGCGCGACGACCGCCATGCAATAGGGATTGCGGCTACCTTCGCGCTCAAAATAGTCCTGATGGTAATCCTCGGCCTTGTACCAGTCGCCGAGCGGCTCGATCGTGGTGACGATCGGATCGTCCCAATCGCCGGCCGCCTGTTCGATGGCCTCGCGTGCCTGGCGTTCCTGCTCTTCTGAATGCGGAAAGATCGCCGAGCGATACTGGGTGCCGACATCGTTGCCCTGCCGGTTCAACTGGGTCGGATCGTGGACGTGGAAGAAGATATCGAGCAGATCGGCATAGCTGATCTGATCGCTGTCATAGGTCAGGCGCACGGCTTCGGCATGGCCGGTATCGCCGGCGCAAACGGACCGGTAATCGGGATTGGCCGTTTCACCGCCGATATAGCCGCTCTCGACATTGGTCACGCCGATCACGTCGTTATACACGGCCTCGGTGCACCAGAAACAGCCGCCGGCCAGCGTCGCTTCTTCTTTCGCCATAGCCAATCTCCTTCGCGCTCGTTTCGCTAGAGATAACCACGGACGGTCACCGATCAAGAACCGTGCATATTCTTCAGTCCGCCGCCCTGCGGGCTATCGCGGGACAGCCTTCGCTCGCTTATCCGACTGTCGGCCCTTTTTCTGCAAGGCCGCGTTTCCGAATTGCTGGCTTGCCCAGCCGTAACTCGCGTAGCGAGCGAAGGCTGGCTGGGGCGGCAGGGATCGAACCTGCGAATGGCGGCATCAAAAGCCGCTGCCTTACCACTTGGCGACGCCCCAGCAGCCGGGCGCCTATATAGCGGGCAATCCGGCGAGCGAAACCCCTTGCGGACGCTAGCCATGTCTCCCCGCCGAAGCTAAGGCCCGCAACGGAACAAGGAGATTGAAATGGCTGTTCTCGTAACCGGCGCCGCGGGCTTTATCGGCATGCATCTTTGCCGGCGGCTGCTCGCGCGCGGCGAGCAGGTGGTCGGTATCGACAATCTCAACGATTATTATTCCGTACAACTGAAAAAAGACCGCCTGGCCACGCTGGATCTCGATGACTTCACATTCGAGAAAGTCGATTTCGCCAATCACACAGCGCTGGAAAAATCGCTTTCGGGCAAGCATTTCGACCGGATCGTTCATCTCGGCGCGCAAGCCGGCGTCCGCTACAGCCTGACCCATCCACGTGCCTATATCGAAGCCAATATCATGGGCCATCTCAACCTCATGGAGGTCGCCCGCGACCGGCAGACCGCGCATATGGTCTATGCCTCTTCCTCCTCCGTTTATGGCGGCAATGAGACCTTTCCGTTCCGTGTCGAGGACCGGGTCGACCAGCCGGTCTCGCTCTATGCGGCCACCAAGAAATCCGACGAGTTGATGAGCGAAACCTACGCCCATCTCTATCGCCTGCCGATGACGGGTCTGCGCTTTTTCACCGTTTACGGCCCCTGGGGGCGTCCCGACATGGCGATGTGGCTCTTCACCAAGGCGATCCTCGCCGACGAACCGATCGCGGTTTTCAATCACGGCAAGATGCGGCGCGATTTCACCTATATTGACGATATCGTCACCGGCGTGATCGCGGCGCTCGACAATCCGCCGGCGGACGACGGCGAGGAAAAAGCGGGGGGCAGCACCAAACCCCATGCGCTCTACAATATCGGCAACAACCGGTCCGAAGAGCTCAGCCATATGATCGATGTGCTCGAAGACGCGCTGGGCAAGAAGGCGGATCGCGATCTCCAGCCGATCCAGCCCGGCGACGTCCCGGCGACGGCCGCCGATATCAGCGCGATCCAGAACGATCTGGGCTTCGAACCGTCGACCACGATCGAGGTCGGAATTCCCAAATTCGTCGACTGGTACCGCCGCTATCACGGCAACGAGATCGGCTAAGGCCGTGGAGGGCCGGTTGACACTGGTTGACACGGACCCGGGGTAAATCGGCCGCTGCACCGCTAAAGTTGACAAGTTGGACACTGCGCGTTGCTTGCAAGCGTAATTTTATTGCGTGCGCGGATCCGGTATCCGGGCGATGGACGAGTGTCAAAGAGCCGGCGAAGCCGCAGCGCGACTCCGCACTGCGATGCTGACGCACAATTCCCTATTTTGCAAAACCTTCCCGCAGGCCCGGTCCGCCGCGAAACTTGATGCGGCGCCCGACTTGTTGCACCATCTTCCGGCACTTCCAGGGAGAGGAAATGCCATGACAAAAGTCGAAGAAGCGCAAGTCGCGCCGGCCCGGGTCGCAAAGGATCTTACGATCCGCGATCTGCGCGCGGTGCTCGCCGCGGGCTGGAGCGATTTCCGGGCCTATCCCGCATTCGGGCTGTTTTTCGCATCCATCTATGTCGGTGCCGGGCTGTTTCTCTATTTCGCGCTGTTCAATCGAGGCGAGATCGCATGGTTGGTTCCGGCCGCGGCGGGCTTTCCCATTCTCGCACCGTTCGTCGCCGTGGGGCTCTATGAAGTGAGCCGCCGCCGCGAAGCCGGTTTGCCGATGAGTTGGGGGGTGGTCCTCGGCGCACTCAGGGGGCGCGGCGACGACCAGATATTGAGCATGGGCGTGATCGTGTTCGTCGCCTTCGGATTCTGGCTTATGGTCGCCCATGGTATTTTCGCCATCTTCCTCGCCGAATCCGGGCTGGGCTCGGAGTCGCTGGAGCTGTTCCGCACCGGTGCGGGCATCATGATGCTGGTGGTCGGCAGTATCGTCGGCGGCCTGATGGCGCTCGCCTTCTACGCAATCACCGTCGTCAGCCTGCCGATGCTCGTCGATCGCGATGTCGACTTCATCACGGCGATCATCGTCAGCCTGGCCGTAGTGCGATCGAACGGTTTCGTGATGCTGGCCTGGGCCTTCATCATCGCGGCGGCGCTGTTCATCGCGATGATCCCGCTGTTCCTGGGGCTGCTCATCGTGCTGCCTGTACTAGGGCACGCAACCTGGCATCTGTTCCGCCGTTCGGTGAGCAACGCGGAGATATAGAATGGAGCGGCTGGCGCTCTATCCAGCCAGTCGCTGTTCCGCCAACGCAGCAAGCGCATCCTCGCCAAATTCGTTGAGGCTCTGCCCGGCCATTTCCGCCGCCAGCGCGGCCTTGGCGTGAACGGCGGGATTCATCCGCAGCATCACCTTGCCCGAATAGCTCTTCTCCGGACG
This sequence comes from Pseudomonadota bacterium, assembly GCA_039180285.1. GTDB lineage: Bacteria > Pseudomonadota > Alphaproteobacteria > Sphingomonadales > Sphingomonadaceae > Parasphingopyxis. Next base: position 54,292 of record JBCDDN010000016.1, on the reverse strand, counting down.
CTTGCCGGCCTTCACGCACGTTTCGAGATAATCGTCGACAGCTTCCTCGAATGCCGCCTTCAGCGCCTCGGTCGTCTCGGCATGAAAACCGACAACATCGCGGATACCCGCGATCCTGCCCGTGAACAGCATATCGTCTTCGTCGAACCGGATGGCAGCGCGATAGCCTTTATGTTTCATCATGGCGTCACTCCGATCTTCTCCAGATACTCCCGTGCATCCTTCACCTGATAGCGTTTGGCTTCCTTTTCAGGATGCGGCCGGTGAAAACTGGCGATGAGATCATCCTTTACGAATTTTACCCGTGAACCGGATCCTTCGATAACCTTGCACCCGACCGCCACCAGAAGCTTCTCGATATCGGCCCAATCGATCGTTCTCGCGACCGGTTTGGCGAAGATGGCGGCAAGCGTTTTCGCCTGTTTCCTGTTCATATTTTTAGATAGCACATTACGCTATCAATGCAAGCATTATTTGCTAGCATTGGCTAACTATTGCTCAACTGCCCCCGCACCAGCTTGGCATAGTCGCTCATCAGCCCCAGCGTGATCTCGCCGACTTCGAAATTCCATGGGCCGGCTTCGCGGACCGGCGTCACCTCGGCGGCGCTGCCCGTCAGGAAGAATTGTTCGAAGCCTTCGAGCTCTTCGGGCCAGATGTCGCGTTCGACGACCTTGATACCGCGCTTCTTGGCGAGACCCATCACGGTCTGCCGGGTGATGCCGTTCAAGAAACAGTCCGGTGTCGGGGTGTGGAGGATGCCGTCCTGGACGAAGAAGGCGTTGGCCCCCGTCGCCTCGGCCACCTGTCCGCGATAATCCATCATCAGCGCATCGTCATAACCGCGATCGGCGGCGTGATGCTTGGACATGGTGCAGATCATGTAGAGCCCGGCAGCCTTGGCATGGACGGGCGCGGTATAGGGCGCCGGACGCCGCCAGGGCGCGATATCGAGCCGGATGCCTTTCTCCTTGTCGGCGAAATAATCGCCCCATTCCCAGGCCGCGACGGCAACATGGGTCTTCGTCGCCTGCGCCGCCACGCCCATCTGTTCGGGGCCCCGCCACGCCACGGGGCGGACATAGGCGTCGACAAGGTTGTTGGCTATCAGCACGTCGCGGCACGCCTGGTCGATCTCCTCGACGCTGTAAGGCATCGGCATGCCGAGGATCTTGGCCGAGGTGTGAAGCCGCTCGCTGTGCCGGGTCAGTTCGAAAACCTCGCCGCCATAGGCGCGCTGGCCTTCGAACACGCTGGATGCGTAATGCATCGCATGGGTAAGGATATGAACGTTCGCGCCCCGCCAATCGACAAGCTGGCCGTCCAGCCAGATTTTGCCGTCGCGGTCGTCATAAGGTTGGGCCTCGGCCATCGAATTGCCTCTTGGATCGGTGTCACTGGGATATTGCACCCGGTTAGGCGCGCTGCCAAAGACGGTCAATATGGCATCCGACCCGCGCAACCCGTCCGCCGCATCGCCGCTTTTTTTGCGCGAAGCCGAGATTCGTCGCGGGATCGAACTGCTGTTCTTCGGTCATGCCGAACTGATGCGCAGCGGCGATACGATCCTCGCTGAAAACGGCCTCGGGCGCGCGCATCACCGCGCGCTCTATTTTATCGCGCGCAAGCCCGATCTCGCGATCGGCGAACTGATGACGCTGCTCGGCGTGACCAAGCAATCCCTCGGCCGGGTGCTCGGCGAACTGACGGAACGGAACCTGATCGCCCGCAGGCAGGGACAACGCGATCGGCGCCAGATTCTCGTCCGCCTCACGGCCATGGGCGAAAAGCTGGAAGCCGAGCTTTTCGAAGCTTTTCGCGAGAAGATGATCGCCTCTTACGGCGAAGCCGGCCCCGCCGCCGTCACGGGCTTCTGGACGGTTCTTGAAAAATTGATGACCGAGGATATGCGCGAGCAGGCGGCCACGCTCGCGCGCCGCACACGCTAGCCCCGGGCCTCGGCCGCCATTTCGCGGTTGCGCCGTGTCGCCGCTTCGAGCGTGTCGCGAACAAGGTCAATCAGCGCATCGTCGCCGTCGAGTATATCGAGCCCCTTGCGGGTCGATCCGCCGGGACTGGCGACGCGGTTTGCCAGCATGCCAGGGTCGACATCCGACCGGGCCGCGAGTTCGGCGGCGCCCTGGACCGTCGCGATCGCGAGCCGCTGCGCCCGACCGGCCTCCAGCCCGAGCGCCTCCCCGCCGCGCGCCAGAGCGTCGATAAAGCGAAAGAGAAAGGCCGGTCCGCTGCCCGACAGGGCGGTAACGACATCGAACAGCGTTTCGTCGGCAATCCACTCGGCGATACCCAGTTCGCCCATCAGTGCGGCGATCTGCGTCGCGCGGGCGTCGTTCCGATCCTCGGCGATCAGCCCGACCGCGCCCTTGCCTAGGGCGACCGGCGTATTGGGCATCGCCCGGACGATCTGGCCGGCATCGGGAAAAGCCGCGCGCAGCGTCGCCAGCTCGACACCGGCGAGGATCGAGACGATGACCGTCTCAGGTCCGACAAGCGGCTGCATCTCGGGCGCGATATCGCCGAGCATATGGGGCTTGAAACCAAGCTGGACGATCGCATCGCCGAATGTCGTATCGGGCAGGGAGGATGTTACCGGGACATTATCGGCCACCGGCGCGCCGCTGGGCCGGACCGCGGTGAAACGCGACGGATCTTCGCCGGCCATCAGCCAGCCAGCCAGCATCGCGCCCGCCATATTGCCGCAACCGATCAGCCAGACCGGACGATCGGCCATCGCGCGTCAGGCCTCGCCCGCAGTATCGACCATGGCGGCCTCGAGCGCCTCCTGCGGCGTCTTGTCGCCCCAGAGCACGAACTGGAACACCGGATAGAAACGCTCGCACTCGTCGAGCGCCGCCTCGATCAGCGTTTCCGCCTGTTGCAGGGTCAACCCGGCTTCGCTCGATGCGTCGAGCAGCGCGGCGTGGCGGTACAGGATCATGCCGGACGCCGCCCACATCTCGAAATGGCCGATCCAGAGCTGCTCGTTGACCAGACCGAAGGTCTCGTAGACGAGTTGGCGTTTTTCGTCGGGCACCCGAATATCGGGCAGCGCGAGAAACTGGAGAACCCGGTCTTCGGCCCGCCAGACGGCACGCAATTCATATTGCGTCCAGCTGCCCTTGACGGCGACGGCGATCTCCTCGTCGCCATTGCGTTCGGACTGCCAGCCATGGGCGACGAAATAATCCTCGAGCACGTCGAGGGGCGCATTTGCCAGCGTCCCTTCGCCATAATCTTCGAGGTTCATATCGCTTGCGTCCCACCGGCATTGCTCATGCGCCGGAAGTGAAGAATCGCCGCCGTTCGCGCAACCAAGCGGGGCAGAAAGCTGTGGACGAGCGCCACGTGGCGCGCGACCGCTTTCTATTTAGAATCGCTGGACTTTTTCGTTGTTTTTGAAGCGGATGCCTTGCGCTTCGCAGGCGCCTTGGCAGCTTCAAGCGCATCGAGCCGGGCTTTCAGCGCATCGGCTTCGTCGCGCGCCGCCGCGGCCATCTCCTTCACTGCCTCGAATTCCTCGCGGCTGACGAAATCCATTCCGCCGACGAAATCCTTCGCTTTCTCCCGGAGAGACGATTCGGCCTCACGCCCGACGCCGGCCAGAGTTCCGGCGGCGCTGTTCACCATCTTCACGAAATCGTCGATCAGCTTGTTTTCGGTCTGCATATCATGCTCCTAAGTGCATTAGTTATCTAATACAGCTATATCTGGGTACTGGTGGTGCCCACGACAAGGGTTTCGGCATCGGGATTAAGCCGGTCGATCTCGAAATTGAGCAAAGCGGCGAAACTTATCCAGACCAGATAGGGCACCATCAGCCAGGCCGCGATCCGCCGCACCCGGCCGAAAAGCAGGGTCGTACTAACGGCGAGAACCAGCATGAGCAGGATCCACCAAAAGGCGAAACTCACCTGATGCATGCCGAAAAAGATCGGCGACCAGAGCAGGTTGACGATCAGCTGGACGACGAAAAGCCCGATCGCCAGCCCGCGCAACCGCGATCCGCGCGCCTGAATCACGGCAACCAGCGCAAACGCCATCAGCGCATAGAGAATCGGCCAGACGATACCAAAGAGATAGGGCGGTGGCTGGAAGGGCGGCTTTTCGAGCGCCATGTACCAGCTGGTTGTGCCCGAACCCGACAGACCGCCGGCCAGCGACCCGACCAGCACAATCAGCGGCACGAGCACCAGCGCCCAGCGCAGGAAAGACATTCGCAGCTGCCCCTTGGTGGCGATGCCGACCATATTGCGACTCCCATTTACCGCTTTCGGTTCATCGTTAGCCTTAACCGGCGGCGCTTTCCAACCGTTCCGCCCCGATAAGGAATTCGACATTGCCTTGCGGTCCCGTAATGGGACTGGGTGTAATGCCGATGACATGCCAGCCGGCGCCCGTCAGCCATTCGGCCACTTCGGCGCATACCCGCTCGTGAACCGCGCTATCGCGCACCACGCCGCCCTTGCCCACTTCGCCCCGGCCCGCCTCGAATTGCGGTTTGATCAGCGCCACCAACCGCGTTCCCGTTCGCGAGAATTTGAGCGGCGTTTCCAGAACCTTGGCCAGCGATATAAAACTGGCGTCGCAAACGATGATATCGGCGGTTTCGGGAATCTGCTCAGCCGTCAGGTGGCGGGCATTGGTTCGCTCCAACACCACGACCCGGTCATCGTCGCGCAGCTTCCACGCCAGCTGGTTGGTGCCCGAATCGACGGCATAGACGCGAACCGCGCCCTGGCTCAGCAGCACATCGGTGAAGCCGCCGGTCGAGGATCCTACATCGATCGCGACGGCGCCCTTCCCCGTCCAGCCGAAATGTTCGAGCCCATGGGCAAGCTTCAGGCCGCCGCGCGATACCCAGGGATGATCGCGCCCGCGCACTTCGAGCGGCGCGTCCGGCGCGAGCGGCTGACCCGCCTTCTCGATCCGCCGCTCGCCCGAAAAAACGACGCCGGCAAGGATAAGCGCCTGGGCGCGGGATCGGCTTTCCGCCAGCCCGCGCTCGACCAGTGCCTGATCGGCCCGCATCTTCGCCATTCCTGCTCCTTTTTCCCGCGCCATGCTGGAATGTTTCCCCTATGCGCTTCGCTCGAACTTGTCGAAGGGCGGGGTTTGTTTGTCGGAGCATTGCTGTGGCGGAATCGCGGCATCAGGAGGTTTTTGTCAGACTCAACCTGTCGGTTGAGCGCGGCACCGGCCCTCTCCCCCTCCCGACCTCCCACTTGATGGTACCCTGTTGGGAGGTCGGGAGGGGGAGTGGGCGGAGATGGTACAGGCTCCGGCGGCGCGAAGCGTCGTTGGATGCCATCGGAGGGCGGTGCCGCGACATTGCTTCAGCAATGTTCTGACAAACAAATCCCATGCCGCGAACTTCCGGCAGATCCGGTCTCACAAACCACTCCAACCCGCCCATCTGTGAGTGACGCCATTGCCCTGTCCGCCCGTTTCCGGGCAATGGGGCGCCATGGGTTTTCCGGTCGAGACCGATTACCGCCGATGGCGGCAGAAGGACTATCGATACAGTTTCGAACAGTTCATGGCGCTCGACAGCCTGCCGTCCGGCCTGATCGTCATCGACTATGGCGCAGTCGAACTGGCGCTGCTGATCAGGAACCGAGGCGCCGAGGCGAATTTCTACGGCTTCCACGCCGCGCAAAGCCCGTTGACACGCCAGCCGGTCCCCTATTTTCAGGGCCGCAAGGTCGCGCCGAAGCGGATGAACCAGATCCTGATCTCCGATCCGTCGCTCTATCTGCATAACGATGTTCGGGTCGGCTGGTTTCTCGGCAACAAATATTGCGACCTGCCCACGGATCTCCCGGCGATCATGGACAGGATCGATGCGTTGACGGGCGCGGCACAGCGGCTGCTATGGGGTAACAGTGCGGGGGGAACGGCGGCTTTGCTCTATGCACGCGAAACCGACACCGCGGTCGTCATGAATCCGCAAATCATCCTGCGCAATTTCACCTGGAGCCGCGTCCAGCCCTGGCTTCTGCACGGCTGGGACATCGAGGAGTTTTTCGAGGGCCGCCAATACGGGATCGACCATCTCGACCTGCGCGACCGCATCCGCCCCGGCCGGATCGTTTACTGCCAGAACAGGCATGACGATCATGTTGAGCTGCAGTTGAAGCCGCTGGCCGAAACATTGGGCGTTTCCACCGAACCGGGCGATGACGGACGCTTCAAACTCATCCTCGGCGATTGGGGCAAGGGCCATATCCCGCCCTCTTCGGAAATCCAGCAGAAGATTGTCGGCGAGGAAGTCGAGCGGATGCTGGGTAAGCCGGACGGACTCTGGACGCGACTGGGGCGCCGCCGCTAGCCCTGCGATCTGCAGAAAATCCCTTGATATTCAAAAAGCTGGATGGCTAGATTGCCGTCCTCCAGAATCATCGGAGTATCGCCATGCCGGCCGCAACCGACCGCGAAACCCTGCTCGCCGTTCACGAAAAGGAATATGCGAAGCTCTTCAAGACGCTCGACGGAATCGACGCCGGAACCGCCCTGCTCTCTGCACCGGACGATGATGCGCGGATCAAGGATATCGTCGCGCATCGCGCGCATTGGATCGGTCTGTTCTTCACCTGGTATGAAGGCGGCAAAGCAGGCGAGACGGTCGAGACGCCAGCCCCCGGCTATAAATGGAACCAGCTCAAACCCTATAACGCGATGGTGCGCGACATGTATCGCGATCTCGACTGGGCCGAGGCCCGGGCGAAACTCGACGAACAGGAGCAAAAGCTGCGCGATTTCATCGCGGCGCAGGACAATGCTGAACTCTACACCCAACATCTCTATCCCTGGCTGAACGACTGGACTTTGGGCCGCTGGGCCGAAGCCTCGGGCGCGAGCGCGTTCCGATCGGCGACCAAATATATCCGCGCTGTCCTGCGCAAGTCCGGCACATAGCCGCCACCCTTACGCGTCTTCGCCATCCTTGCGCTGCATCGCGTCCGAAAAGGCCGCGGCGAAAATCCCCGTCGGCATGGCGATCACACCGATCCCCGTAATCGCAATCATCGCGGCGCACGCCCTGCCGAGCAATGTGACAGGGTAGACGTCACCATAGCCTATGGTGGTCAGCGTCACGACCGCCCACCAGAGCGCGCGCGGCACGGAACCGAACGCTTCCGGTTGCGCCTCGGCCTCCGCGAAATAGAGCAGCGTCGCGCTGAATAGCATCAGCAGTAGCGCGATCAGCACGGCCACGCATAACTCGAAGCGGCGTTCGTAGAGCGCCACCATCACATTATCGAAGGCCCGGCTCATCCGGCCGAGGCGCACGATGCGCAGGATCCGCAAGATCCGGGCAAAGCGCAGCCAGTAGAGGCTGGTCGAGGCCAGCGTCAGGAACAGCGGCAGAAGCGCCAGCAGATCGATTATCGCCGAGGGGGTCATCATCCAACGCAAGCGGCCGAACGGCTTGCCGGCAAATCGCGGATCTTCGGCGGCAATCCAGATGCGCAGCAGATATTCGATCAGAAAGACCAGGCCGAAACTCGCCTGCAGCGTAAAAAACGTCGCAGCATAGGGCTCGCGAAGCGTGGGCTCCGTCTCGAGAATCGCCACGACCGCGGCCAGCACGATCAGAATCGCGATCAGTATGTTGGCGCGCGACAACCCTTCGGGACGTGCGCGCGGTTCCAGGTCGTGATAAACGCGGGACCGGATCAACATCGCGCGCCGCCTTGCTAGGCCCGTTCGCCGAGCTCCTCGACATTCACGCTGTTATGCCGCAGCGCCTTGAGCGTGGTTTCTACGATGCCGTCGGCATCGAGCCCCGCCATCGCATATTGCCTGTCCGGCTTGTCCTGATCGATGAATGCGTCGGGCATGCGCATAGTGCGCACGGTCAGCCCGGCATCGGTCAGGCCGTCATCGCTCGCCATGGTCAGAACATGCGCGCCGAAACCGCCGATACTGGCTTCCTCGATCGTTACAGCGACCTCATGGCTGGTCAGCAGCTGGCGGATCAGATCTTCGTCGAGTGGCTTGGCGAACCGCAGATCGGCCACCGTCGTGCTGAGCCCCATTGCGTCCAGCCGGTCCGCGGCTTTCTTCGCCTCTTCGAGTCGCGCGCCGAGCGACAGGATCGCGACCTTGCTACCGTGGCGGACGATCCGGCCCTTGCCGATCTCAAGCTTTTCCGGCGTTTCGGGAATCGGCACGCCGACACCCGCGCCGCGCGGATAGCGCACGGCTATCGGCCCTGTATCATGTTCGGCCATCGTATAGACCATGTTCGCCAGCTCGGCTTCGTCCGCCGCCGCCATGACGACGAAATTGGGCAGGGTCGCCAGATAGGCGAGATCGAAGCTGCCGGCATGGGTGGAGCCGTCGGCGCCGACGAAACCGGCCCGGTCCATCGCGAACCGCACCGGCAGATTCTGGATCGCCACATCGTGTACGACCTGGTCATAAGCGCGTTGCAGGAAGGTCGAATAGATTGCGCAGAAGGGGCGCATGCCCTGGGCGGCGAGACCGGCGGCAAAGGTTACCGCATGCTGTTCGGCAATGCCGACATCGAACGCGCGATCGGGATGCGCGGCCGCGAACTTGTCGACGCCGGTGCCGCTCGGCATGGCCGCGGTGATAGCGCAGACGCGCTCGTCTTTCTCGGCAAGCTTGGCGAGCGTCTCCCCAAAAACGTTCTGATAGGCGGGTGGGCCGCCACCCGGTCCCTTGTCCTGCTTGCCGGTGACGACATCGAACTTCGCCACGCCATGATATTTGTCGGCGGATTCCTCGGCGAAGGAATAGCCCTTGCCCTTTTTCGTCACGACATGGATCAGGCAGGGGCCTTCCGCCGCATCGCGCACATTTTCCAGCACCGGGATCAGATGATCCATATCATGCCCGTCGATCGGGCCGACATAATAGAAGCCGAGCTCTTCGAAGAGCGTCCCGCCGGTGACCATGCCGCGCGTGTATTCGTCGGCTTTTTTCGCCGTCGTTTGCAGGCGCTTGGGCAACCTTTTTGCAACCTTCTTCGCAATATCGCGCAGACCCAGAAATTCGCGCGACGAGATGAGGCGCGCCAGATAGCCGGACAACCCGCCAACCGGTGGCGCGATCGACATGTCGTTATCGTTGAGTATCACGACGAGCCGGTTACCGGCAGCCTCGGCATTGTTCATGGCTTCATAGGCCATGCCCGCGCTCATCGCGCCGTCGCCGATCACGGCGATCGCCTTGCCGGGCTTGTCGGACAGCTTGTTCGCGGTGGCAAAGCCCAGAGCCGCCGAGATCGAGGTCGAACTGTGCGCCGCGCCGAACGGATCATAGTCGCTTTCGGAACGCTTGGTGAAACCCGAGAGTCCCCCACCCTGCCGCAGCGTGCGGATACGATCGCGACGGCCGGTCAGGATCTTGTGCGGATAGCATTGATGCCCGACATCCCAGACCAGCCTGTCTTCCGGCGTATTGAAGACATAGTGGATCGCCGCGGTCAGCTCGACGACGCCAAGCCCCGCGCCCAGATGGCCACCGGTCACGGAAACCGCGGAAATCACCTCTTGCCGCAATTCGTCGGCGAACTGGGTCAGCTGTTCGGGTTTGAGCTTGCGGAGATCCGCCGGATATTCGACCTGGTCGAGCAGCGGAGTATCGGGGCGATCGGACATAGGAAGTGCAACCTTTCTCGATTCGCCGTTCTAATGGCCTGAATCGCCGGAGTCGAACCTGCTAACGGTCTGCGACTAACCGCATTCGGCGCACAGGCCGCGCACTTCGATCACCGGACGCTCCGGATTGAAACCCTGCTTTTTGGCCGCGGCGCGCACGCCGTCGGACAAAGTATCGTCGTCGAGATGGGTCGTTCCGCCGCAACTGTCGCAGACCAGAAAGATGCAATCGTGCAGGCATTCGGGGTGCCGATTGGCAAGATAGGCGTTCGCGCTCTCGATCCGTCGGGCCACATTGGCGGCGGTAAAGAGGTCGAGAATCCGGTAGACGCTGTTCGCCGCGACCCGTCGTTCCTCGGCATTGGAGACGGCTTCGGCGATATCGTAGGCCGAAGCCGGTCGATCGAACGCCGCAAGCGCATCGAAGACCGCCGCGCGCATCCTCGTCCATTGTTCGCCCGAACCCTCCAGCGCCGTTTTCGCCGCATCGGCAAGCGCCTCTCCCTCATGGAGTATATGGGTATGATGATTGTCAGCCATATCGCAAAAATAAGGCTGTCCGGGCCGTTTCGCAATCCCCGGCGGCGTGAGCGCCGTTAGCGATACGCCCTGCGGTTGATCGCATGGCCAATGGCGAGCAAGGTGACGCCGAGAATTGTGTAGGCTATTTCCAGGCCGCCATGTTCAAGGCTTGCATGGTCCAAGCCATCATGCAGCGACAGAGCAAATCCCATAAACGCGATGCCCGCACCGCCGAAAAGCAATGGCAGTTTGTTGCCATGGCGCATAATGCCCCGGCCGATGGCCATCACGCCAAGCACGATCGCCAGCCCGAGGCCGACTTCATGGACTATCGGATCGAGAAAGACACCGCCCGTCGTTGCCGCAAGCGCCAGGAATATCGCGCCCACCAGGCAATGGGCGATGCACAGCCCGGAAAGCCAGATGGCCCATCGGTCAAGCATGCCATTTTCGGTCGCCGGGAACGACATCGAAACGCTATCCTCTCAGCTGCGTAAAAAGGGCCGACTCATGCCGCCGGCCCATGATGATATGGTGTTACAACAGAGATATAATATCACACAATGGAAAAAGCATGTGCCTTGGCACATGTTGGCAATCAACGCGCGGGAGCATATCTGCGCTGCATCATGACGAGCGCCGTCCTCTCCCAGCCCAGCCAGACCATCGGCAGACCCCGCGCAATCGCCTGGTGGCTGCTCGGCGTCGCGGGCCTCGTATTCGTGATGGTCGTCGTCGGCGGCATCACGCGACTCACGGAATCCGGCCTTTCCATGGTACGCTGGGAGCCGATTTCGGGCGTCATTCCGCCGCTCAACGCCGAACAATGGGAAGCCGAGCTCGAAGCCTATCGCGCCTCGCCCGAATATCAGCAGGTCAATCGCGGCATGTCGATGGCCGAATTCCAGGCGATCTTCTTCTGGGAATATATTCACCGCGTACTCGGCCGCCTGATCGGCCTCGCCTTCGCGATCCCGCTCGTCTGGTTCTGGATCAAGAAGGCGATCCCAACCGGCTATCACTGGCGGCTCGTGGCCCTGCTCGCGCTCGGCGGTTTCCAGGGCGCGATCGGCTGGTGGATGGTCGCGAGCGGGCTCGTTGATCGGCCGGATGTCAGCCATATCCGGCTTGCGGTTCATCTGATGACGGCCCTGTTCATTCTCGGCGGACTGGTATGGACCGCGCTCGACCTGTTCGCGCTCGATCGCAACGCCGATGCGCGGCCTGCACGGGTGACCGGATTCGGCCTGGGTGTGTTGATCGTCCTCGCCATCCAGATCATGTGGGGCGCCTTCGTCGCCGGCCTCGAAGCCGGCTATGCCTTCGCGACCTGGCCGCTGATGGGCAATGAATGGTTTCCGTCCAACACGCCGATGCTCGAAAGCGCTTGGCGCAATCTGGTCGACAATCCGGTGGTCGTCCAGTTCGCCCATCGCTGGTGGGCCGTCGTGACGGTGATCGCGCTGATATGGCTCGCCCGGAAAGTTCGTGCCGAAAATCGCCTTGCCTCTGTCGCAATCCACAGCGCCTTCGGCACGCAATTCCTGCTCGGCATCGCCACCCTGCTTTCGGGTATGAACATCGTAATCGCCACCTCGCACCAGGCCGTCGGCGCGCTGGTCGTTATCACTGCCGCCTGGGGTGTGCATCTGATCGGCCGGCGGGAACCGGCATGAGCGACATCGCCACCGTCTATGCCATGTTCGGATCGCGGGACGAAGCCGAACGGATCGGGCGCGCGATGGTGGAGAAGCGCCTCGCCGCCTGCGTCAACATCCTCGGGCCCGCGCGATCCATCTACCGCTGGGACGGCGATATCGAGACAGCAGACGAAGTCCCGGCGCTCTTCAAGACGACGATGGATGCGGCCAACGAACTGATCGCAGGCATCACGCAAATGCACAGCTATGACGTCCCGGCGGTCTGCCTCTGGCCGATCGCGCGCACGCTCGAAAGCTATGCGGAATGGGTTAACTCGGAAACGGACGATTGAGGCCAGCGCGCGTAGCCGGTATCATAGCACCCGTCAGCAAAGCCCCACTCTGCTTGACGTAGCGCGAATTAATCGCCATTAGCGCACTCGAAACGCTGCTCCTCACGGGGTGGCGTATCTGTTTTTTTACGCAAGCCGGGGCACGGAGCCCCTTATGGAGGTTGAGGCCATGAAGGCGCTCACGAAAACCACCCGCTCGGCCAACAAGACCGAAGTGGAAAAGAAATGGGTGTTGGTCGATGTCGACGGTCTCGTCGTCGGTCGCGCCGCCGCCGAGGTCGCGAAGATCCTGCGCGGTAAACACAAGCCGATTTTCACGCCGCATGTCGATTGCGGCGACAATGTCATCGTCATCAACGCCGCGAAGGCCCGCTTCACCGGCAACAAGACGACCGACAAAATCTACTATAAACATACCGGTTATCCCGGCGGCTTGAAGGAAACCACGCCTGAGCGGATCCTCGAAGGCAAAAATCCCGAGCGCGTCTTCCAGAAAGCCGTCGAGCGGATGATCCCGCGCGGCCCGCTGGGCCGTCAGCAGATGCGCAATCTGCGCGTCTTCCCGGGCACCGAGCATCCGCACGAAGCGCTCAAGCCCGAGACGATCGATCTCGCTTCCCGCAATCGCAAGAACAAGGTGGGCGCATAATGGCCGACAAGAAATCCCTCTCCGATCTGAAAGAGATCACCGAGGCTGCTGAAGCCGAAACCAAGACCGAAGAAAAGCCCGCCGCCGAAGCGGAAACCACGACCGAAGCGTCTGCCGAACAGACGGCCGAAACGGTCGAAGAAGCGGCGCCTCCGGTCGAGGAAACCCCGCTGCGCGAGCAGGAGATCGACGATCTCGGCCGCGCCTATGCGACTGGCCGCCGCAAGGACGCCGTTGCGCGCGTTTGGCTGAAGCCGGGCAAGGGCATGATTACGGTCAATGGTCGCGACCAGTCCAAATATTTCGCACGGCCTTCGCTCCGCCTGGTCATCAACCAGCCGTTCGATATCTCGGATCGCCGCGGCCAGTATGACATCGTCGCGACCGTCAAGGGCGGCGGGCTTTCGGGCCAGGCCGGTGCGGTCAAGCACGGCATCAGCCAGGCACTGTCGCGCTACGAGCCGAAGCTGCGCGGCACGATGAAGGCCGCCGGGTTCCTGACCCGCGACAGCCGCGTCGTCGAGCGCAAGAAATATGGCCGGGCCAAGGCGCGTAAGAGCTTCCAGTTCTCGAAGCGCTAGAACGCCCGAATATCGCGTTTTTCAGAATGCTCTCCCGCCACCCGGCGGGGGAGCATTCTTTTGTATTCGCGTGACAGGCGCTAAAGGCGTCGAAACCATGTTCGGCCGAAGGAAGTTCGGCCAAAGGGAGTTCGGGACGCACGCGTGACAGTCAGCCATTTTTCGCATCTTGAATGCACGCGCACTGGCGAGACGATCGAAGCCGGGCGGCCGCACAATCTCTCGCCTGCCGGGGCACCGCTCTTCGCCCGCTACGATCTCGATGCTTTGCGCGGCTCTCTGACGCGAGACAGCTTCGCCGATCGGCCGCAGAATTTCTGGCGCTACCGGGAAATGCTTCCGGTCCGCGATGCGGCCAATATCGCCAGCCTCGGCGAGACCTTCACGCCGCTCATCCCCCTGCGCCGCTTTTCCGACGGCGACGTTCTCGTCAAGGATGAGGGGCGCCTGCCGACCGGATCTTTCAAGGCCCGCGGTCTCGCCATGGCTATATCGATGGCGAAGGAACTCGGCGTCCAGCGTATCGCCATACCGACCAACGGCAATGCGGGTGCCGCGACCAGCGCCTATGCAAGCCGGGCAGGCATCGAAAGCTTCGTCTTCTGCCCTGACGATACGCCCGACATCAACGTCGTGGAAACGGCCCTGCAGGGCGGCAAAGTCTGGCGCTGCAACGGGCTGATCGACGAATGCGGCAAGCTGGTTCATGCCGGCGAAGAGGCGATGGGCTGGTTCAACGTCGCCACCCTGCGCGAACCGTATCGCGTCGAAGGCAAGAAGACGATGGGCATCGAACTGCTCGAACAGCTCGATTGGGCGATGCCCGATGCCATTTTCTATCCGACCGGCGGTGGTACCGGATTGATCGGCATGTGGAAGGCGTTCGGCGAGCTCGAGGCCGTCGGACTGATCGGCCCGGAACGCCCGCGCATGGTCGCGGTGCAGGCCGCGGGCTGCGCGCCGATCGTCAAGGCCTGGACCGAGGGCGCGGACAGCGCGGAACGATGGGAGAATGCCGCGACCGGCGCAGCGGGAATTCGCGTTCCCGCGGCGATCGGCGATTTCCTGATCCTGCGCGCGCTGCGGGAATCGAACGGTTTCGCGATCGCCGTGGAAGAAACGGAGATTTTCGATGCACGGGCCCGCATCGCACGCGAAGACGGGCTGCTCCTGTGTCCCGAAGGCGCGGCCACCGCCGCAGCCTATGCCAAGGCGCGCGGCACCGGCCAGATCGCGGCCGGCGAGCGGGCGGTGCTTTTCAATTGCGGCAACGGGCTCAAATATCCGATGCCGGATACGGTGCCCGCGCTCGATATCCGCAAGCCGATAGATTGGGCAAAACTCGCCTGACCGACGCCTTGGTTAACGCGTTTTTTACCCGCTACCCGCTAAGCTTCGGCCCTATCGATCGGGGCAAGACCATTGCGGAATGAAAGCAACAGTGCGGCGCATAACTATTGGTCCGGCAACCCGCGATTCTATGCGCGGGAGCTTTTCCGGGTCGGCGCGCGGCCGGACACCTTCCGCTTTCGCGCGTTCCAGGATCAGATGCGCTCGGCCACGCGATCCTATTACGGCCTGTTGCCCGCGGCGCTCGTTTTCGTGCCGCTTATCATTTTTCTCTATTCCGAGACGCCCGCACTCGGCCTGCTGATTGCCGGAGGCACGCTCATCGTCGCCAGCTCCATCTTCGGCCTGATGAGCTTCTCGGCGGGCAAGGTCGAGGCCGGTATCGACAGACCCAAAAAGCTCGTCCTGATGCTGTGCGCCAATGCGCTGGTCGCGGCGATCGGCTGGAGCCTGCTCCTGAGCGCGCTCTATTGGGGAAGCCCGGAACAGACGCGGTTGCTCGTGCTGACGCTGCAAGTCGGCCTGATCTGTACCGGCGCGCTGATGTTCATCACGCTTCCTTCGGCCTTTGCCAGCTTTTCCTTCCCCATCGCCGCCGATTTGGTGTTCAACATCCTGTTGCGCGACGCCGGGTCGCAATGGATCATGTTTCCGCTGCTTCTGATCCTGCTGATCATGCTGGCGCGCACGGTGGTCGATCAGTCGAGCCAGCTGGTCGCCAACAGCATGGCCATGGAAAAGCTGACCCGATCCGAAGCCGAGCGGCGTTCGCTGCTGGAAGCGGAGCGGACCCGTACCGAAAGCGAACGCAAGCGCGAAATCGAAGGCGCGCAATCCCTCCTCGCCGAACGCGAAAAAATGGCCAAGCAACGGCACAAGGAATTGCTCGAGCTTGGCGAGCGGTTCAAACAATCCGTCGTTAAGGTTGCGAGCAGCGTGGGTCAGGCCATCGCGAAGCTCGATATCTCGTCATCCGATCTCGCGCGGCTGTCCGGCGAAACCAGCCAGGATGCATCGAAAGTGTCCGAACGCGCGGCCGGCGCCAACAGCGCGGTGCAGCTCGTCGCCAGCGCGGTGCAGCAGCTCGACGCCTCGGTCAGCGAGATTTCGGATCAGATCGGCAACGGGCTGGCGCTCAATGCCACGGTTTCCGAAGCGGCGGCCGAAAGCGATGCAGCCATGAAAGTCCTGATCGAACGCACCCGGGGAATCGGCAAGATCGTCGCGCTGATTTCCGAGATCGCCGGTCAGACCAATCTGCTCGCCCTCAACGCGACGATCGAGGCGGCGCGCGCCGGCGAAGCAGGGCGCGGCTTCAGCGTCGTTGCGCAGGAGGTCAAATCGCTCGCCCAGCAAACGACTGATGCGACCGACAATGTCGATCGCCAGCTGCGCGAAATCGACGATGCCGTAAAACAGGCCGTCGACGCAATGTCGAAGGCGACGCGCGAGATCAGTGGAATCACCGAGATATCCAACTCCATCGCATCGGCCGTCATGCAACAGCGGGAGGCGACCCGGAATATCGGCGACAACAGTATTCAGGCCGCCCAGGATACCGACGATGTCCAACAGAATATTCAGCGCGTCGCCGGTGCCGCCCGCAACAGCGGCACGTTGAGCGCCGATGTCAGCAAGACCGCCGAAAGCCTCGCCGAACAGGCCGACGCGCTGCGCGACGCAACCACCGCCTTCCTGGAAGAATTGCGCGCCGCCTGATGCGTGGCGTTTACCGTGCCGTCGCGGCTTCGAGATCCGCCAAAAACGCCCGGATACGGTCGCCATTCACGCCGAGATCGCTAACTCCGACCCGGCTGACCGATCGCATATTCACCACACTCCCATCGCCATTGGGGTTCGGCGTAATGCGCAGCACCACATCGTCCTTGAAGCGATAGATAGAGACCGTATCGGTCGCCTCGATCCGGCCGGTCGCGGGATCGGCGGCGGCGAGTTCCCAGCCGCGCTCTTCGACGAGCCGTTCCGCAGCGGCCACCGCATCGGGCACGGACACCGGAACGAGGATCGGCCGGATATCGTGATAGGCTTCTTCATGCCAGCGTCGCCAGCGGGCCGCATTGTCGAGATCAGCCAGATCGGCACGACCGCCATCGGGAACGATTTCGCGATTGTCCGCGCGCAGCGTGAGTGTCTCGAACGCCGGCGGGTTGGAGAGGTCGGTCGTGATGTCATGGATAGGCGGGACGGTCGCCGCCTTGCCGAAGCTGTACGAGGCATAACCGACAAAGCCCCCCGCCATGAGCAGAGCGATCAGTGGCCAGAGCAACCGCTTCCAATGCTTGCGGATCGAGAGCGCGAGTAACGCGATCAGCGAGAGGCCGCCGCCTGCCATGGCGCCATAGGTCAGGCTTCTCAACGAGCCGAGACTGGTCTGCCAGTCCAGCATGCCGGCCCCAGTCGCAAGCGCCATGGCGACCGCGACGACAGGCGCGCCGATACCCAACACTATGCCGATGCGGGCGATCCATTGCACGATCGGATGCGGCGTGCGCGGCTGGTCTTCGGTCATTTGGCTCTCCCCTGATCGCGAGCATCTCTAGCAGCGGCGGCGCGACAGGCAAAGGATGGACGCGCCCCATGGACAAGCGATGCCGCTTTTGCGAAAGAGCGCGCCCGATCGCGGGTGTAGCTCAATGGTAGAGCAGCAGCTTCCCAAGCTGACGACGAGGGTTCGATTCCCTTCACCCGCTCCAGAGCTTCAGGGCAACGAACCCGCCGGTCATCCCGATTAAACCGCCACGACGGCCACCGTGCCCAGGGTGAACAGGCCCGCGGCACCGGCGCATATTAACCCCACAAAAGCGCCGGGAACGATCGCTCCGCGTGACAGCTTCGGTTCGGCTGCGTCGGCCTCGCTCGGACGGGAAACGTCGCGGAAGGTCAGCATGTCCCAGATCCTGAGAGACGCACCGTCGTAAAAACCGGCCTCGCCGTTCCATTCCTTCGGATTCTCGTAGGTTCCGAAGAACCGGTCCCAGATCACCAGTTCGGCATAGTTGTTCGCATGGCGGCCCCGCTCATGGTGCCGGCCATGGCCCTCGGGGCGTTGCATCAGCCAGCCGATCCATCGCGGCGTCCGGATATTGCAATGGGTGAAGTAGACGGCGAACATGCCGAACACGGCAATCACGGCAGCGGCCTCCGGCGAGATACCGACGATCATCGTCAGGGCGAAACTGCCCGCGAAAGCAAAGCCGATAACGTCGAGCGGCGAGTGATAGAGCGCGCCCCAACCGTCCATGCGCTCGACGCTGTGATGCATCTGATGAAATATCCGCCATAATATGTCCGAGCCGTGCATCGCCCGATGCCACCAATAGGCGACGAACTGCATCGCTGCGAAACCCAGAATGCATTGCATGGCGAAATACAGCCCGGTGGAATCGAACAGCAGCGGACCGGTGAGCCAACTCGCCCAGAGGAAGGGCGCATAGCTGGCGATCGCGATATAGAAGACCGCCGAGATAACGCCGCGTATCTTCCAGAAGCGGACATTCGGAAACCGCCGCGCCGGCGCGAGCGCCTCGATCGCGAGGAAGGCGAGAAAGCCTCCGGCTATGATATAGTTGATCAGGTTGAACATTTTTTCACTCCCAAAGCTGAACGGAGCGCGGAAACGGCGGCAAGGCCGTCTTCGCGCTCCGGAAATTCGATGGAGCCTTTATGGCTACCGGGCGTTGGGGTCAGCGTTTGAACGACCGTTGTAATCGGGCACATTCTGGCCGATGCTCGCGAGATACGGTCGGTTCGTCGCGGAATAACCGATCCAAGAGGAAAATATGGCCGTTCTGGATGTCAGACTGTTGGGGGATTTCGAACTCAGCCGGAACGGCGAACCCGTTGCGCTGCCGTCGTCGAAAAAATCGCGCGCGCTGCTCGCCTATCTGATCGTTACCGGGCGCCCCCAAAGGCGCGAAAGGCTGTGCGAAATCTTCTGGGAGTTGCCGGATGATCCCCGCGCTTCGCTTCGCTGGTCGCTGAGCAAATTGCGGCAGATCGTCAATGACGAAGAGGGCGAGCGGCTGATCGCGGACCGCGAACGCGTCAGCTTCGAGCCGATCGCCGTCCAGACCGATCTGGAACGCCTCGAGAAAGGTCTGGAGGATCCCGACGCGTCCAACAATCTGCTCGCCAAATGCACCCAGATGCTGGGCGAAGAACTGCTCGGCGGTGTCGACCTGCCCGAACAACCGGCCTTTTCGATGTGGCTGCACGGCGAGCGGGACCGGATGCAGCGCTTGCGCGCCGCGGCGATCGCGCGCCTGATCGATCATCCCGACACGCTGCCGAACTTTGCGCTCGATTATGCCGAACGATGGCTCGAGGTCAGTCCGTACAGCAAGAATGCGGCCAATGCGCTGATCCGGGCCCATCGCAATCTCGGCCAGGATCGCGAGGCGTCTCACCTCATCCGCGAACTCGGCGCGAAGTTCAAAGATGCGGGAATGGACTGGGAACCCAGGAGCAACGGTAAACTGGCGGACGAGACGCCGCAATCCAAAGACCGCGCACTCCTGTCGAGCCAGGCGATCCATTTTTGCAAATCGCCGGACGGCGTATCGATCGCATATGGCTGTGTCGGTAAAGGCCCGCCGCTCGTCAAAGCGGCCAATTGGCTCACCCATTTGGAGCTTGACTGGGACGCTCCGATCTGGAGCCCGTTGTTCCGCGAACTGGCGCGCGATCATCAGTTCATCCGCTATGACGAGCGCGGCAACGGCCTGTCCGATTGGGACGTGCCGGAAATTTCCTTCGAGACCTTCGTCACCGATCTCGAGACGGTGGTCGATACATTGGAACTCGAACGTTTTCCGTTGCTCGGTATTTCGCAGGGTGCAGCGGTGTCGATCGAATATGCGGTGCGCCATCCCGAACGCGTATCGAAGCTGATCCTGTTCGGCGGTTATCCCGCCGGCTGGCGCATCGATGCTAGTCCCGAGGAAATCGCCGAGCGCGAAGCGGTGATGACGTTGACCCGAAGCGGCTGGGGTCAGGATAACCCCGCTTACCGTCACATCTTCTCCGCCACCTTCCTGCCCGGCGCGACGCCGGAACAGCTGGAATGGTTCGACGATTTCCAGCGTCAGACGACGTGCGCCGAAAACGCCGTCCGCTTCCAGTCCGCCTTCGGCGATATCGACATCCGGGAGCGGCTCGCCGGCGTGTCGGCGGAAACCCTCGTGCTGCATTCCCGCGGCGACCTTCGTATCTCCTGGGAAACGGGACGCGATCTCGCCGCCGCGATCCCCCACGCCACGCTGGTGACGCTCGAAAGCGACAATCATCTCTTGCTCGAGGGCGAGCCTGCCGGGGACGTCTTCGTCGGCGCCGTTCGCCAATTTCTGGACGACGGCTAGTGTTCCGGACCTTCGGAATATAGCGGGACATTGCCGCAATCCGCGCCTAAGGCTGCAGCGATGGACGACCGGCAAGCCAAGGCCGCGACCCGTTTCGTGCTCGCGACCGTTTTCATCTACGCGATCGGGTTCGGCATCATCATGCCGGTGCTGCCGAAGCTCGTCGTCACGCTAGGCGATGTCTCGCTCTCGGAAGCGACCCGGATCGGCGGCTGGCTGATCCTCACCTACGCCCTTTTCCAGTTCCTGTTCGGGCCGCTGATCGGCAATCTGAGCGACCGGTTCGGGAGACGACCGATCCTGCTCCTCTCGATGGCCGGTTTCGGGATCGACTATGCGGTCATGGGATTCGCACCGACCCTGGCATGGCTGTTCGCCGGCCGGATGATCGCCGGGACGTTCGGCGCCGCGTTCTCCACCGCCTATGCGACGCTGTCGGACATCTATGGCGAGGATGACCGCGCCCGGGTCTTCGGATTGATCGGTGCGGCTTTCGGCATCGGCTTTATCGTCGGACCCGCGATCGGCGGGTTGATCGGCGAACTGGGCACCCGCCTTCCCTTCTTCGTGGCATCGGGGCTAGCGCTAGCGAATCTCGTCTACGGCTTTTTCGTTTTTCCCGAGACCCATGCGCGGGAGAATCGGCGGCCGTTTCGCCTTGCGCGCGCCAACCCGCTCGGCGCGCTGTTGAAGCTGCGTCACGTACCCGGCATCCTGCCGATGGCCGGTGTCTTCCTGCTCTGGACCACGGCGATCAACGTCTATCCGTCCGTCTGGGCCTATTTCACCCAACTGCGATTTGGCTGGTCCGAGGGACTGGTCGGATTGTCGCTCGCCTGGGTCGGACTGCTCATGGCGCTTGTCCAGGCATTGGCGATCGGTCCGCTGGTCAAACGGTTCGGCGAACGCCGCGCGGCGATGATCGGCATCGTCAGCGGCACGGCCGGGTTTCTGTTGATCGCGGTCGTTTCGGTCGGCTGGGCGACTTACGTCATCATGGCGGTCACCGCGCTGCACGCGCTATCCGGGCCGTCGCTCATCGCGCTGATGAGCCGCCGCGCCCCGGCCGACATGCAGGGCGAACTGCAGGGATTCAACAGCAGCCTGACCGCACTGGCCGCCATCGCGGCACCCCTCGTCTTCAATCCGTCGCTCGCCTATTTCACCAGTCCGGACGCGCCGATGCGCTTTGCCGGTGCGCCGTTCGTCATTTCGACGGCCGTAGGCACCCTGGCTTTGCTGGTCCTGATATGCACCCGGCACGTGCGCGCGCCAACGCCCGGTTAGATACCGCCGGCAGTCACCGTCTGGCCGCTGGCCGACAGGGCATCGCTAAGCGCCGCAACGCATTGCGCGAGTTCACCCGCATCGGTGGACCGGACGACGAAGTTCGCGCCGACCCGGCCTTCGCGGAAAAAGGGATAGCTGCCGATCTGACACCCGGGATGCGATTCCTCCACCGCGCCCAATATATCGGCCACTTCGCTCTCGGCCGTCCAGCATCCGATCGTTTCGGAGATCAGGGGATCCCCGCCTTCCAACTGCCCCGTCAGGGCATCCATCATCTGTTCGGCGATATGCGGAATACCGGCCATGATGAAGATGTTGCCGTGGCGGATACCCGGCGCACCCGACATCCGGTTTTCGATAAGTTCGCCGCCGTCAGGCACGCGGGCCATCCGGAGTCGCGCCTCGGTCAGCCCGCCCTTGTCGGCATAATAGCCTTCGAGCATGGCGCGCGCGCGCGGGTGCACGATCACATCGACTTCCAGCGCCGCGGCAACCGCATCTACGGTGATATCGTCATGCGTCGGCCCGATCCCGCCAGTCGTGAACAAATAGTCGGTCGTCGCCCGCACCGCGTTCACCGCCTCGACGATCCGCTCCAGAATGTCGGGAACGATACGCACTTCTACAAGCCGGATTCCCTGTACGTTCAGCCATTTCGCAAGTGCAGCAACATTCTTGTCCTGAGTGCGTCCCGAGAGAATTTCGTCGCCGATAACGATCAAACCAGCGCGCCAGATTTTTGCGTTTTCCATGATCCATGCCTTAGCGCCCGGATCGATGCCGCGCAAAGAAATCAGGTGTCTCTTGAATCACACAGGTGGACGAAAACCGTAACTTATCCTCGGCTCTCGACTCCGCAAATGCTCCAAAATGTAACATTAGTGACATGTCGAGTAGGTAGACGGCGTTGCAACGGTCGAGGGCCCGGATGGCAATCCCTCGGTCAGGGGTTCACTTATATCCATCGGGGATAATCATGCGCTTTTTCAAAGTCTTTCTGGCCGCAAGCGCGGCCTCCGTGTCGCTCGCCGGAGTCGTTTCCAGTCCTGCTGCAGCGCAGCAAATTACATCGGGAATTCAGGGCCAAGTGTCCGATGACGGGGGGAACGCGATCCCCAATGCGTCGGTCTCGGTCACTGATACGCGGACGGGTGCGACTCGCAATCTGACCACCGGCTCCGATGGCGCCTTCCGCGCCGGCAACCTCGTCACCGGCGGCCCCTACACGATTACAGCGACGGCTCCCGGCTTCGAGGGGCAGACGGTTGAAAATGTACGCATCAACCTGTCGGGCGCGACCTCACTCTCCTTCCGGCTCACCGGCGGCGGTGGCGGAGAGACGATCGTCGTCACCGCGGCGCGCGCCAATCTGACCCAGCTCGCTCTGGGCCCAGGCCAGTCGTTCAACGAAGAAGTGCTCGAGAGTTTCCCGTCGATTACCCGCGATGTGCGCGACCTCATCCGTATCGATCCGCGCGTCAGCCTCGATCGGTCCAACGAGGTCGATCGCATTTCCTGCCTAGGCGGTAACGACCGGTCCAACACCTTCACGGTCGACGGCATCGTCCAGGCCGACGTGTTCGGGCTGAACGGCACGCCGTTCGCGGCACGCAACGCACTGCCGCTGCCGTTCGATGCGATCCGGGAAACCTCGATCGAGTTCGCACCGTTCGATGTCGAATATTCGGGCTTCACCGGCTGCGCCGTCAACGTGGTGACCCAGTCCGGCTCCAACCGCTTCTCCGGTTCGGCCTTCTTCACCTTCCGCAACGACGACCTGCGGGGCGACACGATCGACGGCGAGAGCTTCACGCCGGCCCCGTTCGAAGAGAAACGCTGGGGCGTCACGCTCGGCGGCCCGATCATTCCTGATCGTCTCTTCTTCTTCGGCGCCTATGAAGAAACCGATCTCGGCGACTCGAACGATCTCGGCCCGGCGGGCTCGGGCTTCCCGAACGAGGCCGACTTCGTGACCCAGGCACAGTTCGACGAGTTCGCGCAGATCGCCCAGGACGTTTATGGCGTCGATGTCGGCGGCTATCCGGCATCTCTTCCGGAATCGAGCGTTCGCTATTTCGGCCGGCTCGATTGGTATGTGAACGACGATCACCGCGTCGAAGCCACCTATCAGCGTCTGGAAGAAACCAATGTCGAATCGGACACCGGCGACCAGGAACTGACCGGCCTCAACAGCTTCGAGGATGAAGGCACGATTTCCGATTATTATTCGCTGCGCGTCTATTCGGACTGGAGCGAGAATTTCTCGACCGAATTGCGGCTTTCGCGCTCCGATCTGACCGACGTTCAGGGTCCGGTCGGCGGCGGTGAAGCGCAGGACGGCAATCCGATCACGCGCCTGTCCGTTGGCGTCGTAGGCCCGACGCAGAACGGCGTTCTGAGCGCCGGACCGGGTATCTTCCGCTCGGCCAACGCTCTGGAGACGCGTACCGATCTCGCGCGGCTGACCGCCAACCTCCAGCTCGGCGACCATGACATCAAGTTCGGCGCCGAGATCAACGATCTCGAAGTGTTCAACCTGTTCGCGATCAACGCAACCGGCACCCTGTTCTTCCGCAACCTGGACGATTTCCGGAACGGAATCGTTGCGAACGGCGCCTTCTCCAGTGTCTTTGGCGACACAGCCGACAATCTGGTCGGCGGGGCCCTTGGCGGCGGTACTATCCGCGCAACGCCGTCCGGTGACATCAACGAGGCGAGCGCTACATTCAACCGCACGATCTATTCGGTCTACGCGCAGGATGACTGGCAGGTCACCGACCAACTCAGCATTCTCGCCGGCATCCGGCTCGAATGGTATGACGGCAGCGCGCCGCGCACCAATCCGGCATTTTCGCAGCGCTACGGCTTCGGCAATGATTTCGGCTTCAGCCAGCTCGATCCGGTTTTCCTTCCGCGCGTCGCCTTCACCTATGATTTCGACAATTTCGAGGGCTTCATCCGCAACAGCCAGTTGACCGGCGGCGTCGGCATCTTCTCAGGCGGCGATCCGGTCGTCTATTTCTCCAACGCCTTCTCGAACAACGGTTTCTCGGTCGGCGAAGCCGATACGTTCGATGCGGCCTGTGCTGGCCTGCTCGACGCGAACGGAAACTTCAGCGTCGTTCAGAATGGCGCGTTCACAGGCTTCCCGGCGTGCGCCACCCAGGCCGCTTCCGCCGAGGCGGCGGCGGGTCTGTCCGATACGCAATCGACGGATCCCGACTTCGATGTCCCGACGGTTATCCGCGCCAATATCGGTTTCTCGACCGAAATCGGTTTCGGCCAGGGCTTTTTCGACGATTGGCAGCTGCAGCTCGACTATATCTATAGCAGCTTCCAGGATCCGCTGAACTTCGTGGATCTGTCGCAGGTCGTCGATCCGACACAAGGCATAAACGGCTTCACCGTGGACGGCCGCCCGATCTATGTGGCGATCGACCCGACCAATGCAGGTTGTGCGCTGACGCTCAACGGTACTGGCGGAACTGGGCTCACATATTCCGGCACCTTCTCGGACGCATGCCGGGCCCGCCGAGACGACGAGATCCAGCTGACCAATGGCCGCTCCTATGACAGCCATGTCTTCTCGATGAGCCTGTCGAAGATTTTCGACCGCGGCGTCTTCACTGAGAATGGCAGCGTGTTCGTCAATTTCGGCTACGCCTTTACCGACTCGGATAACTTCCGGAACAACAACAGCTCCACGGCGACGTCGAGCTTCGATGAATCGGCGGCATTCGACCGGCAGAATCCGGCCAACTCGACCTCCAACTATGAAACGCGGCATGCCTTCACCTTCGCGGTCAACTTCACCGAACAATTCATCGACGGCTACGATACGCAATGGGGCATCTTCTTCAGCGCCCGCTCGGGTCGTCCGTACAGCCTGACCTTCGATGGCGGCGGGGTCTTCAACGACAGCTCGTCGGGCAACGACAATGCGCTGCTCTACATCCCGAGCGGCCCGAACGACCCTAATATCTCACCGCTTTCAGTGCAGTCCGAAGTGCTGGAACTCATCAACTTCGCCAACAATTTCGATTGTTCGCGCGAAGCGATCGGCACGACGATCCGCCGGAACACCTGCCGGGAAGACTGGACGTACGACATGGACATGCGGATCAGTCAGGAAATTCCGGGGCCGGGCAGCTGGTTCGGAATTACGCAGGACCGGATCGAATTCTTCGCGGATATCGACAACTTCCTCAACTTGCTGAACAGCAGCTGGAACACGTTCAAGACGCGTGGCCAGTTTGGCGATGGCCAAGTTGTCGACATTGTCGATGGCGGCGTGGATGACGAAGGCCGTTACATCATCTCAGACTTCAGCCCGGATTTTGAGCAGCAGGTTTCGACCTCGGCTTCGGCCTGGCGGATCCAGCTCGGCGTTCGCTACGAGTTCTAGGGTGGCGGTTAGCCAATGATAGAGAGGGGTCGGCGGCAGCATGTCGTCGGCCCCTTTTTCGATTCAGATATGGGAGCCAAGCCTAAATGACACATTATCGGATCACGATCGCGGCGTTCAGCAGCATGGCGGCACTCGCGGTTGCGGGCTGTACGACCGCCGCGAACCAACCGGCACCGCAAAGCGCCGCCGAAGCGCTCCGCCCCTATTATGCCTCGCTCGCCGACGATCTGCCGCAAGCGAATCCCGGGCCGGCGATCGACACCAGCCGGGCGATCAGCCGGATCGCCTTTGGCAGTTGCAATCATCAGCATCGCCACCAGACGATCTGGTCCACCATTGCCGCGCACAATCCGGACCTGTTCCTAATGATCGGCGACAATGTCTATGGCGATTACGGCTATCGCGGCGAGGCCGATCTCGGCACCTTCGCCCATGCCTATCGTCTGCAAGCGTCCTATCCCGAATTCATCGCCTTTCGCGAACAGGTGCCGATGCTCGCCAGCTGGGACGATCATGATTTCGGCCCGAATGATTCCGGTGGCAATTTCGCCTTCCGCGAGCGCTCCGAACAGCTGTTCGAGAGTTTTTGGGGATCGAGCGACGAAGTCCGCGCGCGGCCCGGCATCTATGACAGCGTGATGATCGGGCCGGAAGGCGAGCGGGTACAGATCATCATGCTCGACACGCGCTTCTTCCGCGATCCGCTCGCTACCCTGCCCTATAGTTATGAGCGATGGCCGCGCGGCATCTACCGGCCGACGGAAGACCCGGACGCAACGTTGCTGGGCGCCGCCCAATGGGCGTGGCTTGCGGAGCAGCTTGCGCAACCCGCCGATCTTCGGTTGATCGTGTCGTCGATCCAGATTCTGACCGACGCGCACAATTTCGAGAAATGGGGCAATATGCCGCGGGAACGCGAACGGTTGTACGACGCTCTCGCCGCGCGCAATGGCGGAGGCATGGTGATCCTGTCCGGCGACCGACATAGCGGCGCGCTCTATCATGACGAGCCGGCGGCCCTGGGCGAAGCCGTTTGGGAGCTCACCGCCTCTTCGCTCAATTTCTCCTTCGCTGAAGGCGATACCGGCGATCGCGAACCCGATCCGCTGCGCCGCTCTGGCTTCTATTCGGACGAGAACTTCGGGATGGTCGAGATCGACTGGGCCTCCGGAGAAGTCGGCCTGACGCTCAATGGTGCTAACGGCCGCAGCCTGCACAGTGAGCGGATCCGGTTCCGCTAGATCGACGCGCGATCCGCCCGGTGGCGAAATTCGCTACGCGCCGCTATATAGACGGTCATGATGAACCAGTATCAAACCATTACCGCCGCCGATGCGGTGGCGCGGGACGGCACGATCAAGCTGCATGACGAAAGCGGTTTCGAAGGCATGCGCGCGGCCGGACGGCTCGCGGCGGAGATTCTCGACGCGCTCGTCCCGCACGTCGTGCCAGGTGCGACGACCGAGGAAATCGACGATTTCGTGTTCGAACGGATGAAAGCGGGCGGCGGTATCCCAGCGACGCTCGGCTATCGCGGTTACACGAAGAGCTGCTGCACCTCGATCAATCATGTGGTTTGCCACGGCATTCCCGGCGGCAAGGCGCTCAAAAAAGGCGATATCGTCAATATCGACGTGACCCCGATTCTCGACGGGTGGCACGGCGACACCAGCCGGATGTTCACCGTCGGCAAGGTGCCGATCAAGGCGCAACGGCTGATCGATGTGACGTATGAAGCGATGATGCTCGGCATCGCGGCCGTGAAACCCGGCGCGCGATTGGGCGATGTTTCGCATGCCATACAGAGCCATGCCGAAGCGCATCGCTATGGCGTGGTGCGCGATTTTTGCGGCCATGGCCTGGGGCGGCTTTTCCACGACGCGCCCGAAGTCATCCATGCGGGCAAGGCGGGCACCGGGCCCGAATTGCGGCCCGGCATGTTCTTCACGATCGAGCCGATGATCAATATCGGTAAGCCCAATGTGAAAGTGCTCGACGATGGCTGGACCGCCGTGACGCGGGATCGTTCCCTCTCGGCCCAGTTCGAACATTCGGTCGGCGTGACCGGAGAGGGTGTCGAGATTTTCACCAAGAGCCCTGCCGGCCTCCATAATCCACCTTACAGCTGAGGCCCACCCGCGGCGCATTCCACAATGCCGGGATCAAAACCGGGCATTTGCAACGTTTCTCCCGCTGGGCCAATAAGGGCCGGTATCGAGGGGAGTCGGTTATGCGTGCTTGGATGGGATTGGTTTTGGCTCTGGGTCTTGCGGCCTGTTCGGCAGGCGCGGACGATGCCGGCGGCACGGACGGCGCGGCGCAGGGCACGGCCAAGATCGACGGCGAGTTCCTGGCGACCGGCGGCGACGGCAGCGACTGGGCCGCGGCAAGCTACAGCTACGCCGAACAGCGTTTCAGCCCGCTCGATCAGATCAACGCCGACAATGTCAGCGGCCTCGGCATCGCTTGGTCTGCGGAGCTGCCGGATGCGCGCGCGCAGGAGGCGACGCCGATCGTCGTCGATGGCGTCATGTATGTCACCGGTCCTTGGTCCAAGGTGTTCGCGTTCGATGTGCGCAACGGCGAACCGCTCTGGACGTTCGATCCCGAAGTGCCGCGCTCGGTGCTCCAGAACGCCTGTTGCGACGCGGTCAATCGCGGGGTCGCGGTGTGGCGCGGGAAACTCTATCTCGGCACGCTCGACGGTCGGTTGATCGCGCTCGACGCGATCACCGGAGCCCAGCTCTGGTCGGAGCAGACGACGGACCCGGATCTGCCCTATACGATCACCGGCGTACCAAGGGTCGTCAACAATCGTGTCATCATCGGCAATGGCGGCGCGGAATTCGGCGTGCGCGGCTATGTGTCGGCCTATGACGCCAATACCGGTGCGCTGGAGTGGCGATTCTACACGGTTCCCAACCCTGATGGCGAACCGGACAATGCGGCCTCCGACGAAGTGCTTCAAACCGCGTCCCGCACCTGGTCGGTAACCGGCCAATGGCGCGAATCCGGCGGCGGTGGAACCGTCTGGGATTCCATCGTTTACGATCACGAACTCAACCAACTCTATATCGGTGTCGGCAACGGCAGCCCCTGGAACCACGGCCTGCGGTCCGACGGCCAGGGCGACAATCTGTTCCTCTCCTCGATCGTCGCGCTCAATCCCGATACCGGCGAATATCTGTGGCATTATCAGGAAACGCCCGGTGAGACCTGGGACTATACGGCCACCCAGTCGATCATCCTCGCCGATCTCGAGATCGACGGCGAACCGCGCAAAGTCATCCTGCATGCGCCGAAGAACGGTTTCTTCTTCGTAATCGACCGCGAGACCGGATCTTTGCTCTCGGCGGAAGCTTTCGTGGAGGGCGTCAACTGGGCGACGGGCTACGACCTCTCGACAGGGCGGCCGATCGAAAACCCCGCCGCGCGCTTCTACCAGACGGGCGAGACGTTCATCGCCAATCCGGGGCCGATCGGCGCGCACAACTGGCAGCCCATGGCATTCAGTCCGATGACGGGCCTGGCCTATATTCCGGCGAACATCGTGCCTCAGGCGTTTATCCCACCGACCACCGAAGCGCATTCGGCGCTCGATCCGGTCGGCTTCAACACCGGCACCAACTGGGAGGACGGTGCCCTGCCCCGCGACGAAGCGACCATGCGATCGCTGATTTCCGCGGTGCGCGGGCAGCTGGTGGCATGGGATCCGGTCGCACAGGAGGCCCGCTGGACGGTCGATTACGACACGCCCTGGAATGGCGGGATCCTGACGACCGCCGGCAATCTGGTATTTCAGGGCACGGCAACCGGACAGTTCAAGGCCTATGCCGCCGACACCGGAGAAGAGCTATGGTCGATGGAGGTCCAATCGGGTGTTCTCGCCGGAGCCTCGACATTTCTGATCGACGGCGTCCAGCACATCGCCTTTACCACCGGTCGCGGCGGCGCATTCCAGATCACCGCCGGCGCCGCCGATATCACGGCCGGCCAAGTGCCGAACGTCCCGCGGCTGATCGTACTGCGGCTGGACGGCACCGGGGTGCTGCCCGATGCGCCCGACACCGAGCGCGAACTGCTCGACCCGCCGGAATCGACCGGCACGCCGGAGCAGATCGCGCGCGGTCAGCAGCTCTATCTGCGCTACTGCATGGTCTGCCATGGCGAAGGCGCAGTCGGCGGCGGGATCAATCCCGATATGCGCTTCTCCAGCTTCCTGACGAGCGACGCCGCATGGCGCGATGTCGTACTCGGCGGTTCGCTTGCGGAGCAGGGCATGCCGGCCTTCGCCGAAGTGCTGTCGGCCGACCTCGCCGAGACGATCCGCCTCTACGTCATCGACAGGGCGAATGAAGATATCGCCCGGCTGCGCGCGCGGCGCGAAGACGCCGAAGGCACGGACGGAGAGTCCTAGCCCCAAGTTTGCGGCCCGGCTCGGCCCGCCGACATATCGGTCGACTTACTGACTGTCGCCGTCTGGCGCCGCCGGGTCCTCGGTCTCGGCTTCGTCATCCGCGGCCGACTCCTCGGCCATCGCCGGTTCGTCATCGGCCATGGCCGGATCATCTGGCATCGCGTCGCCTGTATCGCCATTCTCCATTTCAGGCGGCATCATGCCGGGATCGTCGACAGGATCATCGACTACCGGATCGACAAGTTCGGGCTGTGTATCGAGTGCAGGCTCTTCCTCGGTACCCGTACCTTCCTGGGCCGGCCCGCAGGCCGACAATATGAGACCGGCGCTCGCCAGCCAAAATATGTTGCGCATAGGTTTGATCCTTGTAGTGCGCCGCCGGGCACTGAGGCCCGGCGGCGTGAAGTGCCGTTATTCCGGCTGGTCAGGCTGGCCGTCGCCATCCTGGTCATAGACATCGGGCCGGCCATCGCCGTCCATGTCCCAGCTGTCCGGGCGGCCATCGCCGCGCTGGTCCCAGGCGTCGGGCGCGCCGTCGCCATCGGTGTCGATCGTCGGTTCGGGAACCGCTTGCTCCTCAGGCGGAGGCGGCGGCGCCGCGCCGTCCTCGCTTTGGGCGAGAGCCGGGGTGGTGAGCATGGCACCGGCGAAAATCGCGGCACCGAGCAGGTTAGTCTTACGCATGATTTGGTCCTTACTATTCCTTACACTGTGTCCCCGCCCCTCTAAGCATCGTGGCTTTTCCGCTACGGAATAGGGACTTGGAGATGGACGGAGCGTAAAACGGGACGGAGCCGAAAAACGGTTCGAACCATCCCGCACGGGTTTCGGTCTATCGTCAAATCGGCAGGTCCAACGGGTCGGCAATTGATCTCACACTGCCGATATCGCGCTCTTGGGTCGCATCATCCGGCTTGCGAGTCGGCCCTCTGCGCGCTTATGACCTGCCATAAGCGATACGCATCGCAGCCCAGGGGAAGACGCGCATATGAAAAAGATCGAAGCGATCATCAAACCGTTCAAGCTCGACGAAGTGAAGGAAGCGCTGCACGATGTCGGCGTGACCGGCATGACGGTTACCGAGGCGAAAGGCTTCGGCCGGCAGAAAGGCCATACGGAATTGTATCGCGGCGCCGAATATGTCGTCGATTTCCTTCCCAAGGTTAAATTGGAGGCGGTCGTTGACGACGGGCTGGCCGACCGGGTCGTCGAAGCCATCCAGAATGCGGCGCAGACTGGCCGGATCGGCGACGGCAAGATCTTCGTCTCGACCATCGATCGCGCGATTCGCATCCGTACCGGCGAACAGGATTCCGACGCCGTCTAGACGCTTATAACGCACTGCAAAAAAATTTTTGTGCAACTGCGAAGAATAGTATAGGTTTCTTACTCTAGGATTCGGCGAGAGGAAGGCAAAGTTTCATGACGACCACCGCAAAAGACATTATCAAACGCATCGAAGACGAAGAGATCGAATGGGTCGATCTTCGCTTCACCGACCCCAAGGGAAAATGGCAGCATCTGCAGATGTGCTCTGGCGTCATGGATGAAGACGCGCTCGAGGACGGTCTGATGTTCGACGGTTCGTCGATCGCCGGTTGGAAGGCGATCAACGAATCCGACATGATCCTGCGGCCCGATCTCGACGCGGTCTATGAAGACCCCTTCTCCGCAACACCCATGCTCGCCATATGCTGCGATATCGTCGAGCCCGGCACGGGCGAGCTGTACGGCCGCGATCCGCGTTCAACCGCCAAGCGCGCAGAAGCCTTCGTCAAGGCGTCCGGCGTCGGCGACACCGTCTATGTCGGCCCCGAAGCCGAATTCTTCATGTTCGACGATGTACGCTTCGAAGACGGGTACGACCGCAGCTATTTCAAGATCGACGATATCGAGCTGCCGACCAATTCGGGCCGCGAATATGAGATGGGCAACATGGCTCACCGCCCGCGCGCCAAGGGCGGCTATTTCCCGGTTCCGCCGGTCGACAGCGCCATGGATATCCGCGCCGAGATGGTCTCGACGATGATGGAAATGGGGCTGCCCATGGACAAGCATCATCACGAAGTCGGCGCGGCGCAGCATGAACTGGGTCTCACATTCGGCTCGCTCGTGCAGACGGCGGACCGGATGCAGGTGTATAAATATGTCGTCCACATGGTCGCCCAGGCCTATGGCAAGACGGCGACCTTCATGCCCAAGCCGATCAAGGAAGATAACGGCTCGGGCATGCACACCCATATGTCGATCTGGGACGGCGACAAGCCGCTCTTCGCCGGCGACGGCTATGCGGGCCTCAGCGACACCTGCCTCTATTATATCGGCGGCGTGATCAAACATGCGCGGGCCCTCAACGCCTTCACCAACCCGACGACGAACAGCTACAAGCGTCTCGTTCCGGGCTATGAAGCACCGGTGCTGCTGGCCTATTCCAGCCGTAACCGCTCGGCCTCCTGCCGTATCCCTTATGGTACTGGCGACAAGGCCAAGCGCGTGGAGTTCCGTTTCCCCGATGCGATGGCCAATCCCTATCTCTGCTATTCGGCACTGCTGATGGCCGGTCTCGACGGGATCGAAAACCGCATCCATCCGGGCGACGCGATGGACAAGAATCTCTACGATCTTCCGCCCGCCGAACTCGAAGGCGTGCCGACGGTCTGCGGCTCGCTTCGCGAAGCGCTCGAGGCGCTGGAAGACGATCACGAGTTCCTGACCAAGGGCGATGTCTTCTCAGCTGACCAGATCGAAGCCTATGCCGAGCTCAAATGGGAAGAGAATGACCGCTGGGAAACGACCCCCAGCCCGGTCGAGTTCGACATGTATTACTCGGCCTGATTTAAGGCTCTGCGGATAAAAAGGGGGCGGTCGCGAGAACGCCCCCTTTTTTGCAATTGAATCAATTGACCGATGGCGGCCCGGGAATGAAGACGGAGGGCAATCCGGCTCCTTGAAGGATGCCGTTCAGCGCACCCCAGATTGCATTGACGATCGCGTTCCATGCCTTCTCGATCGTCAGGACTGTCAGCATGACAACCGACCGCGCAAAATTCTCAGCGGCATCCTTAAGACTCTGTACAAAGTGCTCGAAAAGCTCGTCGTCATCGCGCAGCACGCCGGCCACACGCTGTTCGGCGATCAGCTTTGCTTGAGCCGCCAATTTCTTGCCTTGGCTACTAGCGAAGGTTCGAATCGTGCCAATGTCGTCACCCAACTGTTCCTCCAGATTGCCGAGCAGGTCGCTAACGATCTCCGAAATCTCCATATTCGCCCCCCTAGCGCTCAAGCGCATTTTCCACGGTAGTCGCCTGTTCCAAGCCGATTTCTATGGCACCACGAGCTAGCGCGACGTTTCCCGATTCCAAGCCGTTCGCCCGATGCCGATCCCGAAGCGTCCGTAGCTGGCTGGCTACATCGCGCAAAGCGGCCGGGGATGTGTTCAAACACGCCGTCGGATTATCGTCCGTACGGCAGAGTTCGAGACCGGAAATAACCGGCAGCCTGTTGGCAAGCGTTGGAACATGGCGCGTTTCAGTACGAACACGCAGCGCGTCGAAGCGTCCGATCAACTCGTTATAGCGCGGCTCATAGTCTTCGAATTCTTCTGCAGACGACCCGTTCTCCAACGCCGAAAGCAGCACGAACGTATCTTCGTTCAATGTGTCGAGCTTTTCGACGACGACGCTGTCATATGCGGGAACAAGCTGAACCGTGCAGCCGGCGAGCATGACGAAACACAAGAGAAACGCGCACAGCCGAGCCGACCACTGGTTGAGCATATACGTCATCAGCACCTCCGCCAAAGCAGCCTTTTAGCGGATCGGCGCTTCAAAAGAAAAAACATCAAGAACCGAAATGGTGGTTCCACTCGCCTTCTCCTGAAGCCGCCATCCGCTGCGCTTTTCGTTGAATGACAGACGGCAATGCCCTATCTTCGTTGCAAACAAGAACCGATTATCCCCGAATCACAGGAGCGGACTGCCATGCACAGCTATCTGAAGCATTATATCAACGGCGAATGGGTCGAGAGCGAAGGCGGTACGCGCCATGAGGTGATCAATCCGGCGACCGAAGAGCCGTGCACCGAGATCATGCTCGGCAGCCAGGCCGACACGGACAAGGCCGTGGCCGCCGCTCGCCAAGCTTTTGAGAGCTTCTCCCAGACCAGCGTCGAAGAGCGGATCGCCCTGCTCGATCGGATCGCGGACGAATACAAAAAGCGCATTCCCGACATCGCCAATATCATGGCCGACGAAATGGGCTGTCCGATCGCGATCGGCAATGCCGCGCAGGGTCCGGCCGGCCTCGGCCACATCCTCAAGGCTTCGGAGGTACTGAAGGACTTCGAGTGGGAAGAGCAGCTCGGCCCGGCACGCGTCGTGCATGAACCGATCGGCGTCGTCGCGATGATCACGCCGTGGAACTGGCCGCTGAACCAGATCACCGCCAAGGTCGCCCCCGCGCTCGCCGCGGGCAATACGATGGTGCTGAAGCCGTCGGAAGAGACGCCGGGTTCGGCTGCGATCTTCGCCGAGATCATGGATGCCGCCGGCGTTCCGGCCGGTGTGTTCAATCTGGTGCAGGGCGACGGCCTCGGCGTCGGGACGCAGCTGACCAAGCATGACGATGTCGATATGGTCAGCTTCACCGGCTCGACGCGCGCCGGCATCATGATCGCGAAGAATGCCGCAGACACCGTCAAACGCGTGCATCAGGAACTGGGCGGTAAGACGCCGAACATCGTGCTCGAAGGCGCCGATCTGTCCGAAGCCGTGCCGAACGGCCTGCAAGGCGTCATCATCAACTCCGGGCAGAGCTGCATCGCTCCGACCCGGATGCTCGTTCATGAATCGCAGTATGACGAGGCCGTGCAGATCGCCAAGGGCGTAATGGAAAGCGTGCCGGTTGGCGATCCGACCGAGATGGGCAGCCATATCGGCCCGGTCGTCAACTCCGCGCAATATGAGAAGATCCAGGGCCTCATCCAGAAAGGCATCGACGAAGGCGGCAAAGTGGAAACCGGCGGCACCGGGCGTCCCGACGGCGTCAATCAAGGCTTCTACGTGAAGCCGACCGTCCTGTCCGAAGTCACCCGCGACATGACCATCGCCAAGGAAGAGATTTTCGGACCCGTCGTGACCGTCATACGGTACAAGGATGACGAAGACGCGCTCTCCATCGCCAACGACACCGAATATGGGCTTTCCGCCTGTGTTTATGGCCCCGCTGAAGACGCCGCGAAATTCACCGGCAAGCTGCGCGCGGGTCTGGTCGGGGTCAACAATTGGGGGCCGATCCCGGACGCGCCGTTCGGTGGCTATAAACAGTCCGGCAATGGCCGCGAGATGGGTAAATACGGACTGCGCGAATTCATGGAAGTGAAGACGGTGATCGGCGAACCTGCCTAGTCTTCCGCTCTCAATCGCAACGCTGGGGAGGCGGTCAGTCTGCTGGCCGCCTCTCTTTCATTCTGGCCGCCGCTTTCTCCGCCACCTCCCAGCGCGCTTTTTCGACGTCTGCCAGGCGCGCTTTCAACATCGCGACGATCTCCTCCGACTCACGCCGCGGATGACCGCCGTCGAAAGGCGGATCGGGATCATATTCGATGCCGAGCTGGATCAGCCGCGCGACCGGTTCGCCGTAGAGTTCGGCGACGAGCGACAGCGCCATATCGATGCCCGCCGAAACCCCGGCCCCGGTGATACGGTTGCGATCTATCACGACGCGTTCGCTGACCGGCTCCGCACCGAATAGCTTGAGCTGGTCTATCCAGTGCCAATGGCTGGTGGCGCGATAACCCTGTAACAGCCCAGCGGCCGCGAGGATGAGTGATCCGGTACAAACGGACGTGACATATTTGGCGCCGGCCGCCTGCCGTACTAGCCAGTCCAGCACCTCGTCATCGTCCATCAGCGCGGCCTGACCGAAGCCGCCGGGCACGAACAGCAGGTCGGCCTGGGGCGCATCGGCCAAGCTCGCGCTCGGTACGATCGTCAGCCCGTTCACATCGCGCACAGGCTCCGTGGTTTTCCAGACGAGATCGATCCTGGCGTCGGGCAGCGCCGCGAACACTTCGAACGGCCCGGTAAAATCAAGCTGCGTCATATCGGGATAGAGAAGAATAACGATCTGCATCAGGCGGCTCCTTGGTTCAGAGGTAACGCCCAGGCGATCGGCATGTCGGCGTCCGCACTCCCCGATGGTTCCCCATCTCGAATCGCCAGTCATGCGGACGGCCTGTCTTTAGCAGGAACGTTTCTAATAGTCCCGGCTGATCTGCACATTTCCCTCGACCCGGCCGAGCGTGCTGATGCTCGACAGCAGCGAGAGCCAGCGCGTGAGCCGGAACTCCGTCTCGGTCGCCGAATAGCCCTGCCCATCGGTGATGACCTCGACGAAGAGGCGCCGGGTTATGTAAACCCCGGCCGCAACGGCGGTGCCGCGATCCTCGGCCGGATCGGCGGGCAGGACGCGCAGACGATCGAGTCCGATCGCATCGCGCACGGCATTGATCGGATTGAGCCCGCCCCCCCCGCCCTGCAGCGACGCGACAGCCGCGCCGAGTTGGATGGCCTCGGGCGCGGAGAGGTTGGTGATCGACGTCCCGAACAGCAGCCGGCTCAGCAACTCGCTCTGCGGCAAGGCCGGCGTGCTGGTGAACGTGATTTCCGGCGCATTGCCGGTGCCGCCGATATTGATCGTCGCGTCGAGCCCTTCGGTATCGGCCTGGGCGACGATATCGAGGACCGGGTCGACCGGCTGATTGCCGTAAAACTCGATCCGCCCGCGCTCGAGTTCGAACCGCCGGCCCGCAAACTGGTAACCGCCGCGGATCAGGTTCATCTCGCCCAGGATCTGGAAATTGGCCAGCGGTCCCCGGACATCGATATCCGCGCCCCACTCGCTATCGAGGCCAAGGCCGCGAACCATGAAACGGTTCCGCGCATTCACGTCGACATCGAGCGTCCAGCTGACCGCTTCCGTACGTGGATCGGGTTCGTCCAGACGGCGATTGATTTCCGTTACGTTGAGCTGCGGGACGACGATCGCCGGCGCCGCCTGGCCGAGCATGAACTCGCCGCGCACCATGTCGAAATCGCCGCTGATCGTTCCGACAGGACGGGCGGTATCGGTGCCGATCGCCGTACCGGCCGGCGCCTGCAACCTGATCCGGAGCGGCCCGGTAACCTGTGCCGAGATATCGTCGCGGCGCAGGAGCCAGGCGCGATCCGCCTGCAATTCGATGTCCATGCCGAGACCGGTTGCGAGCCCGAGATCGAAGGCGGCACGGCCGGAGATACTGCCGCCGCCCGGCGTCGTGCCGGACAGATCCGAAAATTCGAGCCGCGACTGCCGGAAGGTGCCCTCGGTGGTGACCCCTTCGACGACCGTGCCGGTCAATGCGCTCTCCAGTCGGCCGTCGCGCGTCCGCAACGCGCCGACGATGCGCGGCGTTTCGAGCGTTCCATCGATATCCATGCTCGCCAGCAACGGGCCGGACAGGCTCAGCGTTTCGTTGCCCGTCAGCTGCCACAGCGTTTCGGCGGGGCCGTTGTAGCGGAGTTCGGCGAAGAGCGGCGCGCTCGCGAGTAAATCGCCGAAATTGCCCTCGCCGGACAGCGGATCGAGCCGCGACTGGAATCGCAGAATTTCCTCGCCGTCGCTTTCCATGATCGCGCGCGCCGCCAGCCGGCGATCGTCGAGCCGCGCGTTAAGGCCGAGATTGACGGGACGCGGACGCAGCGCAAATCCCTGGCGCGTGAGGCTACGGATGCGCAGCGCCGCATCGGCGGTCGGCACGATCGCATCGGCCGCCTGACGATAGCTGAGCGTACCGGTGGCCAGCCCGCCCAAGCCGGTCTCGGGGTAAAAGATGTCGACCAGCGACAGCGGCACGCTTTCCATCGTCGCCTCGATATCGGTCACCGGACCGCCGAAACGCGCGGCCACCGTCGCCCCGCCGCCCGCATAGCTGATCGTGCTTTCCGGGATCACCCAACCCTCTTCTTCCTTGCGCAAAACGAGCGGGGTCATCTGTATCGGTTCGTCGCGGAACGAACCGCCGCCTTCGACGGTGATCGATCCTGGGGTGATCTGAGCGGCGGCTTCGAAATCGAAATTGCGGCCGCGCGCGCCACCGATATCGACATCCGCCTCGCCGAAACCATTGTCGAGATCGAGCGCCGCCCCGAACCGCGCCAACGAAACGCCGCGGCGCCGGAAACCGGTGAGTTCGAGGCCAGCTTCGAGTGTCGGCGCTTCGGCGAGCGGGCGCCAGCGAAGATCGAGCATCGCCTCGCGCATCGTCGCGTCGATCTGACCGCCGAGCCGCGCATTCTCGGCATCGATATCGACCATGACCAGCTGCTCGCCGCCGTCCATGGAGAGCAGGATATCGCCGGCGACTCCACTGCCCTCGAGATCGAGCGCTCCGACGATACCGCCGTCGCGAAAGGCGAAGCGGCCCTCGGTCCGCGTGTCGGCGACCAGCAATTCGCGGACCGTAACAGCCGCCGAGGCGTTTGCAGGGAGCAAGAGCTGGCCGGCCGAGGTAAATGATCCGGCCATCGATTGGCCGCTGGCCGTGAACGCATAGCCCGCATCGCTCGGATCGAGTACGGCGTCGACATTCGCGATTCCCGCCGCCGGAACAGGGCTGGCCAACGCGAGTTCGACCCGCGGGCGCGAGGGCGCGCCCTGGGCGGTCACGGTCAGCGGACCATATTGCGCCTGTTCGCCCGAGCCGGTGACGAAAAGCTCGCCATTGTCGAGATAACCGTTTCCGGTGAAGCTGAGCGCGGGCGCGTCGATGCGCATATCGGTAAAGGCGAAACGGCCGTCCGGACCATAAGCGATCGCCGCATCGGCCCTCGTCGCACCGCTGGCCAGCGATTGGAAAAAGCCGTTTTCCAACGCCGGTGTTACCGCGCGGGCCCGGCCCGCAATTCGAAACCGGCCATCGGGCCCCGGTTGGACATCGACCCGGGTGCGCACATCGAAAACGCCCAGGCCCGGCAGACGGAACCGATCGATATCGGCGCTGAGACCGACCGCATAGTCTCCGCTGGCGAGATCGTAGATCGCCGAGGCATCCCCGCGCAGCCGATCCGACCGCAACCGCAGATCGTCCCCGACGATCTGATCGGCGGTGATCAGCAGATCGCCATCCACCGATACATTGCGAAGAATATCGTCGAAGGTTTCGCCGAGACCGGTGATCCGGCTCGCCGTCGCGTTCACCGGTAGCGCGAACGGCGTATCGCCCCAACGCCCCTGACCCGCGATCCGGAGATTTTCGAAACCGGTCGCGCTGACCGCCGCGCGCGGCGCGGTCAATTCATAGCGGAAGTCGGCGCGTTCGAAGGAACCGTCCAGCCCCACCGTCATGCGTACATTGTTGCCGCGCATATCGGTGAGCAGCGCGGCAGGCTCGAGCAACCGGATATCGGCGACGAAACCGTCGAACGCGCTTTCGGCGAGATCGAGAACGCCGCGCCCTTCGATGACGGCCGCCGGCGAGCGGATGTCGAAATCTCCGGCAAGGCGGCGCTCTTCGAGGGTCGCCCGCGCGCTGAGGTTCATCTCCGGCGCGGTAAGCCGGCGTGCGATGCCGGAATCGAGCAGGTCGGCCGAACGCACGACGCCGCCCAGAACGAACGCGCCGTCGCGGGCCTCGAGATCGAGATCGACGACCCGCGCATCGCCGCTGTCGATCCGGGCATATCCATCCCAACGCTGCCAGGTTCCGCTGCCGGCGATATCGGCGACCAGCGATCGCTCTATCCCTGTGAGCCCGGCGATGATCCCGTTCTCGGGCGCATAGAGTTCGAGATCGACGTCGAAGACATCGCCATCGGGCTCGGCATCCAACAGAAGGGCGAGACGCTCGCCGCTATCGAGCGATTGAGCCTGCAATTCGACTTGCGCGCGACCGGCCTGGATGTTTGCGCTGCCGGCCAGCGCAGCATGGCGCCGTTCGCCCGCGACCGCCTCCTCGAACCGGAACCGCTGGATGTCGAGAGATCCGACATAGATATCGAAACCGGGGAGGATCGACTGATCTTCTTCCTCCGACGGGATGAACTCCGGCGCGCGATGGAGGATCGCCAATTCGGACGTCAGGCTGTCGATGCGCAGTTCGTTGTCGAGCAGATACATGCCGGGCTGCCAATCCAGCTCCAGTTCCGGCGCTTCGAAGAAGAGGCCCTGGGGATCGTAGAGCCTGAGATCGGAGATCGACATCCGGCCATAGATCGATCCGTCGATGCGCCCGATCCGGATGCGCAGGCCATTGGCCGGCTCCATCGCCTCGATCCGGTCGATCAGAAACCGGCGGCCCGGCGGCGTATCGAGGGCGAATATCGTGACGACGATCAGCGCCAACAGCCCGGTGACGCCGAACAGCACCCAGCGCGTTATCCGCCGCCGCCTGGGCGTCGCCGAGATGAAATCGACATCGCCATCGACAGTATCCGCCGTCGTGCCCGCCATCAGAACGCCTGACCCAGCGATACATAGATGGCGATGACCGGATCGCCGGGCTGCGGGTTGAGCGGCGTGCCGATATCCAGCCGGATCGGCCCGAAATTGCTGTAATAGCGCAGCCCGAGCCCGGTCCCGAAACGCAGATCGCTGAAGTCGGGATAGAGATCGGTGTAGATGGCACCCGCATCGATGAACGGCACGATCCCGAAATTGCCGAACCGATAGCGCGCCTCGAGCGCCAGCTCGACCAGGCTGCGCCCGCCGATCGGGTCGTTGTTCGCATCGCGCGGTCCGATCGACTGATAGCTGTAACCGCGGACCGAGCCGCCGCCGCCTGCGTAGAAGCGCCGCGACGGCGCGATATTGTTGGTCGAGGCCCCGGGAATGGCGCCGAGCCGGACGCGGCCCGCCAGGGTCAGCGCGTCCATCAACGGGAAATAGGCGCTGCCGTCGAGCTGGACGCGCGCATAGCCGAACGTCCCATCCTGAAAGGAGAGCTCGGGCGATACGAAAGCGGAAAAGCGCACGCCGCGTTCGGGATTGAGCAGATCGTTCGTGCCGTCGAAGCCGAGGGTCAGCGGTATCGCTCCGATCAAAAACGTCTCGCGCTGCCGGAGCCCCGTCGCACCGACGACGTCACGCTCATCCGATGCGAGCAGTTCGAGACCCGCCGACCAGACCCATTGCTTCTGCCACAGCTGGTTCGAAACACGGGCGAAGCTGGCGGTGACGCCGGTCGTCCGCGCGTCGAACGCGTCGCGATTGGTGTTCCCGGCGAAAATCTGACCGGTCAGAATCTGATCCCGGGCGAGAAAATTGCTCCGGCGCAGGCTGACGCTCGCAAATTGTTCGTCGGTGCCCAATATGCCGCGCAAGGCCAGCGCGCCTTCGGGGCGAACCAGGTTGCGATGCTCCCAGCCGACTTCGATGCGCGCGCCCTCGCCCGTGCTATAGCCGATCTCGCCGGATATCGTCCGCGGCGGAGCCGGTTCCATCTCGACCGCCAGATCGACCAGCGCGGGATCGTCCGCTTCGACGGGCGTGAGTTCGACGCGCGACACGAGGCCGGTCTGGATCAGGGCGCGTCGCAGATCGTCGACCATACCCGTCGAATAGAGTTCGCCGGGTTCGAAGCGCGCGATGGTGCCGACATGATCCGCGCCGAATATCTCCTCGGCACCCTCGACAACCCGGATCGATCCGAACTGCCGTTCGCCGCCCGTCTCGACCGGAAGCGTCAGCGTGGCGACCCGATTGGCATGATCGATGACGACTTCTTCCTCGCCGACCTCGGCGAAGGGATAGCCGCGATTGCCGAGTTCGGCGGAGAGATTGGTTTCGGCCGCCGTTACCGCGGCCGCATCGACGGGATCGTCGGCCTCGACGGGAAACTGGGCGCGCAGTTCATCCGACCGGTCGCCGGCCTCGGCGAGGCCGGGCAGCTCGACGCGATCGAAGCGATAGAGCGGCCCGGCATCGATCTCGAAAACGATCTCGATACGATTCCGGCCGGCTTCGCCTTCCAGTATCGCGACGACGTCCGCATCATAATAGCCTTGCGAGCGGAGCAGCTCGTCCAACAGGTCCCGGTCGATATCGGCCCGGCGATTGATCTGGGCGACGACGGCGGTATCGTCCTCATTCTCGCGCAAAACGGAAAGAGCGCGAAACTGGGATCTGATTTCTTCGGCTTCGTCCAAACCGTCCAGCCCGCGCAAGACGACCGAGTATCGCTGCTCCGTATCGATCGCGACAGCATTGCGGCTGGTCGATGCTTCGGCGTCGGATACTTCCGACATATCGGGCCAGTCGACGCCGAAATCGGCGACTTCGGTCATCGGTTCGGAAGCCCCAAATGCATCGGCACCGTCAAGGGGATCGAGTTCGCGGGTCGTGAGGGAGTCGACGTCGTCGGCCACATCGTCGGCAAGGCGATCGGCCTCGGATTGCGCCGATGCCATATGCGGCATTGCCAGCACGCCCAGCAGGAAAAGGGAACTGATACACGCCCTGCCCGGTTTGATCACCGCAGTCATGCAGCGGCTCGTAGCCCGAAAACCGGTCAGCCGCCAATCAAAATGCGCTGGGATTCACAGACTGAGCAACGCGGTGAGCCGCTGTGCGGTCAATGGAGCGTGGCTTCGGATTCGTCGTCGTTCATCCATTCGACCAGTCGCTTGATCTGCCGCCAGCGGCAAAAATGGACGACATTGCCCCTTTCCCGGCTCCGATCCGCCCGCATCGCCGCCTCCATGCCGGCCAGCGACCCATATTGGGCGACAAGCTCGGTGGCATCGAAAACGGCCTCTCGGTCGTCGAGATAGAATAGTTCATGCATTGTAATAGCGGCCCTGCGTCTCTTCCGGCATATATAGCGGATTGTCTTGAGGCCGAGCCATTAGCCCTAAAGTCTTTCATAACTCCCGGTAAAACTGGTGAAAATCACGTTAGCCATCCAGGCGGGTGACAGGCGTCGGCACCGATGCCATAGCGATCCGCATGACGGATGGTAAACGCAATGGCCAGCTCGGCGGCGGTGTCTTCTTGGCCATCGGCCCTTTTGCGGGCCTGGCGGCGGGCTGGGCGCTGGGGGAGCCGAGCATCGGCCTGCTAGCGGGCCTGGGCGTCGGCGCCGTGCTGGCCGTGGGGATAGCCATGTCGGCCCGTTAGGCGAGCCGCCGCCCAGCCCAAACCACGCGACCGATCACTTCCAGCGATTCCAGATCGCAATCGGGCCAGTTGGGATACTCGTCATTGTCGCTCTTGATCGTGAAGCGGCGACTGGCCGGGTTCATCGCAATGCGCTTGACGATCAGCGCATTGTCGACGCGCAGCACATAGATTCCGTCGCGCAGCCGATCCGCGCCATCGTCGCAGCTGACCAGTATCTCATCCCCGTCCGACAGGGTCGGGTCCATCGAATCGCCCGACACGGTAATGATCGACAGCGTGGCCGGGTCGCCGCCCGCCAGGCGGCGCAACCAGCGCTCGGGGAAAGCGATGCGCGACAGCTCTTCTTCCTCACCGGTCAGCGCGCCCGGGCCCGCCGACGCGTTCACCGCATATTGGCGCACAGCCACCATATTGCCGCCCGGCAGCTGACCTCCAAGAGGATTTTTCCTATCTATATTTTCGGCCGGCGCACCGAGCATCCGTTCGTCGACACCGAAATATTCGGCAAGAATCCGCCGATCCTCCTCGGCAAGTCGCCGGGGCGTGCCGCGTTTTATAAATTGCTGAATATAGGCTGCGTTTCTTCCGATCAGCCGGGACAGCGCCGAATAATCGTCGCCGCGCTCGCGCGCCAGGCGCTCCAAAACCAGCCGGGGGTCCTGCTCTTCCATATCCGCATCATAGCGATAGGAATATTCCTAGACAAGTAGGAAATTACCTTTGAGATAGGAAAAACCCTGCCGGCATCGATTCGCCGCCGGCAACCAGATCAGAGGAGAACAGGATGAGCCTGCTAATCGATATCGACCGGTTCCTGCGCCACACCGATATGCCACCGACCCGGTTCGGCCGCGAAGCGGTCAACGACCCGCGCTTGGTTTTCGACATCCGCCGGGGGCGGGAATGCGGCCCGAAAATGCGCGATCGGGTGCGCGCCTATATCGCGCAGACCGAGCATCGGTCCGGGACATGCCGATGACGCGACGGCTCCTCACCGATGGACTGGCGCCGCTGGTCCGTGCATTGACCGTG
Organism: Pseudomonadota bacterium; assembly: GCA_039180285.1. Lineage (GTDB taxonomy): Bacteria > Pseudomonadota > Alphaproteobacteria > Sphingomonadales > Sphingomonadaceae > Parasphingopyxis. The sequence goes on along the minus strand of JBCDDN010000016.1, from coordinate 9,867 downwards.
CGGGCGGGCATACGGCCGATAGTGGAAGAGGTTCGGTCCCAGCCATGGTCGAGCATCACCTTCACCGGCGCGCGGCATCGCTTCATACTGCGGTTCGACGGCGCGCAGGCCGAAACGTCGATCCGATCGCTGGCCGAAGGGCTCGATTATGCCGAGTTCGATCTCGGCAGATATATTCTGGTCGATATCGCGATCGTCGACACGGTGATAGGAGACGGCAGCGCGACGATCGAGATCGAGGCGCTGATCCTCGCCAATGACTGACCGCTCAGCCCGCCTTCCCGGCAACCTGTTGCAGCGCGCTGAGCGCCTCGCGTAAGGCGGCATCGCGGTCGTCCGACGGTTGGGCCTGGGGATGCGCCGTGACATTGTCCGGCGCTTGCGATGCCGCGGTCTTCCGCTCCCTTTTGCGCTCCATTCCGGCTTCGAGCCGGGCGACGAGTTCGGCAAGTTCGATCCGCGCGTCCGAGGGCGGCGCGGCCGGCACCGGCCGAGCCCCGGGCCGGGCGGGAGCCTCGGCCTCCGCATGGTCGCGGCGCGGCAGCGGAATTTCGAAAACCGGTTCGGGCGCCGCGGTCGTTTCGCCGTCCCTGTCGATAGCCTCGGCAGGCGTTCCGGCAGATAGCGGCTCCGACGGCGGCTCGACAGTGACATCTTCGACGGTATCGGCAACCGGATCGTCCTCAAGGATCTGGGCGACCTCGCCGAGTTCCAGCGCCTCACCGTCCTCCGCCGGCGTTTCCGGTTCGGCGGGCTGGACATCCACGAGATCGAGCGGCGTTCCCAGATCGTCCTCCGCCATAATCGGTCGGCGATAGGGCGCATCGGGATGCGCATCGGCCCGACGGAGCATCGGCGTCCGAACGGTCTCCCCGGTGTCAAGATCGTCAACTTCGGTTGCCGCATGCAGCGGTTGGGCCCGGCCGCGCATCTTGCGGCCGACGATCACGGTCAGCGCGGCCCATGCGACCAGCGTGACGATCAGGGCCGCAACCAATGCGAACACGATCCGCGCCCGGGCGCCGAGCGGCGGTTCGGCGGCGCTCAAGATTCCTGGCAGGCCGGTTTCGACGATAAAGGCTTCGAACCACGGATTGGGTGTCATCAGTATCAGGGCCGCAACGACCAGTCCGGAGATCGCGGAAGCGACTGGAATCTTCGGAAGTTTTCCCAGGAAATCAGGCAGAAAACCGCCATTTCTGATCGCATCCAGACTGATGTTCATATCCTAAACCGCCTTACCGGTGAGTTTTTGGTAAACAGGGGCATAACGCGAAATGTTTGACGACCAGTTACGATCGCGTTCGACGAATTCGCGCGCGGCTTTGCGCCGTTCCTCCCAAGTGTCGCGATGGGCGAACATATCGGCAAGGGCCGCGGCGAGCGCATCGGGGTCGTCCGGCGCGAAAAGCGTGCCGGTCACCCCGTCTTCGATCAGCTCGCGATGGCCGCCGACATCGGAGGCCGCGACGAGCCGTTTCTGGGCCATGGCCTCGAGCGGTTTGAGCGGCGTCACGAGATCGGTCAGCCGCATCTTCTTGCGCGGATAGGCGAGGATATCGATCAGGCCGTAATAGCGTTCGACATCCTGGTGAGGCACGCGGCCGGTGAAATGGATATGGCCGCCAACGTCGGATGCTTCAGCCTGAGCGCGGAGGCTGTCCGCCATCGGACCGCCGCCGACGAGCAACAGATGCACATCCGGCCGCGCCATGACGAGACGCGGCATGGCCGCGATCAGATCGTCGAGACCTTCATAGTCGTAGAAACTGCCGACGAACCCGACCACTTCCTTTCCGGCCAGCCCCAGAGCGCGCGCCAGTTCGGTATCGGCAGGCGCTGGATCGCCGAACAGCGCCATGTCGACGCCGTTGGGCGCAACCATGATCTTCCCGCCGTCGACGCCGCGCCGGATCAGATCCTGTTTCAGCCCTTCGCAAATCACCGCCACGGCATCGGCCTGATTGGCCGCATGGGTTTCGAACATCCGGGTCAACCAATAGCGTGCGGAGTTGGCGCTGCCGGTGCCGTTGCCGACGGCTGCATCCTCCCAGAAGGCGCGGATTTCGTAGATCAGCGGCAGATCGCGCCGCCGGGCGACACGGAGCGCGGCCATCGCGTTCAACACCGGCGAGTGGACGTGCAGCTGATCGGGCCGCCACTCGTCCGCCACTTCGTCGATCCGCTCGGCCAGCAGCGCGATTTCCCGCCATTCGCGGATCGGCGTGGTCATCGTTTCCGGTGCACGGGTCCGGTAGAAGGTCAGACCATCGACGACTTCCTCGGCCGGCCCCTCCATGCTGTGGCGCGCGCCTGTGACGCCGGCCACGTCCCAACCGCGCGCGATCTGCGCCTTCAGGATCGCGCGCGTGCGAAAACTGTACCCGCTGTGCAGCGGCATCGAATGATCGAGAATATGCAATATGCGCATGACCTGCGCCTGCCACAAACTGCTTAACGCGCCGTCAACCGCTGTTGTTCTATTGCAAAAAACCATTTTCTGCTGGAGTGACGAAATGAGGATATTCGCCCTGCTCGCCGTCTGCGCGGCGCTTTCGGCCACGGCCACGGCGCAGCGCCCGGCGCCCTTCGTCATCGCGGAAACGGGCGAGGCGTTCGGCACGCTCGACGAAGCGGTGCGGGCCATCGGCGACCGCAGGGGCACGATACGCATCGCGCCGGGCCGCTATGGCGATTGCGCGGTGCAGGTCGCGGGCGTCATATCCTATGTCGCCGTCGAGCCCGGAACGGCGATATTCGAAGGCGGTGCCTGCGAAGACAAGGCGACGCTCGTGCTGCGCGGCCGCGGCGCTTCGGTCGAAGGGCTGATCTTCACCGGTATCAGCGTTCCGGACGGAAACGGTTCGGGCATCCGGATCGAAGAAGGCGATCTCGACGTATCGCACACGCTGTTCACTGATTCCCAGGGCGGCATTCTCTCGGCCAACGACCCCTCGTCCGCCATTCGCATCGATCATTCGACGTTCCGCCGGCTCGGCAAACGCCCGGACGGCAACGGCGCCCACTCGCTCTACATCAACTATTATGGCCAGCTGACGGTCACCAATTCGCGTTTCGAGCAGGGCACGGGCGGTCACTATCTGAAAAGCCGCGCGCCGGTGGTCGAAATCGCCAATAACAGCTTCGACGATAGCGAGGGCCGGGAAACCAACTATCATATCGATCTGTCGGTCGGCGCGACCGGCCGGATCGCCGGCAATGTCTTCGTTCAGGGTGTGAACAAGGAAAATTACAGCACGATCATCGCCGTATCGCCGGAAGGCCGCGACCACAGTACGCGCAGCCTCGTGATCGAAAACAACCGCGCCTGGGTGTCGCCGGGCTTTCCCTGGAACACCGTCTTCGTCGGCGATTGGAGCGGCGAGGGATTGACCGTGCGCAACAACGAACTGGGCGACCGAATCGCGGAGTTCGATCGGCGCTAGACCGAAAACGCTTCAGGATTGCAGCTTCGATCCGAGCCGCTGCGCGAGATATTCGAGATTGGCTACGCGGCGCATCGCTGAACTGTCGCCGATCTCGCCTATCCGGAAAAAACGGCGCATAACGGGATAATCCAGGTCGATCACCCGGCCGAGATAATCGTCGGTCAGCAGCCCGCCATGTTCGTCGCCCATCGGACCGAGACGGCGCCGGATCGCATAGCTTTTCTGGCGCAGCGCGATCGGCCGCAGCCGGGTCGACCATTCGCTCAGCCGATGCCGCAGACCCGGCGGGCCTGAAAAGTCATGACCATAGCAAGATGGCATGGCGGCGAGTTCGGGATCGATGGCGGCCAGCAAGGCGGCCTCGAACCGCCCGGTATTTTTCTGATCGATCGGCAACGTCTGTGCGTGGGCCGCCACGGACTGCTCGAGAAACGGCATCAGATAGGCGCCCTGACGCGCCTCCAGGCTGATCTCATGTCCAAATAGCGAGCGGCAGCGCACGGCCGGATAGACGCGTTCGATGGCGGCGCGCGGCAACGGACCGCGCTCGCCGGACCGCCCGAGAGCCGCGAGGATCTTGTCCTCGATTCCGCGCAGAAAGTCCGCCTGGTCAAAAGCATCGGTCACATCGCCCAGACCGTAGCGGGCGTAGAAGGCGCGAACGACGTCCGCCGCGCGATAGCGCCTGTCCGGCAGAAAGAAGAAGTTGCGAAACACCTCGCCGCAACCGCCCGATACCGAGAGCGCGCCGCCGGCATGGCGCGCCATGCGGGCATGATAGTCGGCGCCGTTATCGAATATGCTGCCGAAATTGGGCAATGCGTCATGGTCGCGAAAATTGCGCGCGACCTGGCCGGCGAAATCGTCGGGCGCGATCGTCCGATAGAATTCCTTGTCCAGCACATCGATCTCGGTATCCAGCGCGCCGGCGACCTGCCGGGCTATTCGGACATCGCACTCCTCCTCGCCACCATAACAATAGAGGGACGGCTTGCAGCCATGCTGCCGCAAGAGTGCGAGGACGAGGCGGGAATCGAGGCCGCCGGACAGCGGGCAATGGATCCGGTCACCGAAATGATCGATCCAGGGGCGGACGACCGCACCGAGCCGTTCGTACTGCGCATCGATATGAGCACGCATATCCCGCCGGTCGATGGTCTCGTCCATCGGTTTGGCGATTGGGTGCGAGATCGGACCATGTTCGCTTAGCTCGATTATCTCGAACGGCCCCAAGGTCTTCAATTCGTTGAAAACGGTGTCATCGCCGACCGGGAGGACGTTGAACACATGTTCGTAGATGGCTTGCGTATGGAAGCTCAGTTTCGGAGTGGATGCCATCGCGGCCAGTAGCGAGGTTGAGAACAGCCGCTTCTCGAGATCATGATAGATTTCAAACGCGGCAAACCAGTCGGCAAACAGAAACGCCTGCCCCGCCTTGCGGACAAGCATCACGAACTGACCGCCGATCCGGCTCCAGTCGAGCGCCAGCGGATTCATCTCGGCGAGCGCCGCTTCGAGGGCCGGTCGGCCGATCTTGCCATCGAAGACGAAGCTTCCGGCAAAGCCGATACAATCCTCGCCCCGCTGGAAAAAATTATCCGGCCCGCCCTGGATATAGGGGGCGTGAAGCACGCGCCATCCCGGAAAGGACAGTTCTTCCATCGCATCGAAACCATGGCCGGCAAATTCCGCGCGCGCATCGGCGATCGCCCGCCCGGCGGAGCTCTCATCGTCATTGCGAAACAGAAAAAGCGCAGTCATTCCCCGCCCCTAGCGCGTTAATCTTACCAAATCGCCCATTAGGCTTAATACATCCTCAACTCCGCACGGCTAAGTTCTGAACGGTCATGATGGAGGGCTTCCGCCTGCGATGATCGATAAGTTCGTGCTCCTGTTAACGCATGGGCTCATGCTGCTCACGGCATGGCAGCTATTGTCGCGTCCCGATCTCGACGACGACACGGCGGATCGCACGGCGAAACCCAAGATTCTCGACCCGAAGGCGCCATAGCCGTGACCGATCTCGCTTTCGTCGGATTCCTGGCCGCAATGCTGGTGCTCGGCCTGCGCCGCCCCTTCATCTGGGTGCTTGCCTATGCTTATGTCGATATCGTCTCGCCGCACCAGCTGTCCTATTATCTCCTCAACAACGTCCCACTGTCGCTGATCGTCGCGCCGCTAGCCATCCTGGGATGGCTGATATTCGACAAGAACAAATCGCTCCGGATCGGCACCACCCAGTGGCTGATCGGCCTGTTCGGCCTGTGGTGCGGCCTCACGACCCTATATGCCGAGTTTCCGGCCGAGGCGCAGTTCAAATGGGACTGGGTATGGAAGGGCATGATCTGGGCCATGTTCCTGCCCTTCGTGCTCCGAACACGATTGCGCATCGAATCCTATATCATGTTCATGGTGCTGGGCCCCGCTACGATCATCATCGCAGGAGGCATCAAGACGGTGCTGTCGGGCGGCGGCTACGGCGCCCTTGCCATGATGGTCGATTCCAACAGCGGCATCTATGAGAGCAGCACGGCCGCGACCATCGCGATCGCGATCATCCCGCTGATCCTCTGGCTGGCGCGGTTCGGCACGATATTCCGCGACGATTGGAAGGTGAAAGTCTTTGCCGGCTGCCTGGTTTTCGCCTGTCTGTTGATCCCCGTCGGTACCGAGGCCCGGACGGGCCTCGTCTGTATCGCCGTCCTCGCCATGCTGATGCTGCGCGACAATCGCCGACGGCTGCTCTTCATCGGACTGGCGGGTTTCGGCGCGATCGTCTCGCTGCCTTTCCTGCCTCAGACCTTCTCGGACAGGATGGGCACCATCTCCACCTATCAGGCGGATACGTCCGCGATGACGCGCATCGCCGTATGGCGCTGGACGCTCGAATATGTGGACGAGCATCCGATGGGCGGCGGTTTCGGCGTGTATCGCGGCAACAATATCAGCTACACCACGTCCGAAACCCTTGAATCCGCCGGTGCGACCTCGATCCAGCAGCGGCTCGTTACCGACCGCGGCCGCGCCTATCACTCCGCCTATTTCGAGGTTCTCGCCGAACAGGGCTGGATCGGTCTCGGCCTGTGGCTGCTGATCCACGGCATTGGATTGCTGCGCATGGAGGTCTTGCGGCGCCGCTATCGAAACGAACGCGCACCGCCGGGATATGAATGGGTATCGCCGCTCGCCACCGCACTCCAGCATGTTCAGCTCATCTATCTGGTCGGCGCGCTGTTCATCGCCATCGCGTTCCAGCCGTTCGTGCTGATGCTGCTTGCGGTTCAGGCCAGCTTCGACATGTATCTGGCGCAGGTCCGGAAGCGCGAGGGGTTCAAACCGCTTCGCGAAACGCTCTCCGAACCGGGAACGCCGCGTCTGTCGACACCCCTGCCCGGCCGCAGCGCATGACCACGAAACCCGATCTGGCGGCGCTCACCGCGCTGCGCGGCATCGCCGCCTGGTATGTGGTCTTCTACCATGTCCGGCTGTCGACGACCGATCTGTTGCCGCCGGCGGTCATACAGATATTCGCCAAAGGCTATCTGGCCGTCGATTTCTTCTTCCTCCTGTCGGGCTTCGTGATCTGGCTCAGCTATCGCGATCGTATCGCGGAAAACGGGATCGCGGCGATGCCGGCCTTCCTCGCGCGCCGCTTCGCCCGCATCTATCCGCTCCATTTCGTCATTCTGTGCGGCGCGATTCTCTTCGCGCTGCTGCTCGGCGCTACCGGCCGGTGGAACCCGGCCGACTATCCGTTTCAGGAACTGCCCCTGCATCTGCTGCTGATCCAGAATTGGGGCTTCACCAACACACTCAGCTGGAACGATCCGGCCTGGTCCATCAGCGTCGAGACGGCCGCCTATCTGCTGTTCCCGCTGATCGCGCTGGGCAGCGATTGGCGCAAAGTGTCGACACCGATATTGCTGGCTCTGGTCGGCCTCTTGGTGCTGGCGCTGCACGGTTACTTTATCGCGATGCAGGCCCCCCTTCTCGACAGCGATATTCCGAGAACCGGCCTCATGCGGTGCCTCATCCAGTTTACGATCGGCACGATCCTGTGTGCGCTCTGGTTGCGCTGGCGTGATCGGCCCAAGGCTCCGGCGGCGATTGCGTTCGTTTGCGGAATCGGGTTCGGCAGCATCGCGATCGCCGGCGCGGCGCCCGAAACCATGGCCGCTCCGCTGGCCTTTTCGAGCATCTTGCTGGCCGCGGCGCTGACGGCCAATGCCGCCCGCAATCCGCTCGCAGCGCGGCCGCTGCACTATTTGGGCGAGATCAGTTACGCGACCTATCTCGCACATTTCCTTTTGTTCGTGCTGTTCAAACTGCTCTTCGTCGGCGCGAGCGGGCAGATCGGCATCGGCGGTTTCGCCGGATATCTCGGCCTGACATTGGCGGCGTCGATCGCGCTCTATCATCTCGTGGAACGCCCCGCCCAACGCGCCCTCAATCGGCAGTTCGATACGCTGTTTGCACGAAAAGCGCCCATCGGCGGATAGCTTCGCTCGACAAGCCGGGCCATTACCGCTTAAGAGCCGGTCGCAATATGACCCAGCCCAGCGAAACGCCCGATATCGTCGAAGACATGGTTCCCGATATCGTCGATCCGTCCGTCATCGATCGGATCGAGACCCTCTGGAATGACGGCCTGGCATGGATCGATACGCATACGGCGGAGATACTGATCAGCCTCGCGGTTTCCGCGATCATCGTCGCCGTGTTGATCGCGTTGCGGCGGTTCGGGCGCCGCATGTACGAACGCAATACGAGCCTCGAGACCTGGCAATCGGTCGTCGGCCGGACGATGGCGAAAACGCGCACCTGGTTCATGATCGCGCTGGCTCTCGAAATCGTCGTCGTGCTGTCCAACGCCCCCAGCCTGATCTCCCGATCGGTCGGCTTCCTTTTCTCTTTGGCGATGGTCATCCAGGCGGCGATCTGGGCGCGCTCGATCATCCTCGGTTTCGTCGAACACCGGACCCGGACCGACGAAAGCTCGAGCGAGGCCCTGGGCAGCGCGATGAAGCTGATCCGCGTGCTCGTGACCTTCGGCGTCGTCGCGATCGCCGGCATCGTGGTGCTCGACAATCTCAATGTCGACGTAACCGGCCTCGTCGCCGGTCTCGGGATCGGCGGCATCGCCATCGGCCTTGCCGCGCAGGGCATTTTCTCGGACCTGTTCGCCGCCCTGTCGATCATCTTCGACAAGCCGTTCAAGGTTGGGGACGCGATCAACTACGACGGCACCTTCGCCACGGTGGAGCAGATCGGGCTGAAATCGACCCGGCTGCGATCCGTGACCGGCGAAGAAGTGATCATCTCCAATACCAACCTGCTCGACAAGGAGATCATGAACCTCACGCGCCTGAACCGTCGGCGGGTGATCTTCGGTGTCGGCGTCATCTATCAAACCGACCCCGAAAAAGCGCAGCGTATCCCAGACATTCTGCGCGATATCATCAATGCCGAAGGGCATAATTTCATCCGCTCCGGATTTACCGGTTTCGGGGATTCGAGCCTCGATTATGAGCTGCAGTTCGACGTCCAGAGCGCCGACTATGAAGTCGTCTACAATGCCCGTCACGCGGTCGGCATCGCGATCTTCAAGCGGTTCGCCGAGGAAGGCCTCGAGTTCGCTTATCCGACGCAGACGACCTTCACGGCCGCGCCCGACGGCGAGATGATCCTCCCCTATCCCGAAGGCGGCTGGGGCAGCTAAGCGGGCTGAAGTCCCGGCGGCTAAACCGCCTGCCCGACATCGTCGAGCGACAACAAGGTCGCGTTGCCGCCGGCGCTCGTCGTGTCGATGCTGGTCACGCGCTCGGCGCAAAAGCGCGGCAGATAATGCGGCCCGCCCGCTTTCGGCCCGGTGCCGGACAGGCCTTCGCCGCCGAAGGGCTGGCTGCCGACGATCGCGCCGATCATCGAGCGGTTAACGTAGAGATTGCCGACATGTGCGCGCGCTTCGACGAGTTCGCTGGCGCGGGCAATCCGGCTGTGGAGTCCCATCGTCAGACCGAAACCCTTGGCGTTGACACGGCGCACCGTCTCCTCGAGCTGGCCCGATTTCCAGGTTGCGACATGGAGCAACGGCCCGAACCATTCCGTGGTAAGATCGTCCATACTGTCGAGCCGGATCATCGTCGGTGGCACGAAACGGCCCTTCTCCGGTACGTCGAGCGTCTTGATCCAGCGATCTTTCGTCGCCGCGCGATGCGCCATCAGCTTTTCATAGGCCGCATCGTCGATCACCGGTCCGACATCGGTCGCGGGATCAGCCGGATCGCCGACGATGAGCGCGTCCATCGCGCCCGAGAGCATCTCGATCATGGTTCCGGCAACTTCCTCTTGCACGAGTAGCAGCCGCAATGCGGAACAGCGCTGTCCCGCGGAGCCGAAAGCGGAGAGCAGAACATCG
>JBCDDN010000015.1:0-60072 GCA_039180285.1 Pseudomonadota bacterium | reverse complement strand
TCGCGACCTGCACCTCGGGAGAACCGGTATCGCCCTCTTCGCGGGCATGGTCCTTGATCACTTCGGCCTTGCGTTCGGCGGTAATCGACATCGCTAAATTTCCTTTCAGAGTCTTTGTGCGAGCAATCCCCTAAAGGGGCAACTCGGTCTTTGTGCGAGCAACCCTGTAAACAGGGTGCTCGGGCATATTTCCAAGAACCCCGGCCCATCCGGCATCCTTGTTAGAGGTTGAATCCGCGCACCACTTTCAGCTCGATCCCGTCGCATTCGACGAGGGCAACCGGAACAGACTGGTCGGTTGCAAGATAAAGCCCGGCAGTGGCGGAAACCCCGATCACCCGCTGCCCCATGCGGAGCCGCCTTGCCTGATCGGGAGTGACGGGTAGAGCCGGGATGTCGTCCAGCCCTGCCGCCAATGGCAAGAGTGCCTGTTCAAGGCAGCGGCTCTTAGCGAGTTCGTCCAGTTTGTCCAGCGAAATCGCGCTTTTCAGCGAAAAGGGGCCAGCCTTGCTGCGGTGCAACATAGTCACATGGCCGACCGTGTTCAAGGCATGCGCGATATCGCGGGCGAGGGACCGGATATAGGTGCCTTTGGAAACATGGGCGATAAGGGTGACGTGCTGCAACACGTCATCCCCACGCAGGCGGGGATCCAGGGCCGCAGGCGATGCCTCTTGCCGCTTTGGATTCCCGCCTGCGCGGGAATGACGAAGAGAATGCACGGTCACCGCGCGTGTCTTCATCTCGACATCCTCGCCGGCCCGGGCCCTGGCATAGGCGGGCTTGCCGTCGATCTTCAGCGCCGAATATTTCGGAGGGACCTGCTCGATCAGGCCGGTGAACTGGGGCAGCACGGCTTCGATAGCGGCGAATGACGGACGGTTGTCCGACCGCCCGGTGACTTCGCCCTCGGCATCGAGCGTGTCCGTCTCCGTTCCGAAGCCGATTGTGAAATCATAGATTTTGTCGCTGTCGAGCATCCGCCCGGCCAGCTTCGTCGCCTCGCCCAGCGCGATCGGCAGTACGCCCGATGCTAGCGGATCCAGCGTCCCGCCATGCCCGACTTTCACCTTGGCATAGCCGCCCTCGCGCAATGCGCGTTTGACGGCGGACACGCACGGCGTCGAGCCGATGCCGATCGGTTTGTCGAGGATCAGCCAGCCATGCGGGGCAGGTTTTACGCCTGGTTCGTCCATTCATCGGCCATTAGACCGAAAACCGCCGTGTCGCGAATATATCCTGTCCAGGTGACACGGTTTTTCCGGAGCGTACCTTCGTGCGTTGCGCCGAGCTTCAGCACGGCGGCCATGGATCGCGCGTTGCGTGCATCGACGCGAAACTCGATCCGTCGATAACCGCAAGCGATGGCGTGATCGATCATCAGCGTCTTCATGGTGCGGTTGAAAGGGCCTCCCCGAACCTCGGGGGCGATGTACGTCCCGCCGATCTCGACCACACCGTTCATCGGATCGGCGTCGATATAGTTGGTCATGCCGACGACCGTTTTGTGTTTGAGAACGGCGAAGTTCGTCCAGTTTCTGCTCGCCTGCAACGCGCCGATCATGTCGAAACCACGATCGAAATGTGCGCCGAGCATCGAAAAGGGATAGATCTCCCAGATATCGGGATCGGCGGCACAGGCGGCGCGCAGGCCTTCGCGATGCGTTTCGGAGCGCAGTTCGAGCCGGACATCGCCATCGAAAAGCGGGGTGGCGAGAGAAGCAGGGCTATCGGTCATGCAGGCTCGATGACGATGGATTATGGCCGATGCTGGGCAAGTCGACGGCGAAACCGGTATTATTCGGCAGCAGCCGTTTCGTCTTCGGTCTCGTCGGGATCAGGAATCCGAACAAGGCTGCGAACCCGGCAGCGCCCGTCGCGCGTAATCACGCTGCTGAACCGGTCGAACCGGCCATTGCTGCTGGTGTCGAAACCGATCGTTTCGGTGAAACGCAGCCCCCGGCATGGCCCAATGAATTCCGCTCGATACCAGCGACCGTGATTGGCCTCGATCAGCAAAACATCGCGTTCGGGCGCACGCCAGTTCCGGATCGAGCTGTCGGCGAACGGGATGTAAGCCTGTTCGGGTTCGGCGTCACCGGTATCGGCATGACGGTCGTTGGCCGCAACGGGTGCGGCGAAAGCAGCGATAGCCAGGGAAGCGATGATGTGTCTCATGACATACGGGGTAGCGACGCGTGCCTGAACGGGGGCTGAGTCTTTGAGATTGTCTGTGGTAGGGCGGCGCAATACCCAAGGAGGTTCTATGGCCGATTATCGCTGCCACTTGATTGTCGAGGAGAATGCTTCTCTGCTCGACACGGTTGAAAAGGGTGTGTTCGAGGCGCCCGTGCGCGCCGATTTCTTGAGTGTCTGCCTCGCCAATCCGCAGCAATTTCTGATTGTCGCCGAGGCGGACGGCCGGGTGATCGGGAAGGCGCTCTCCTATATCTTCCATTTCCCGGACAAGCCGAGCGAGATCTATGTCGAAGAGATCGACGTCGCGAAGGCGTGGCGGCGCAAGGGCGTGGCGAGCGCGCTGATGGATGCCGTCGGTGCCGAGGGGCGCGCCCGCGGCATCGCCGAATATTGGCTGATCACGGAAAAGGACAATGATGGTGCGCGGGCGCTGTACGAGCGCAAGGCGCATAAGCGGCAGAAAAGCATATGGTACGAATTTTATTGTTAGCGAGCCAGGACTAGCGCGAAGGCCCATCCCCATCGAAGGGAACGGAGATCAGACCTTCCAACGCCTCCGTGAAATGCTTGCGGCAGAGTGCGACATAGCGGTCGTTACCGCCGATTTCGGTTTGCTCGCCCGCTTTCACGGCATTGCCATGCTCGTCGATCCTGAGATTCATCGTCGCTTTTTTTCCGCAAAAGCAGATGGCTTTCAGTTCTACCAGCGAATCCGAGATGGCCAACAGCGCTGCGGAACCGGGAAACAGTTCCCCTTGGAAATCGGTGCGCAGGCCATAGGCAAGAACCGGGATACTCGATGTGTCCGCCAGCCGTGCGCATTGCCAGACCTGATCCTTGGTCAGGAACTGCGCCTCGTCGATCATTACGCAGGCGAGCGGCGTTTCACGATGCTCCTCAAGCACGGCCGTTTCGATATCGCTATTTTCGTCGAACCGATGGGCGTCGCTGTGCAGCCCGATGCGGGAACTGATCGCTCCGAAGCCGGGCCGGTTGTCGAGCGCGGCGGTCCACAGCATCACCTTCATACCGCGCTCGCCGTAATTGAACGCGGCCTGGAGAAGGTTGGACGATTTCCCCGCATTCATCGATGCATAGTAGAAGTATAGTTTCGCCATCGAGCGAACCTAGCGCCGCATGGCCACACCCGCCAAGCCTTATCGCCCCCAGGCGAGGCCGGTTGCGTGATCCCGGATAGCGGTCGGCCAATTCGCCGCCAAGGTTTCGAAGCGCGCCCGGTCATCGGCATAGAGCGCCCGGATCGCCTCTTCGAAACCCGGCCGGTCGCCGGCCATGACGGTGAGGAAATGATAGGCGGCATCGCGTTTCGATCGATCCGGCAGTCCCGCCTTGCGCGCGGTTTCGACAAGCTTGCGCAACGTTGCGGACGCCCCGCCCGGTTGCTTGGCGAGCCAATCCCAATGGCGCGGTAAAAGTGTGACTTCCTTGGAGGTGACGCCGAGTTTCGGCCGTCCGCGCTTGAGTTTGGGTTGCTCGACCGCCAGCGCCCGCAGATCGAAATCGATCTGCCGCCCGGTTTCGTCGTCGAACACCAGGATGTCGGACGCACGCTCGGTTTCCGGCATTTCCCGGAGCGTTTCGACGATATGATTGCGCGAGCCGGTAGCGAGCCAGGCGTCGGTTACGAATGCGGTATAGCTTGTCATTAGGGCCTCCTGAACGGAGCGCCATTTATGCCGGGGTAAAATTAGAGTCAATATGCCCGGGTAATATTATTTTTCCGCATCCAGATCCCGTGCGATCTTGGGGTCCCGCAACAGTGTGTCGATCTTGCCGCCTTCGTCGAAACTCTCATCGAGGAGGAATTTCAGCGCGGCGGCATATTTGGTGTTCACGCGCTTCGACACTTCGCCGCGCAGATAGCGGACATTCTTCTTGAGCGCGGCCAGCACCGCTTCCTCGTTGCCGCCCAGCAACGGTTTCACGAAGACCGTGGCATGCCTGAGGTCGGGTGACATGCGCACTTCGGTCACGCTGACCATATGGGTCGCCAGCACCTCGTCATGGACATCGCCGCGCGCGAGGATTTCGGACAGGACATGGCGCACGCGTTCGCCCACGCGCAGCAGCCTTACGGATTGGGTTTCTTCGCTCGTAGTCATATGCCGGATATGGCCGTTAGGTAAGCGATATTCAATTTGCCGTCATTGCGAGCGAAGCGAAGCAATCCAGAGCTGCAAGCGATATCGCCTGCGGCTCTGGATTGCTTCGTCGCTATGCTCCTCGCAATGACGAAGTAACTATCCGTCGACGGCTTACTTCTTGCCGCCTTTGTCGCCCGGTTTCCCCTTGTCGCCGCCCTTATCGCCGGGCTTGCCTTTGTCATAGCCTTTGCCGGGGTCTTTTTTGTCGCCCATGATCGTTCTCCCTCTGGATCGGAGAGCCACGTCTAGGCGGTTTTCATAACAGCTACAATGTGCGCTCTTTCTCCTCGACCTCGAAGGTCTCGACGATATCGCCCGGCTTGATGTCGGTCGTATTCTCGAGCGTGATGCCGCATTCGAGGCCCGAACGAACCTCTTCGACATCGTCCTTGAAACGCCGGAGCGAAGCGATCTTGCCGTTATAGATGATCACATCATCGCGCATGACACGGGCGTGGAGCGCCTTGCGGATATAGCCCTCGGTGACCAGCAGGCCGGCCGCCTTACCGTGTTTGCCGGCCGAGAAGACTTCCTGGATATCGGCGCGGCCAACGACGGTTTCGATCCGCTCGGGGCCGAGTTCGCCCGCCATCTCGGCTTTGATCTCGTCGAGCAGATTGTAGATGATGTCGTAATAGCGCATTTCCACGCCATCGCGTTTGGCGATCTCGCGCGCCTTGGCGTTGCCGCGGACATTGAAGCCGATGATCGGCGCCTTGGATGCCGCCGCCAGCGTCACGTCACTCTCGGTGATGCCACCAACACCGGAATGCAGTACGCGGACCTTGATGTCATCGGTCGAAATCTGTTCGAGCGAGCCGATAATCGCCTCCACCGAACCTTGCACATCGGCCTTGATGACCAGCGGGAACTCGATCGCCTGCGCTTCGCCCATCGCCGAGAACATGTTTTCGACACTGGTCGGCGTCTGGGTCGTGCGGGCGCGGTCGATGACGCCCTGACGATATTCCGCCACTTCGCGAGCCCGGGCTTCGTCTTCCACCACGGTCAGCGGATCGCCGGCGCGCGGAACGCCCGACAGGCCCAACACTTCGACCGGAACCGAGGGCCCGGCCTCTTTGACCTGCTTGCCCTTGTCATTGACCATCGCGCGAACCTTGCCGCTCTCGGCACCGACGACGAAGATATCGCCGGTTCTCAGCGTGCCGCGATTGACCAACACCGTGGCGACCGGGCCGCGGCCCTTGTCGAGCTTGGCTTCGACGACCGTGGCTTCGGCCTGGCGGTCGGGATTGGCCTTGAGTTCGAGCAGTTCGGCCTGGAGCAAAATCTTCTCGGTGAGTTCGTCGAGACCATCGCCCTTGAGCGCGGACACCTCGACATCCTGTACATCGCCCGACATCGCTTCGACGATGACTTCATGCTCAAGCAGCCGTTCGCGTACCTTCTGCGGATTGGCGCCTTCGACATCCATCTTGTTGATCGCGATGATCATAGGGACTTCGGCCGCCTTGGTGTGATTGATAGCCTCGATCGTCTGCGGCATGATCCCGTCATCGGCGGCGACGACGAGCACCACTATGTCCGTGACGTTCGCACCGCGCGCGCGCATCTCGGTAAAGGCGGCGTGGCCGGGCGTATCGAGGAACGTGATGTCGTGGTCGCCCTTGGTCTTCACTTGATAGGCGCCGATATGCTGCGTGATGCCGCCGGCTTCGCCGGACACGACTTCGCTGCCCCGCAATACATCGAGGACGCTGGTCTTGCCGTGATCGACATGGCCCATCACCGTCACGACCGGCGGTCGCGGCTTCATATCCTCGGGCTTGTCCTCTTCGCCCTCCATGCCGAGTTCGACATCGGACTCCGAAACGCGCTGGATATTATGTCCGAATTCGGTGACGAGCAGCTCGGCCGTATCCTGGTCGATCGTCTGGTTGACGGTAACCGCCATGCCCATCTTGAACAGCGATTTGACGAGATCGGCGGCCCGTTCTTCCATCCGTTTGGCAAGCTCGCCGACCGTGATGGCTTCCGGCACGACGACGTCGCGCACTTTCTTGACCTTGGGGCCGTCATCGGCGTGCGCGCGCTTCTCCTTGTCCTTCTCGCGGGCGCGTTTGAGCGCGGCGAGCGATCGTGAGCGCGGACTGCCGTCACCATCGCGCAACGCGCGGTTGACCGTCAGCTTCGAGCGTTCCTTGCGCTTGTCGCTGGCGCGCTTGGGCTTGCCCTTTTCTTCCTTCTTCTTTTCCGGCCGCTTGGGTTTGGCGACGGGCGTGAAGGTTCGCGGTGCGGGCTTGTTCGGGTCGAGCTTGGGTCCGCCAGCTTCGGCTTCGGCGGGTGCGGAGGCTTCTTCGGCCTCGGCTTCGGCGTTTTCCTGTTCCGTCGCTTCGGCGACTTCGGCCTCGCGATTGTCCTTGGCGCGCTTGGCTTCTTCCTCGCTCGCCTGTTTCTTGGCTTCCTCTTCGCGACGGCGCGTGTCTTCGAGCTGAGCAAGGCGCGCTTCCTCGGCCTCGCGGAGCAGCTTTTCCTGCTTTTCCTTACGGCTCAGCGTTTCGTCGGCCTCGCTCTTCTTCTTGGCGGCCGGAGGCGGTGGCGGCGCGGCGGGTGCGGCCGGCGCGGGCGCTTCCTTGGCGTCCTCGACCGGCGCAGGGGAAGGGGTTTCGCCCGGTTTGGTGAGCACGCGACGCTTCTTGCGCTCGACCACGACCGTATTCTTGCGGCCATGGCTGAACTGCTGCTGCACCTTGCCCTCGACGGTGCGCTTTACGCCGAGTGTCCGGGTGCCAAGTGTTTTCTTGCTATCGTCGCTCATTCTAAGCCTTTGTCTTCCAACTCATTACCGTTCGGTTCCCGCGAGTCTCGCTCGCCGGGACCGGTCGTGCCATTCGATCCAGAAAATTCCATCCAGCGCGAGAGTGCGCCTGATACACGCATTGCAGCCCGTTCGTCCACAATCGCGATATGAACCACATTTTCCCGGCCCAGCGCCCCCCCCAATATGGTGCGGTTTGCCGGAATAACCAACCCCTGCATATCGCTGCCTTCGGCGCCCATTCCCACGCGCCACGCCTGATCCAGTTTTCGCCGCCCGTCTGCGGCCGCATCGGCGGCATGAAGCAGCAGATGGACTTTGCCCGCCCGGGCCGCGTCGCGCAGCTTTTCGGAACCGGTGATCAGATCGCCGCCGCGCGCTTCGAGCCCCAACCGGTCCAGCATATTGCGGGCAAGGGCCTCCTCGATCCGGCGATCGAGATCGGTGGGGATCGCAAAATCGCCGGTTTTGAAGGCGCGGGCCAGGCCGCCCTTCAGGCTCCCATCGGCCAGCGCCGCCCGAAAAGCTTCGCCGTCGGGCGAGACCCATGCGCCGCGCCCCGGTGCCTTCGCACGGACATCGGGCAACACCATACCCTCCGGCGACAGCGCCAGCCGGATAAGTCCCGCGCGCAATCGCACATCGCCCGAAAGGACGCATTTCCTTTCGGGGTCATGCGCCCTTTTCGTGTTTGGGCGCTTGGCCGGCTTCAGGCCGTCCGGAGTTTCATTGGTCGCCATCCGCAACTGCGTCCTCCTCGGATACAGTTTCGGCGGCCGCGGCCGGCTCGTCTTCGTCCTCGAACCAGTGCGCGCGGGCGGCCATGATGATCTCGTTGCCCTGTTCTTCGGTAAAGCCATACATGCCCAATACGCCGCCCTTGGGCTGCGGACGGGCTGGGGCGGCCTGATCGCGGCGGCGCGGTTCGGCGCGCTTCTTCTCGATTAGTTCGTCGGTGGCGAGATCGGCCAGATCGTCGAGCGTCTTGATCCCCGCTTCGCCGAGCGTGACGAGCATCGCTTCGGTCAAATACGGCATCTCGGCCAGATCGTCCTCGACGCCCAGTTCCTTCCGGCGATTCCGGGCGGCTTCTTCGCGTTTTTCGAGGCCTTCGACGGCGCGCGATTGCAGCTCGGCCGCGATTTCCTCGTCCAGTCCTTCGATCGCGGCGATTTCGGCCGGATCGACATAGGCGACTTCTTCCAGCTCGCCGAAACCTTCGGCGACCAACAGTTGCGACAGTGTTTCGTCCACATCCAGTTCCGCCTGGAACATGTCGGACCGCTGCATGAATTCGGCCTGGCGTTTCTCGTTCGACTCGTCCTCGGTCATGATGTCGATCGCCGAGCCGGTGAGCTGCGAAGCGAGGCGGACATTCTGGCCGCGACGGCCGATGGCGAGCGACAACTGATCGTCGGGCACGACGACCTCGATCCGCTCTTCCTCCTCGTCGAGCACCACGCGGCTGACCGAAGCCGGCTGCAGCGCGTTGACGACGAAGGTCGCGAGGTCTTCGGACCAGGGAATGATGTCGATCTTCTCGCCGTGCATTTCCTGCACGACGGCCTGGACGCGGCTGCCCTTCATGCCGACGCATGCGCCGACCGGATCGATCGAGCCGTCATGGCTGATCACGCCGATCTTCGCCCGGCTTCCCGGATCGCGGGCCGCTGCCTTGATCTCGATGATGCCGTCGTAAATCTCCGGCACCTCCTGCGCGAACAGCTTGCGCATGAAATCGGGATGGGCGCGCGAGAGGAAGATCTGGGGCCCGCGATTCTCGCGCACGACCTTCAGGATCAGCGAGCGGATGCGATCGCCGACGCGAACGATTTCGCGCGGGATCTGCGCGTCGCGGCGGATAACGCCCTCGGCGCGCCCGAGATCGACGACGATATGGCCGAATTCGACGCGCTTGACGACGCCGGTGATGATTTCGCCCGCGCGGTCCTTGAATTCCTCATATTGGCGTTCGCGCTCGGCCTCGCGGACCTTCTGGAAGATCACCTGTTTGGAGGCCTGGGCGGCGATGCGGCCGAATTCGATCGGCGGCAGCGGGTCGACGATGAAATCGCCGATGCTCGCGTCATCCTGCAGTTTCTGGCCCTGTTTGAGATCCACCTGCTTGAAGTGATCCTCGACCTCTTCGACGACCTCGACGACACGCCAGAGCCTGAGATCGCCGGTCTCGGTGTCGATCTTCGCGCGGATATCGTTCTCGGCGCCGTAGCGGGCACGGGCCGCGCGCTGGATCGCGTCTTCCATCGCCTCGATGACGATCGCCTTGTCGATGATCTTCTCGCGCGCGACGGCATCGGCGATCGCGAGCAGCTCGGCCTTGTTGGCGGAAATGGCAGAGGCCATGATGGTTATCCTTCTTCTTCGGTAATCGTGTCTGCGCCCT
This sequence comes from Pseudomonadota bacterium, assembly GCA_039180285.1. Taxonomy (GTDB): domain Bacteria; phylum Pseudomonadota; class Alphaproteobacteria; order Sphingomonadales; family Sphingomonadaceae; genus Parasphingopyxis. Next base: position 50,525 of record JBCDDN010000015.1, on the reverse strand, counting down.
CGGATGAGAGAGGCGCGGTTTCTGCGATGAGTGTATCGGTCAAGATCAGCTTGGCCGAGTGAATATTCTGAAAATCGAAAATATGATCGTCCTTGCCGGCGACTGCGGCGTGAATCGCTTCGCCCTCGCGGCCCTTGAGCACGCCTTTATATTGCTTCTTGCCCATCACCGGTTCGATCAGGTTGAACCGCGCTTCATGGCCGGCCCAATCGTCGAAATCCGTCAGGCGGGTCAGCGGGCGATCGATACCCGGGGATGAGACTTCCAGCCGATAGGCATTGTCGATCGGATCGGCCTCGTCGAGCATGTCGGACAGCGCCCGCGAAATTGCCGCACAATCCTCGATGACGAGCTGCCGCGTATCCGGGCGCTCGGCCATCACCTGCAGGATTGGGCCGTCCTCGCCGCTCATGATCTTGACGCGTACGAGCGCGAAGCCGAGTTTCTCGACTTCGGGTTCGATCAGTTGCGTCAGTGCGGCGATGTCCGCCATACGGTCTCCATAGCATAAATATGTCTCGCCTGCGCCGGCCCGGATTTCCGGACCAGCCTCTGCAACGTTACCGATGTAGAGATAGGCAACGGCTATATAGGCGGGGCTTTGATATCCGGCAAGGGAAACCATAAAGAAGAGCGAAGCAAAATATTGAACAGGACTTCCGCCCCCTAGGAGAAATGCCATGCGAACTTTTTTTGCCAGCCTGTCCGTCCTCGCGCTCGTTGCCTGTAGCGCTTCGGAAGATGTTTCGGCACAAGCGGCCGAACCGGCTTCCGGCGAAGCCACCGAAGTCTTTACCGTTGAGGAGATGGGGTCTTTCGATGAACCCTGGGCGATGACGTTCCTGCCGAACGGGATCGCATTGATCACGGAAAAGGGTGGCACGATGCGATTTATCGATTTCGGCCCCGATACGCCGCGTCTGGGGACCGTCACGGGTATTCCCGCCGTCGATTACGGAGGACAAGGCGGTCTTGGTGATGTGGTCCCGCATCCCGACTTCGCCGAAAACAGCCTGATCTACTTCAGCTACGCCGAGGCTGGGGAGGGCGATACGCGCGGCGCCGTCGTCGCGCGGGCGCGGCTCGTGATGGATGAAGCCGATGCCGGCAGGCTCGAAGACGTAGAAACGCTTTGGCGGCAAATGCCGAAAACATCGCGGCGCGGGCATTACAGTCACCGGATCGCCTTTTCGCCGGACGGGTATCTGTTCATCGCCTCGGGCGACCGGCAGGAACTGGAACCCGCGCAGGACCTCTCCAACAATCTTGGCACTGTGATCCGTCTCAACGACGATGGCAGCGTCCCGGACGACAATCCGTTCGACGGCGAAGATAGCCCGCAAACGGCCGAAATTTGGTCCTACGGTCATCGTAATCCGCTTGGCTTGGCCTTTGCGCCTGATGGGCAGCTCTGGGATGTTGAGCATGGCCCGGCGGGCGGCGATGAGCTCAACCGGGTCGAACGGGGCGTGAATTATGGTTGGCCGACTGTTTCCAACGGGGAACATTATGACGGTCGTCCGATTCCCGATCACGATACCGATGACAGCTTCCGCGCGCCCGCCATCACCTGGACTCCGGTCATCGCGCCGGGCGGGATGATCTTCTATACCGGCGACATGTTCGCCGATTGGCAGGGCGATGTGCTGATCGCCGGGCTGTCGACCAACGCGCTTGTCCATGTAGAGATCGACGGCGATAGCGCCCGAGAGCTTGCCCGCTATGATTTCGGCAACCGCATGCGCGAGGTGGAGCAGGGGCCGGACGGCGCGATCTGGGTGCTGGAGGATGGTGAGGACGGCCGGCTTCTGCGCCTCACGCCAGGCGGCTGATGGGCGATCTCGTCAAGCTGGCCGGATATGAGCGAGACTTGGCCGCAAGCCTTGATCGGATGTTCGAGAACGCGCTGGACTGGGAGCATTTGCCCCATGTCCATGCGCATGCCTTCGCGTCGATCGATCTGGTCGAGGAGCGCGACAGCGGCTGGCGCGCGACGGTCGACACGCCGCAGGGCGGCAAGTTGCTCATCGATCTCGAACTGGATCGGAAGGCCGGATGCTGGACGACGAACAGCTATGCGGGCGAGATGCTGGTCGGGCGGATCGTCACCCATGCCACGGCGACCGGGCCGGATAGCTGCCGGGTCGACGTCGAGTTTCTGGTGCCCGATCCCGATGCGGCGCAACGGGCGGCGTTCGGCGACTATTACCCGGCGCTCTATGCCATGCTCTACGATGAGGATGAGGCGATGATGATCGCCCGCGCCGAAGCCGTGAAACGCGGGCCGACAGCACTGGACGAGCGCCGTACGGTAACGTTGGCCAGCGGCGAAGCCGCCACGGTTGCGCGCTATTGTCCGCATTTAGGTCTGCCGCTCGACGCCAAGCCGGATGACGACGGAACGATTACCTGCCCCTGGCACGGCTATCGCTTCGATATCGCGACGGGCCAGTGCATCAGCGGAGCGAAATGTGGGTGGCGCGTATCGGCGGAGGTTAGCGTTAGTGAATAACCGCTCAGGGTGTTCGCTGACATTGCGGTCGATTGTGTGAGCCGTGCGTCTTATTCGTCTCGGTTTGCCTCGAGTTGTTCGATCAGCTGATCGCGATAGACGCTGACCGAATTGCTGATGATCATCCCGTCTTCGAGGACGTACAGGTTGATGTAGCGCGAGCAGAGCTGTTTCCCGGTCGGCTCGAATCCGAGGATCGGTGCGGCATGATCGCCGCAGATCAGCGATTGAATGGCGACCTTGTCGTCTTCGGCAAGGATATACTCGACCGTTACCGAAACATCGGTCAGCGAACCGGGAAACGCGGCTGCGTCCCGGAAAGACGAATAGGGTCCGCCACGCTCCCGACTTTCGAGGCCGAGAATGACGTCGCCGTCCGTCGCGAAATATCGCTCGAGCGTAGCAAGATCGCCTGATTCGAGGGCTTCAAAGACTTCCAATATGATCGCCCGGTTGGTCTCGGTATCCGTATCTGCGGCTGGTGCGGCAGTCGCCAGGCCAATAGCGGCGGAAAGGGCAATCAGATGGCTAGCAGTGCGGCGCATGGAGAAGTCCCGGTGAAGGTGTGAGACTATTTAGTCGAGTTATGACAAGCTTTTATGATATTTCAATATGATGCTGGGCGGGCGCAGCTTGGGGCAGGATGAAAAAGAAGTAGAGCAGGGCCGGGATGCGATAGCGCATATCGGTCTATCGCGATCATGCTATGGCGGGAGAAAGACTGTTCTGACTATCGGCGATTAGATTCTCAATGTTCGGTTGAGTGTCGATATAGCCTAATGCGCATGCGCACGCCGGAACCAGCGCCAGCCATGCGCACCGGCGAGCAGCAGTCCGCCAGCAACCGTGACCGGCGTTTCAACATCATGCAAGGCTTCGACAAAGGCGGCGGTGAACAGCAGCGCCAATCCAAGCACCGCGATTACAGCGAAAAGGCGTCCTCCGCGTGTGCCCAGCGCACTGGCGATTGCTACACCTGAAACCGGTATCGCCAGCAGGACGAACGCGCGGTGCACCCATTCCATGTCCGCCAGACTCGCGAAAAGCGGCAGGAACGCCGCGCCGATGGGGACAAGCAGGCAATGGGCGAGGCAAAGCCCGGAAAGCCCGATCGCGGTCGAGTCGACGGTCTTTGCAATAGTCATGATCGAACCCCTGATGATATAATATATCATCTATGGATATCATGGTCGGTGTGCAAGTGGCTTTGCACCGCGTCCGTCGATCGATCAGACCATATGCGGTGCTCCGGAGAGGAAAACGGGGGCCTCCGGTCGGAAGCCCCCGTTTCAACCTTGGCTATCCGATTGTTCAGCCCGCGCTGAACGGCATGGACGAATGGTGGAGAACGATTTTCAGTTCGCCATTCTCGTCTTCGATATAGCCGAACGTATATTCGACCTTCACCTCTTCGCCTTCCGTCGTGGTGAAATAGTAATTGCCCATCGCCATGGCGCTGTCGCTATCGATGATTGTGCCTTCATTTTCCCAGCGCACATTGGTGTAGGGCGCGATGGCGAAACCGCCATCCTCTTCGATCGAGCCGCCGACGAAATAGGACAGGGCTTCATCGAACGTGCCGCGGAACTGGTCTTCGGCGGCGAGCGTCGGCTTGAACAAGATGGTGCTGTCATCGCCATAGGCGTAAAACTGCTCGATATGGTCGCGCGCGGCTTGCTGATAATCGCCCTCGTCAGTGTAGACTTGGCCGATAGAGACGATGCCCTCACCCCATGCCTGCTGCGCGGCCGTCACTTCTTCTTCGGTGATGGTGGCACCATCATCGCCCGCTGCCGTTTCGGCCGAGGCTTCTTCGGAGGCGGGGGAACAGGCGGCCAAAAAGGCTACGCCGGCCAGAAGGGGAATAGTAGGTTTCATGATATTATCTCCTGTTTGTGGTTGGATGGACAATGCTTGGGTTGGTTTTGTCGAACCTATCGTTCGACGAAGAGGATCTCGCGGTCGCCGGTGGGCTGCACCGGACGGGCGGTATTGCCGTAAAGATCGGTATAGGCGGCTATCTGGTCGGCCGAGACGGTCACCGGCTCGCTCATGAACACCCAGTTCACGCCTTCGCTGCAGGGCGGCGTCGTCAGCGAGCCGGGGAAGCGGAAGAAACTGCGCGTTTCCGGCAGCAAAGCGTTCGGATCAAAAGTGATACCCTCTAGCGTTTGCGAACCCTCCTCGGCGCTAAACTCCTCGAAGGCGGCGGCGAGCGCCCTATTCGGTTCACCTTCGATCATGAACACGCCGATCACGGCGAGCTCGCCGGCTTCATTGGCATGGACGAAGTGAATATCGCCGGCCGGCTGCTCGCCTTCGATCGCATATTCGCTCGGCATGTGCAGATGCACCTGAAGGAAGTCGTAGCGCTGGCCTTCGAGGGTTATATAACCGCCTTCGGGCGCCACGAGATCGCTATTATAGCCCGCGCCGTCGATGATCATCGGCCCGCTTTCCCAATTGATCTCGAGCGCCACATCTTCGCTGACCGTCGCATCGGCACGCACGAGATTGATCGGCGACTGGGCCGTACCGGTGGCGCAGGTCGCATATTCTTCGTGCACCGTGCCCCAGCTTGCGGGATCCTCATAGGTCCAGGATGCTTCTTGCGTTTCGCCATGCTCGGTTTCGGTCGTTGTGGCCGTTTCCTCGGTGGCGCTGCCACATGCGGCAAGCGCTACGGCCCAGGCCGCAAGCAGCAAAGTCGTTCGCATTGGTGGCTCTCCCGTTGTCCCGAGCTTTCAAATCAGATCGGATGACTCCGATATACATTGAACTCGGCGGTTTTGGATGGGTTCCAAATAGATTGTTGGAACAGCATGCGATAGATAAAAACTATCATCCGATAGTTATCCATTCCGCTCTCGCTACCGCCTCAGATAGCGAAAGTACCACACTTCATGCCCCTTTTTGCGCGCCTTGGCTTCGTATCGCGTTTCCGGCCAGTCCGTCGGCCGCGCTAGAAAATCGCTCGGCATTTCGGCCTGCCAGGCGAAGTCGGGCCGTTGTCCCATGATCATCATCGACCAGCGACAATAGGTCGGGTCGTCCGTTCCGAGGCGAAATTCACTGCCGGACTTCAGCTTCGCCGCGATCATGTCCATCGGCCCGTGATTGACCATCCGCCGCTTGGCGTGCCGGGTCTTCGGCCAAGGATCGGGATGGAGCAGGTAGAGCCGGTCGAGCGATCCGTCGGGCAGCCGTTCCAGTGCATCCAGAGCGTCGCCCTTGTGGATCCGGACATTGGGAAGATCGAGGTCGCGGATATGGCCGAGCATCCCGACCACACCGGTTTCGTAATGCTCGCAGCCGATAAAGCCGGTATCGGGACGTGCTTCGGCCTGGGCGGCGAGATGCTCGCCCGATCCGAAACCGATCTCGAATTCCAGCGGTCGCCGATCGCCGAACAGCTGCCCGGCGTCCAGCGGGCCGTCCGCGGGCGTGGCAATTTCGGGCAGCATCGTATCGAGCATCTCCTGCTGGCCCGCGCGCAGCTTGTGCCCTTTGGAGCGGCCGTAAAGGCGGCGGATAGTGGCCGGGTCTTCGCTCATTATTCCTCAAACAGCCCCTCAAAGTCGTCGCGCAGCTTGGCTTTCTGGACCTTGCCCATCGCGTTACGCGGCAGTGCCTCGGCAAAGACAATGCGCCGGGGCTGTTTGAACCGGGCCAGCCGGTCTTCCAGCACCGTCATTATCTCGCTTTCGCCGACATGTTCGCTATCGCGTACGACCACGGCGACAACCGCTTCGCCAAGATCGGGATGCGGAACGCCGATCACCGCGCTCTCGGCGACACTAGGCACGGCGTCGATCGCCAATTCTATCTCCTTGGGGTAGATGTTCAGCCCACCGGCGATGATCAGGTCTTTGGCCCGGCCGACGATCGCCACGCGACCGTTGGCGTCCATGGTCGCGATATCGCCGGTGATGAAATAACCGTCCGGGCGGATATCCTCGGCGGTTTTGTCGGATTTCTTCCAATAGCCCCGAAAGAGGTTCGGCCCGCAAATTTCCAGCACGCCAGGTTCCCCCCGTCCGACCTCCACCCCGCTATCGTCCGCGACGCGGGCCGAGACGCCCGGTAATGGAAACCCGACCGTACCGGGAATGCGGTCGCCATCATAGGGATTGGACGTGATCATTCCGGCTTCAGTCATGCCGTAGCGTTCGAGAATCCTGTGCCCGGTTTTCGCTCCGAAATCCGCGAAAGTACTTTCGAGCAGCGGCGCGGAGCCGCTGATGAACAGCCGCATATTGCCGCTGGTTTCGCGCGTCAGTCCGGCATGGGAGGCCAGGCGGACATAGAAAGTCGGGACACCCATCAGAACCGTGGCGTCCGACATGTCGGCGAGCACGGCGTCGGCGTCGAAAGACCGGTGAAAGCGGATCGTCGAACCACCCAGCAGGGCCAGATGCAATGCTACGAACAAGCCATGGACATGGTAGACGGGCAGCGCGTGAATGAGCACGTCGTCCGTCTGCCAATGCCAATAGTCTTTGAGGACGAGCGCATTGGAGGCGAGATTGTCATGGCTCAACATCGCGCCCTTCGAAACTCCGGTGGTGCCCGATGTGTAGAGGATCGCGGCAAGGTCGCCGGGTTTGCGGGCGACGGTTTCGAAATCGATCGTCCCCGTTTCCGTTACCAGTGTTGCGAGACTGCCTTGTCCATCCCGGTCGAGCGTGAACAGTGCGGCATCGCCCGCAATCCCCGCGACCGCATCTTCCTTGGCCGGATCGCAGACGATGATGGTGGGCTCGGCATCATCGATGAAATAGGCAAGCTCCGCGGCTGTATAGGCCGTGTTGAGCGGGACATAGACGAGCCCTGCGCGCAGGCTGGCGAGATAGAGAAGGACGTTCTCGACCGACTTGTCGACCTGAACGACGATACGGTCGCCAGGCTGAGCGCCTATGCCAGCCAGTGCCGCCGCCCACCGCGCGGTAGCCGCGGCGAGTTCGTCATAGCGCAACCATGTGTGGCCGTCCTCGACGATTAGCGGCTTGTCGCCCGTCCGTTCCGCCGACTCCGCGAAGAGCGCGTAGATATTCGCCGTCATGTATTGATTTTAGACTGCCGCTTTCAGCGCGTCGACCAGATCGGTTTTTTCCCAAGTGAAGAAATCGCCTTCGGCTTCGCGGCCGAAATGGCCATAGGCGGCGGAGCGCTCATAGATCGGTTTGTTGAGGTTCAGATGTTCGCGAATGCCACGCGGCGTTAGGTTGACTAGCTTGGGAAGCACGTCTTCGAGCACCGCCGCATCAACCGTGCCCGTTCCATGCAAATCGACATAGAAAGACAGCGGATGCGATACGCCGATCGCGTAGCTGACCTGAATCGTGCATTTTCTGGCGAGTCCGGCGGCCACCACATTTTTGGCCAGATAGCGGGTAACATAAGCCGCCGAGCGGTCGACCTTGGTCGGATCCTTGCCGCTGAACGCGCCGCCGCCATGCGGGCTTGCGCCGCCATAGGTGTCGACGATGATCTTGCGGCCGGTCAGGCCCGCGTCGCCGTCCGGTCCTCCGATTTCGAAATTCCCGGTGGGGTTGACGTGAATTTCAGTCTCATCGGTGATCCAGCCCTCTGGCAGGATATCGTGAAATACGCCGACGACATAATTGCGGATCGCAGTCTGGCCGTCTTCGTTCGAATGGCTGGCAGCATGTTGAGTCGACACGACAAGTGCAGTGGCGGCAACCGGGCGACCGTCCACATAGCGAAGCGATACCTGGCTTTTGCTGTCGGGCTCGAGAAATGGTGCAGCGCCGCTATGGCGGTCGTCGGCCAATCGCTCCAGGATCTTGTGCGAATAATAGATGGTTGCGGGCATCAGCGCCGGCGTTTCGTCGCAGGCATAGCCGAACATGATGCCCTGATCGCCGGCGCCCTCATCCTTGTTGCCGTCCGAATCCACGCCTTGGGCGATATCGCTCGATTGCGGATGAAGATGACAGGCATAGTCGAGCGTGTCCCAGTGGAAACCGTTCTGCTCATAGCCGATCCTTTTCACCGCGCCGCGCGCTACGGCCTCGATAGCGTCGAGCGCACCCGGCTCCCAATTGCCCTCGGTATCGATCATACCCTTGCCGCGCACTTCGCCCGCCAGCACGATCCGATCGGTTGTGGTCAGCGTTTCGCAGGCAACGCGCGCCTCGGGATCGCGTGAGAGAAAGAGATCTACCACGGCATCGGATATCTGATCCGAAACCTTGTCGGGATGACCTTCCGAAACGCTTTCGGACGTGAAGAGATAACTGCTGCGCATACTGTTCCTCGGTCAAATAAAGAAGGACCGGCAAGGCCATATCGGCACGTCCGGTCCGCATATAAAGAATTCCTTATGTGCTTTAGCGGGCGCGTCGCACGAGTGCAAACGCCAATCCGGCCAGAAGCAATGCGAAAAGCAACGGTATGACATTGCCGTAGCGCGCAAAAATGGTCGGCGGCTGGGGACGAGGCAGATGGGCGTCGATTACGCCGGCTTCGCCATGGGCAATATGCCCGGTGACCTGTCCATGTGCATCGATCACGGCCGATATGCCGGTCGGCGTCGAGCGGATTACCGGCAGGCCTTCCTCGATAGCCCGCAGCCGGGCCTGGGCCAGATGCTGCGGTGGACCCCAAGTGCCGAACCATGCATCGTTGGACGGGTTGAAGACGAAATCGGGGCGATCGGAGGGGGCGATGATCCGACCTGAAAAACTGATCTCATAGCATATCTGCCCACCCGCTCGGCCGAAGCCGGGCAGGTCGAGCGTCTGCGGCCCCGGCCCAGGCCAGAAATCGAGGTCACCGGGTGCGAGGCGCGACATCCCGATCGCCTCGAACACGCCTCTCAGCGGCAGATATTCCCCAAAATGCACGAGATTGGACTTGTCGTACCGTGCGAACAATTCGCCTTCTGCATCCATGGCGTACAGGCTGTTTCGGGCGCCGACCGCGCGTCGCCTGCCATCTTCGTCGGTCTCGATAATGAGTTTCGTTGCGCCCAGCATGAGAATGTCTTCAGGCCCGAGCAGACTTGCGATGCGGAAACGCGCTAACGGTTCGTCTTCGATGAACTCGGGCACTGCGGCTTCGGGCCAGAAGATGAGGCGGGGTGCAGCGCCGGTCTCTCCGGTCGCGTCGACAAGGCGCTGGTAATTCCGGAATGCGAATTCGGGATCCCATTTTTCCGATTGATCGATATTGGGCTGAACGACTCGGATCAGCGGGCGATCATCGTCTGCAGCGGGTGCGGAACGGGGCGGCAGGGCCGACCAGCCGGCCAGGCTGATCGCGATCGGAACGCCGACCAGCATCGTGAGCGCAGGCCAGCGCCGTTCGCGGAATATGAGAAAAATCGCCCCGGAAAGCAGGATGAGCAGTCCCGAAAGTCCGTAGCTGCCGATGATACGCGTCGCCGGGGTCACCAGACCTTCGCTGTCCATTGTGCCGACGGCAATCGCCGCCAGCGGGTTCCATGCAAAGCTCAAAAGGATCGTCGCCCGCAGATATTCGGTAACGATCCAGGCGGCGGCGAACAGCAGGATGAATGTGACGGGTGCCCCCTTGCCGATCCGCCACGCGAGCGCCGTCGCGAGACCAGGGAAGAGCGACAGGTAGAGCGCTGTGATAACTACGGCGACCCACCCGAGCCAGGCTGGCATCGCGGCCTGAAAGGTGAAGGCCGTGGCGATCCAGTTGAGCCCGAGGCCGAAATGGCCAAGGCCGAACGCGTATCCGGTGGCAAAGGCGGACCGCATCCGTTCGACGTTCAGCGCCAGCATGATCAGCAGCGCCAATCCCGCCAGCGTAAGCGGCCATAGACCGAGCGGTGCAAATCCGGTCGCGGAGACCCCGCCTGCTGCGAAAGCGATGAGCAAGTTGCGCATACCAAGCCTATTGCCCGAGCCGGTCGCTAATTCAATTGCTATCCGTCATCGCATTTTCGCTGCCGCCGCTTTGCGCTATAGCGGCGGCATGACCGACCTTCCGCCTTTTCATCTCGCCTTTGCCGTGCATGATCTCGGAGAGGCCCGGCGCTTCTATGGTGGGATATTGGGATGTGCCGAAGGGCGGTCCGACTCGCGCTGGATCGATTTCGATTTCTTCGGCCATCAGATCGTTACGCATCTCGACGAGGCCGGCGGCAAAGCCGAAGCCAGCAATTCCGTCGATGGCCATGATGTACCGGTACCACATTTCGGCGCCGTGCTGGACTGGATCGATTTCGCCGAACTGCGCGATCGCCTCGAGGCAGCGGAGGTCGATTGGGTCATCGCGCCCTATGTCCGTTTTGCAGATCAGCCCGGCGAGCAGTCCACGATGTTCGTTCGCGACCCGAGTGGAAACGCGCTCGAGTTCAAGGCGTTCCGCGATCGCGGCCGTTTGTTCGCTAAGGACTAACTTTCCGTGTCTTCAGGCTCGGCAGGTGCGGCACGCGGATTGCTCACGCGCCAGATCCGATCGCCGACATCGTCGGCGACCAGCAAGGCCCCGGTCGCATCGGTCATCACGCCGACCGGCCGGCCATAAGCTTCTCCGTCCTCGCTCAGAAATCCGGTCAGCACGTCGATCATTTCGCCGACCGGTCGACCGTTTTCGAAGTTTACGAACACAACTTTGTAGCCGGACCGCGGGCGGCGGTTCCATGAGCCATGCTGGCCGATAAAGGCGCCGTTGCTGAATTGCGCGCCGAGCCGCGCGCGATCGGCGAATTCGAGTCCGAGAGAGGCGGTATGCGGTCCGAGTGCAAAGTCCGGAACGCGTGCATATTGAGCCAGGCGCGGGGTCATCGGTTCGACGCGCTCGTCGAGATAGCGGCCCCAATAGACACCGGGCCAGCCATAATGGGAGCCGAACACGACCTCGCTCAGATAGTCGGGCACGAGATCGCCGCCCAGCATGTCGCGTTCGTTGACCACCGTATAGAGTCGATTGCGGGTCGGCTCCCAATCGAGGCCGACCGGATTGCGCAGACCGGCGGAAAAAATACGGAAATCGCGCTCTTCGACATTGACCTCAAGCACTGCGGCCCGATTTTCTTCCGCCTCCATGCCACGTTCGCCGATATTGCTGTTCGAGCCCACCGCGACATAGAGCAGGTTGGGATCGTCCGGGCTGGCGACGACATTTTTAGTCCAGTGACTGTTCGGCGCGTTGGCCGGCAGATCGATAATCGTTTCGCCTTCACCTTCGATGCGTGTTTGGCCGGGTTCGAAAGAAAAGCGGATCAACGCGTCGGTATTCGCGACGTACAGAAAGCCGTCGGTTACGGCCATGCCGAAGGGCGAGTTAAGGCCGTTGCTCTCATCGAGTAGCGCGGATCGTTGATCGGCCGTGCCGTCGCCATCGACATCGCGCAGCAGCGTAATGCGGTTGGCCGATGTACCCAGCGCCCCGGCGCGGGTCATCAGCCGTCGTTCGAACCAGCCCGTCACACCGCTATACTCGCGCGGCGGCGCGCGGGTCTCGGCCACCAGCACATCACCATTTTCAAGCGTGAGCATCCAGCGCGGATGATCGAGATCGTCGGCGAACAGATTGACTTCGAGACCCTCAGCCGGAGTCGGCATCGCTCCGTCCGGCCAGCCGGTCGCTTCGGCGACATTGATCGTCGGGAAGGTCTCGGGGCGCGGATCGGTAATCTGCGGGGTCGGTCCGCTAACCGCCTCGACGCTGAGACGCGCCGGATGCGGGCGCACCATCAACCACACCACGACACCCAGAACGATCAGGGCGAAGGGGATCATGATCAGTCTTTTGCGCGTCATTTCTCGTCCCTTCCGGAATCCACTTCGCCGTCGTCGGCTGGCGGGTGCAATTTGAGCCGTGTTACGCGCTTGCTGTCGCCCTCGGTAACCTCGAGCTGCCAGCCGCTCGGATGATCGAGCCGATCGCCTTCGACCGGTACCCGGCCCGCGAGCACGAACGCCAAGCCGCCGAGTGTGTCGACATCCTCGTCGATCTCGCCGAGCCGCTCGTCGATAATCTCGGCCACATCGTCAAGTTCCGCTCGCGCCTCGGCTTCCCAATGGCCGTGCAGCGTTTCGGTCAGCAACTCGCTTGCTTCCTCATCATGCTCATCCTCGATCTCGCCGACAATCTCCTCGACGATATCCTCGATCGTAACGATACCCTCGGTACCGGAATATTCGTCGAGCACGATGGCCATATGGGTCCGCGTCGTCTGCATCTCGGCGAGCAGATCGAGCACGCCCATCGATTCGGGAACGTAACGGGGTTCGCGGATGAAGCTCTCGATGGAGTCCGGGCGGGGCTCGTCCGATACCAGCGCCGCGAAGATATCGCGAATATGGATCATGCCGATCACTTCATCCAGACTGTCGCGATATACGGGCAGACGGCTATGGCCCGCTTCGGAAAACACCTTCACGATCGTGTCGAAACTTTCCTTTTCCTCGACCGCGATGATGTCAGCGCGGGGGACGCACACATCGTCTGCCGTAGTTTCGCCGAAATGGAGCAGCCTTTTGAGCATCTGCCGCTCGACCCCGGAAAGGTCGCCATTGGCTTCAGGCTCCGCCTCATGCTCGTCGATAGCCGCTTCCAGCTCATCGCGAAGCGTCGCTTCGCCGTTTTCCCCGAAGAGCAGGCCGCGAAGCCCCTTCCATAAACGCCCGCCGCCATTGTCGGCGGACGTGGTGCTACTCGATTCCTCTGGCATATAGTTGGTTTGCTATACCTCGTTCACATTCACAACGGGTTGATAGGGATCGGCAATGCCCAGAGCCGCAAGCGCCGTTCGCTCCATAGCTTCCATCGCGTCCGCCTCCGCTTCACCCGTTTCATGGTCATAGCCTAGCAAATGCAGCGTGCCATGGACAATAAGATGGGTCGCGTGATCAGCGATCGAAACGGACTTATCCTGTGCTTCTCTGATGCATACGCCATGAGCGAGCACGATATCGCCCAGCAGAACCTCGCCATCATCGCTGTTGGCCAGCGTATCCAGCATATCGGCCTGTACCATCGGGAACGAGAGGACATTGGTCGCCTGATCCTTCTCGCGATAGGCGGCGTTCAGTCTTTGCACTTCGGTATCGTCGGTCAGCTTGATCGATATTTCGACCATGGCAGCATCGTTAACCAGATCTCCATAGGGTGTCTGAAGCGCCGCCTCGGTGACGGCCTTGAGCGCCAACACGGCCCAGTCCGTTCCGTCCGCCCATGCATCGTCGCACTGTGTCGCAACCGTGATCATCCTGCGCTCTTATGGAATTCGGCGATCCGGACGGCGATTGGATTGCGCACAACGCTACCTTTGAAGTTTGCAGCTCCCTGACGGTCTTCTGTCCAGCTTTTCCGTATTGCCAGTTCTGGTTCGAACATCATGTAGACCTGACCTACGCGAAGCCCATGCGCAAGATCGGATTTGCGTGCAGGCGATTATGGTCGCAAAATGTGGTCCGGGAGAGACTATGCCGAAGAGCATCTTTCTGAGCCATTCGACCAAGGACGCCGATATTGCGCATGGATTGTGCCGATCGCTCGAAGACGAGGGATATCTTTGCTGGATTGCTCCACGTGACATTTCTCCGGGCGAAGAATGGGGCAAGGCTATCATAGACGGGATCGCGGCTTCCGACGTATTCGTGTTGATCTTTTCACGCCACGCCAACGCCTCTCCCCAAGTGCTGCGTGAAGTGGAGAGAGCGGTGAATGGCGGGAAGCCGATTATTCCTTTTCGTATCGAGAATGCCGAGCCTGAGGGCAGCATAGAATATTTCATGAGCGTGCCGCACTGGCTCGATGCCTTTCCGGCGCCCGTCGACGATCATATTCCACGGCTGCTGGCTGCGCTCGGTGGGCTAACGGAGGGAAAGGTGACCGCTTCGCCATCACGGGTAAGGCAGAAACCATCGACGGTCGCGACGCCGGTTGCATCGGGTTTGGGGAGGTTCGGCCCCGCGCTCGGGATGACTATGATGGTAGCGCTGGCTGTGGTCGCGGGCCTCGGTCCGCCGCTTCAGGCGATTGCATGGAGCAGCATTGTCGCGGCGCTGTCGATTGCCACCGGCATCCTGTTGACACAATTGACGGAGCCTTGGCGCGTGATCGCCCTGCGGGTGCCACTCATAGGTACGACACTCGGAGCGATGGCGGTCTACCTCTGGTCTTCATCGAATTTCGTCCGCGAGGGCTATGCCGGCGAAATGGTGATCACCGGCATGGAATGTACTGACGATGGGTTGCTTGTGTACGGTGAAGCCTGTCCCGACCTGCCAGCGACCGCTTTGATCGATGCCGGGTTCATGCCAGAACTGTTGTGGACAAGCGCTTCGATCAGCCGTGCGGGGCAGCTGATTGGCGGAAGCTGGCTGGTGATGGTACTCTGCGCGAGTATTCTGGTCGCCAGCTTTTTTGCCGTCCGCGCGGTCGGGCCAAAGGGAGAGCGCTAGGATGCGGGCATTTATTGCGACATTACTAGCGGGGGTTGTGTCGATTTCGGCGACGCAAGCGCAAACGCCAGAATCCCCCGATCCCGCCACGCTGCTGGATGCTAGTCAACAAGTGGCAGACCAGAATCATTATCCGCCCGGCTATCGCGATATGTTGATTGCGGCGACCGGCATGACGATGGAAATGGTGGCCTCGGCTGAACAAGATGCCACTACCGGTCGTCAGACGTATGAGCCATTTGATTGGAACGGTGACGGCGCGCCTGAAATCAATATGGCGTTACCCTTTTGCGGTTTAGGTGCTCCTTGGGAAGATCCGCAAATGGACCGCCAGACTTCGGAGTTGGTCTATCTCGCATACGAAATGGGTTGGCTCCGTTTTCATCTGCCGAGGGCAGGCTATCCGCGCCAGATGTATGACGAGTTGCTGCTGCGTTATGAACGCGAGCAGTTGGCGCTGCTCGAAAGAGCATATGTCACAGGCACATATGTCGAACCGGAGATCGAACCGACTGATGAAGGTGCGGAGGAGGCTTTCGACCCGACCATTTTTGACCTGCTTGAAGTACGGCGTCGCGAAATCGCACCCGATCTTCCATCATTATTCGATGACGCGGCTTGTGGAGGAGTTTGGGATCCGCGAACGACGTTCAATTTGGTCCCTGCCAATGGTCAGATTTGGCTGATCAATGCTTTCCTGTTTGCTGCATGCTCGGTCGGCCAAAGCAATCCGTGGGACCCGCGTAACTGTCGTTGGACTGAGATTGAAGCGGCGACATCGCAACCGCTTATCGGCCGTTATCATTACATCGTGCGCTGGCCGAGCGGGGCTGAGCGTACAGGCACTCGCGAGCTTGGGATGACGCCTGGCGAAGATGCTACCGTCACGCTGCGTCTTCCGACAAACTAGGAGCCGGCGCTCTTTCCCTCATAGGCTTCGACGATCCGGCCGACGACCGGATGCCGAACAACGTCACCGACGCCGAATCGAACGGTTGCAATGCCTTTAACATCTTCGAGGCGCGAAACCGCATCGGCCAGCCCCGATACGCCTTCGCCGGGCAGATCGACCTGTTTAGGGTCGCCGCACACAACCATCCGGCTGTTCTCGCCAAACCGGGTAAGGAACATCTTCATCTGCGCCGGCGTCGTATTTTGCGCCTCGTCGAGGATAACGAACGCATCGGCCAGCGTCCGCCCGCGCATAAAGGCGATGGGGGCGATCTCGATCTCGCCGCTCGCGATGCGGCGCTCGACCTGATCGCTCGGCAGCATATCGTAGAGCGCGTCGTAAAGCGGGCGCAGATAAGGGTCGACCTTTTCACGCATATCGCCGGGCAGGAACCCTAACCGTTCACCCGCTTCGACCGCCGGACGCGACAGAATCAGCCGATCCACCGAACCGGTGATCAGCTGATGCACAGCCTGGGCCACTGCGAGGTAGGTCTTGCCGGTACCCGCCGGGCCAAGCGCAAAGATCACATCCTCGCGGGCCAGCGCTTCCATATAGCGGGTCTGTGTGATCGAGCGCGGGACGATGGTCTTCTTGCGCGTCCGGATCATCACTTTGGGAGGCTCGGACACATCCTTGCGCACGACGCCATCCAGTGTCGGTTCGGACGACATGGCGATCACCGCCTCGACGGCGCCGGAATCGATTTCCTGCCCCTTGGCGAGCCGGTTGTAGAGGCCGGTCAGCACGTCGCGGGCGCGTTCGGCACTCTCAGCATCGCCTTCTATCGTCAGCTGGTTACCGCGCGCGGCGATATAGACGCCAAGACGATTTTCAATGGCGACCAGATTCTGATCATATTCGCCGAACAGACCGCCCAACAGATGTTGCTGCTCGAATTCGAGATCGAGGCGTGTACGTCCGCTATCGGCCTTGGCTGCACTTTTCTTGGCCATCAGGCGGCTTCCTTCGTAACGAGCGCGCCGCCCAGGCTCTTCGGACCCGCGCTGACGATATCGACGTCGATCATCGCGCCGATCGGCGCATCGGTTTCCAGATGGACCGATTGCAGCCAGGGCGATTTGCCGATCCGCTGTCCCGGCTTGCGGCCGTCTCGTTCCAGCAACAATTGCGTGCGCTTGCCGACCGTCTGGCGATTGAAGGCGAGTTGCTGTTCGTTGAGCAGCGCCTGTAGGCGCTGGAGCCGCTCGTTGGCAAGCTCGGGCGCGACGAAATCTTCAGTCATCTCGGCCGCGGGCGTGCCGGGGCGCGCGCTATATTTGAACGAGAAGGCCTGCGCGTAATTCGTTTCTCGAACGATATCGAGCGTTGCCTCAAAATCCGCATCGCTTTCGCCCGGAAAGCCGACGATGAAATCGCCCGAGATCGCGATATCGGGGCGCGCCGCCCGCATCCGTTCGATAATCGCAAGATAGCTTTCCGCGCTGTGGCTGCGGTTCATGGCCTTCAGGATAGGGTCGCTGCCCGATTGTACCGGCAAATGCAGATAAGGCATCAGCGTTTCGACCTCGGCATGGGCGGCGATCAGGCCGTCGGTCATGTCGTTGGGATGGCTGGTCGTATAGCGGATCCGTTCGAGGCCGGGGATGCGGTCGAGCGCGCGAATCAGACCGTCCAGACCGCGCATTCGGCCCTTGTCGTCCTCCGCGCCCCAAGCATTCACATTTTGGCCCAGCAGCGTGATTTCTTTCGCGCCCCCATCGACCAGCATCTTAGCCTCGTCAACGATGGTGGCCCATGGCCGCGAAATCTCGGCCCCGCGCGTATAGGGCACGACGCAATAGGTGCAGAATTTATCGCAACCTTCCTGCACCGTCAGAAAGGCGCTCGGCGCCTGTTTGGCGCGTTTCGGCAGAGCGGCGAACTTGGAATCGGCCGGCATGCCGGTATCGAGCGCGTTTTCTCCGCGTGCCGCTTTTTCAACCAGTTCCGGCAGTTTATGATACGCTTGCGGGCCGACGACGATGTCGACTTCTCTGGCCCGCCGAGGGATTTCCGAGCCCTCGGCTTGTGCGATGCAACCGGCCACCGCAATCATCGGTGTCGTGCCGTCGTCGCGCCGCATCCGGCCGATATCGGAGTACACTTTCTCTGCCGCTTTCTCACGGATATGGCAGGTGTTGAGCACGACAAGATCGGCGGTATCCGCGTCTTCAGCAGGCGCAAGTCCCTCGGCGTCCAGAAGCTCGGCCATGCGTTCGCCATCATAGACGTTCATCTGGCAGCCAAAGCTTTTGACGAAATAGCTCTTAGGATCGGTTCGACGGTTCGTTCGACTCATGGCGCGCGCCTATAGGACAGCTTGGCCCCCAAGAGAAGCGGAGAGCGCATGCCGGATTTGTTCGCGCGCCGTGGCGGCGATCTCCTTACGATCATTGCATTGAGCCGGGTCGAAGGGGTCGAGGAAGACGAGGCGCACGGGGATTACGTCCCGTCGACACAAAACACGCCAGGCGTTGTGAGGCGCGCTTTCCTCACCCACCCAGGCGGTTTCCGGGCCCAGGCCGTAATAATCGAGTAGCAACGGCTGAATGCGGATGCCGCGCGGCGGAGGCGCAAGTACCGCGAATAGCGGTGGCTTGAATGGCAACAGGCTCATGCCGTCGGTCGTCGTGCCTTCGGGAAATATGGTAACAGGTTGGTGATCGTGTAACGCTTCGCGCAGCGTGTCGACCTGACTGCCTACGCTCAACCGGTTCTCGCGCGAAACGAACACCGTATTGTTGAGCGCGGCAAGCCAGCCGATGATCGGCCATCTAGCGATACCGTCCTGCGCGACAAAGGTGGAGCGGGTCATCCCGCCGACGATCGGAATATCGAGCCAGCTGAGATGGTTCGCGACATAGAACACATCCTCTTTCAGGCGAACGCCTTCGGTCGCGATGCGGACGTTGCAGATCCATGCAATCCCGAAAAGGAAGCGCGACGGCCATGGTGAAGGATAGCCCAATATTTTATAAAGATAATGCGGTGGCAGGCAGAGCAGTAACAGCGAGACCATTGCGACAAGGCGAAAGGTGAAGCGGACGGGGCCAAAAAAACCGATCGGTGGATAGCCAGACGGCGTTTCGATGCTCATGCCGACTTGGACACGATCGTCTGCCCCAGAGCCTGAGCAATCGCCACCTCGCATTGTTCGGCGACGTCTTTTCGATGCGAGTCTTCGTCGATCGAAATGGGCGGCAACAAATGAATCGTAACGTCCTCGACACCGCGCCGAGCGAATATCGCGCGTGCGTTGGTCGCGGCATGGGAACCGCTCGGCCAGATCAGATCCCTGCTGTGCGGCCCGTAATCGAGCGCGATGGGCTGCACGGCGATGTGGTCGACCGGTGGAATGGCCGCTCCGAAAAGGGCTGGCCGGAACGGCAATAGCTCCCCGTTATTGAGCTTACCTTCAGGGAAAAAGGCGACCGATTTACCGTTCGTCAGTGCCTGCCGGATGCGTTCGGCTTGCGCGCCGGCGGCACGGCGATCGCTGTTGGAGATGTAGATAGTGCCGACCATCGTCGCGAGCCAGCCGGCGATCGGCCAGCGCTGGACGGACTCCTTGGACACGAAGGAGGCGCCGGTTGCACCGCCGATCAACAGGATATCCATCCAGCTCTGATGATTGGCTGCGAACAGGGTGGTGCCGGGCGCGCGCGCGCCGACAATGGTCGCTCGCATGCCGCAAGCGCGGCCACACCAGCCGAGAAACCGTTGAGGCCAAGGGGATTTGAGCCGAAAAAGCCGCCACAATAGATGAAGCGGTACGCAAAGCAGGATGAGACCTGCAAGCCAGGTCAAGCGAAACAGGAAGCGCAGCAACCGGCGGCCCTACGTGTCTCGTTCATGCGACACGCCATACAGCTCCATGCGATGATCGACGAGCCGATAGCCGAGTTTTTCAGCGATGCGTCGCTGCAATTCTTCGAGTTCCTCGTCGACAAACTCGATAACCTTGCCGGTTTCGACATCGATCAGATGATCGTGGTGCTCGTCCGCCGCTGCCTCATAGCGTGCACGGCCGTCGCCGAAGTCATGACGCTCGAGAATGCCAGCCTCCTCGAACAATCGAACGGTCCTATATACGGTTGCGATTGAGATACCGCTGTCCACGGCCGAGGCGCGTTCATGCAATGCCTCGACATCCGGATGATCGTCGGCTTCGGATAACACGCGCGCAATCACCCGCCGTTGTTCGGTAATGCGTAGGCCTTTTTCCGCGCACAGCGCCTCTATGTCGATCTTGCGGTTCATATCGTCGGTCTAGAGAAAATCCGGTCGGCTGAAAAGAGAAAGGCGACGGTTTATCGCCGTCGCCCCGATCTCAAATCGTATAGCGAGACAGCTATTTGCGTTTGGCGCGGCTACCGGGCTTACGGCCCAGGCCGATTTTCTTCGCCAGCTTGCGGCGTTGTTCGGCATAATTGGGCGAGACCATCGGATAGTCGGCGGGAAGACCCCATTTTTGCCGATACTCGTCCGGAGTCATACCGTAATGCGTCATCAGGTGACGCTTCAGCATCTTGAGCTTCTTACCATCTTCAAGACAGACGATGTAATCGGGCTTGATCGAGGAGCGGATCGATACCGCGGGTTCGGGTTTTTCTTCCGGCGCATTCGCTTCGTCCAGTTCGTGCAGGGCATTGTGCACATTTTGGATGAGCAACGGCAAGTCCGAAACGGCGACACTGTTATTGCTGACATGCGCCGAAACAATATCGGCGGTCAGGGTGATCAGGGTTTCCGTCATATCGACTGTATCTGTCATAGGGTGCGATCCATTATACTGTTTTTGGTTCGGATTATTTTCAGCGTAAGACGTAAGATGTGCGTTGAAAATGGAGAAATCAACTAACCTAACGGGTAGTTCTATGAATTAAAGCGATCTATTTGAAGTGCCAGTGTAATTGCGTCGAACCGTTCGCCATTTCGGCCATTATAATAGTTTCGACGACGCCCGATTTGCTCGAATCCGGTGGCATGATAGAGCTTTGCAGCCGCATTTCCATCGCGCACTTCAAGGTGCAATCGCTTCGCACCCTTGTCCGCCGCCATGTCCCGGACCCGTTTAAGCAGATCCCGGCCGATACCCCTCCCGCGAAAAACCGGGCGTACCGCGATCAGCAGTAATTCAGCCTCGTCGACGATCATCCGGGAAAGCGCAAAACCGGCGGGTTCTTCATTCTGTTGCACCAAGGTGATCCAGCTATTGGAATCGCCTAAAATGCCGTCGCATTGCGATCGCGACCAGCCTTCGCCGAAACGCGGATCGAACGCATCCTCCATGATCGTCATAATGTCGTCGAGTTCTTTCTTCGGGCCGTCACTGACCGTCGCGCCGCGAGATGCGACCATGTTCATTGCGGTGGTCTGGCATCGGGCGCCCGGCCATATATCGGGCGGGGCGGCAACGTCTTGAAGGTTGGGGGTAGCATGGCAGTGCAGGCGGCGCGCGGCTGAATGTTCAGTGCCTTACCGCTGCCTGACAGCGCAACCAGTGCTGCGGCCGCATCACCGACCAGCATATCCTCTTCGATTTCGGCAATGGCGGCCTCCGGCGCTAACGACGCCAAGGGTCCGATCTCACGGAAAACTGTCTTACCGAAGCGCTGGACGAACATCTCGCCATGACCTCCCAGGATAGTCACCGCTACTGTATCGGGTGTGTCGGCATCCGAAAAGGCCATCGCGGCCATAAGAGCAAGGGAGGAGTAACCATGAACTTCGGCCTGCCATCCCAAGCCGAGCGCGCGGGCCGTCGCCAGGCCGACGCGCAGACCCGTAAAACTCCCTGGCCCGCAATCGACCAGAATCTCGTCCGCCCGGCCGCCATCGAGAAGGTCCGCGATCATCGGGACGAGCTTCTCGGCATGGCCCCTGCCCACTGTCTCGTGTTGCTCCGAGACGACGATGTCACCGTCGATCAGCGCCACCGAACAGGCATCGCTGGTCGTGTCGATGGCGAGGATCATCTTGTCAGAGTATCGTGTTGAAAGTCTCGAACTCGGGCCGGGGGCTGCGGTCGAAGATCGTGTCGGGATCGCCATAGCCAAGTGTCGAGATGAAATTGGCTTTATGCTTCGTATCGGCGAAAAAAGCCGCGTTCACCTTGTCGTGATCGAAACCTGACATCGGCCCGGTATCGAGCCCGATAGCGCGGGTCGCAATGATGAAATAGGCGCCCTGAAGCGAACTGTTGCGAAAGGCGTGATCTTGCCGTGCTTCGGGATCGCCTTCGAACCAACTCTTGGCATCCGTGTGCGGAAAGAGCCAAGGCAGTTCTTCGTGGAAATCGGGATCCATGCCGATAACGACCGCGGCGGGCGCTTTGCGGACCTTGTCCTGATTGCCTTCCGAAGAACAGTCGGCGAGCTTGTCTTTGGCGTCTTGCGTCATGCACCAGACGAACCGGGCCGGTTGCTGATTGGCCGAAGTCGGCCCCATCTTCAGGAGATCGTATATCTGCCGGATATGATCTTCGGTGACGGGCGTGTCGTGATATCCGTTATAGGTGCGCGCGGTGCGAAATATCGTGTCGAGCGCGTCTTCGGAAAGCGGCGTTCCCATATCGATCCCCTCTGAATTCGGTAGGTGCTAAACGGCTCGAACTTCGGTCACTTCGGGCACATAATGCTTAAGCAGCTGTTCGATGCCCTGCTTCAACGTCGCAGTCGAGGACGGGCAGCCTGAGCAGGCTCCCTGCATCTGCAGGAAGACTTTGCCCTGCTGAAAACCGCGATAGACGATATCGCCGCCGTCACGCGCCACGGCGGGGCGGACCCGGGTGTCGATCAATTCGCGAATCTGCGCAACGATCTCGGCATCTTCGGGGTCGTCGTCGAAGTTCTCGTCCGGCACCGTGATATCGGCGGCGCTGCCCGCCGTGAACAGCGGCGCGCCACTGGCAAAATGATCGAGCATTACGCCGAGCACGTCGGGCTTCAGGCCCGCCCAGTCGACACCCTCAGCGGCCGTGACCGACACGAAGTCATAGCCGTAGAACACGCCAGTTACATCGCCGAGATTGAACAAGGCTTCTGCGAGCGGCGAAGCTTCCGCATCCTCGGGCGTTGCAAAATCACGAGTACCGGCGGGCATAACCTGCTCGCCAGGCATAAATTTCAGTGTGGCCGGGTTGGGCGTGGCTTCCGTTTCTATCAACATGAGTTTGACATGGCGTTTCGGAGCTGACGGATCAAGAGGCTGGGCCGGTGGATTCGACCAGTCTCCATTTGACAGCGCCACGCTTCCCGAACAGGTTGGCAACGGGTTTATCACAGGAGAGTCGCGATGATTGTGTTGCTTGGAAGAATATTGCTCGGCGCGCTGTTTGTTTTAGCGGGCTTCAACAAAACACAAGGCATCGACGGGCTGGCCGGATTTCTCGAAACAGGGCCGGTTCCGGCTTTCATGGCCTGGCCGACCGCCATCTTCGAGATCGCTGCCGGGCTGATGGTCATTGTCGGCTTATACACGCGCTATGCCGCTATTGCGCTCGCGCTATTCTGTGTCGCGACCGGCGTTTTTTATCATCCGGCCGAAGGCGGCGGCATCGATATCGGCGCTATGATGAAAAATCTCGCACTCGCGGGCGGGTTCCTGATGCTCTACGCGCACGGCGGCGGATTGCTGAGCATCGACGCGCGGCGCGGGGGCACCGACTAGAGCTTCCAGATAGCAATTCATCGCCGGACCGATCGATGGTGCTTTTGACGGGCTGCGCAATTTGCTTGCGTATAAGCGCAACATAACCCATATGCGCTGCAGCGCAGCATGAGGCGGGCACACTGCTCCTCCCAACAATCGGCAGCGTGATCGTCCGCCTTCATGCGGAACCGGCCGGTAAAAAGCGCATGGATTTTCTGAGGCTTCCCTTTTCACGCGGGTCGTTTCGCAACCCGCGATATGCGGTTGCGCGCCCGTATGACGGCGCGCGCCCATAGTCGCCTATATGAGTAAGTATTATGATACAGTTTTCCGATCTCGGCTTGGCCGAACCTATTCAGCGCGCGCTTGCCGCCAAGGACTATGATACGCCGACGCCGATCCAGGCGCAGGCCATCCCACCATTGCTCGAAGGCCGCGACCTGTGCGGTATCGCGCAGACGGGCACCGGCAAGACGGCGGCCTTCGCTCTGCCGTCGCTCGATTATCTCTCCGAAGAGGATGTGCCGCGCACGCCAAAGGCGTGCCGGATGCTGATCCTCTCGCCGACCCGCGAACTGGCAAGCCAGATCGCGGACAATATGCGCGGCTATGCCAAATATCTGCGGATGCGCATCGAAACCGTGTTTGGCGGCGTTCCGGTTGGCAAGCAGAAACGCAAGCTGGAAGGCGGCGTCGACGTTCTCGTGGCGACGCCAGGCCGGCTGCTCGATCTGATCGACCAGCGCGCGCTGAAGCTCGACGAGGTCGAGATATTCGTTCTCGACGAGGCCGACCAGATGCTCGACCTTGGGTTCATTCACGACCTGAAACGGATCGAGAAACTGTTGCCGCAACGCCGCCAGAGCCTCTTCTTCTCAGCCACCATGCCGAAGAATATCGCCAATCTCGCCGACAAATTCCTGTATCAGCCAGTCAAGGTGTCGGTCGCCCCGCAGGCGACTACCGCCGAGCGGGTCAAGCAATATGTGACCTTTGTCGGGCAGAAGGAAAAGCAAGCTTTGCTCACGATGACCTTGCGCGATCAGAATATCGAGCGCGCACTCATATTCTCGCGCACGAAACATGGCGCAGACCGGATCGTCCGTTTTCTGGCCGGGGCCAAAATCGGCGCTGCCGCTATCCATGGCAATAAGAGCCAGCCGCAACGTGAAGCCGCGTTGCGCGCTTTCCGGGCGGGCGAGATCAAATATCTGGTCGCCACCGATATTGCGGCGCGGGGCATCGATATTCCCGCGGTCAGCCATGTTTTCAACTTCGATATGCCGAATGTGCCCGAGCAATATGTGCACCGGATCGGCCGGACGGCCCGAGCCGGGGCGAGCGGGATCGCGATCTCCTTCGTCAACAATGACGATGAGCGCTCCTATCTCAAATCGATCGAGCGGCTGACTGGCATCAAGCTCGAAAAACGCGCGCTGCCTGACGATTTCATCGCCAAGGCTGCCGAGTTGCCAAAGGCCATTTCACGCGGTGCCGCCAAAGGTGCGCAGCAGGGCAATCGCCGTCGTCCGGCCAAGAAAGAGCGTCACCCGCGCGATGGCGAGCGATCGGATGGCCAAGGTCAAAAGCGTCGTCGCCGTCGGCGGAACAACCGTAACGGCGTCGGTCAGCACCGCGGAGCGGTGAAACGCCAAGGCAATCGTTAGAAGCGATAGTGGGGACTCCGGCGCGCGACCGACCTAGTCCGCGTTGCGCGCCGCTTCTAGTTCGCCGAGATTTTCGTCCCATTTAGCGATATTGGCCCGCGCTTCTTTGACGAAAGGCGTGCGTTTGACGGCCCAGAGAAACAGTCCACCGATCATATTGCCGGGAAAGCGCGTCGGCCGCTTGGTC
Organism: Pseudomonadota bacterium; assembly: GCA_039180285.1. Taxonomy (GTDB): domain Bacteria; phylum Pseudomonadota; class Alphaproteobacteria; order Sphingomonadales; family Sphingomonadaceae; genus Parasphingopyxis. The sequence goes on along the minus strand of JBCDDN010000015.1, from coordinate 25,141 downwards.
TGTACGAGCAATACGACGCGAGTCTCTTCGGTATCGTTCCAGACTTCGTGCCGATAGGTGTCGTCGAAGACCAGGGTCTTGCCCTCTTCCCAACGCACGATCTGATCATGGACGCGCATCCGGCAATCGCCCCGCTTGGGCACGGACAGACCGAGATGGCAGGTGATGAGCCCTTTGGTCACACCCCGATGATCGGGGATATGCGTTCCGGGTTTGAGGATCGAAAAGAAGGCGCTGTTGAGCTCAGGGATGCGGCTGACGATCTCGGCCGTTTTGGGGCAGCGGGCTATATTCTCCTCAGCCGGATAGCCATAACCGTAGAGGAAGAAGGATCGCCACATGCCGGCAGGCGCAATCCCCTGATGATCGGGCGAAATCTCGTCGAGCGACGGCACGCGCTCTGGAATCGCGGCAATCGCTTCGGCCTCGGCCCGAATGGTTTCCCAGTTATCTTCGAGCAGCCGTGTGTACGGAAAATCTGCCGCATCGAGAACGGGGTCGTTCGGCACGTCCGAATTCTTGGCGACGGCATTGTCGACCATAGGCCGCAATTTCTTGCCGATATTGATGACCCAGGGCCTGGGCGGTTCGAAAGTCTCTGCCATAGCCGGCTCCGCTAGATGCACGCATTCGACGACCCGGGTTGGTCATAGTTTCGAATTTTGAGAATATTGCGACAGGCGATGCCACGCTTTCGCCCCAATCGCCACCGGGCGGTGGGATGGCTGTGGAGCGACACCATGATCTCGGCCGGCAAGGTTTCCGCGTTACAGCGCGTCGACTGCAGCGACGATATCGCTCGGCTCCGGGCGGACGCGGTAATCTGTCTCGACCATCTTCGCCTGGACAACGCCGTCCGTGCCGATGACGAGGATCGCTGGACGCGGAACGCCATTGGCGAAGCTTTCTTCGCCATATTGCGGATCGCGCAGATCGAACGCGTCGATCATTTCCGAACCTTCGTCCGACAACATGTCATAGCCGATCTCTTCGCGCGCCGAGAAATCGGCGAGGATCGCAGGCGCATCGTAGCTCAGCGTCGCCAGATTATAGCCTCGCTGCTCAAGATCGCTTTGAATGTCCTTCAAGTCCACCATCTGACCCTGACAATAACTGCACCAGTCGGCCGATCGGTTGAAAACGAGCACGAGTCCATTCTCTCCCGTCAGGTCGTCCAGCCGACGCTCGGCGCCCGATGCGTCCCGGGTCAGGAAATCGGCGGGGATGGCTTCTCCGACGGCCGGGCCGGACTGCTCCATCGGTTCCGCGGCGACCTGCTCGGTCGGTTCCGACGGCGTTTCGGTTTCCGGGGTGCAAGCGGCGATGCCGAGCGTTGCGGCGGCGGATATGAGAGCGATAGTGGTGGCGCGCATGATAAACTCCGAAATCTGGGTCCCGCTTGCTATTCGCGATAATCCGGCAACCGGTTACGATCCAGATCACAGTTTTGAAGGATCGCAAAGAATATCTTTTGTCCGGCCGGCGACGGCCTTGCGCTGTATCGCAGGTCTGTGAAATATGACGGGCAGAAGGATTGTCGATGAACAAGAATATCATCATCATTGCCGGTGCGGCCATCGTCGCCTTTCTCGCGGTTCTGTTGATCCCGCGATTGCTCGATCGGGATGTCGCGGAGGAAACGGAAGCGGTCGCCGCGTCGGACTCGGCCGGCGATACGGGTTCGGCGGGCAGCGCGTCGGGTACTGATAAGGATGAGCCGGCGCCGGCTGCAAATTCCTCGCGCCCGTCCAACCCGGTGCTCGAGGCGCAACTGGCGGAGGCGGTGCGGCAGGTGAATGCTGCCGGACCGATCGTGATCGACGAACTGACGACGATGACATCTGCCCGAGCCCAAGGGGTGCGGATCCAGTATCGCTACGAGATTTCGCGCGAGCTTAATGCCGGGCAAGTCCGGCAGTTCGAGCAGTTCGCCTCGACACAGAACCGGCAGACAATATGCGCCCGCCCTGAGACCCGCGATCTGATCGATCTCGGTGGCGAGATCGAATATGTCTATTACGGACCGGGTAACCGCTATCTGTTCAGCACGCCGATCGTCGGCTGCTAGCCCTTCAGGACGATTCGGTCGCTGCCACGAGCTTTGCGGTTTCGCCGTCCGAATCAAAACCCAGTTTTTCGAGCATCGCATGCCCGGCGTCGAACACGGGGCCGGTCCATACGGGAATGCCTTGGCCCCTCAGTTGGGCGAGCGCGTTCGCCTTTTGCGAAGCGATAGGTTTGCCGGCTGCCATACGAAGAAAGACCGCCGCAATCCGGTCGGGATGGTCACGGGCTGTCGACCAATATGCCTCGGCGTCGCCTTGCGTGTCGTCACCGATCAATACGAAGCGGTGATCGGGATAGAAATCGAGAATGCGCTCAATCGTTTGGCGTTTATGGGCGCCATGGCTCGCGCTGCCGAGCGTTCGGCTGTTCATGCCCCAATCGCGAAGCAACATCGGCCCACGCGGCAAATTGTTGAGCCGTTTGAACTCGGCCAGGAATCCATAGAGGTTCCACGGGCTCGATGACACGTAGAAGAAGGCGCGATTGAGATCGGCTTCAGGCCGTATTCCGGCGGGTCTGCCGAGCCGTTCGAAGAATTCCGGAGCACCGGATACAGCTACCCGGTCGCTGGGCATCTCAAGCAAAAAACGCCGCCAATTCGCGAAGAATTCGTGAGCGCCGCTTTCAATGATCGTGTCGTCGATGTCGGAAATGATGCCGAGCCGGCCGTCGATGCCGGGACTGAGAATCGGCGCGTTTTCCGTTTCGATCGGGTCGATTTCAGGCAGGCAAAGCGTCACATGCTGCCATTCCGCGTGGTTGGGAAGCGGGCGGGTGTCGATTGGCAAGTCGAAAGTAACGAAGCCCTCTTCGTCACTGGTCGCCACGGCGCTGGTTCCGAAACCCTCGAGCGAGACTTTCACGCCAGGCACTTCGTGGGAGGCGTAGAGACGCAAAAGGTCGAGTAGATTCTCGGTCGCCTTGCCGTCTGACCAATCAGGCTCGTCTCGGCGCAAAATCCGTGCCCGCGCCCATAGCCGATTCTCGTTCCGAAAGCCCGCATATGCGGCAACGGAAAGCGGACGATCCTTCTTGAAAAATGTTAGCGGCATAGGTCCTCCTCACCCCTAAGCGGTTCGAAGCGGAGGAAGGTTCCCGATCGGTCGACCGCGCGAAGTGGGAGATCCGACTACGGACAATATGTGTTAAAGAACATATTTGCTAAGATCGGTGTCGCGCGCCACTTCGGCCAGTTGTTTTTCGACATAGGCGGCATCGATAACGAGCGCATCTTCGCCGTCTTCACGCTCTTCCGATCCCGCCGCGAAGCTGATCTCTTCGACCAGTTTTTCCATCACGGTCTGAAGGCGGCGGGCGCCGATATTTTCGATCTGGCCGTTCACCTCGGCGGCGATCTTCGCGAGCTGCGCGACTGCATCATCGGTGAATTCGATATCGACTCCTTCAGTGCCGATCAGGGCGCGATACTGTTCGGGGAGATTGGCCTTGGTCTCGGTCAGGATGCGGACGAAATCCTCTTCGGTCAGCGCGCGCAGCTCGACCCGGATCGGGAGGCGGCCCTGCAGTTCGGGCAGCATGTCGCTCGGCTTGGCGACGTGGAAGGCGCCCGACGCGATAAACAGGATATGGTCGGTCTTCATCGGGCCGTATTTGGTCGCGACCGTCGTGCCCTCGATCAGCGGCAGGAGATCGCGCTGTACGCCTTCGCGGCTCACCGATCCGCCGCGAACATCCGATACCGCGATCTTGTCGATCTCGTCGAGAAAGACGATGCCGTTCGCCTCGGCATTGGCGAGCGCGACCCGTGCGACATCGTCCTGATCGAGGCGTTTTTCGCTCTCTTCCTCGACGAGCTTGTCCCAGGCGTCCGCGACCCGCATCTTCCGCTTCTTGCGCGGCTGCTGTCCGAACGCCTTGCCCATCATGTCGGACAGGTTGATCATGCCGACCTGGCCGCTCATGCCCGGGATTTCCATCGGCATGTTGGGCATGTCCTCGACTTCGATCTCGACTTCGGTGTCGTTCATATGATTGTCGATGATGCGCTGGCGGAAGCTTTCGCGCGTCGCGTCGCTCGCGCCCTTGCCGGTCAGTGCGTCGAGCAACCGTTCCATCGCCGCCTTGCTCGCATCTTCGCGCACGGCCTCGCGGCGACGGTCTTTTTCGAGCCGCACCGCATCCTCGACGAGATCGCGGGCGATCTGCTCGACATCGCGGCCGACATAGCCGACCTCGGTGAACTTGGTCGCCTCGATCTTGACGAAGGGCGCATCGGCGAGCTTCGCAAGACGCCGACTGATCTCGGTCTTGCCGCAGCCCGTAGGGCCGATCATCAGGATGTTCTTGGGCGTCACTTCGTTGCGCAATTCTTCGGACAGGCGCTGCCGTCGCCAGCGGTTGCGCAGCGCGACGGCGACTGCGCGCTTTGCATCGGTCTGGCCGATAATATGCTCGTCGAGCGCAGCGACGATGGCTTTGGGAGTAAGGGCGTCGTTCATGAAAATCCTGAAATAATGTAACCGATGATGGGATGAAGATGGGGCGTACGGCGTGACCGTCAAGCCGGAGGCGCGCAGCGGAAGGCGTCGAACAGCTGGCGATGCCGGGTAAAGATACGATCGGCGGCGGTCTCGCTGGGCTCCATGGACCATTCCCCGCGATCGGCCGTACCACCCAGAATGATCCCGTCGCGGCGCGAAAACATGTAGATGCCACCCGGCGCGCTGACAGCATAGTCGACCTCGGGCTGCGGCAGAAGGATTTCGAGTTGGCCGCGCATCGGCACCAGTTCCTCGTCGCCGAACAGCGCCTTCGCGCCAAGACCGGTGCAATTGAAGATGAGGGTTTCGGGAAGCGCCATCAGATCCGCCGGGTTCCGGAACGATCGGATCGCGATCTCGCCGCCCGCAAGGCGGATATCGTCGAGCATTTGCCGCAGGAAGGTCGGCGTTTCGACGATCATACCGTCATATTGACGGACAAAGGGTGCGGCGAACGGATGGGCATCCGGTTCTATGGCGCGGGCCTCGGGCATCATGCTTGCGATCAACCGATCGGTATTGCCCGGACTGGGCGCGCGCTGGCTGAGCTCGTAATTGCGCATCCAGCGGACGCCGTAGCGGTCGCCGATCATGATCTGGAACCGGCGATAGCTGTAGGCCGCCGCGGCTACCAATTGCCGCTCGAACGCCGGGGTGAGGGCGGACCGGCGATAGACAAGCGAAGGATACCATTGCCCGCCGGCAATATTCGATGTCGTATGCGGCGGCAGTTGCGCGGTGTAGATACGCACCAAGTAACCCGCCTCCTGCAACAGCCGCGCCGTAGTCAGCCCCATGATGCCCGCGCCGATCACCGCGACGGGGCCGCTATGGGCCCGCAGCCCGGCGTCGAGCGCCAATCGGCTGCTGCCCCAGCTCAACGTAATGCCGCCGCCGCCATGGCCGTAATTATGGACGAGACGTTTGTCGCCAAAGGCTTCCGCCCGCACCACGAAACCGGAAGCGCGAAACGGGCGTAGGCCGACAAGGGTGCGGATATGCCGCTCGCGGCGCACATCGACGGGATGAAGACGGCAGCCAAGGGAACTGGACATCGCCCGGCTCGCCGTCGTCGTACAGCCTTGCAGGGCCAGTCCGCCGAGAAGCGCACCTGCCCCTGCGAGGAGCGCACGCCGGTCGGTGGTCTGGCTAGTCAGCATTCTCGACCGTTTCGACGGTCAATTGATCGTTGGTGTATACGCAGACATCCGCCGCGATAGCCATGGCGCGGCGTGCGATCTTCTCGGCGTCCTTCTCGTAATCCTTGAGCGCACGGGCAGCCGCGAGCGCATAATTGCCGCCCGATCCGATTGCCGCCACGCCGTCGGCCGGTTCGAGTACATCACCATTGCCGGTCAGGATCAGCGTGATTTCCTTGTCCGCGACGATCATCATCGCTTCCAGGTTGCGGAGATATTTGTCCGTCCGCCAGTCCTTGGCAAGCTCGACGGCCGCGCGCATCAGCTGGCCGTTATGGCGTTCGAGCTTGGCCTCGAGCCGTTCGAACAGTGTGAATGCATCTGCCGTGGCACCCGCGAACCCGCCGATGACGTTGCCTTCGCCCAATCGGCGAACCTTTTTGGCGTTCGGTTTCATGACCGTTTGACCCATCGAAACCTGGCCGTCACCGGCGATCACGCCTTTGTCAGAATCCCGTACCGCGAGGATGGTCGTACCATGCCAGGGTGCGCTGCTTTTGTTGTCGTCCATGGGCGAAGATATATGGCCTGTGTGCCGCGTCGCAAGATCGGCGGCCGTTAAGATCCTCGTAACCATTGACCGCTACCTGTTTTCTATGGGTTTTTCGGGCTCTCCCGGCGTGTCGCTTATCGACGAAGAACAAGTCGCCGCCTTGCTTGCCGAGGTTAGCGATTTCGGTCTCTTCGCGCTTGATACCGACGGTATATGCGTCGACTGGAAACCGATCTCCAGAAACTACCAGCTGGCCCCGGTCGACGAAGTGATCGGCCATCCGCTCGAACGGTTCTACAGCGACGAGGATCGCGAGGCCGGTCTCTATTGGCAGAATCTCGAAACCGCCAAGGCGAAAGGCCGGATGGACACGGAAGGTTTCCGGCGCCGTTGGGATGGTAGTCTGTCCTGGACGCGCATCAGCATCGTCAAAAAGCTCGATGATGCGGGCAACCATATCGGCTATCTCGGCGTGGCCTATGACGCGACACGGCAACGCGACGCGGCGAAGGCTTTGCATGCGAGCGAAGAGGCGTTCCGCACGCTCGTGCAGGGGCTCCGCGATCATGCCATCTACATGCTCGGCACAGATGGCCGGATTACCAATTGGAACTCAGGTGCCGAGCAGATTACGGGCCACAGCGCCGACGAAGCCGTTGGTCGCCATTTCTCGATCTTCTTCGCCGAAGAGGATCGTGCCTGCGGCGTTCCCGATCAGATTCTCGAACAGGCACGTATCGCGGGCAGCTATCGCGAAGAGGGATGGCGGGTAAGACAAGATGGTCTGCGGTTTCGCGCCAAGATTTTTCTGCAGGCGCTCTATGACGAGACCGGCGAAACGCTGGGTTTTGGCAGCATAACCCGCGATATCACCGAACAATATGAAGCCGAGCGTAGCCTTGCAGCGGCGCAAGAGGCTCTCGGCCAGTCCGAAAAACTGCGCTCTCTCGGTGAGTTGACCGGTGGCATCGCGCATGATTTCAACAATCTGCTGACCGTGGTGCGCGGATCGGCCGAACTGCTGCAAAGCGCGACGCTTTCGCCCGACAAGAAAGCGCGCCATATCGAAGCTATCATCGAAACCGCGGACCGGGCAGCGGAATTGACCGGACAGCTGCTGTCCTTTGCGCGGCAGCAGCCGCTTCAGCCTAAGCGCATCGATTTGAACGCGCTGATCTCGGGAATGATTGAGCTGTTGAAGCGTACGATCGGCGGCGGCGTTATCATTCTGCAGACACCGGACCCCGACCTTTGGGAGGTTCGCGTCGATCCGACCCAGCTCGAAAACCTGATCCTCAACGCTGCGATCAACGCGCGCGACGCGATGGACGGCGCCGGGACGCTTACGCTTGCGACCAGCAATGTGAAAGGCGCGTCGGGCGAGGAAATATGTCTGTGCATCTCCGACAACGGATCCGGCATGACGCCCGAGACGGTCGACCGCGCGTTCGAGCCCTTTTTCACGACCAAGCCGCCTGGCAAAGGTACGGGTCTCGGCCTTTCTCAAGCCTATGGCTTTGCGGCGCAGTCCGGTGGACGGCTCGATATCCGCAGCGAACTGGGCCGCGGTACGTCGTTGAGTCTCTATCTGCCGCGGGCCGAGCCGCAGCCGATATCGGGGAACAGCGGCGAACACACTCTTCCCGGCGACTTGCCACGCGGAACCCGCGTGCTCTTGGTCGAGGACAGTCGAACGGTGGCCGTCTTCGCCCAGTCGCTGCTCGAGGATATGGGCTGCGAAGTTGTACATGCCCAGGATGCCGAAGAGGCGCTGCTCGCGCTCGAGCATGAGCCCGACGCGTTCGATATCATCTTTTCCGACATCGTGATGCCGGGGCTGAGCGGGCTCGATCTCGCGGCCAAGATTCGCAGCAGTAGGCCGACCCTGCCCATTTTGCTGGCAACCGGCTATAGCGAGGCGGCGGCGCGGGGCGAGGGGAGTGAGTTTCCGATCCTGCCCAAACCCTATAAACGCGAGATATTGTCGGCCAAGCTGAGCGAGACGATGAACGCGTTCAAAAAAGCCGCGTGACAGGCTGAGCCGTCAGATTTCGAGCGGACCGCTCGACAGGATTTCGAGATTGCTATCGTCGAGAGATTGGCCGACCAGTGCGGTATCGCGCTGGCGGATCAGTTCGGCAATCTGATCGCGGAACGTGGCGACGGCTGCGGTCAGCCAGCCGTTAACGAGCGAGTCTTCGGGCGTATCGCGGACATCGAACAGATCCAGCCGCTCGATGATCGGATCGGCCGGCATGAAATATTCGTTGGTCACCCAGCGATTGGTCGTGAACCAATGAGTCGGGATCCCGTCCAGATTGCAGGACAGGGCGATGAAATGAACGACCTTGGCCGGTGTTTTCCCCTTTTTCGTTTTCGGTTTGGGAACGGCGAGCGGATCGACCCCATCAAACGCGTCCAGCGGTAGGAACAGGTGGAAATGGCCATGCTCGCCCGGCTCCCGCTGTTCGGGCGGGTGAGCGTGATAGAACCAACGCGCCTTGGTGGACGGGCTGATCGCATCTTTTTCAGGATAATGGGTCCATTGCCGGAATTCGCATTCGGGCGGCACGACCCGGGGAACGAGCGAAACCCCTTGCGACGCCATCTGCTCGGTAAGAGCAAATAGCGCCGCTTCGGGATCTTCGCCTAATAGGCCGCGCAACAGCCTTCGGCAGCGGCACAGCAGCCCTCTGCCGCGGCGGTTTCGGTGGCGGCGCAACAGCCTTCAGCAGCAGCCGCGCAACACCCCTCTGCCGCGCAGCAGCCTTCGGCGGCGGCGCAGCAACCTTCGGCGGCGCAGCAGCCCTCGCCAGCCGCCGCGCAGCAACCCGCTGCACCTTCGGCGGCAGCCGCGCAGCAGCGGGCACCGCAGCTACACGCTTGCAGGGCGGGCGCGGCCAGCGCGAGGCCGCCGGCTACGGCGAGCATCGACGCGAGGCTGCGTTTTTCGGTTTTATCAGTCATGTGTATCTCCCAAGAGTTTGTGGCCATCCGGGTTCGCGGAGAGAATGAAGCCGGTTACACCGACATCGAAATTCCGCTGGATGGTCAAAGCCTAGGGGCGATCGATCTGCGTCCGAGAGAGCCGGCCTATCGGTCGACGCCCTTTATCTTTCCCCATTGGCGCGCGGCTGTATAACCGAGATAACCGGTGCCGAACAGCGCATAAAGCGGTTCGGGGATGCCTTCGAGATACGCATTCATGCCGGCGGCGATGTTCTGGGCGGTATCTGGCCGGAAGGCGGCCAAGAGACCCATCGGCAATGCCCAGAGCAGCAAGACGTACATGACGTATAGGAAACTCGGTCTGGCGCGGCTCGTCCACGGATCGGGCGATTGCGCTTCTGCAACGATCCCCGAAAGCTGGGTGCGAATCGCCTCGGCCGCCTGGGTTCCTTCGAGTTTGAGCAGTTCGAGCTTCGCGCGGTCGCGCGCCTCGCGATCGGGCAGTACGCGATCGATAACCGTGGTGAGAGGGCCGAGAAGGCCGGAAATAATGGACATGAGCATCTCCTTGGTGATTCGATATGAAGATAAGTAACCCATTTGGAGATATGTAGGACAGCGTAACCTGCATGCCGGATAGACGGTGTTGGAGTAATCGACGGTGGCCGACGGAGTGGGGTGACTGGTCGGGGCGACTGGATTCGAACCAGCGACCTCCACACCCCCAGTATGATGCGCTACCAGGCTGCGCTATGCCCCGACCAAGGGGGCGCGATGTAAATCCGATAGCGTTGCAATGCAAGCGCTGCCTTTGGCGATCGGCGCATCGGCCGCGGCCATATTATGCGCCGATAAAAGTTGTAAATTGCTCGACGGGCACACGGTCGGTCCGCAGGCTGTTGATTGGCGCGTCCGGGTCGTGGTGGCCGAGCGCCAAACCGCAATAGAGCATGTCCGTGTCGGGTACGCCAAGCCACGGCCGGACCATCTCGTGCAAAACCGCCCAAGCTTCCTGCGGACAGCTGTCGATGCCTTCGGCCTGCGCGGCGAGCATCAATGTCTGAATGAACATGCCGAGATGCGCCATCTGGCCGTTGCCGATAGCGAGTGCTCGATCGATTGTGAAAAACATTCCGACGGGCGCATCGAAGAAGCGGAAATTGGCGGCCATCTGCATCATGCGCCCGGCCTGGTCGTCGCGGGAGATTCCGGCCGCCCCGAACATCTCTTCGGCGTTGCGCATTCGCCGTTCGCTGTGCGTATCGCTCATCCCGGCGGGATAGATTTCGAATTCGGCTGCGCTGAGATCGACGCCGCCGGCAATGGCCTCCAGCGCGCGTTCTCTCAATTCGTCAAGCTTGTCGCCCATCACGACATACACGTTCCAGGGCTGCATGTTGCTGCCCGAGGGCGAGCGGCTGGCCAGCGCGAGCAGTCGCTCGACGGTGGCGCGATCGATCGGCGTATCGAGAAAGGCACGGCGGGACTGGCGGGCGGCGATTGCCGCGCTGACGGTCAGCTCTCCCATCGGTCTACTCTTGGCCCATCAGGGTCCGGCCCGGTTCCGCCGCATAGCTTTTGACGCTGACGTCCAGGATTTTCGCGCCCGCCAACGCCTGATTGAAGGTCGCCATGTGCGGACTCTGGAAATGTGCGTTGAGAGCCTCCTGGTTCTCCCAAATCTCCGAGATCCGCATAACGTCGGGCTCTTCAAGGGCACGGCCATAAGCATAGCTGATACAGCCGGCCTCCTTGCGCGTTTCTGCGATCATCGCGACGGCATCGTCGTGCAGCCGGTCCAGTTCGCCGGCTTCCATCCGGACCCATCCCTCTACGATAATCATGACATTCCTCTCCCCCCTATCGCGTTCCGGCATGTGCTAGCGCCCCGCTGCGGGGATGCAAATATATTTGCATGATGAATGGCAGTTGCGCGAAACGCACCTTAGGTGATAGAGGCCCGCGACTTATAACGGGCGTTTTATCCAGGCCCATCAACCAGCTCACAGGTCCGCTTCATGTCCGCCACACCCGTTCTTGCCGCAGCCGCTCCGTCCGGAGGCGCCGGCGCTTTCATCATTCAGCTCGTACCGCTGATCCTGATCTTCGTGATTTTCTGGTTCCTGCTGATCCGCCCGCAGCAGAAACGCATGAAGGACCATCGCGCGATGATCGATGCCGTGAAGCGCGGTGACCGGGTCGTTACCGGCGGCGGCCTGCTCGGCAAGGTCACCAAGGTCAACGATGACGAGGTCGAGATCGATCTGGGGGGCGGCCAGAAGGTAACGGCGATCAAGGCGACGCTTTCCGACGTTCGCAATCCCAGCGCGGCTAACGATTAAGGCGTATTTCGACCGATGAACGATTTTCCGACATGGAAGGTCTGGATGCTCTCGGCGCTGCTCGTCGTCGGCGTACTTCTGGCCATTCCGAGCCTGTTGAATGAAGAGCAGCGCTCCTACATTCCCGAATTTCTACCGCAGCCGACGATCAATCTCGGCCTGGACCTGTCGGGTGGTGTCCATATCCTGCTCGAAGCGCAGACGGAGGAGTTCGAGGAACAGCGGCTCCAGACCATGTCGGACCGCATCGAAGACGCGATGGAAGACGATGGTCCGCCGATCGAGATCGGCAGCCTGTCGCGCAGCGGCGGTGAAATCAGCTTCGCCGTACGCAACGAAGCACAGCTCGACGATGCGATGGAGCGCGTCCGCGCACTGACCCAGCCGGTCGGCTTTACCGGCGAGCGCGATTTCAGCGTCGAAAACGAGGATTCGCTCCAGATCGTTGTCACACCGACGGAAACGGGGACGTCCGAAGCGGTAAATACCGCCGTCGAAACGGCGACCGAAGTCGTCCGCACGCGTATCGACGAACTCGGCACGCGTGAGCCGACGATCATCCGTCAGGGTGCCGAACGGATCGTCGTTCAGGTGCCGGGGCTCGACAGTCCGGAATCGCTGATGAGCCTGCTCGGCCGCACCGCCAGCCTCGAATTCCGAATGGTCAATTACGAGGCGGACCCGAATATGGCGCTCGCGTGTCAGGCGCCGATCGGAAGCGAAGCCCTGCCTTATGCCAATCAGGAAGAGGGCACCGGTTGTGTGATCGTTCAGCGCCGCGTGATGGTTTCGGGCGATCAGCTGGTGAACGCGCAACAGGGCTTCGATCAGCGGAGCGGCGAAGTCACCGTGAACCTAACCTTCGATGGGCCCGGCGGCCGGGCTTTCGGCCGGGTGACGCAGGAGAATGTCGGCCGGCCGTTCGCCATCATCCTGGACGGGGAAGTGTTATCGGCGCCGAATATCAACGAACCGATTCTGGGCGGAAATGCGCAGATTACCGGCAGCTTCTCCGTGCAATCGGCGAACGAACTTGCGATCGCCTTGCGCTCCGGGCGTTTGCCCGTCGAACTTTCGGTTATCGAGAATCGCACGGTCGGCCCGGAACTGGGCGGTGATTCGATTCGGCTGGGTGGCCTGGCCGGCCTGATAGCGACCGTCGCCGTGATGACATTCATGTTCGTCACCTATGGCCGGTTCGGGATCTATGCGAATATCGCCCTCGCGCTGAACCTGTTTCTCGTGCTGGCGATAATGGCCATGCTCGATGCGACGCTCACCTTGCCCGGCATCGCCGGATTCGTGTTGACCGTCGGTGCGGCGGTCGATGCGAACGTGCTCATCAACGAGCGAATACGCGAGGAACAGCGACGCGGGCGCAAGATTATCGATGCTGTCCAGACCGGCTACAAGGAGGCCAGCCGGGCGATTTTCGATGCGAACATCACCAATTTCATCGGTGGCGCTCTCATGTTCTCTTTCGGCTCCGGTCCGGTGCGCGGCTTTGCGGTCGTCCTTGTCATCGGTATCATCACATCGGTCTTCACGGCCGTCACGATTACCCGGATGATGGTGTCGGTCTGGATCAAGAATAAACGGCCCAAGGAGCTCGTGGTCTGATGCGCCTTCTCAAACTTGTTCCCGATACCACGAATATCCGGTTCCTCAGATGGCGGAACGTCGCGATCGTCATTTCGATCATCCTGACGGTCGCGTCGATCACGCTGACCGCCACGCGCGGCCTGAATTTCGGCGTCGATTTCGCCGGCGGTCAGATGATCCAGGCGACTTTCACCGAGGATGAGCAGGCTCCCGTCGCCGAGTTGCGCGAAGATATCGCTGCACTGGATATCGAAGGCGCGTCGATCCAGCGGTTCGGCGATCCCAATCAGGTGTCCATCCGCATGCGGGTGACGGAAGGCGCTGACGACGATCCGGAGCTGGCGAACGCGATTTCCTCTCGCGTCACGCAGATGATGGAGGCCGAATATCCGGGCGTACGGATCGATTCGGTGGATTCGGTATCCGGCAAGGTTTCGGACGAACTGTTCCGTGCCGGCGCTTTGGCGCTCGGGCTCGCGATGCTGGCAATCGCGCTCTATATCTGGTTGCGCTTCGAATGGCAGTTCGGGGTCGGGGCGCTGTTCGCGCTTTTTCACGACGTCGCGCTGACCTTCGGCTTCTTCGCGCTGACCCAGCTCGAGTTCAATCTCAACATCGTCGCCGCGCTGCTCACGATCATCGGTTATTCGCTCAACGACACGATCGTGGTTTATGACCGGATCCGCGAAAATCTGCGCAAATATCGCAAGATGGAGATCGTTCCACTGCTCGATCTTTCGGTCAACGAGACGCTTGCCCGAACCGTGATGACCAGCTTGACCATGGTGATCGCTTTGGTCGTATTGATCTGGGTCGGCCCGGAGGTCCTGTTCGGCTTTACCGCCGCCATGCTGTTGGGCATTTTCATCGGGACGTACAGCTCCGTTTACATGGCCGCGCCCATCCTGATCTGGCTCAAGGTCGGGCCGGACACCTTCGTGCCGGAAGAGGCCGGGCCGGGCGGTCCGAAGGTCCACAAGGAGGGTTACGGCGGCTAATGGTCCTGCTGAAACGCGAACATCCCGGTTCCGGTCCGATGGTGACGGGGTTTACTGGGACGGGGTTTCGCGTCGATGGCGAAGTTGTCGATAGCGGGCTGTGGCTGACCCCCGAATGGTCGCGGGCCTGGGATACCTCCGATATGAAGGCGCTCGATGCGGCGATGCTCGATCCGCTATTGTCGATCGACCCGCTGCCCGAATTTCTTCTCCTTGGCACAGGTGCCAGCCTGCGCCGCCCGACACCCGCCTTCATCGCCACTGTCGAGGCGCGCCATATCGGTGTCGAAACGATGGACAGCCGGGCGGCCGCCCGGAGTTGGGGATTGTTGCGCAGTGAGGATCGGTGGATCGTCGCCGCTTTGCTACCCCTCGATCAGGCCTGAAAGATGCGCGAACAGCGTTTCACTGTTCCGCTCCCAGGAAAATTTGTCGACGGTGTTGCGCACCGCTTGCCGATCGGGCGGATCGGCCAAAATTTTTCGCACGGCGGCCGCAATTGCCTGCGGCTCGCGTTCGACGATCGCGCCCGCTTCCGGTCGATCGATCAGCTCGTCGGCCCCTCCGGCGTTGCTGATAACGATCGGGGTGCCGCTTGCCAGCGCTTCGACCCATGCATTGGCGAGCCCTTCCGATGCGGAGGGCAGGACCATGACATCGGCGGCTCCCAGCACTTCCGCAACATCGTCATGCGGTAGATTGCCACGCAACTTTATCCTGTCCTTCTGTCCAAGTTCCGCGATCTTTCTTTCGAGAAGGTCGCGATCCGGTCCCTCGCCAATGCACCACAAGGTGGCGTCCGGTACATGTTGCAGCGCTTCGATAACCAGGCCCTGGCCCTTGCGATCGATCAGACCGCCGACGGTCGCGATGAAATCTCCATGGATGCCGAGTGCCTTTTTGGCGACTTCCCGATCGACGGGTTCGAAACGGTCTTTATCGATACCGGTATAATGTACGGTGATTTTGTCTTCCGCCATGCCGAGCGCGACCATGTCCCGCTTCATCGCCTCGCTTACCGCCAGCATCCCCGCCGCGCGATTGGCCATATCCAGGATTTGCTCGCGACAATCCGGCTGTCGACTCCAATAGTGGATGTCGGCGCCTCTCGCCTTGACCGAGAATGGAACGCCCAGAGCCTCGGCGAGGTGCATGGCCGCCGGCCCGTCGGGATAAAAGAACTGGGCGTCGATAATGTCGAACGGGAAACGCTCGCGAATGGAACGTAGAAGCGGCAACAACGCTTTCGCCATAAAGGCCGGATCATATCGTCCGCCCACAACGGGGATGTGCGGGAAGCGGGGCCGATGGACGATCAAGTCTTTCCAGGTCTCATGTTCGGGAACATTTTCAAACCGACGATAGCGATAGTGGAAGTTGAGCGGCCATGGCGCAACGCCGATCGGCGCGACGACCTCCAGCTCCACATCGTCGCGGGCAGCCAGGTGCAAAGTCTGTTGTTCGACGAAAATCCCGAAAGTCGGACGGGTGATGTCGGGAAACAGCGTCGCAAGTGTCAGAACACGTATCATTGGCCGGGGCTATACCCCAACTTCGTTAATACTCACATGTATTCAGGGAAACGACAGCCCCGTCTTAGGTCGGTGCCGGCAATCTATAGTGATGGGCTTTCGGCTTTATATTGAATTCTCGCGGGTTTTTTGTGAGATTCGACAGTTGCGCGAACAATGCGGCACTGTTCCGTTCCCAGGAAAAAGCTTCCACAGTCGCTCGGACGGCTGTCTGGTCCGGTGGGTTTTCGAGGATCGCGCCTATCGCTTCGGCAAATGCTCGTGCCTCGCGCGGAACGATTGCGCCCGATCCGGGCTGTTTCACGACCTCGGCCGCGCCGCCGACATCGGTCGTCACGACCGGCGTGCCGCAGGCCAGCGCTTCGACCCAAACATTGGCCAGCCCTTCGGAAGCGGATGCCAATGCCATGACATCTGCCGTACCCATCAGATGTGCAACGTCACGATGTGGTATGTTGCCGAGCAAGCGGACGCGATCCTCCAATTGCAATGCAGATATCTTGTCCTGCAATTTTGAATGATCCGGTCCGTCGCCGATCAACCACAGACTGGCATCGGGAAGATCGACCATGGCATCGATGAGCAGCGCCTGTCCCTTTAGCGGGATCAGCGCCCCAACGCTTACGATCAGGGGGCCAGCAACACCCAGGGCCGTTTTTGCGAGGGCGCGATCGACTGGCGCAAAAAGCTTCTGATCGATTCCGGTATATTGAACGCTGATCTTGTCGCCCGGCAGACCGAGTGCGACCATCTTGCGCGCGATCGCCTCGCTGACGGCGACGATTCCGCTGGCAGCCTGACCGGTATCGCGGATTTGCTTCGCAATGGCGGCTTTTCTGCTCCAGAAATAAATGTCGCTGCCGCGAGCCTTGACGGAGAAAGGCACATCGAGCGCCTCGGCCAGATGCATTGCCGCCGGCCCATCGGGATAGAAATATTCGGCGTCGATGACGTCGAAGGGGAAGCGCTCTCTGATACCGCGCATGACCGGCAACAGGCTGTGAGCGATAAACCGAGGTGAAAAGCGGGCGCCGATTTTGGGGATGACCGGATATCGTGGCCTGTAGACGGATAACCCGTTCCAGCTTTCGAAATTGGGAAGCGTCCTCAGGCGATTATAATTGCGATGCTTCGAAAGCGGCCATGGCGCTATTCCCGTGGGCACAACGATTTCGACTTCCACATCGTCGCGCGCCGCCAATGCCTGTGTCTGACGTTCGACGAATCCGCCGAAGCCTGGCCGTGAAACGTCCGGGAAGAGCGTTGAAAAGGTGAGCACCCGCAACATGTAACAAGGTTACACCCCGGCTTCGGTGGTCTGAAAGTCTCCCGATGGGTAGTTGAGCGCCTTTTTCGTGTAGCCGGAAATTCGTTAATGGGTAGGGGCATCTCATCCCTTGGCGGGGGCGATCCGCTGCGCTAGAGGCGTATTCATGCGTATCCAGTCCCGCCCCGCAGCGTTGTTGTTTGCCGCTGCCGCTTTCGTTCCGCTTGCGTCTTGCGCCGGTCCGAGTGCCCAAACCCGCGCCGATAACCAATATGTCGCGCGAGACGTCAACACACTCTACAATCTCGCGAAGGATCGGCTGGACCGCAATCAATATGGGATTGCCGCGGCGATCTTCTCGGAAGTCGAGCGTCAACATCCCTATTCGCCTTGGGCTCGGCGAGCGCAGCTGATGGGCGCGTTCAGCTTCTATCTCGCGGGCGAGTATCCCGAAGCGATTTCATCCGCGCGTCGCTTCCTTTCGATTCATCCCGGTAACCGGGATGCGCCCTATGCCTATTATCTGATCGCGGTCAGTTACTATGAGCAGATTTCTGACGTGACGCGCGACCAGTCGCTGACGCGCCAGGCGCAGGCGGCGCTGAACGAGGTTGTCCGCCGTTATCCCGATAGCGTTTATGCTGCGGATGCACGGCTGAAGCTCGATCTGGTCAACGATCATCTGGCCGGCAAGGAAATGGAGATCGGCCGTTTCTACCAGCGCCGGCGCCAATGGCTCGCGGCCACCGTCCGTTTCCGCAATGTCGTCGACAGTTACGACACGACGACCCATGCGCCGGAAGCCCTGATGCGGCTGACCGAGAGCTATCTCGCGCTCGGTATCGTCGAAGAGGCGAGGCGTGCCGCTGCGGTGCTCGGTAACAACTATCCCGAGACCCGCTGGTATAACCGCGCCTATGAGCTGATGCAGCGCCATGGCGGTGTGCCCGCCCCCGCAGCCAGTTAGGCTTTAAGTCCCGATCCGCCGATCCGATCCGCTCTGGTTCGAGCGGCGATTTCGGGTAAAAGCCGGTTCATGCTGACTGGCCTTTCCATTCGCGATGTCGTCCTGATCGAGGCGCTCGACCTGTCCTTTTCGGACGGACTTGGCGCGCTTACCGGTGAAACCGGCGCGGGCAAATCGATTCTGCTCGATGCATTGGGGCTGGCGCTCGGCGTTCGCGCGGACAGCGGCCTCGTTCGCCAGGGCGCGGAGCGAGCCGTCGTCAGCGCGACGTTCGACATTGCAGCCAGTCACCCGGTCGGCGCTCTGTTGACCGAAAGCGGCCTGGACGCCGAACCCGGCGAGCCGCTGATCGTGCGCCGGATCGTCAAAGCCGATGGCGGCAGCCGGGCGAGCGTCAACGATCAACCCGTCTCCGCCGCCCTATTGCGCGAGATCGGCGGTCTCCTTGTTGAGATCCACGGCCAGCACGACGACCGCGGTATGTTGAACGCCAAGGGCCACCGTGCACTGCTCGACGCGTTCGGTAGTGTAGCGCTTCAAAACGTCCGAACGGCCTGGGCAGAGTGGCGTGCCGCTGAGGATGCGCTGGCCGATGCCCGGACCGAAGCCGAAGAGGCCGATCGCGATCGCGAGTTTCTCGATCATGCGGTGAAGGAGTTACAGCTTCTGTCGCCCCAGGCGGGCGAAGAGGCCGCGCTCGCCGAGGCCCGCGCAACTATGCAGAAGGGCGATCGGATATCGGGCGACCTCACCGATATCACCGCGCTGCTCGATGGTTCGGAAGGTGGCCTTGCCAAACTTCGCCAGGCTGCGCGCCGCGCCGACCGGATTGCCGGCGAACATGAAGTGCTGGCCGAAGCGCTGGCCGCGCTCGATCGCGCGCTTATCGAAGCGGATCTCGCCGAGGAGAAGCTGGCCGAAGCCTCTCATATCCTGGCTTTCGATCCCGCGCGTCTCGACGAGGCGGAAACCCGGCTGTTCGATATTCGCGCGCTGGCCCGCAAACATCGAGTCGAGCCCGATGCGCTGCCCGCGCTGACCGAGGAAATGGCAGCGAAGCTCGACCGTATCGAGGCAGGAGGCGCGCATTTGGCGAAGCTCGAAGCCGATGTCGCCGCCAAGCGCGATGCCTATATCGCTGCGGCTGAAGCCGCGCATGCGAAGCGTGTCGACGCCGCGAAAGCGCTCGATACGGCGGTTGCCGCCGAACTCGGCCCGCTCAAGCTCGATGCGGCGCAATTCCGGACGGAGGTCGAAACGTTTGACGAATCACAATGGACTGCCGACGGACAGGATCGGGTGGCATTCGCAATATCGACCAATCCCGGCGCACCGTTCGGTCCGTTGGCAAAGATCGCCTCGGGCGGTGAGCTTTCCCGTTTCATCCTCGCGTTGAAGGTCGCACTGGCCGAACAGGGCGGTGCGGCGACGATGATCTTCGACGAAATCGACCGCGGGGTCGGCGGCGCCGTGGCGAGTGCGATCGGCGAACGGCTGGCGCGCTTGGCGGACGGCGCCCAGCTCCTTGTCGTCACTCACAGCCCCCAAGTCGCCGCGCGCGCCGGCCATCAATGGCAGATCGCGAAAACGAGCGATGGGCTTGTGACACGCACGAGCGTCCAACACCTCGACTACGCGGAGCGCCGCGAGGAAATCGCGCGGATGCTCTCGGGTGCAGAGATTACGGACGAAGCGCGGGCGCAGGCGGATCGGCTGTTGGAGGGCGTGTGATGGATCAAACTGAGACAATCACTTTGTGGAGACCTGTTGGCCCAGAAGAGCTAGCTTTAATCAAGCAAAACGACATGCGCTGTTTTCCGCCGCGGTTGCCTGAACAACCAATATTCTACCCAGTCACATCTCGTGAATATGCGATAGAGATAGCGCGAGATTGGAACGTACCAGCCAGCGGTAGTGGTTACGTGACAGAATTCGAAGTCCGTCGAGACTATATAGATACTCACGAAGTACAGCAGGCTGGCGGTAGATCCCGCGAGGAATACTGGATTCCTGCTGAAGAGATAGACTTGTTTAACGAAGCGATTGTTGGAGACATTCGGATAGTTGATAGTTTTTTGGGCGAAGGCGTTGACTGACGCAGCTGACAAGTTGGACGTCTTCAATGCCCCCTCCTCTGAAGAGGAGAGGGCATAGTGAGCGAACTTTCCGAAGCAGACGCCGCCAATGAACTCATGCGGCTGGCGAAGCAGATCGCCAAGCATAGCGCACTATATCACGCCGAAGACTCACCTGAGATTTCCGACGCGGATTATGACGCGCTCGTTCGGCGCAATGCGGAGCTCGAGGCACGGTTTCCGCATCTGGTGCGGGAGGACAGCCCGTCCAAACAGGTCGGTGCCGCGATCGCCCATTCGCCGCTCTCCAAGGTGGCGCACGAGCAACGGCTCTATTCGCTCGACAATGGTTTTGCCGACGAAGATATCGCCGAATTCGTCGCCCGGATCCGGCGCTACCTCAACCTTGCCGAGAACGAACCCGTCGCGATGACGGCGGAGGACAAGATTGACGGGCTTTCGCTTTCGATCCGGTACGAAGACCGCCTGCTCGTGCAGGCCGCGACCCGCGGCGATGGGCAAGTCGGCGAGGATGTCACGGCCAATGCGCGCACGATTGCCGATATTCCGGGCGAACTGCCCGCAAGCGCGCCCGATATCTTCGAAGTGCGCGGCGAAGTCTATATGTCGAAACGGGCATTTGCGGACCTCAACAAACGCCAGGAAGAGGCGGGCGAGAAGATCTACGCCAACCCGCGGAACGCCGCGGCGGGCTCCCTCCGTCAGATCGATCCGGCGATCACCGCAAGCCGAAAACTCAATTTTCTCGCCCATGGCTGGGGCGTAACGAGCGAGGTGCCGGGCGAAACGCAAATGGCCGTGATGGACGCACTCGCGCGATGGAGCATTCCGGTTTCCGGTCAGCTCAACCGGTTCGAAAGCCTGGACGAATTGCTCGCCCATTATCGCGCGATCGAACGCCAGCGCGCGGAAATGCCCTACGATATCGATGGCGTCGTCTACAAAGTCGACCGGCTCGACTGGCAGGCGCGGCTCGGTTTCGTCGCCAAGGCGCCGCGCTGGGCGCTCGCGCATAAGTTTCCGGCGGAGCGTGCCGAAACGGTTCTCGAAGCCATCGACATCCAGGTCGGGCGCACGGGCAAGCTGACGCCGGTCGGGCGGCTGACGCCGGTCACGGTTGGCGGGGTGGTCGTTTCCAATGTCACGCTCCACAATCATGACGAGATCGAGCGGCTGGGTGTGCGCCCAGGCGACCGGGTCATGGTGCAGCGGGCGGGCGACGTCATTCCGCAAGTCGTCGAGAATCTGACGCGCGATACGAAGCGCGATCCCTACGTGTTTCCCGATCATTGCCCGGCTTGCGGTTCGGAGGCTGTGGCCGAGGAAGGCGAAGTCGATGTCCGGTGCACGGGTGGTCTTATCTGCCCCGCCCAACGGGTCCAGCGGCTCATCCATTTTGTCAGCCGGGTGGCGATGGATATCGACGGGCTGGGCGAGAAGAGCATTGTCGAGTTTTACGATCTCGGCTGGCTCGACAATGGCCCGGCCGATATTTTCCGGCTGCACGACAGGCGCGACGCGCTACTTGAGCGCGAAGGCTGGAAAGAAAAATCGGTCGATAATCTGCTCGCGGCGATCGAGGCGAAGCGGGCACCCGATGCCGCGCGACTGCTTTTCGGCCTCGGCATCCGCCATATCGGAGCCGTCACGGCGCGCGATCTGTTGAAGGGGCTTGGCGATATTCGGCGGTTACCGGAAAAAGCGGCCGAGATTTCCGCGTATCGCGAAGCCAATCCTCAAGAAGAAGAGGAGTCGGACGGCAAATTTCGCGATCGGATGACCGAGACCGTCAAGGCCATTCTCGAAGTGAGTACCGACGGGATCGGAACGGCTGCCGGGTTTGCCCTCGCCGATTTCTTCCATGAAGATCATAACCGCGCTGCCTGGGATGATCTGCTCGGAGAGGTCGATCCGCCGTTTTACGAAGTCGAAGTGACCGAAAGCCCGGTATCGGGCAAGACGATCGTCTTTACCGGGAAACTGGAAACGATGAGCCGTGACGAGGCCAAGGCGCAGGCGGAGCGGTTGGGCGCGAAGGCCTCCGGATCGGTGAGTGCGAGGACGGATCTTCTCGTGGCAGGACCGGGAGCGGGATCGAAACTCAAAAAGGCCGCGGAACTGGAGATCGAAGTGATCGACGAAGCCGGTTGGGCAGAGATCGTCAGATCGGCCGGTTAGCCGGCGCCATCCACCCCATCGGTCTCACCGGGGCGGAAAATCAGCGAATAGTGTAGCCCTGTCTCGGTCATATCCCGCTGGACCCGCGCTTTCAGTTGCGACGGGACGACGACATCGACGATTTCCGATCCGAAGCCGCTTGTACCCGCGGGTACAAGTTTCGATCCCACCGCTTCGATCCAGTCCAGCCGCAATTCGCCGCTCTCGGGGTCATTCTGCCACGCCCAGTCGATTGCAAGCTTGCCGCGATGATCCCTTAGTGCACCGTATTTCGAAGCGTTCGTCGCCAATTCGTGAATGGCAAGCGACAATGTTTGGACCTCACCGGCTGACAGCATCACCCTGGGTCCGGCGATCTCGACATTGGCTTCAGCGTTGATGAAGGACTTGAGCGAGCCCCTGATAAGCGTTTCCAGCTCCATTCCGTCCCATTTGTTGTTTGCAAGTTGCTCGTGGGTGTCCGCCATAGCGCGCAACCGCGCATCGAAGCGCTGAAGAAAATCGTCGGTGGTGACGCTGTGCTTCGCCGTACGTCGGCCGATGCTTGCGACGATGGAAAGGAGATTCTTGACACGGTGATCGAGCTCGCGGGAGATGATCATGTTACGGCGTTCCGCAAAGACCTCGCGGGTTACGTCCTGGGCCATCTGGACGATCCCGACGATCTTGCCGGTTTCGTCGCGATAGGGGCGCTGGATCGTAGTCCAATAGACGTCGCGGATCTGGCCGTCCGGATCGACGATGCGAAACAGCTTGCCTTCGGTTCGTGTCTCTTCGCCGGCCAGCGTCTGGGCGAACTGCTCCTTGAAATGCGCCTCACGTTCAGGCTTTTCCGGAAAGGCGTCAAATACATAACGGCCCAATAATTCTCCGGACGTAGCGCCGGTTACGTCCAGATACGCCTGGTTGTACGCCAGAAAACGCAAATCTCGATCAAGAATCATGAGTGAAGCCGGAAGTTGATCGAACAAACCCGCAAAATCGATATTTGCGGCAGTCGCCGTCGATCCTTGGGAATCGTCGATTCCGGTCATATAGTTCTCGATCGAGTTGGGCGTGCGCAAATCATCCATTCGTTACGGCCTAGAAACAATTACACTAGTTATCCTAGCATAGACGAGCAAGAGTAAAGGCTTTGAAAACTCCGATTTTTCAAAACCAGCGCATAACGCCAAAGTTAAACGGTGTCCAAACGCCGATCTTTATTCCGGCGTCGCGAAGGATTGACCCAGTCCATTCGTTGCAAGTCTTCAGCGCCGTGTAGCGGCCATGGGCCTCGTAGAATGTGTCCGCGACGCCATAGGCTCCGGCCGGTTGCGATGCGCCGGACGCGTCCAGCGCAAATTGGGCGCGAACGGCCGAAGCGATCTGGCGATACTCGTCGCGCGTGATCGTAAGCGCCCGCATGTCGTTTGCTATCTGCGGCGCTGCGATATGGTCGACATGGATAAGGCTGGCCTCGCTGCCGAACAGCGCCGCGACAGCGGTCGATGGACGCATATCGGCCCAGGTGGGCGTTTCGAGATAGAAGGTGCGGTCGCCCCAGCCGAACAACAGATAATCGCTTGCATAACGCGGGTCGCCGAGATGTTCGGGACGGATCAGATCGCTCCAGTCGGTAATGGCGTTGCGGCGTGGCAGCACGAGCCCGGTATGAACGCCGTTGTCGTGGATATAGATGGTGATGCCGGTGTCGGGTTCGCGCCAGTCTCCGTTAGCCGGAATCAGGGACCCGCCGATACCGGCGAGCGGATAGATGAGCAGCACGAGGCAGAGTATCGCAAATGCCCGGCCCAAGCCGCGAAAGAGCCGCATCATCCTCTTTCCCCGATGTCTCTTGATCTCGATCATTCCTTATTTACGCACTTTGCTGCTATATCGCTCTCATGACAGCAGAAACACATGTTTTCGAGCGCCCGCCCGAGGGCGCTGCCGCGGACTGGACGATACCGCAGCAATGGGACCGATACACGTCGGAAGACCATGAAACCTGGGACATATTGTTCAAGCGTCAGGTGGAACAGCTTCCGGGCCGCGCGAGCCAGGCGTTTATCGACGGGATCGACGTTCTCAATCTTTCCAAGCCCGGCATCCCGGATTTCGAAGAACTGTCCGAGCATTTGATGCGCGCGACGGGTTGGCAGGTTGTGGCCGTTCCGGGGCTCGTGCCGGACGATGTATTTTTCGATCATCTGGCCAATCGCCGGTTCGTGGCGGGCAATTTCATTCGCCGCCGCGATCAACTCGATTATCTGCAGGAGCCGGATGTCTTCCATGACGTGTTCGGCCATGTGCCGATGCTCGCGAACCCGGTCTTCGCCGACTATATGGAAGCCTATGGACGCGGCGGGTTACGGGCGCTCGAATATGACAGCTTGGATCATCTGGCACGTCTCTACTGGTACACGGTCGAGTTCGGCTTGGTCGACGAACCGGAAGGATTACGGATCTACGGGTCCGGCATCGTTTCGAGCCATGGCGAAAGCGTTTTCGCCCTGGACGACCCGAGCCCCAATCGAATCGGTTTCGACATGAAGCGTGTGATGCAGACAAATTATCGCATCGACGATTTTCAGCAGGTCTATTTCGTCATTCCCAGCTTCGAGGAATTGTTGCGCGTGACGGTCGAGACCGATTTCGCGCCGCTCTATCGCGAACTGGAAAGCGCCTGCGATTATGCGCCGGACGATATTGCCGAGACCGATCGGTTGATCACGCGCGGGACGCAGGCCTACGCCCGGGAACGCGCGGCCGCTTCTCCAGCCTGAGGATCGCCCATTCGCCGCGATCGAGACGCTCGGCAAGCCGAAAGCGTTGGCGGCGATAGGCCTGGATGACCGTTTCGGCTTGTTTTTCGAGGAGGCCCGCCAGTACGAGTGTGCCGCCGGGTGCAGCGGCGGCGCCGAAAGCTGGCGCCAGATCGATCAACGGACCGGCGAGAATGTTGGCG
>JBCDDN010000014.1:0-60978 GCA_039180285.1 Pseudomonadota bacterium | reverse complement strand
GTATCCGCTACAGCTTATGGCGTTGGTAGTGCGACGGTGCAGACGCAGGTATCTGTAGGCGGTGGAGCCGCCTCTTCTGTGCGCCGGATTACTCATGTTGCGCCGGGCGCAGATGCCGGTGATGCGGTCAATGTCGCACAGCTGTCGGATCAGGCGGACCAGATTGATTCACTCATTGGCAGTAACGATCTGATTGATGCCAAGGGTAACCGCACCGGCGGTATTGTCGCGACGGTTGGCGGCACGGCCTATGCGACGGTTCAGGAGGCGATTGAAGCGGCGGCGATGACTGGAGGATCCGGCGGCGGTGACTTCGTGTCGAACCAGGCTCCGCCCTATGTGGCGCCGGTTGCATCGGGCAACAGCGCTTCGGCCGGTGGCGATGGTGCAGTTGCGGCGGGGGCTTTTGCCGTTGCTGTGGGCGCCGATGCACAGACATCCAACACGTCTGCTGTGGCGGTGGGCAACTCATCCAGGGCAACCGCTCTATCCTCCATTGCCGTCGGGCTTCGCGCAACGGGCGCGGGTACTTCGGGCGTGGCGATTGGTACCGATGCCGCAGCCAACAACGCCAGTGATGTCGCTCTGGGTGCGGGATCGGTGAGCGGCGCGGTAGGCGGTTTGGCCTATGGTACGCAAGCCGCTGCTCCGGGCAGCGTCCTAGCGATCGGCAATCGCCGCATTCAGGGTGTCTCAGACGGCGTGAATGCCACGGATGCGGTTAACGTGGCCCAGCTTGCTGATCAGGTGAACGTGATCGACGGGCTTTTGAGTTCCAATAATCTGGTTGACGCCAATGGTAATGCGGTCGCCAACCCCTTTAACTATGAAGGTGGGCGCGCCGATGTTCAGGCGGTGTTCGATGCTATCGATGCCGATATTGATGTGCTTCAGGCCGCTGGGCCGGGCGGGGCGGGCGATTTCGTATCGGACCAACAGGCCGGTTACGTAGCACCAGTTGCCTCGGGCGTGACTGCTGCCGCTGGCGGTGATGAGGCCGTTGCGTCGGGTCGGGCCGCATTGGCGTTGGGGTCTGACTCTGAAGCCTCGGGTGATAGCTCGGTGGCATTGGGCAATGAGACCAATGCGTTCGGCGTGAATTCAATTTCAATTGGCAGAGACTCGGGTGCAGCTTTTGCCCAGTCAATTGGGGTGGGTAGCAGTGCGATTGCGCTCAGTGCAGAGGGTATTGCAATAGGGGGAAGTTCAAGCACGGACCAGGTTGGTGGTGTCGCTCTCGGGTCGGGAGCTTTTGCAGAAACAAATGCAGGTGATGTTGCATTGGGGGCGGGTTCAGGCACCAGTGCAGTAGGCGGATTGGCTTATGGTACGCAGGCCGCAGCACCAGGTTCGGCTGTTTCCATTGGTACGGCGGGTAACGAACGGCGCATTCAAAATCTTTCAGGCGGGGTGAATGCCACCGATGCGGTCAATGTCGGTCAACTTATCGATCAGGTAAACGTTGTCGATGGATTGCTGAGTTCCAACAATCTTATCGATGTCAACGGCAATCCTGTCGCTAGCCCGTTTAGCTATGATTCCACCAACTTCGCCGATGTACAGGCTGTGTTCGACGCCATCGATGCCGATATCGGTGCAGGACCGGGCGGCGCGGGCGATTTCCGCACCAGCACGGTGTCCGCGGTTGCGGCTCCCAATGCTTCGGGCGACGATGCTTCGGCAGGCGGTGACGGCGCTACGGCATCGGGTGCTCGCTCGCTGGCGCTGGGCGCTGGAGCGACAGCCACCGCGAATGACAGCGTCGCGCTCGGCTCAGGCTCAACCACTGCTGCGATTGGTGGCGTTGCTTATGGTACGGGCACTGCGGCTCCCGGTAGTGTGGTTGCCGTCGGCAATCGCCGTATCCAAGGTGTATCGGGCGGCGTTGCTGCCACCGATGCGGTCAATGTGGCCCAGCTATCGGATCAAGCCGACCAGATCGATGCCCTTATCGGCAGCAACGATCTGATCGATGCCAATGGTAACCTGACAAATGGTACGGTCGCGACGGTAGGTGGTACGGCCTATACTACCGTACAGTCCGCAATCGAGGCGGCTGCGATGACCGGCGGCTCAGGCGGCGGTGATTTCCTGACCGATGCTCTCAGCGGTGGCCCGCCCACGGTCGTAGCAGGTACCGGGGCTTCGGCAGGCGGTGAGGGCGCGAATGCGTCAGGTGCTCGTTCGCTAGCACTTGGTGCGTTTTCAGAGGCATCAGCCCAAGCTGCAGCGGCGATCGGCGTTCGTGCGGAAGCCAGCGGTGAGTTCTCCATCGCGGCAGGTTTTGACTCAACGGCTTCAGCCAATAATGCGGTTGCAATTGGCCGCGACGCTACAGCTACGGCTGCGGGTGATGTAGCCCTTGGCCAAGGTTCGGCAACCGTTGCTGTAGGGGGCTTGGCTTATGGTACACAGGCAGCAGCGCCAGCCAGTGCGTTCGCGGTTGGCGGTCGCCGCATTCAAGGCGTTTCTGATGGCGTCGATGCCACCGATGCGGTCAATGTGGCTCAGCTATCGGATCAAGCCGACCAGATCGATGCCCTTATCGGCAGCAACGATCTGATCGATGCCAATGGCAATCTGACCGGCGGTACCGTTGCGACAGTTGGTGGCACGGCCTACACAACAGTTCAGGAAGCGATTGAGGCAGCGGCTATGACCGGCGGGTCCGGCGGTGGTGATTTCGTGACCAACGCAGTTACGTCTTCAATTGCCCCTATCGCCTCTGGTGACGATGCCTCGGCAGGTGGTATCTTGGCACGGGCTACGGGCGATAGCTCGGTTGCGCTCGGCTCGACCTCATTTGCTTCAGGTATTGCTTCAACGGCGGTCGGCCGTTTTGCGGCCTCCAGAGCTGATTTCACCCAGGCGCTCGGTAACAGGGCCGACGCCACCAATCAATCTGACGTCGCACTAGGAGCATTCAGTATTACGGATGTTCCGGGTGGATTGGCCTACGCAACCGGCGCAACTGCTCCAAATAGTGTTGTTTCTGTCGGTGCTGCAGGTTTTGAACGGCGTATCCAAAACCTTTCCGGCGGCGTCAATGCCACCGATGCGGTCAATGTGGCTCAGCTATCGGATCAAGCCGACCAGATTGATGCCCTTATCGGCAGCAATGATCTGATCGATGCTAATGGTAATCTGACAAATGGTACAGTCGCGACGGTAGGCGGCACGGCCTATACGACGGTACAATCGGCAATCGAAGCGGCGGCCGGACTGGTCGGCTCTGGCGGCGGTGATTTCGTGACCAGCACAGTAAGTGCGACGGTTGCTGCGGCTGCATCGGGCGATGATGCTTCTGCTGGTGGCGATGGCGCGGTTGCATCGGGCGATCGCTCGCTGGCGCTGGGCGCTGGCGCAACCGCCAGTGCCGACGATAGCGTCGCGATCGGTTCGGGTTCGGCGACCGCAGCGGTCGGCGGCGCGGCCTATGGCACGCAGGCGGCAGCTCCGGGCAGCGTGGTCGCTATGGGCGATCGCCGGGTCCAGGGTGTCGCGGACGGCGTGAATGCGAGCGATGCGGCGACGGTTGGTCAGTTGGCCAACCAGGCGGGCGATATCAATACGCTGGTCGGTGAGAATGTGTTCGACGCGGCGGGCAATTACACCGCCCCAAGTTTCACGACACCCAATGGCGGCAGCGCCGACAATATCGATCAGGCGTTCACCGAGGTGACGACGCAGGTCGATACCAACACGACCAACATCACCAACATCACCAACGGTACGGCGGGTCTGGTACAGCAGGCCGCGGCGGGTGCGCCGATTACGGTCGGCGCCGCCACGGACGGTACGGAAGTGCAGTTTGACGGCACGGCCGGCACCCGCATACTCTCGGGTCTGTCGAACGGCGCGGTTACGGCCGCTTCGGACGAGGCGATCAATGGATCGCAGCTTTCCAGTCAAGTGCAGTTGATCGACGGGCTGCTTTCGGGCGACGATCTGTTCAACGCGGATGGCTCGCGCACGGCAAACGGCTTCGATTATAGCGGTCAGGCTGCCGGCACGACTATCACAGACAGCACCGTCCAGGCCGTGTTCGACGCAATCGATACCGATATCACGAATGTCATTAATGGCGGCGTTAGTGGCGATTTCATGACTGAAGCCACCGGTGGTGTAGCCGCGCAGGCCAACGGCACGAACAGTTCGGCTGGCGGCAATGCTGCGGAGGCAAACGGCGATAGCTCGCTGGCACTTGGTGATGGTGCGACGGCTACCAATGCCAACGATGTTGCGCTGGGCTCGGGGACGACCACTTCGGCTTCGGGAGGCACGGCTTATGGTACGAGTACCGCTGATCCGGGCAATGGTGTCGCTTCGGTCGGCAATCGCCGTATTCAGGGCGTGGCCGCAGGTTCGGCAGCCGATGAGGCGGTGAATGTCGCACAGCTTGGTGCGCAGGCCGCGAACATCAACACGGTGATCGGTCAGACTACGATCAATGCCGATGGTACGTATAATACCGGCAGTGTCTCGTTCGTTACGCCTAACAGCACGACTGAAGACAATGTCACCGACGCTTTCCAGTCGGTTACGACGCAGGTCGATACTAACACGACGAACATCACCAACATTAACAATGGGAATGTTGGTCTTGTTCAGCAGGCTGGAGTGCCTGGTCCGGGCAACGCAGCCGATATTACAGTGGGTGCGGGTACGGACGGCACGGTGGTCGATTTCACTAACCAGTCGAGTGTTGGCCGCCGGCTTACGGGCGTGGCTGCTGGTACGAACGGCAATGATGCGATCAATGTCGATCAGGCTCAGGCTGCAGCCGATGCTAATGCGAACATAATAGGTGGCGGTGCTGCTTTTGATGTCACAACCGGTGTCAGCACGGCGCCTGACTTTGTGATTGGCGGCAATCCTGCCGTTAATACGGTGGCAGACGCTCTTACCTTGCAGGACACTATTGTGACCGAACAGGGCAACAGTACGGCCGCGACCTTTGGCGGAACGTCTAGCTATGATGCAGCTACCGGAACGGTAACGGGTGGCTTCACCTATGATGGCAACCCGATCACCAATGTTCAGAACGTATTCACGGAGATCGAAGGCGATATCACGAACATCAACAATGGTAATGTCGGTCTGGTTCAGCAGGTTGGCACACCCGGAGCCGGTAACGCCAATCCAATTACCGTTGGCGCACAGACCAATGGCACCGAGGTCCAGTTCAACAATCTTGATGGCAATGCCAGAGTTTTAAGTGGTGTTGCCGATGGCGCGGTGAGCGGAACGTCGGATGAAGCGATCAATGGTGCACAGTTCTTTGCGAATAATGATCTGATTGACGATTATCTGGGTGGTGGCGCTGATATCAATACGGGCACTGCGCCAACTTTCACCGTTGGCACGACCAACTATGACAATGTCGGCGCTGCGATTGCCGCGCAGGATACGATCGTTACAGCGCAAGGTAACTCGCTCGATACGACGATATTCGGTGGTGATGTGGTGTATGACGCTACCACAGGCACATTTACCGGAGGCTTCGACTATGCTGGCCTGGATGTTCCCACCATTATTGATGATGGCAGCGTACAGGACGTGTTCGATGCTATCGGCAGCGATGTCACTGGCATCACTAATGGTACTGCTGGGCCATTCCGCTCTGAGAACGCAGCCTTGGACGCCGCTCCGTCAAATACTGGCACTGATGCAGTCGCCGGTGGCTTTGGCGCGGAAGCCAATGCAACACAGGCAACAGCTATTGGTAATAATGCCATCGCCAATGCAGCTGATGCAACGGCGCTAGGCTTTGGTGCCACGGCAAGTGCTGAAGGCGATATTGCCTTAGGTGCAAGCACTACCACTACGGCTTCGACCGGTGCTGGATACAGCACTGCTGATGCTGCGCCGACGGATGGCATTGTGTCGGTTGGCGGACGTCGTATTCAGGGTGTAGCGGCAGGTTCTGCTCCTGATGAAGCGGTCAACGTCGCCCAGCTGCAAAGCCAGGCGATGAACGTCAATACCGTAATCGGTCAGATGGTCGTTAACCCGGATGGCACCTACAATGTGGGCAATGTCTCGTTCGTGACGCCGAATGGCGGAACGGCGGGCAATGTCACCGACGCCTTCCAGGAGGTGTCGACACAGGTCGATACGAACACGACCAATATCGCGAACAATACGACGAATATCACCAATCTCGATAATCGGGTTACGACTAACGAGACCAACATCGCGAATAACCGGACGGATATTGACACGAACACGACCAATATCGCGGACAATCGGACCGAAATAAATCGGAACCGGACGGATATCGACAATCTCGATAATCGTGTGACTACCAACACGACGAATATTGCCAACAACCGGACGGATATTGACACGAACACGATCAATATCGCTGACAATCGAACGGATATCGACAATAACACTACCGAGATCAACAATATCCAGAACGGCGGCGGAATTCGCTACTTCCGGGCAGATAACACCGATATCCGGGACTCCCAGGCGAATGGCGAGAATTCGGTAGCGGTCGGCCAGAATGCGATTGCCAATGGCAGTGAAACCTTTGCCGCCGGACGCAATGCACTTGCCGATGGCGATCGGACAACGGCCGTCGGCGCTGGTGCTACGGCTTTCGCCTCGACGGCTATGGGGGCTGGCTCGGCCGCTGCGGGCGGCGGCACCGCCGTCGGTGACAATGCGCGG
Source organism: Pseudomonadota bacterium (assembly GCA_039180285.1). Lineage (GTDB taxonomy): Bacteria > Pseudomonadota > Alphaproteobacteria > Sphingomonadales > Sphingomonadaceae > Parasphingopyxis. The sequence goes on along the minus strand of JBCDDN010000014.1, from coordinate 54,300 downwards.
GCCGGTGTTGACGCCAACAACTTACCGGACGGTACCGTCAACAACAATGCGTTCGGCAACGAGTCAGTGGCCACTGGTGGCAACGCCACGGCCATCGGCAATGCGGCGCAGGCGACGCACGCGAACTCGACGGCCATTGGTGCGGGAGCTACTACCCGAATGGTTGACCAGGTCGTGCTGGGAACCGCCGGGCAAACCGTAACGGCTCAAGGCGTGTTGCAGCAAGGCGATGCGAGCAGCGATCGGATCGTCAGCATCAATGCGCAAGGCGATATGCGTTCGGTAACAGTAGATGATCTGACCTCTCAAGTGGCAACAAACATCGAGGTCGTCGGCGGCCCGGATAACAGAACGACTGGCCCCAACGTCATCAACATTACGGACGGTTCGATCACATCCGTCGACATTGCCGATGGTGCTATCAACACCAACAATATCGCTGATGGTGCGGTGACGTTTGACAAGCTCGGTCCTGATGTCAGGCAGCGGTTCAACCAGCTTGGCAACGATATCGAGGCTAATACGGGCGGTATCGCGATCGCAACGGCGATGGCGAACATCCCGCATCTGACAAACAACAGCAACTTCTCGATCGGCGCCGGTTTCGGCACGTTCCAAGGTGAATGGGGTTATGCCTTCGGCGGCAACGCCCGGTTCAGCGAAGACGTGGTCGGTCGCGGCACGGTGGGTATCTCATCGAACGGCGATGTGAGCGCAGGCGCTGGTATCGCGATCGAGTTCTAGTCAGCAGTGCCCCGCTGGCTGGAAAGCACTGTTGGCACCAATACTATGAGGTCTCCCCGATTTTATTAGGAGCGGTGCCAACAGTGTGTAGACTATAAAGGGAATTATTAAAATTAAGGGGAATTTTAAATATTCGGTTTTGAGGTGATGTTGCAAAAACTTCTTTTCTTTGCCCTGCTCGGATTGAGTTTCATGATTCCGTCGCCGGCATCTGGTCAGCAGGTTCCGGGGACGGGATGGCAGGTGTCTTGTGTACGTGGTGATTGCAATATGAACTATACGATTTCCAATGACCAAGGCATCGTGACCAATCTCAATATATATATGGTCGGGGGTGTTCCGGTTCTCGAATATCTCATCCCGCTGGGTGTGGGCGTCGAACGTGGGGTCATCCTTCAGATCGATGGCCAGCAGGCGTTTCGTACGCAGTTGCTTGTCTGTCGGCCCAACGGTTGCAGCGGTTTTGTAAGGCTGGAATCTGATCTGCTGACACGTTTGCAGCGGGGAGGCGTTCTTCGTGTCGCCTTTCAAAACTTCGCCGATCGGCAGCTCTACTCGTTCAACTTCAGTCTTATCGGATTTTCATCTCGATACACGGCTTTTCAACTGGGCTCGGCCGGCTAACAAGGATTTATACGTGAAATATCGATTTCCAAACGATTGTGGGTTTTCATCAGAATATCTGCGGAAGGAGAACTTGTCTCAATACAGCGTACCAACCGTTCCTGCTGGGTGGACGGTCGGCAAATCAACCTTTGCCGCCTTTCTAATTTTCGGTCTAGCATTACATGCGGATCGCTCGGCGGCGCAAACTGTCGATTCTGTCTATGAAGCCTATCCCAGCGCGTTGCAGCTGCTCGCCGATGCGCCGACACGCCAACAGCGTGTTGGCAATCGCTACTGGGCCGGCCGCGGTCACAGCGAAGCGGTGCGTGAAAACGCATCGCGCGACAGCCATATTCACGGTTCTGGGATTTGGCTGCGGGCCGATATCGGATTGGGCACTGCGGATCCCGACCGCTCGTCGACCCAGGCCGAATATGATATCGACACATATGAGGCGCAGATGGGTGTCGACGGTGTACTCTGGCGCGGCGAGCAGGGCGCCATTATTGGCGGGTTGACGGCTCAATATGCGACTGCTGAAACTGATGTGTCCTCTTCGTTACGTTCGGACGACATTACCACGTCCGCTTATGGCATCGGCGCCACGCTGACCTATTATGGCGCCAGCGGGTTTTATGCCGATGTGCAAGGGCGCTACACATGGCTTGACAGCAATTTGGGGTCGAGCAGCCAGGCCCGGCGTGTACGGGACAATGACGCGAAGGCTTATGTCCTCTCGCTCGAACTTGGCCATCGAGTACCCATCAGCGAAAGCCTCTCCCTTACACCACAGGGCCAGTTGCAATTCTCCAGAGTGAATTTTGAAACCTTTGTCGGGCCGGACGGAGAACGGGTGGTAAACGATGCCAACGACCATGCGCTGATCGGTCGGTTCGGCCTTTCGCTCGACAGCCAGCGCTCCTGGATTCGTCAAAACGGCAAAGTCGATCGTTATCATCTCTATGGAATAGCCAATCTGTACCATGATTTTTTGAGTGGCACTCGCATCGATGTCGATCGTCGCACCCTGGTCAGCAATGTTGGAGACTGGACCGGCGAATTGGGCTTGGGCGGAAGCTACAGCTGGAGCGACGGTCTGGTGACCGTGTTTGGTGAGGTCAGTTTCGCGACAAGCCTCGATGATATCGGTGACAGTACGCGTAATGGCGTTGTCGCAGGCGTCCGGATCGGGTGGTAAGGACTGAAAGGCGCGATGGTTCGGCGCGTGTTACCCTCGATGGCCAAGGGCGTCCCGGCGTCAAGATCGCTGACGCGCGCCGACTATCAGGCCATGATCGAAGAGCGTCTGCGGACGCGAGGTTTTCAAAAAAGGGAACGCCAATTTGCATTGGCCGCCCTGGATATCATCCTGGACAATCTCATATCCGATACGCCGATCTTTATCGGTGATGCCAAAGCAGCGTATCTTAGCGGCACCTCTCGCATCGATAACGCGTCCTTGGAGATCGGCATTCGCCTTCTTGCCGATATAAAGGCCGTGAAGATGGTCGGACAGCGGGCGATGATCGTCAACGCCGATGGTCGGTTCATCGATGCGAGCGGCGACGAAAAGGAGTGATGGTCAGACGCCTATGCGCTTTTTTCCGAATTCCATCTCCCCACCAAAAAATATACAATTAAGTCAATAGCTAATTGATTTGACTGCTGCGTGCCGTTCGTTTCAAACAAGTGCGGCGCTAGTCAATAATATCAAAATTGGCGTTATGTCATGAGTTTGCGATCGATTGGCTTGGGATGGGTATCCGGGCCATGTACGAGGCGTGGCGAAAACGGTTCCGAGCCACGCAATAGAGCCTTGTCAGCCTAGCTGCTGCCCACTTGGACTTTTCGGTATCGGGTCTGACCGGTGTGGCACTATCGATCTATTACACGCGAAAAATCATTGGCGGCAATATGACAGCGCTGTCCAATTTTTCCTTGCCCAGGATTGACTATCGGTCACAAAGCTTTCTACGCACGGTCGACGCGCAGCTGACGGGAGTTTCGATGGGTCGCGTGACCATGAAGGATGTGGCCGACGCGGCGGGCGTTTCGCTCAAAACGGTTTCACGCGTGCTCAACAACGAGCCTTATGTAACAGACGACATCCGCACGCTGGTCCGCAAAGCGGCACAGAAGCTCAACTATCGGCCCAGCGCGGTCGCGCGCGCACTGGCGGGAAAACGCTCCAATCAGATCGCGCTGCTCTACGATAATCCGAGTCCATATTACGCCTATGAGGTGCAGATGGGCGCGCTCGAACGCTGCCGCGAGGACGGGTTCCGCCTGATCTTCCATCCCTGCGATGCGAACTCGCCGGACCTGGAACATTCGGTGATCGATCTGGTCGAGGAAAACCATATCGAGGGTTTGATCCTGACCCCGCCCATTTCGGACAATCAGGATCTCGTAAAGGCGCTCGGCGACCGCGCCATCGCCTTGGTATTGATTGCCCCGGGGCGTCGTGTCCCGGACGTCGCCGCCGTGACCATGGACGATTACGCTGCAAGCTTCGCGATGACGGAATATCTGATCGGGCTTGGCCATCGTGAAATCGGCTTCATATCAGGGCCTTCCTCGCACCAAGCCGCGCGTAATCGCCTATATGGCTATCGCAGGGCACTCGATGCGAACGGCATCGCCGAGGACGATTCTCTCGTCGTTCCCGGTACATTCGACTATACATCCGGGCGTGTGGCCTGTGCTGCGCTGCTGGATGGCGACCGCAAGCCGAGCGCGATCTTCGCAAGCAATGACGATATGGCCGCCGGCGCGATGGCAGTCGCGCATGAGCGCGGGATCGGTATTCCAGCCGACCTGTCGATCGCCGGTTTCGACGATACCAACCTGGCCCAAATGGTCTGGCCGCCCTTGACCACCGTGCATCAACCGGTGCGCGATCTGGCCAGCATTGCCGCTGAAATCTTGATTTCGCGGGAAAAATTGCGCGATGCCTCGACGCGAACCGTCGACTTCGAAATCATGCGCCGCCAGTCCACGGCCATCCGCCAGAAATAAACATAGTTATCGTCCGCCTATTGACGAGAATAAGACAGCGCTGTCATAATAAGAAAAAAATCGTGGGGAGAACGGCCTGATGCGATCGGGTAAGGGCGCAATCGGATTTTGTAGCAAAACCGCAATAATGCTCGGTTCAGCTGGCCTTTTTGCCGCCTGTATGGCGCCCGCGACTCGGGCGGCGAATCCGGAGACTGCATCGCCGGCTAGAGAGCGATCGGTCGAAAACGCAGGTGTCGCGGACCCGCAAATATGGTCGACCGCCACCGATCCCGTACCGGAAAATCCGGCCATCGAAGCGCGGATTGCCGAATTGCTCGCGGCGATGTCGATTGAACAGAAAGTCGGCCAGATCATCCAGGCCGATCTCGGCAGCGTCACGCCGGAGGATGTCGCACGCTATCATCTCGGTTCGGTTCTGAACGGCGGCAACAGTGCGCCCGGCGGCCAGGCCTATGCGACCGGTCCGGAATGGTTGGCCGAAGCCGATCGCTTCCACGCGGCGTCGGTACGGCCGCAGGATGGGTTGCCGACGATCCCGCTCATCTGGGGAAGCGACGCGGTTCATGGGCACAACAATGTAATCGGCGCGACGCTCTTTCCGCACAATATCGGCCTCGGCGCGACGCGGAACCCTGATCTGATGCGCCGGATCGGAGAGATAACGGCCGTCGAGATGCGGGTAACCGGGCTCGACTGGACATTCGCCCCCACCATCGCCGTCCCCCAGGACGATCGGTGGGGGCGGACCTATGAGGGATTTTCCGAACATCCCGAAATCGTGGCATCCTATGCGGCACCGTTGATCGAAGGTTTGCAAGGTGAGGTCGGCGATAGCGACTGGCTGACCGGCTCTCACATTATCGCGACCGCGAAACATTTTCTCGGAGATGGCGCGACCGAGGGCGGGCGCGATCAAGGTGACAGCATCGTAAGCGAGACGGAGCTGCGCGACATTCAGGCTGCCGGCTATATTCCGGCGATAGAAGCCGGCGTCCAGTCGGTCATGGTCAGCTTTTCAAGCTGGCAAGGCCGCAAGATGCATGGCAACCGCTCACTGCTGACCGGCGTGCTGCGCGATCGGTTCGATTTCGGCGGCTTTCTCGTCGGCGACTGGAACGGCCATGGCCAAGTGGCCGGATGCGCGGCGACCAGCTGCGCGCAATCGGTCAATGCCGGGCTCGACATGTATATGGCGCCGGACAGCTGGCGCGATCTTTATACCAATACGCTGGCCCAAGTGCGGTCAGGCGAAATTTCGATGGCCAGGCTGGACGAAGCCGTGGCGCGCATTTTGCGTGTGAAACTGCGGGCGGGTATATTCGATGCGGGTCCCCCGTCTTCGCGAGAACTGGCCGGGCAGTTCGACCTTCTCGGCGCGCCGGACCATCGCGCCGTTGCCCGTGAAGCGGTTCGTCAGTCGCTCGTCCTGTTGAAGAACGAGAATGACGCACTGCCGCTGCGCGCGGGTCAACATATTCTCGTCACCGGCGACGGGGCGGACAATGCGATGAAGCAGTCGGGCGGCTGGACGCTGACCTGGCAGGGCACCGGATTGACGCCGGACGATTTCCCCGGCGCGACGACGATCTGGCAGGGACTGGATCACGCCGCGGACCGCCATGGCGCAACAACCGAGCTTAGCGAAACCGGCGAGTTCGACCACCGTCCGGATGTGGCGATCGTCGTTTTTGGCGAAAACCCCTATGCCGAATTTCAGGGCGATATCGACGATGTGGCTTTCCGCGACACGGCGAACAGCCTGGAACTGCTGAGAAATCTGCGTGGGCAGGGCATAGCGACGGTCGCGATATTCCTGTCCGGCCGGCCGCTCTGGGTGAACCGGTATCTGAACGCATCCGACGCTTTCGTGGCCGCGTGGTTGCCGGGTTCGGAAGGCGGCGGCGTCGCGGATGTGCTGTTCGGCGATCACGATTTCAGCGGACGGCTCTCTTTCAGTTGGCCACGGGATGCCACCCAGGCCGTTCTCAACATTGGCGATGAAAATTATGATCCGCTTTTCGCCTATGGCTACGGCCTGAGCTATGCGGCGCCGGGACGTGTCGGTCCGCTTTCGGAAGACAGCGGCCTTGCGACTGAAAGTCGTTCGGAACCGGGGTTGATATATGGTCGGGGTGAAACCCCGGCCGGCTACCGTTTCTATCTTGCCGGTTCCGATGGCGCTGCAGTGACGATCGGCGGAACGGGTGCGGCGAGCGGCGACATCTCGGCCCGGCGCATCGATCATGTTTCGCAGGAAGACAGCTGGCGTCTGAGCTGGACCGGCGCGGGCACGGCAACCGCGGCGATCGAAGCGCCCGCGCCGCTGAACTGGGCCAGGGAAAGCAATGGAGACATTGCGCTCGAGGTGACCTGGCGTGTCATTCAGGCGCCCTCGCGAAGCGTGTCGCTCATGATGGCATGCGGCGACAACTGTGCCGGCCAATGGGAAATCGGAGGCCTGCTCGGCGTTTTGCCGACCGCGGAATGGACGACGACATCTTTCCCGTTGAGCTGCTTCGCCGATCGCGGTGCGGATGTGGAGCGTATCTCGACGCCTTTCGCGCTGCGCACCGCCGGAGCGCTCGAACTGGACATCGCGCGCATCGCGCTCGGCTCCGGAAACGAGGCGAGACAAGCATGCCCATAACATGGCGAAGACCGTCGGCAGGAAGGGGCCGGCCGGATTTCGGCAAGCACGAAAAATGAGAAGACAAGGATAGAATATTGGGAGGAATGCCATGACAAAAGTAAACTATCTGGCCACGGGAACGGCGGTGATCGCGATACTGTCGGCCACACCGGCAATCGCGCAGGAGGCCGATGCCGAGATCCAGCTGGCATCGGTCGCCGATACCGACTCCGTGATCGTCGTTACGGCCAACCGGGTCGAGGAAAATCTTCAGGACGTGTCGGGCGTCGTTCAAGCCTTTAGCGGTGATCAATTGCGTCGCGACGGCGTCCAGGAGATCCGCCAGCTGCAGACCACGGTGCCCGGGCTCAACATCGCCAATCAGGAAGGCAATATCGAAATCTTCATCCGCGGCGTGGGTTCCGCGAACAACACGGAACTCGGCGATCCGGGCGCTGCGCCGCATTTGAACGGCATCTATATTCCGCGGCCACGCGGACTTGGCCTGATGTTCTACGATGTCGAGCGCGTCGAGGTGAACAAGGGGCCGCAAGGCACGCTCTACGGTCGCAATGCACTTGCCGGCACGCTCAACATCATCACCGCGCGCCCCGATCTCGACGATATCAGCGGCTACGCCCAAATCGAATATGGCAACCGCGATTCCTATGCTGCCGAAGGCGCGATCAACATTCCGGTCAGTGACACCTTCGCCCTGCGCGCGGCGGGCACATATATCAACCGCGACTATGATTATCAGAATACCGGCGACCCCTCTTTGGACCCGGCCGGTCTGGAAGAGAATTATGCGGGACGCCTTTCGCTGCTGTGGGAACCGACAGACCGGCTGTCGATATTCATCATGGGCGATTATGGCCGGGAGACGGGCACCGGCTATCCGGGCACCAACATCATCAACGCCTTGACCAACACCGGAAGGCGCGCGGAGACTTTCGATCAGCGCCAGGTCGCCTATCGGGGGCCTCAAGGCGATCTGGAGAACGAACTGTGGGGTATTCAGGGACAGATCAGCTATCAGTTCGATGGGTTTTCACTGCAATATCTGGGAAGCTTCCGCTCGGTCGATTTTGAGCAGACCAACGCGCAATCTATCGGCCTCGACTATCCGGGCCGCGACAGGAGCGGTGATGATTTCGACGATTTCTCGACCCAGTACTGGGTCACCCGATCCGAAAGCCAAGTCCATGAGCTGCGGCTCGTTGCGGATCAGGATCAGCGCTTCCGCTGGACATTGGGCGGGTTCTTCTTCGACGAGAATCAGGAGGTCGGTTTCCTCTCGCTCGCCGATAAAGGCTTTTGCTGCTTCTCGGGCACCGAGTTCACGATGCCCGACGTCGACGGCACATCCTATGCCGTCTATGCCGACGGCACGTTCGACGTAACCGATCGCCTGCGTATCTTCGGCGGCATCCGCTACACCGAGGAAGAAAAGGCGCGTTTCGGCATCGGCGGCAATCTCGCTCTGGTGTTGGGCGGAGAGGGTTTCGGCTGCTGTTTCGCGACGCGGTTCGGCACCGAGGGGTTCGTCCCGGCCCTTCTCGATCGGCCGAACTTCATCGTTCCGGACGGCATGTCGCAACAGGCGATCGCACAGTTTCTGATCGAGGCGACCGGCGTACCCGGCGCGCGTGACACGATCATCCCGCAAATCGGATCGATCGCCGACGGTACCAATCCGAACGGCAACTGTTTCGTGCGGGACGATATCGACAACGGCTTTATCACCTGTCCGACCGACCCGGCCTTCAACGGTGGGTTCAGCTTCGTCAATCTGACGGTTCCGGGGCAACAGCGCGGTTCCAGCAACTTCGATTTCCTAGACTGGCGGGCCGGATTCGAATTCGACATCACGGAAGATTCGATGATCTACGCCAAGGTTTCGACGGGTCATAAATCTGGCGGCTTCAACGACAGTTTCGATCCGGCGCTGATCCCCGAACTGTTCTCGCCCGAGGATGTGATCGTCTACGAAATCGGCACGCGCAATACGTTCGACCTGTTCGGCCGGCGCGCGACGGCCAATCTGACCGGCTTCTACTATGACTATAACGATCAGGTCTTCCAGGATCTGACCGTTATCAATGTCGATCCCGTCACTGGAAACGCGAACGGCTTTTCGCTGGTCAACCGCAATGTCGGCGGATCGCGGATCTACGGCCTCGAGGCCGAAACCTCGTTCAGCTTCACTGGCAATTTCCGGCTGACTTTCAATGCGTTATATTTGGATACCGAGATCACCGAAGGCGTAGTCGCCGATGTACGGTCGCAGAATTTCGGTGCCGGGGGCGTCACTTCGCTGATCGATCTGAGCGGAAACGATCTGCCTCTCGCGTCGGACTTTTCGTTCACAATCAAGCTCGACCAGCACTTCCCGGCCTTTGGCGGGACCCTGGACTGGCAGGCGCTCTACTCGCATCGGTCGAGCTACTTCCTGACCCAGTTCAACGAGGATCCGGTGGCCTTTGTCGATATCAATCAGAATGTCGTCAATGTGCAAAGCGCGCAGGAAGCGGGTTTCCCCGATCGACAGGAAGCCTTCGGCACACTCAATCTGGGGATCGGATGGACGAGCGGGGACGACCGTTTCCGCATCGAAGCCTACGCCTCCAATCTGTTCGACCAGCAGGCTTCCAACAAGGCGCTGGTCGGATCGGGGATCAATGTTCGTTTCCTCAACGACGCGCAACGTTATGGCGTCAGGTTGATCACGCGCTTTTAGTCGTGTGAGCAGCCGACCGAGGATGCAAACGACCCGATGCGGCATCTCCCCAGTGTCGCATCGGGTTTTCACGGGAGAATGACTTCGTGCCCAGAAACGAAAATTTCCGTTTCATTATCCTGATAAGCTGCGTCGCGACGATCGGCGGGTTTCTCTTCGGCTACGACAGCGGGGTGATCAACGGGACGGTCGATGGTCTCCAGGCCACCTTCCGATCGTCAAGCGCGGGCACGGGCTTCAACGTCGCCTCTATGTTGCTCGGCTGCGCGGTCGGGGCATTCGCGGCGGGTCGGCTCGCTGATATCCACGGTCGCCGTACGATCCTGATCGTTGCGGCTATCTTTTTTATCGTCAGTGCCTGGGGCTCGGGCATTGCCTGGGATTCGCTCACATTCGTGCTCGCGCGCATCGTCGGCGGGCTCGCCGTGGGGGCGGCGAGCGTTCTCGCCCCGGCCTATATCAGCGAGGTTACGCCGGCCCGCATCCGCGGCCGCCTTTCCAGCATTCAGCAGATCATGATCATCATCGGGCTGACGGCCGCCTTTCTCTCCAACTATCTGATCGCCGAGGCCGCCGGGCTTTCGACCGAGATCTGGTGGCTCGGCTATGAAGCCTGGCGCTGGATGTTCTGGATGGAACTGATCCCGGCGACTGTCTTCCTGCTGGCCCTGTTGGGCATTCCGGAAAGCCCGCGCTATCTGGTCGTCAAAGGCCGGCCTGATAAGGCGCGCACGGTATTGGCCCGGCTGTTCGACGAGGAGCAGGCCGATGCCAAGGTTGCCGAGATCGCGGATTCACTCGCAAATGATCACAAACCCCGTCTGTCCGATCTTTTCAGCGCCGATACGGGTAAGGTCCGCACCATAGTCTGGATCGGAATCGGTCTGGCAACTTTCCAGCAGCTCGTCGGGATCAACGTCGTCTTCTACTACGGTGCCATACTCTGGCAAGCGGTCGGATTTTCCGAAAGCGACGCGCTCAAGATCAATATCCTCAGCGGCGCGCTCTCCATCGGTTCCTGTTTGCTCGCGATCGCGCTGATCGACAAGATCGGGCGCAAGCCGCTGCTGCTGATCGGCTCGACCGGCATGGCGATTACCCTGGGCCTCATGACCTTCGCCTTCTCGACCGGTAGTTTCAACGAGGCGGGGAATCTCGTTCTTCCGGACAATATGGGTCTGCTCGCATTGATATCGGCCAACGCCTATGCGGCGCTGTTCAACTTCTCCTGGGGGCCGGTGATGTGGGTGATGCTGGGCGAGATGTTCCCCAACCAGATACGTGGCTCGGGCCTTGCAGTCAGCGGCTTTTTCCAATGGGGATCGAATTTCGCGATCACCATGACTTTCCCCATCCTTCTCGTGGCGCCCGGACTGGCCGGCGCATACGGGCTCTACACGCTCTTCGCGCTACTCTCGATCTGGTTCGTCGTCAGGATGGTTCGCGAAACCGCCGGCATCGAACTGGAGCAGATGAAAGGATAATCGGTGCAGCGGTCCGGCACCCTTTTGCTTTTCGGAGCCACCGGCGACCTCGCGCGGCGAATGCTGCTGCCATCGCTATTTGCTTTGCACCGTGATGGCCTGATCGCGCCCGACCTGAAAATCTTCGGAACGGCGCGCAGCGCGCTCGACGACGCCGAGTTTCGTCGCCTGACCGGCGAGGCACTTGCCGAATTCGGCTTCGGAGAGACGTGCCGCGCAGCGGAGCTCGGTTCTTTTCTCAAGCGCCTGTATTTTCAGCCGCTCGACGCCTCGGAAGCAGAGGGTTTCGATGGTCTTGCCGAACGGCTGGGTGATATCTCTCGCGGGCTCGCAATATTTCTGTCCACCGCGCCCTTCCTGTTCGAACCGACGATTGATGGCCTTCGCTCCGCCGGGCTGACCGGGGATCATGTGCGGATCGGCCTTGAAAAACCCCTGGGTAGCGATCTCGCATCAAGTCGGGCGATCAACGAAGCCGTCGCGCGCGCCTTTCCCGAAAACCGCACTTTCCGGATCGACCATTATCTCGGCAAGGAAACCGTACAGAATCTCATGGCGCTGCGTTTCGCCAATATGATGTTCGAGCCATTGTGGAACGCCCAGGCGATCGAACATGTTCAGATCACCGTCGCCGAGACCGTGGGACTTGAGGGGCGCAACGGTTTCTACGACAAAACCGGCGCGCTCAGGGATGTGGTTCAGAACCATATGCTGCAGCTGCTCGCGCTCATCGCGATGGAGCCGCCGGCCGATTTCAACGCCACTGCGATCCGCGACGAGAAGATCAAGGTTCTCCGATCGCTCCGTCCGGTCGGCGAGGATGAATGTGTGATCGGCCAATATGGTCCGGGCGCGGTCGGCGGCGAAGCCGTGGCCGGCTATGCCGAGGATCTCGGCGCGCCGTCCGATACCGAGACGTTCGTTGCGCTCAAGGCCCATATCGACAATTGGCGCTGGCGCGGCGTGCCCTTTTATCTGCGCACCGGCAAACGCATGGCCGAACGGCGTAGCGAAATCGTGATCCAGTTCAGGGGGGTGCCGCACAATATCTTCTCCGGGCGCCGCGGCAAGCTCGCCCGTAACGCGCTGATAATCCGTCTCCAGCCGGAGGAATATGTAAGGTTGCTCGTGATGGCTAAAGAGCCAGGCCTCGATCGCGACGGTGTGAGTCTGCGCCAGGTTCCGCTCGATCTCTCGCTCACCCAGGCTTTCTCCGAAGCGCGCCGCCGGATCGCCTATGAGCGGTTGCTGCTCGACTTGGTCGAGGGCGATCAGACGCTGTTCGTCCGACGGGATGAAGTCGAAGCGCAATGGTCGTGGATCGACGCTATCCGGAAGAGGTGGGACGAGGCCGGAATGCGCCCGAAACGCTACGGCGCGGGAAGCTGGGGCCCGAGTGCGGGCATCGCGCTGACCGAGCGCGACGGAGTAAGCTGGCATGACTGAGATCGAATGGCGCGTCCATGACGATCGCGATGCGCAGGCCCATATGGTTGCGGCGGATGTCGGCGAAGAGATTGCCGGTGCGCTTGCCAGACGAGGCCGAGCGCTGGTCGGACTATCCGGGGGATCCAGCCCTTTTCCGATCTACGAACGGCTCAGGAAAATGCGGCTGGATTGGGGCCGTGTGACGCTTTTTCCCGTGGACGACCGGCTTGTCGGTACCGATGACCGGCTCTCCAATCTCGCCGGCCTTCGCAAGGTTTTTGCGCCGACCGATGCCAATCTCCTGCCGCTTTTCGACCGGAGTGACGATCTGGACCGCGCGGCACGGACGGCCAACGGCCGCCTGCAAAGTCTGACCTGGCCTCCGGATATCGTCTGGCTCGGCATGGGCGCGGACGGTCATTTTGCTTCGATTTTCCCGGGTCCCGATCTGGAAAAGGCGCTCCACCCCGGCACGGGAAATCGCGCCGTCGCGGTTCGCCCCGACCCGCTCCCCGCCGACGTGCCGATCGCGCGCATCAGTCTCACGGCTCCCGCTATCGCGGAAGCCAGGCGCCTGATCCTGACCATTACCGGACCGGACAAGAGAATCGCGCTCGATCAAGCCATCTCGCAAGGGGCGAATTCGCCGAAGCCGATCGGTCGGTTCCTCGCCTCGCTTACGGCGCCGATCACAATTTACTGGGCAAAGGCATGACACTGCATCACGATATCGAAGCGGTCACCGCGCGCATCGTCGAACGGTCTCGGGATCGCCGTCGGCATTATCTCGATCTGATCGATCGGGAACGTGGCGAGGGCGTCCATCGTCCGTCGCTGTCCTGCGGCAATCTCGCCCACGGTTTCGCGGCGAGCGGCTGCGACAAGCGGGCGATCCGCGCCGAGAAGGGCATGAATATCGGCATCGTCACGGCCTATAACGACATGCTCTCCGCCCATCAGCCCTATGGCCGTTATCCTGAACATCTGAAATTCTTCGCGCGCGAGGTCGGGGCGACGGCGCAAGTGGCGGGCGGCGTTCCCGCGATGTGTGACGGCGTGACCCAGGGTCAGCGGGGGATGGAGCTTTCCCTGTTCAGCCGCGATACGATCGCGCTCGGCACTGCAATCGCGCTCAGCCATGGCATGTTCGAGGGCACGGCCTTGCTCGGAATCTGCGACAAGATCGTTCCCGGGCTGCTGATCGGCGCATTGCGCTTCGGCCATTTGCCGGCCGTGTTCATTCCGGCAGGGCCGATGCGTTCGGGACTGCCGAACGATGAGAAGCAGCGGGTCCGGCAGCTATTTGCCGAGAGCAAGGTCGGCAAGGAGGAGCTGCTGGAAGCCGAGTCCGCAAGCTATCACAGCGCCGGGACCTGCACCTTTTACGGCACGGCCAATTCGAACCAGATGATGATGGAGGTGATGGGACTGCACATGCCGGGTGCGGCTTTCATCAATCCGGGTACCAAGTTGCGCCAGGAACTGACTCGCGCGGCGGTTCATCGGCTCGCCGCGATCGGCTGGGAGGGCGAAGACTATCGTCCCCTCGGCCGCTGCGTCGATGAAAAGGCGATCGTCAACGCGGCCGTCGGTCTGCTCGCGACCGGCGGATCGACCAACCACATGATCCATCTGCCTGCCATTGCGCGCGCCGCCGGAATCGTCATCGACTGGGAGGATTTTCACCGTTTGTCCGAAGCCGTACCGCTGATCGCACGCGTTTACCCGAACGGCGCGGGCGACGTGAACCATTTCCACGCCGCCGGGGGTATGGCGTTCGTGATCGCCGAGCTGCTGGATCACGGTATGTTGCATCGCGATATCCTGACCGTTGCGGGGGACGATCTCGGTGCCTATGCACGCGAACCGAAGCTTGAGGGGGGCGGAACGATCTGGGAAGGCCGTGCGACGGAAAGCCGCGATACCGCGATGTTGCGGCCGGTCTCCGATCCTTTCTCGCCCGACGGCGGCATGAAATTGCTGGCCGGCAATCTGGGCCGTGCGGTGATCAAGACGAGCGCCGTCGATCCGTCGCGCCGGACCATCGAAGCGCCCTGCCGGATCTTTGCGGACCAGAATGCAGTCAAGACCGCTTTCGAGGCGGGCGAGCTCGACCGAGACGTGGTGATCGTCGTGCGCTTTCAAGGGCCCCGCGCCAACGGCATGCCGGAACTGCACAAGCTCACTCCGCCGCTCGGCGTGCTTCAGGATCGCGGTTTCAAGGTGGCGCTGGTTACGGACGGACGGATGTCCGGCGCATCGGGCAAGGTGCCTGCGGCGATTCATTGCTGGCCCGAAGCCTATGAGGGCGGCCCGCTCGCCAAACTGCGCGACGGCGATATCATCCGGCTTTGCGCGACGCGGCACGAACTCGCCGCGCTGGTCGATGCGCAAGAGTGGGAGACACGCGAACCCGCCGGCCCGCCGCAGCCCGAACCGGGGACGGGACGCGAGCTTTTCGCGATGATGCGCCATATATCCGGCAATGCCGAAACCGGAGCGTCGGCGATGCTCGACCAGGCGGGGGTGTAGGATGAAGATCGTAACGGCGGATATCGGCGGCACCCATGTCCGTTTCGCCCTTGCCGAGGTCGAGGGCGGCCATGTCCGGTCGCTTGGCGAACCGGTGAAGATGACGAGCGCCGACCATGCCAGTCTACAGACCGCCTGGGAGGCGTTCGGCGAAACCATCGGTGAGGCGCTGCCCCGTGCGGGCGCGATCGCGATCGCCGCACCGATCAAGGGCGATGTCATCAAACTCACCAACAATCCCTGGATCGTCCGTCCGGCGCTTATCGCCGAAAAACTCGGGTTCGACACCCATGTCCTGCTCAACGATTTCGCTGCCGTCGCGCATGCGGTGGGCGAAGTCGGCGAGGAGCATCTCACACATATCGCGGGCCCGAACGTGCCGCTGCCGACCCAGGGGATTACGAGTGTCGTCGGGCCGGGCACGGGGCTCGGCGTCGCGGCACTGCTGCGCGCTGGCGACCACAGCCATGTAATACCGACCGAGGGCGGTCATACCGATTTCGCGCCCCTGGACGCGATAGAAGATCGAATCCTGGCCCGGCTCCGCGAAAAGCATATGCGCGTTTCGGTCGAACGCGTCGTTTCGGGACCCGGGCTGCGGACTTTATATGAAACGCTTGCCGAACTCGAAAACCGAGACATGCCCAAGGGCGACGACCGGGCGCTCTGGACGGCCGCGCTCGAAGGCCGGGACAGCCTCGCGGCGGCGGTGCGGGATCGCTTCTGCCTGTGTCTCGGCGCCGCTGCGGGAGACATCGCCCTGTCGCACGGACCGGGCCCGGTCGTCATCGCCGGCGGGCTCGGACTGCGGCTTGCCGAAACACTGCCCCAATCGGGTTTCGCCGAGCGCTTCGCAGCCAAAGGCCGGTATCAGTCGTTGATGGAGTCCTTGCCCGTTAAGCTGATCACGCATCCCCAACCCGGCCTTTTCGGAGCAGCCGCCGCCTTCGCGCAGAAGCACTGTCCGTGATCGATATCGGCGCGATCATGCGGACCGGATCGGTCATCCCGGTTCTCGTCGTCCATGATGCCGCCGATGCGCGGCCGCTCGCCGAAGCGCTCGTCAGAGACGGTTTCGGTGTAGTTGAAGTGACCTTGCGGACGGATTGCGCGCTCGAGGCGATTGCAGAGATGCGCAAGGTGGACGACGTGATCGTTGGAGCGGGGACGGTTCTGAATGCCGGCCAGCTGAACGCTTGTGCAGCTGCCGGTGCCCAGTTCGCCGTGTCCCCGGGATTGACGGAACCGCTCGCCCGGGCCGCCCATGCAGCCGGTATGCCGTTCCTGCCCGGCGTGGCCAATGCAGGGGATATCATGCGCGGGCTGGATCTCGGCATCGACCATTTCAAATTCTTCCCGGCGGAAGCGTCGGGTGGGATCGCCGCTCTGAAGGCGCTGGCGGCGCCTTTCGCCGAATGCCGCTTCTGCCCGACTGGCGGCATTACCGAGGAAACCGCTGCCGATTGGCTTGCGTTGGATTCGGTACTCTGCGTCGGTCGAAGCTGGCGCGGAGGCTGACGGTCTATTTGTGGCAGTCGAAAGCCGCAACCGGTCGTTACGGGTCTCAGGTCGGGAGGGCGTCGATTCCCGGAACCTCTTCCAACTGGTGATTCCATTCCGCGCTACTCGCGACGCAGATGTGAGCGTCGAGCCGAATACCAAGGGGACTATCTAGGCTTCCGGCCGGCACGACGAGCAGGGCTCCGTCCATCTGAACGCTCGGGACAGCGTCGCCGCATCGCGTGCAGAAGCACCGCCTATGCCGGGTATCCGGCACAACGAATGTCTTCACGCTTGCCTGGCCCGATAACCATGTGATCGTCGCGTTCGACGCAAACAGATTGGCCGCTAAGCGATTTCTCCGGTTTCGGCGCGCCTCTTTCACAGGGCTATCGCGGAGATATCGTTAGGCGGTCAGTGCGGATGGCCGGCCGTCGCGATGGATGCCAAACACCGGTTACCATCTTGTGTTTTCGGCTGCCGAGCAACACAAGCGCCCTATGGCGGCCGAACGGACATATGCGATCATCGGATGCGGGATGATGGGGCGCGAGCATATGCAGAACCTTGCGATCGTACCGGGGGCCGAGCTGATTGCTGTGGCCGATCCGGACGCGTCGTCGCGCCGGAATGCGGAAGATCTGGCAGACCATCTTGGGCAGAATATCGCCTGCCACGCGGACGCTATGGCAATGCTCGCGGAGGCGCGGCCGGACGCCGTGATCGTCGCATCGCCCAATCATACCCACTTCGCCGTCGTGCAGGAGTTGATGACACATGGCCCGGCAATCCTGCTCGAAAAGCCGATGTGCACGACGGTGGACGACGCGGTGGCCCTTGCGAAGGCACAGCAAGACTATGCCGCGCTCTTCTGGGTCGGCCTCGAATATCGCTATATGCCGCCCGTCGCGCGATTCATCGAACGGGTCGGGAGCGGTGAAACGGGGCCGGTAAAGATGCTCTCGATCCGCGAGCACCGGTTTCCCTTTCTCCCCAAGATCGGCGACTGGAACCGGTTCAACCGCAATACGGGCGGCACTTTGGTCGAGAAATGCTGCCATTTCTTCGATCTCATGCGCCATATCCTGAAGGACGAGCCGGTTCGGATATTCGCCAGCGGGGGCCAGGACGTGAATCATCTCGACGAGCGTTACGACGGGGAAACGCCGGACATCCTCGACAATGCCTATGTGCTGGTCGATTTCGCGGGCGGCACCCGCGCGGTACTCGATCTGTGCATGTTCGCCGAAGGATCCGCGCAGCAGGAAGATATCTATGCGCTCGGTCCGGTCGGCAAATTGGAAGTGAAGATTCCGGCCGGCGAAGTGATCTGGTCGCCGCGCGACCGCAGCGGTCCGGTGGCCGAATCGGTGGTGACGCCGCCCGATGCGCTTGCGGCAGGCCATCACCATGGCGCGACCTATTTCCAGCTGCAGGATTTTCATCGGGCATTGAGCGGCGGCGCGCCGGCCACGATAACCGCGCTTGACGGTCTGCGGTCCGTGCAAATGGGGGCGGCCGCGCAGCAGTCTATCGCGACCGGCCAACCTGTGTCCCTCGATTTCGGAGACTGAGACATGGCGATCGAGCATATCCCGCAAATCGGCTTCGGCCTCTGGAAGGTGGCGCCCGAAGACTGCGAGGATACGATCCTCGAGGCGGTCCGCGCGGGGTACCGACATTTCGATTGCGCTGCGGATTACGGAAACGAGGCGGCGGTCGGCACTGGGTTGGCCGGTGCCGTCGATCGGGGCCTTGTCGCGCGCGAGGACCTGTGGATCACCTCGAAGCTCTGGAACACTTTCCATGCGCCCGAGCATGTCGAGCTGGCGTGCCGCAAATCGCTCGCCGATCTCGGGCTCGACTATCTCGACCTGTATCTGATCCACTTCCCCATCGCGTTGAAATTCGTGCCCATCGAGACCCGCTATCCGCCCGAATGGATATACGATCCCGATGCCGCCGATCCGGCGATGGAGCGTGCGGCGGTGCCCCTTCATGAAACATGGGGAGCGATGGAACGGCTCGTCGATATGGGCCTCACGCGCCGGATCGGCGTCTGCAACTACAATAGTGGCCTAGTGCACGATCTGATACGCTATGCGCGGATCGCGCCGGCAGTTCTGCAGATCGAGGCGCACCCCTATCTGACGCAGGACAAGCTGATCCGGCTGGCCCGCGAATACGGCATCCATGTCACCGCCTTTTCGCCGCTCGGCGCGCTCTCTTATGTCGAGCTCGAAATGGCGGGGGCGGGAGACACGGTGCTCGAAGAACCGGTCGTCCGTGCCGCCGCCGACGTGCATGGCAAGACGGCTGCGCAGGTCGTATTGCGTTGGGGCATCCAGCGCGGCACGTCGATCATCCCCAAGACCGCCAAGCCGGAACGGATGCGCGAAAATCTCGCCATCACCGATTTCGCGTTGAGCGAAGAAGAAATGGCCGCGATATCGGCGCTCGACGCCAATCGGCGTTTCAACGATCCCGGCGTGTTTACCGAGGCCGCCTTCAACAGCTTTCACCCGATCTACGATTGAAGGGGGTAAGCCGATGACAGATAAGAAATTTCCCGTAATCGAAACGGGGCAGGGGGATCTCGGCAACCATATTGTCGGGCGGAAACCGGCCATCGATGCGCAGCTGGGCGAAGCGGGTGCGATCCTGTTTCGCGGTTTCGACGTATCCGATCCGCACGCGTTCGACGCGGCCGTGGCGGCCTATGGCGAGGCCAATTTTCCTTATGCGGAATCGCTGTCCAACGCGGTGCGGGTCAATGTGACCGAGCGCGTCTTCACCGCCAACGAAGCCCCGCCCGACACCAGCATCTACCTTCATCACGAAATGGCGCAGACGCCGGTCTATCCGAGCAAGCTGTTCTTCTATTGCGAAATCGCGCCGGGCGGCGGCGGCGCGACGCCTTTGTGTCGCTCGGATCTGCTGCTCGAGCGGCTCGAGGCCGTGCAGCCCGGTCTCGTCGAGGCGTTCGCGTCCAAGGGGGTGCGTTATACCAATGTCATGCCGGGCGACGACGATGCCGGATCGGGGCAGGGGCGCAGCTGGCGTAGCACGCTGAGCGCCGACACCCGCGACGAGGCCGAGACCCGGTTGCAAGCGCTCGGCTATGACTGGGAATGGCGAGACGATAACAGCTTGCGGGCGACGACACCCGTGCTCGATGCCGTTCGCACCTTGCCCGATGGCCGGCGCACTTTCTTCAACCAGCTGATCGCCGCGTTTCGCGGATGGTCGGACAGCCGCAACGATCCGTCCAAATCGATCGCCTTCGGCGATGGCACGCCGATTGCCGGAGACCAGATGGCCGACGCCATCGCGCTGTCGGATGAGCTCACCTATGATCTCGCCTGGCAGGCCGGGGATGTCGCGCTGGTCGACAATTTCCTCGTCATGCACGGTCGGCGACCGTTTACGGGCAAACGGCGGGTGCTGGCGTCGCTGATCACATAGGGTGGACGCGGCGGACGGCCCATAGCCACAGCATGGCGTTGCCGAGCGCCAGCAGTCCGAGCGACACCGGCAACAGCATCGTCGCTCCGGTGCCGGAGGCAAAGCCGAGCGGCGAGAAGATCAGATAAAGCGCGACGACACAGGAAAACAGCGTGATCGCCAGGGGTTTTGCGAACCGCCACGGCGTCATGTCGACCGGGCTGTTGGGCGTGAACGACCAGGCTTCGGCGCGTGGCCGCCAGACTCCGCAAGCCAGCATGATCGCGACCTCGATCGCGAACAGCACCGCATATTGGTGCAGGAAATGCAGCGTCACCATATCGTCGAACACGAAGCGCAGCAGGCCGTACGCGGTGACGTGGAAGACGATCACAAGCTTCGCGCCGAGGGCCGGCACCCGGCGGGTAAACAGCCCGACGATGACGATGACCACGGTCGGTATATTGTAGAAGCCGGTGAACATGCGGATCACCTGCCACAGGCCTGCCTCGGCGAAATACAGGAGCGGCGCGACGGCGAAGGAGAACAGCGCGATCGCGATGCTGGCGATCTTGGCGGTGCGGACCAGTTCGGCGTCGCTCGCCCGGCCGCCGCGCGCCGGGGCATAGACGTCCAGACTGAACAGTGTCGCGGCGCTGTTGAGCAATGAGTTGAACGAACTGAATACCGCGCCGAGCAGCACGGCGAGGAAGAAGCCGGTCAGATAGACGGGCAGGACGTCACGGATCAGCCGCGGATAGGCCTGATCGATCGAGCCGAGACCGGGGCCGTATAGATGGAAGGCGATCACGCCCGGGATCATCATCAGGAACGGCACCAGCACCTTGAAAAAGCCGGAAAACAGGACGCCCTTTTGTCCTTCGGCCAGTGATCGGGCGCCGAGCGTGCGCTGGATGACATATTGGTTGGTGCACCAGTAGAAGAGATTGGCGAAGATCATGCCGGTGAACAGCGTGCCGAACGGCGTCGGATCGCTCGGCCCGCCGATGGCGTCGAGCTTCTCCGGATGGTCGGTCATAAGCCGGGTCAGCCCGTCGCTGAAATCGCCGTTGCCGAGGGCCATGAGGCCGAGTATCGGCACCAGCACCCCCACGATCAGGAGCCCGATCCCGTTGATCGTGTCCGATACGGCGACCGCCCTGAGGCCGCCGAACACCGCATAGATCGATCCGGTCACGCCGATCACGACGACCATCAGAACCAGCGCCGGAAAATAGTCGAGGCCGGTCAATCGCGGCACGTCGAACAGCTGGAGCACGGCGACCGAGCCAGAATACAGGATCGAGGGAATCGTGACGAGGCCATAGCCGAGCATGAACAGGATGACCGACATGCGCCGGACGGTCGGGTCGAAACGGTCGTTGAGAAATTCGGGCAGGGTGGTGAACGCCCCGGCCAGATAGCGGGGGAGGAAGATCAGCGCCATCGCGATCGTCGCGACCGCCGCCGTCACCTCCCAGGCCATGCTCGAAAGGTTGAAACCATAGGCCGAGCCGTTGAGCCCGATCAGCTGTTCCGCGGACAGGTTGGTCAGCAGCAGCGACCCGGCGATGAACGTCGCGCCCAGCCCACGCCCGGCGAGAAAATAGCCGTCTTTCGTGTCCGCCGTACCGCGCGTTTTCAACCAGCTGATCCAGCCGACCAGAGCCATGAAGAAGAGGCAGCTGAGAAGCGTGAAGAGCAGGGTATTGGGCAGGATGTGATCCTTGGAGCGGAAGTGTGTCAGGCTAGCGCAGAAGGATCGCGGTGATAAGCGCCATGTCTTCTTATTGACGAATCATATAATAAAGGCCAAAATCCCCGCGCCGCAGCTGGGAGAATATCGCATGATCCAGACAATCGATCGCGAATTTGGCGAGAAATTTCTGACAAGTATCGATAATTTCTACGACTATGGCACCGATCAGCTGTTCAACGAATGGTGGGACGAAGCGCCGCAGGATGCGATCGACAAATATGTCGCGGCGATCCAGAATCATCCCGAACAGGCCGCGCTGGCCCAGGAACAATGGTACGCCGAACCGCTCGATCTCGCCGAGCTCGACCGCTATCCGCTCGGCTCGCTCGGCCATGCCTATCGCGAATTCATGGTCTCGAACGACCTCGCCGAGAAGCTGGCGCTCGGCTATCGCGAACTGCACGAGAAGTTCGCTGCCGACGGCAAGTTGGATACGATGCCGCCGCTGCTCCAGTACAAGGTGCTACGCGGTTTCCAGACGCACGATCTTCACCATGTGCTCACCGGCTATCCGCCGACGCCGTTCGGCGAACTTGCGCTGCAGGGCTTTCAGCTCGCCCAGATGAACTATCCCTATTCGGCGATGATCATCGCGACGGTCGCCGCGCATATGACGCTGATCGATCCATGGCTGATCAATCCGGCGATGGACGCGATCACGGACGGCTGGGGCTATGGCCGGCAATCGCGCAGTATCCAGTTCGTGAAATTCGAAACGATGCTCGAACGGCCGCTGGACGATGTGCGTGCCGAATATGGCCTGTTGCGGGAAACCCCCGACCGGCCCGATTATGCGAATATTCCCGAAATCACCCGGACAGTCGCCTGAAAAAGGAGCGAATCTCATGGATTTACGTCTGAAGGGCGCGCGTGCGCTCGTCACCGGCGGCAGCCGCGGCATCGGTGCCGCGATCTGCCGGGCACTGGCCGCCGAAGGCGCGGCGATCGCGACCTGCGCGCGCGGCGAAGAGGCGCTGGAGAGCGCGCTCGAAGGCTATCGGTCGCAGGGCGTCGAGGCTCGCGGCGAGGCACTCGACGTGCGGGATTCCGAC
Organism: Pseudomonadota bacterium; assembly: GCA_039180285.1. Classification (GTDB taxonomy): domain Bacteria; phylum Pseudomonadota; class Alphaproteobacteria; order Sphingomonadales; family Sphingomonadaceae; genus Parasphingopyxis. Next base: position 31,361 of record JBCDDN010000014.1, on the reverse strand, counting down.
GCGTTCGAGGCCTGGATCGCCCGGTCGGCGGAAGCGATGAGCGGCCTCGATATCGTGGTCAGCAACGTTTCGACCAGGATCGATCCGGCCAGCGCCAGCTGGTGGCCCGATACGTTCGAGACGGACCTCATGCAGCATGTCCGGCTGAAGACGCTGGCGGTGCCCCATCTTGCCAAGGGCAATGACGCAGCCTTCGTCTTTATCGCCTCGATCGCATCGGTGCTGACCGCGCTGCCGCCGCATGAAGAGGCCTATGGCGCGATGAAGGCGGGGCTCGTCAATCTGGTCGGCCAATGGGCGGTGCAGCTCGCGCCGCAAGGCATTCGGGTCAATGCGATTTCGCCCGGCCCGGTCGATTTCGAAGGCGGCTGGTGGGACGGCGTCAAAAAAGCCCAGCCCGAAATCTATCAGCGCGCTGCAGGGATGGCCGCGCTGGGTCGGCTCGGCCGCCCGGAAGAGGTGGCCGAGGCCGCGGCCTTTCTGGCGAGTCCGGCATCCTCCTTCACCACCGGTATCAATCTCCGGATCGACGGGGGTCTGATCAAGACCGCGAACTTCTAGCCGTCCGGGCGCTGGCCTTCAGGCGGCGAGACGGCGCGGCACGATATCGGGATCGGAGAGCCGATCGAGCGCCAGTGCCGTACCTGCCGGGATTTCGGCGATCGCCACGCGGTTGCCGTCCGGATCGCGCGTCCAGAGCGTTGGGTATCCGGCAATCGGCGCGCCTTCCTCCACGGCAATGCCGGCGTTGACCAGCTGCGCGCGTTCCGCCGCGATATCCTCGCAGCAAAAGCCGACCTGGCGATAGCCGACCGTGCCCTCTTCCGGAGCGGCGGCGGGGCCGGTGGGCGGATGATGATATTGCCACATTTCGAGCTGGATGCTTGGCGTCTGGATCCAGGCCGCGCTGACATCGATATCGGGCATGCCGGTCACGTTCGAGAAAAGCGGATTGTCGAACCGGCCCGTCCGGTGCGGATCGCGGCCGATCAACCGGGCATAGAAATCGGAAAGCCCGGCGATATCCGGCGTGACGATCGCGACATGGGCGAACCAGATCGGGGTTTGCGGTTCGGCATTGGGCACGCCTTCCACCTCGACCAGCGTCGCGTCGCGATCGCGGCCATAGGCGTAGATCGCCCCGGTGCCGAGCGCGACCGGCGTGTCGTTAAACCGCATCCCGACGTCCGTAAGGCGCTGCCACAGAGTGTTACCGTCGCCCGACTGCACGCAGAAATGCCCGATGCCCGGATCGCAGACTTGGCGGGTCCGATTGGGCGCGGCGCCGTCGGCCGCCTGGTACAGGGCGACGTAGAAATTCGCTCCGGCGAGCCATAGGCCGTCATCGCCGCCCGGGTCGGGCAGCCGATCTACGTCGATGGCCTTCGCGTAGAATGCTGCCGTCTCCTGCGGGTTCGGCGCGTTAATCGCGACATGGTGGAGCTTTAGGGTCATGGTGTTGCAAACTCCCTGATCTGTGCCGCCAGCGCGGCGGGCTCTTCGTGAATGATGGCATGTCCGGCATCCGGAAAACGCACGATGCGATGGTCGGGGACGAGCGCGCCCACCCCCTCGAGGAGGATGGGCAGAAATACGTGATCGTCCATGCCCCACAGGATCAGCGTCGGAACGGCGATCGCCAGATCCTTGCCGATGGCCCAATCGGGCATTGCGGCCCCGTCGCTATCAGGCACGAGGAACGGTGCCGCACGGTACCAGTTGAGCATCGCGTCCATTGCGCCGGGATGCGACCAGGCGGCGATGTATTCCGCACGATCGGCTTCGGTGAACACGGGGTTGGAGGCGAACATGCCGTCCCACAATCCCGCCGGGCCGTTCGCGAGTAATCGTGCCGCGGCTCCGGGCGCGCGCAGCCGGCTGAAATAGGAAGACGCCTCGCGCTGGGCCGGGTCGTCGATCAGCCGCTGCTGGAAGATCGCCGGATGGGGAGCGTTGGCGATCACCAGCCGGTTGAGCGTGTCGCCGTGCCGCGCCGCATACCACCAAGCGAGTGCGCCGCCCCAATCGTGCCCGGCCAGAACTGGTTTGCGGTCGCCGCACATGTCGACCAGCGCATGGACATCGTCGATCAGCGCGTCGATCGCATAGGCGTCGATTTCGGCGGGGCGATCGGAATCGCCGTAACCGCGCAGATCCGGCAACAGGCAATGGAAATCGGCGGCGAGCGGCATCGCCACCTTGCGCCAGGCTCCGCGATGCTCGGGAAAGCCGTGGAGAAACAGGATCGGCGGATCGCCGGAATCGCCAAGCGTTTCGACCGCCAGCACTACGGCGCCGTTCGCGGCCCGCATCGTCGCTCGCCCGGGTCCGGCGGCGTCAGCGCGCCGTCGCACCGCCATCGACCGGAATGATCGCGCCGTTTACGAAGCTGGCGTCGGGCCCGACGAGAAAGGCCACGACATTGGCGACTTCCTCGGGTTCGCCATAGCGGCCCATCGGCAAGGCATCGCGAAAGGCCCGTGAAAAGGCTTCGGGATCGTCGGGCCGGCGCGTCCGCGCAAGTTCGTCGATCATGTCCGTCTGGATCGGCGCGGGGCAGACGGCGTTGGCGCGGATGCCGTCCATGGCATGTTCGATGGCGATCGATTGGGTGAGGCCGATCACGGCGCGCTTGCTGGCGGCATAGCCGGAGACGTTGGCGCCGCCGCGCATACCCGAGACGGAGGAGATGTTGACGATCCGGCCTTCGCCTTTGAGCAGTGCCGGCAGGCAGTATTTCATCCCGAGAAAAACACCGGTCGTGTTGACCTGCATCACCTGTTCGAACGCATCGTCCGGATAGTCGGCGAACGGCCCGATATAACCGGAAACGCCGGCATTGTTGACGAGGATATCGAGCGCCTCGCCATTGCTTTCGACCTGGCCGAGCGCATCCTGCCAACAGCCGGTATCGGTGACGCTGCCCCGGACTTCGATCGACCTGCCGCCCGCATCGTCCAGCAGGCGCGCCAGTCCGTCATGATCGGCATCGGGCAGGTCGATAGCGATGACGGTCGCGCCCTCCGCCGCTAGACGAAGCGAGATGGCGCGGCCGATGCCCTGGGTTGCGCCGGTGACGATCGCCGTCTGTCCCTTGAGAAATCCCATTGCGGCCATCACCCTTCGTCCCCCTCATGTGCATAGTGCCGTTGCCGCCTACAGCATTATTATATAAACAGTCAATAAGCTGGGGCGGCGCTTTCTCGGTGGCATATGGCGTGTTCCCGACAAGTCGCCCGTTATGCGAGTCTTGGAAACCCCGTCCGTTATGGTAGACGGCGTGCCATGAGCGAAGCAGTGCAAGCCCCGAAATCGGAGCCGCGCAAACGCCGGCGGATGGCGCCCGACGACCGGCGGGCGCAGATACTGGACGCGGCTGCGCGGATCATCGTCGAGGACGGCGTGTCGGCGGCGATCATGGAGCGCGTGGCGCGCGAAGCCGGCGTGTCGAAACCGCTCGTCTATGCCTATTTCGACAATCGCGCGAACCTCCTCAGCACCTTGCTTCTGCGCGAATATCCGGCCTTTCAGGGCACGCCGGTCGAGCCGCGGCCCGGAGACGATTTCGAGAGCATCATTCGCCGTACGACGGTCGACTTCATCGATCGCTATGTCGCCAACGGCGTGCTGATCGAGCGGCTTTTGAACGAGCCGGCAGTCGCCGAAGACGTATTGCGGCGCCAGGCCGAGGGCCGCAAGCAGGTCGCGGAATTCTTCGGAGGCCTCATGCATAGCGAGTTCGGCAGTCCGCTGAAGGAAAGCGAACGGGCCGTGGTGCTGCTGATGGGAGTCACGCTGTCGGCGGCGCGCATGCTCGTCCGCGACGACAGCAAGCATGACGATGTGGTCGACCTGACCGTCAAGATCATCGTCGGCGCGGCGGAAAAGCTGGGCCGGGCGGACTAGGTCCCGGCCCTGATCCGGCGCGCCGGGGCTGCGGCCCGATTAACCCATTACCCTCGATCCGTGAGACGGCTCCGGCGACGGGCCGGCGGCATTGTTGCGGCACCGCAACGCTTATTGACCATTTGTATAAGAATATTGACTATCGTTATAATTAATGCGACTTCCCTCAAAAAAAGACGAGTGGGAGGACAATATGACGTATCGGCCAAATCGAGTTTTCGGCGCGACGGTTTCCGCGATAGCGCTGGGGTGGGCGGCATCCGCATCGCCGGCTCTCGCCCAGGATCAGGGCGCGGCGACCGCGGATTCGGACGACAATGTGATCATCGTCACGGCGCAGCTGCGCGAGGAAGACATTCAGGATGTTCCGATCGCGATCACGGCGCTGACGTCCGACGATCTGGCCGCGGCCCGGATCGAGGATTCGCTGGATCTTCAGTTCAACGCGCCCAACGTCATCCTTTCGGCCAACCGCAACCTCACAATCCGGGGTGTCGGTTCGCAATCCTTCGGCGGCACCAACGACACCAATATCGGCGTGTTGATCAACGGCGTCTTCCTGCAGCAGGGCAGCACCTTCGGCGAGTTTTTCGATCTCGAGCGGATCGAGGTGTTGCGCGGCCCACAGGGCACGCTGTTCGGCCGCAACACCACAGGCGGCCTCATCAACTTCGTCACCCGGCGTCCGACCGACGAGTTCGAGGGCTATGTCAGTCTCCAGCTCGAATCCTTCGATGGCATCCGGGCCGAAGGCGCGATCAACATTCCCATCGCCGACGGCATCTCGCAGCGCTTCGCCGCGCATTTCCTGAAGCGCGACGGCTATACCCGCAATCTGTTCGACGACAGCCGGATCGACGGGCGCGATCAATATACGCTGCGTTCGAGCACGCGGTTCGAACCGACGGATACGACGACGATCGACCTCGTCCTCACCTATTTCGAGGAAGACAGCAATCGCGCGAATGCGGTGAAAACCTTGTGCACGCCCGATCCGGCGCTGGGCTGTTCGCCCAATTCGGTCGATACGGATTTTCCCTCCGCCAACTTCCCGATCGACAATTCACTGCTGCCGGGAATCGTGCGCGCCGATACTTTCGGCGATAACCCGACCGATCTGCGCGCGGTCAATATCGACATAAATCCCGTCCAGCGTGTCGAGGATTTCCTCGCCACGTTCGAGATCAATCAGGAAATCGGCGCGGTCACGCTGACGTCGGTGACCGGCTATCGCGACGGTAGCAACAGCTCGCTGCGCGATTTCGATCAGGGTATCCGCCCCAACGCTTTCGAGCCGGGCGATTATGTGACGCCGCTCGGCCCGCTCACGGTTCCCGACAACGGTCAGGGCAACGGCGTACTCACCTATCTGCTCGGCCCGGGCAACCAGATCAGCTCGACCGACTGGCGATCGGCCCAGGTCGCGGGCGGCGATCGCGAGCAGTTCAGCCAGGAACTGCGGCTCGCCACCGATCTGGAAGGACCGTTCAACATTCTTGTCGGCGGCTATTATCTGCATGCCACGGGCGGCGGTTTCGTCGACACCTATATGCCGGCGAACCGGACCTTCGGTTTCATCGCCAGCGGCAATACGACCGAAGCGGTGGTCGATTCCTATGCGGTGTTCGGCGAGGTGTATTTCGACATTACGGACAATCTCAGCATTCTGGGCGGTCTGCGTTATACGCAGGACGACAAGGAGATTACGACCGCGAGCGGCACTTTCGTTCTCCCGCTGGCATTCAACGGCGAGGCCTCTTTCGACGCCGTTACCGGCCGCGCCGCGATCGAATGGCAGGCGACGCCCGACACCAATTTCTATCTGTCCTATTCACGCGGTTTCAAATCGGGCGGTTTCAACCCGGGCAACGCGACGAACCCGACCTTCGATTCCGAGTTCATCGATTCCTATGAGATCGGGACCAAGAACACACTGTTCGACAACACGCTGACATTGAACGCGGCGCTTTTCCGGTACGACTATAGCGATCTTATCGTGGGCAATATCGTCGGTACGCTGGCGACGAATGTGAACATCCCGTCCTCGCGCGTACAGGGCTTCGAACTCGAAACGGTCTGGACGCCGGTGCCCGAACTGCGGTTCGAGGCGGCGCTCGGGCTGCTCGATACGGAAATCCGCAGCAGTTTCCTGTCGTCCGATCCGTCGCGCGGCGGCGCGTTCTTCCAGATCCAGGACAACGAACTGCCGAACGCGCCGTCGCGGACGCTCAAGCTGGCCGGCGAGTACACGATCGATGCGGGTGACGGCTGGACGGTCCGGCCGCGGATCGATTTCTATTCGCAGAGCGGCTTCTGGTCGCGCGAGTTCAACGTCCCGGCGGACCGTGTCGACGGCTGGGAACAGTTCGACGCGTCGATCCAGATCGCCAACGAAGACCGTCAATGGGATTTGACGCTCTTCGTGAAGAATCTGTTCAACCAGGACAGTATCACTTTCCTGGAAACCAATTCCAACTTGGTCGGCAGTTTCCGGAGTGCGTTCCTGCTCGACCCCCGGATCTTCGGCGCGAGCGTAAGGGTCGGGTTTTAGGACGATGGGCCGCGCCGGCCGCACAGGGTCGGACAACCGAATCGACGAGCGGAACCGTCTCTTCCCGGATTTCGGGGTTTCCGGTCGTCATCCTGGCGGAGGGAAGCGCATCGCGCTTTCCTCCGGCCTCTTTTGGGCTATGCCGGTCTGACGATGCCGGCCGCGCGCGATCTCCTGCCGTTCCGAACGAAACTGTCTTTCGGTGTCGGCGCTATCGGCGAGATATTCTATCTCGGCATGTTCAACACCTTTATCGGGATTTTCTACAATCAGGCGATCGGGCTTTCCAATTCGCTGATCGGGATCGCGATTATGCTGGCACTGCTCGTCGATGCGGTGTCCGATCCGGTGATGGGTGTCGTTTCCGATCGCTGGCGGTCGCGTTGGGGGCGCCGGCATCCGTTTCTCTTCGCCGCGCCCGTGCCGCTGGCGATCTCGCTCTATCTGATCTTCAATCCGCCGGCGGCGCTGACCGGGAGCGCCGGTGGAAACCCCGATCAGATGCTGCTGTTCGCGTGGCTTGCGGTTTTCACCATCGTCAGCCGGCTGGCCATTACGCTTTACATCGTGCCGCATCTCGCGCTCGGCGGGGAATTGACGCAGGACCATAACGAACGGTCGCGCCTGTTCAGCGTCAACGCGATCTTCGGCTATGCCATGGGCGCGCTGTTTGCCTTTACGGCCTGGGGCTATTTCCTTGCCGGCACGACGATCAATGCCGAGGGGATGGAAATACCCCGCCATCTCGATCCCGAAGCCTATGGGCCTCTGGTGCTCACGGCCTGCGGCTTCCTGCTGACCGCGATCTGGTTGAGCGCGCTCGGCACCCTCAATCAGGTGCCGCGCCTCAGCCAGCCGAAGCCGGAAGATGCGCGCATCTCTTTCACCATATTTTACAAGAGTATATGGGGTGCATTGAAGAATCGGAATTATGCTTTTCTGATCGGCGGCGTCTTTTTCTTCATGATCGCGACGGGCCTGTACGAGACCTTCACGGTATTCGTGAACACCTATTTCTGGGAATTGCCGTCCGAAGATATCCGGTGGTTCGGGCTGTTCGCGGCGCCCGCGGCCGTTGCGGGCGCCTTGGCGGCGCCGATCGCGATGCGCCGGTTCGATCGCCGGCCGGTCCTGATCGGCGCGCTCGTCGTAATGACCGTCGCATCGCAACTGCCCGTCGATCTGCGCTTGCTGGGGCTGATGCCGGCCAATGGCGCGCCGCAGCTCCTGCCGCTGCTGGTGGCCAATTTCTGTCTGCTGACCTTCGGGATCAGTGTCGGAGCGGTTGCGATTCTCTCGATGCTCGGCGACGTGATCGATCAGAACGAGGTCGCCACGGGCAAGCGGGAAGAGGGGGTCTTCTATTCGGCGCGCGCGCTCGTCGGCAAAGCGGCCGTCTCGCTCGGCCATCTGATCGCCGGAGTCATGCTCGACGTCATCGTCGTCCTGCCGTTCGAGGCCGTGCCGGGCGCGGTGGACGCGGATGTCATTTTCCGGCTCGGCGTCGTCGCCGGCCCGGTCATGGGGCTGATCGTACTCGTCTCGCTGGCTTTCTATGCGCAATACGGCCTGTCGCGCCGGGATCATGACGCGCTGCTGGAAGAACTCGCGGCGCGCAAGGCCGGGATGGCGCCCGAACCGGCCTGAGCGACCCGTTACGGGGTTTCGCCGTACAGTATCCGCAGCAGTTCGATCTGATAGCTTGTGACATCGCCGCCGAATATCTGCGTCATGACGACCCCCGACGTTTCTCCGGCCGGGTCGATCCAGAAGCTGGTCGATGCCGCCCCGCCCCAGAAATAGCCGCATTGGGGGAAGACTGGTTCCGCCTCGGTCGGGCCGAGCTTGACGGCGAAGCCGTAGCCGAAGCCCAGGCCGCGCAGGGTCGGATCGTCGGACAGGGCCTCGGGTGGTAACTGGTTGCTGCGCATCGCATCGGCGAGCGCGGGCGGCAACAGCATCGCTCCGTCGGGGCGCCGGTTTTCGCGGACGGCCCGGGTGAACCGCAGATAGTCGCCCGCGGTCCCGACCAGTCCCGCACCGCCATATTCGATGCGCGGTGCGGGTAGGAAGAAGCTGGTTTCGGCATCGTCGATCAGCCGCAGCGCGGCGGCGCCGAGCTCCTCGATCGGCACGCTGCCCATCACGCCCGGCGTGCGATCGGGAAATTGTGCGGTGGCGACATAGGCGCTCGACATCCGGTCCGCGTCGTCGGCCGGCACCTGAAAGAAGGTCGAACTCATGCCGAGCGGGCCGAAAATCCGGGCAGAGAACGCTTGGGAAAGCCGTTCGCCGGTAACGATTTCGACGACGCGGCCGAGGACCTCGGTCGCATTGCCATAGGTGAAGTCCGTCCCGGGCTGATTGAGCAACGGCACATCGGCCACGCGCCGGACCAGTTCGGCGAGCGATTGGACGGGCGCGCTGCCGTCGGTCGGCGGCTGGTCCAAGCCCGGGCCCGCTGGGATTCCGCGCGCCGCATAGATGGGCCCGGCCCGATTGTCCTCCGCGGTCCGGTAGGTGAGGCCTGCGCTGTGGCGCAACAGATCGCGGATCGTGACCGGCCGTTCGAGCGAGACCGGAGCCGCATCCGGCCCGCCCTCGTCGGCCAATACCGTCGCATCGGCGAATTCCGGGATGTAACGCGACACCGGATCGTCGAGCGAAAGACGGCCCTCGGCGACAAGCTGCAACGCGACCAGCGATGTGATGGGCTTGGTCATGGAATAGAGCCGGAACAGCGTATCGTCCGCCATCGCCCGCTCATGTTCCGCATCGGCCATACCATGGGCGAAGGAGAAGACCGGCTGTCCGTTCTGCTCGATCATCATTACCACGCCCGGCGCGATGCCTCGGTCGACCATGTCGCGCAGCGTCGCTTCCAGACGGCCGCGCGTCGCCGCATCGAGCAGCGGAACCGCCGGATCGCCGGTGACTGCGCAGACCGCCGGCCCGTCGATCGCCGGTTGCGCGAAAATCGGGGGCGCCAGGCAGAGTGCGGCCGCCAGTCCCGCGCCGCCGATCAACGCCCGGCGATGCGCCCGGTACAATCCATTCGACATCGTTCGCTCTCCATCCATATCCATCGCACCCATATTTATTGACTAAATGTATAATAACTTGCAAGCGGCGGAGCGGAAAAAGTACATGGCGACGGACCCGTGCTTTTCCGGCTCTCTCGCTTTCCTGTGGACGCGGACGGGCCACGGGGCTTGTGACGCGATTTAGTCGCGGTTAATGATCGCGCGGCTAGCGAGCCCCTTCTTCAAGGTTGAAAGGAATCCCGGTCATGGGGACCGAGGGTATCAGCGCGATATTCGAACGCGAACGCGAGGCGCTCCGCCGCTTCTTGTTGGCGCGTGGGGCCGGGGAAGACGCTGAAGATTTCCTGCAGGAATTATGGGTCAAGCTGCAAGGCGCGCCAACCGGGCCGATCGCCGATTCCCGGTCCTATCTGTTTCGCGCGGCCAACAATCTCATGATCGACCGGGCGCGCATGGCTGTGCGCCGGGTGAAGCGCGAACGGGATTGGGACTATGCGACGCATGGCGATCATGGCGGCGTTTCGGCGGTCCCGTCGCAGGAGCGCGTGCTGATGTCCCGCGAAACGCTGAACGAAGTCCAGCAGGCGATCGACGCCCTGGGCGAGCGGCCGGCGCTGATCTTCCGCCGCCATCGTATCGACGGCGTCAACCAGCGTGCGATCGCGGAGGAAATGGGCCTCGGTCTGAGTACGGTGGAGAAGGATTTGCGCACCGCCTACCGGGCGCTCATCGATTTCCAGACGCGCCTGGATAAGGAATGAAGCGGATGGCGACGTCTTACCCAAGAGGCCCTGATCATGAGTGCTCCTGAGCGACAGATTGAAGACGAAGCGATCGACTGGATCGTCCGGATGCGCGAACCCGATTTTGCGGATTGGGACGGCTTTACCGAGTGGCTCGAGCGCGACCCCCGTCATAATGCCGTCTATGACGCGATGGCGATCGCTCATCAGGATGCCGAACCGCTGGTCGCCGCCCTGAAATCGCCGCCGGTATCGCCGCTGGATCGTAGCACGGAAGACGTGCGCCGCCCGGCCTTTCAGCGCCGGGCCGTTCTCGGCTTCGGGATTGCGGCCACCGCGACCGCGATCGTCGCAAGCTATACGCTGATCGATCACGAGCCCGCGCTGAGCCGGATCGCGACCGCCGACGGGGAGCGACGCAGCGTCACTTTGGCCGACGGCAGCGAGATCGCGCTGAACGGCGGCACCAATCTCGCTTATGCACCCGACGGCCGTTTCGCGCGGCTCGACCGGGGCGAGGCGCTGTTCACGGTCGTCCATAACGAGGCCGATCCGTTCATCGTCGAAACCGGGGATACGGTCCTGCGCGACGCGGGCACCATATTCCATGTCGCGGTTCACACCGATGTGACCGATGTCGCCGTTTCCGAAGGCGCGGTGGTCGTCAATCCCGACGGGCAGGCGATCCGTCTCGATGCGGGCCAGGCTCTCCAGATTGCCGAAGGTCGGATTCGCCGCCGGGATGTAGCGCTGGGCGATGTCGCGAGTTGGCGGGACGGGCGGTTGATCTATCACAACGTGCCACTGCCTGTCGTGGTCGCCGATATCTCCCGCAATACCGGTTTGCCGATCGCCATCACGCCGGATCTTGCGAGCGAGCGGTTTACCGGAGTGATCCGGCTCGACGGAAATCCCGAGCGTTTCATGCCGACGCTTGGCCGCCTGATGGGTCTGCAGACCCGGCAGGTTGAAACGGGTTGGCAGCTGTCCAGAGGCTGATATGCGGGCGATAGTCAGATTGCTGATCGGCGCGCTGCTGCTGTCATGCGCCGTGTCGGGATCGGCCTCGACGCGTGTGGCGGTCGACATTCCGGCCGGGCCGCTCGGCCGGAGCCTCAACATCCTGTCGGATCAGGCCGATATCAGCATCGCGCTGTCCGATCCGGCGCTCTCCTTTCGTGCCGCGCCCGCCGTCCGGGGGCGGATGACCGCGCGGCGGGCGCTTTTGCGGCTTTTGGGCGACGCACCGGCCCGGCCGGTCGCGGTAGGTGAGCGGGCCTGGCGGATCGCGCCCGCGTCGCGGGCGCGGGCGCCGTCGTCCGCGGCGGTCCGGCGGCGCGCGCCGGCCGCGCTCGTCGCGCCGATAGAACCGATCGTGGTTACCGGATCGAAACGCGATCTGCTGCTCTCGAGCTATCCGGGAACGGCCAACATCCTTGTCGGCGACGCGCTGGATATCGGTGTGCCGGGACGCGGCACCGAGGCGATCGTGGAACGGTTCGCGACCGTCTCGTCCACCCATAGCGGCCCTGGCCGCAACAAGCTCTTCATTCGCGGCATCGCGGATTCCAGCTTTCTCGGACCGACCCAGGCGACGGTCGGCCAGTATCTGGGCGATATGCGGCTCAACTATAATGCATCGGACCCCAATCTGCGCCTGTACGACATCGCGCGCGTCGAGGTGCTCGAAGGGCCGCAGGGAACGCTGTACGGGGCCGGCGCGCTGGGCGGGATTATCCGGGTCGTGCGCAATGCGCCGCAGCTCGACCGGCTTGAACTCGCCGGTTCGGCCGGCGTCTCGATCACCGAACATGGCGATCCCAGCTTCGACGGCGGTGCGATGGTCAATGTGCCGCTCGCGCCCGGCCGTGCGGGCGTGCGGCTGATCGGGTATGGCGCGCTGGATGGCGGCTATATCGACGATGTCGGGCGCGATCTCGACGACGTCAATCGCGTGACGACCTATGGCGGGCGCGCCAGCGTCCGGCTCGTTCCCGCCGAGGGGTGGACGATCGATATCGGCGCCGTCTTTCAGACGATCGACGGGCGGGACAGTCAATATGCCGATCGCGGCGCCGAGCCGCTGACCCGGGAAAGTGCGCTCGCCCAAGGCTATTCCAACGATTTCGTCATGGGCGACGTGATCGTCTCGCATGACTGGGATGGGATGCGCTTCACATCGTCGACGGGGATCGTCCACCAACGGCTCGACGAGCGGTTCGACGCCACACCGTCGGGCGGCGCGCCGACGATATTCGACCAGGAACGGCGCATCCTGTTGGTATCGACCGAGAACCGCCTGGCGCGCCGGATCGAAGACGGGTTCGGTTGGGTAGCTGGGATAAGTCTGCTCCACAACAGCGTGCGGACCGAGCGATTGTTCGGTCCGCCCGGCAATCCGATGGATGCCACCGGCGTGCGCAACGCGATCAACGAGGGGACCGTCTTCGCCGAAGCTTCGTTCCGGCCCGTCGACCGGCTGACATTGACGGCCGGGGGCCGGCTTACCCATGCGCGGCTGAGCGGCGAGGGGATCGATGTGCCGTTGGAGACGCTGGCGCTGGTCGACTCGGCCGACCGGTCGGAGACGACGTTTCTGCCGTCGCTCGCGGCGATGCTGGACCTGGGATCCGACATGACGGTGTTCGTCCGGGGGCAGCAGGGTTTTCGCCCGGGCGGCCTCGTCGTCCGCGACGATTTCATCCGACAGATCGACAATGACCGGGTGACCACCCTCGAACTCGGCTTCCGCCACGGGGTGCAGCATCGCGGACGCTTCGATTTCGCGGCGACCGTGGCCTATTCCCGCTGGACGGACATCCAGGCCGATATCGTCGACCGCAACGGTTTTCCGACGACCGCCAATATCGGCGACGGACGCATCTATACGTTCGACGTGCGGGCGGGCTGGCGGCCTATCGACGGCCTCAGCGTGGATGCCGGCTTCTTCGTCAACGACAGTAAAGTCGGAGAACCCGTATCGGCGATCGTGTTGGCCGATTCCAACCGATTGCCCAATGTGGCCAATATCGGGGCGCAGCTGTCGTTCACTTTCACGACCGCGATTTCCGAGCGATGGACGCTCAACCTGTCGGGCACCGCGCGCTACGACGGCGATTCCCGGCTCGGCGTCGGGCCGATCTTGGGCGAACCGCAGGGCGATGTCGCCGAGGCCGATCTCTACGCCCGGGTTGGCACCGGCGCTTTCGGTTTTTCGCTCAGCGTCGCCAATCTGTTCGATACGGTCGGCAACCGCTTTGCCGTCGGCACGCCCTTCACGCTACCCTTCCGGCGTCAGGTCACGCCGTTGCGGCCGCGTACGCTGCGTCTCGGTTTCGACGCGCGCTTCTAAAAAACGGACGCCCGTCAAAAAATTTGCGCGGCGGCATAAGGTTGGCCGCGTCCCACACCGTCTCTTGTTCGAAAGGGGCGGGGACATCTCCGCCCTTCGGTAGAAGAAGGGATCTTTGTTTATGCGTACGCTTCTCGGTTGCACCTGCCTCACGCCCATCCTCGTGCTGGCGCATCCCATGCAGGCCCAGGCTCAAACTGTGATCGATTCCGCGATCACCAATCCGGTCCGCACGTCGACGGTCGACGATGGCTCCCGCGACGATATCTGGATTACCGAGGATGGCAGCATAAGGCCGACCTCTGGCGTCGCGGTCACGATCGACAGCAACAACGATGTCGACAATGAAGGAACGATCGCGATCCAGGATGCGAACAACGCCATCGGCATTCGCGCGCTGGCCGGGAACAGCGGCGATATCGTCAATGACGGCACCATCACCATCGACGAGGACTATACGGCCGAAGACGATGACGACGACGGCGATATCGACGGCCGTTTCGCATTGGGTTCGGGCCGCTACGGCATCCTGATCGAGGACGGCGGTGCGTTTCGCGGCGATGTCGACAATGGCGGCACGATCAGCATCGAGGGCAATGAGTCCGGCGCTATCGTCATCGAAAGCCGGCTCGAGGGCGGGCTCGATCACAGCGGCACGATCACCGTGGTCGGCGACGACAGTTTTGGCATCCATACGATCGAGATCACCGATTCCGTGACGATTACCGGCGGCGTGAACGTCCGCGGCGAGAATGCCGTCGGCGTTGCGCTCGACGGCGATGTCGGCGGCCGCGTCACCTTTCAGAACAGCGTTACGGTGACCGGTTTCCGGTCGGTCCCGCCGCCCTCCGATACCGACGATCTCGACGCGGACGATCTACTGATCGGCGGGCCGGCCGTCCGCATCGCGGGCGATGTCGACGGCGGCATCCTGTTCGACGCGCCGCCGCCCGATCGCGACGAAGACGATGACGACGAAGACGATGACGGGATCGACGATGACGAGGAAACCACCGCGATCATCACCTCACACGGCTCCGCGGCGGCGGTCGAGATCGGTTCGGCGGATACCGATATCGTGATCGGTGCGCTCGCCGACAATGCCGACGGCCATGCTATCGTCATCCGCGGGACCGTTTCGGGCGAAGGCATCTATGAGGGCGTCGATGCGAACGGTCTCGTCATCGGCGGGCTCGGCCGTACCGTCGATATCGCCGGCGGCATGCGCGTGACCGGCCGCGTGCGCGCCGTTTCCAATGACGGCAATGCGACGGCATTGCGGCTGGGCGAGGGCGCATCGACCGGCGAGATCGTCGTCAACGGCGAGGTCCTGGCCAATGGTGGATCGCGCGCAAGCACCGCGGTGCGCGCCATCGCGATCGATGCCGGTGCGTCGGTGGAGGAAATCCGCAACATCGGGAGCATCGTCGCCGATACCGACAGCGATGCGCGTACATTCGCCATCGTCGATCGGTCGGGCACGGTGGAGCGCATCCGCAATACGGGTCTGATCGCCGCGCGCGGCGGCGCGGAGGGTCGCAATATCGCCATCGATCTGCGCGCGAATGCCGACGGCGCGACGGTCCGTCAGCTGCAGCTCGACGAGGATGCCGCCGCGCCGCGGCTCATCGGCGACGTCCAGTTCGGCGACGGCGACGATCGTTTCGAGATCACCGCCGGTACGGTAACCGGCGACACGGTGATGCGCGGCGGAGACGACCGGTTCGTCCTCGGCGAAGACGCGGAGTTCGAAGGCGATGCCGATTTCGGGGCGGGCGACGACGAACTGGCGCTGGACGGTACGGCGCGTTTCGCCGGCGATGCCGATTTCGGCGCCGGCGCGAACCGGCTGAGCCTAGCCGGCGACGCCGTTTTCCGCGGCGCGATCGCCAACAGCGGCAGTCTCGATCTCGTCATGGATGGCGGCATGCTCGATGTGACGAACAGCGGCCGGATCGCGCTCGCCTCGATGACCCTGGGCGAAGACAGCATGATCGGCGTCACGATCGACGAGGATGCCGGTACGAACACGCTGTACGATGTGTCCGGCACGGCCCGTTTCGCGGAGGGATCGGCCGTGATGGTGCGGGTCACCGAGCTGGACGATGTCGGCGGCGAGTTCGTCGTGATCCGGGCCGATACGCTCGAAGGGGCGGAGAATCTGTCGGACAATTCCGCAAACCTGCCGTTCCTGCTTCAGGGCGGGCTCTCCGTCGACGAACAGGCCGGCGAGATCAGCGTGGCGATATCGCGCAAGCCGACCGAAGCGTTGGGCCTGAACGGCTCCCAGAGCCGGGCGTTCGACGCGATCTTCGCCGCCCTGAGCAATGACGAGGAGGTCGCCGACGTCTATCTGTCGATCTTCGAGGGCGAGGCCTTCCGCTCGACACTGCGGCAGATGCTGCCCGATCATGCCGGCGGCACGTTCGAAACAGCGAGCCAGGGATCGCGCGCCACGGCTCGTTTCCTGTCCGATCCGTCCCCCGCGTTCAGCGATCAGGGCGGCTGGGGTTTCTGGATCCAGCAGGTCAATTGGGGCACATCCTCCGATTTCGACGATACCGCGGCCTATGATCTTCTGGGCTGGGGCATTACCGGCGGCGCCGAAGTCAAGGCCGGGGAGATCGGCAATTTCGGCCTATCGCTCGCCTATCTGTTCAGCGAGGTTGACGACGAAGGGACGTTGAACTTCGTCGATGTCGATCAGTTCGAGGCGGCGGCCTATTGGCGGGGGCAGTGGGGCGGTTTCCAAGCCCATGCCCGCGCCTCGATCGCCCAGCTCGATTTCGACGGCACCCGCGAATTCAACGGCCGCACGGCCGACGAGGAGATCGTCCGCAAGGCCAGCGGCAGTTGGGACGGACGGCTCTACTCGCTTTCGGCCGGCATGAGCTACGAATTCGGCAGCGGCCGATTGCGGCTGCGCCCCGTTGCGTCGATCGACTATTACAATCTCCATGAGGACGGCTATGCCGAAACCGGCGGGGGCGACGCCTTCAACTTGACGGTGGACGAGCGGACGAGCGACGAGCTCGCCGCCACCGCCCGGCTCGTCGCCTCGCTCCATTTCGGGGACGACGGCCCGGCGGCCGGCTGGATGCGGGTCGAAATCGACGGCGGCCGCCGTCAGATTCTGGCGGGTGATATCGGCGAAACGACCGCGCGCTTCGCGGACGGCGAGGATTTCACCCTCGTTCCCGAAGAGCGGACCGATGGCTGGGTCGGCGCGCTGCGCGTGATCGGCGGCCGTGCGGGCTTTTCGATCGGCGGCGAGTTTAGTGCGGAGGAACAGCAGGACCGGTTCGTCGTCGGTTTGCGGGCCTCATTGCGGGTCGGCTTTTGAACGATAGGCGGGCGGCCACCCCCTGTGGGCCGCTCGCCGTCGAGTGCTTGGCAATGGCAGGATTTCCCCTCTTGCGCCCTCTGGGGAGGATCTTTTGCCGCCGCCAAGCACGACCATCCATGGGGCTGGGACGGGCTCGGCGCGAACGGTCGGGCCGTCTCGGCGAAAAGCGGAGTAATGCGGAAAAACTTCATGATAGCGATCGCTGCGATGATAATCTTCGGCGCGCCGAAGCCGGCGCCGCATTGCGACCATCGCGCGCATGTCATCGCCGATATCGAGACGATCTACCCGATCGCCTTCCACCATTGGCGATACTGAGCGGAGAAACGCGCTGGTCTTGTATCACCTATAGTTAAAGTGCGGGGAAACCCGGACCTCTGAGATCGCCTCTGCTCCTTAGGTTTATATCTTTGAATCGGTTCCTACATATCGGGACGCGGGTTGAAGATACCTCAAGTGCGCATGCTAGACACTGTAACGGATGATCTTGGCGAACATTTCTTCTCGGGAATTCACGTCCATTTTCGCATAGATAGAGCGGATATGTGATCGCACTGTCTCTATCGACGAACCGATTCGCGAAGCGCATTTACTGGCCGTAAGACCTTCCAGCATATGCGTGAGAACGGCGTGTTCCGCTCGTGTGAGATGAAAAGCAGAGTCCAGCGGCGCGAATGCAACGGTCCGGAGCTTACCGGTTTCCCGAAAGGTCAAGCCTACATATTGCGTGGTCGAGCCGTGCGGGCTCACGGTTTCCGCATTTACGATCAGATGTCCGTTTCCATCGCTGCAGGGTACGGCGATCGGCAGAGGTCCGGTTCCCAACAGAGGCAGCATATCGAGCAGTTTTTCTTGGTGCATCTGGTCACGCAAATTGAATCGGCCATTGACTATCTCCGCTTCGCTGCTTTCGCGGAGTAAATCGATGGCTTCCGCGTTGGACCAGATCAGCTTCAGATCAATGGAAACGACGCATTTCGCACGCCGCTCATTGTTTAACCAATTCAAAGCCAGACGTTCGTCCAAACCGTCGCCGTTAACCAACATTTAGTGTCTATCATCCCAAGTTCACATGGCGGAGGCAAAGACTCGCGAACATCCTGATTTTGCGTATGTCATTGTAAAAGATGGATATTCTGTAATCGATGTCTTGGTGCACGCTGCCTTTGGGCTTGAGCGCATTCCCCCAGAACTGGTGTCTTTATTTCTCTCGGCGATAAATGCAAGCCACGTTAAGTAATTGACCACTTTAAGATCGAAAACTGTTCCGTCTATGGACAGAAGAAATGCAAGAAAAATCGTATTACGAACGATGTGATCGGTTGTATTCGGTAATGCTCTGAAATTTAGCGAGATATTCTATCGTTACGGTAATATTAATCTGAATCATCCCCAACATTGGGGATGCCAGAGCGTTCCGACTCGCATTAATAGTTTTTTTACCACTGGGGGTGAGTCGCAAGCATAGCTTCCCCAGCGTATTCGCTGGTCACCATCATCATATCGATGGGGGGCGACCGTCTTTGTCTACACTGCATTTGGGGATTCCAATATCATGAAAAAGCTTCTTTCCGTAGCAGCCGCTTCGGCTGCCATCATCGCTGCACCGGCTGTTGCCAGCCCGGTTTCGGACGAGTTCGACATCAATGCGAACGTCGCCGACACCTGCACGATGGAAAACATCAATGACATCGATCTCGGTACACTCTCGATCAACACGACCGCCGGCCCTGCCGCTCTGCTGATCAACGGTCCGTCCGCCGAAGAAACCGGCGATTTCTGGCTTAGCTGCAACGAAACGAACCGGATGTCGCTGGTTCCGGCCAACGGCGTTCTCGTCAATCAGGACCGTTCGCTTCAGCCCGGTGACGATGCTGGTTTCAAGGACACGATCAATTATTCGGTTCGTGCCCGCAACTATCGCAGTGGTTTTGGTGCGCTGTTTAATCCGCTCTACAACAGCATCACGGGTCCGCTGTTCCAGAACCTTTCGCGCGGCGCGATCCATCGCGAAGTGACGATCGATGCGCTGGTAACGGCTGTCGAAAACTTGGACGGCCGCCCGCTGGCTGGTAACTATCAGGACACGATCACAGTTACCGTTACCATTATCTAATGATGTCCTGACTTACAGAAATCGAAGAGGGGGGCTGAAATACGGCTCCCCTCTTTCTGTTTGTTATTGCAATTATTTTGTTTTATCTCCCGATTTGGGAGATTGGGGGAGGGGAGCCATGCGTTTCATTGGCCTTTTGTTCTTTGCGACGGCGTTTTTATGGTGCGGAGTCAGCGAAGCCGCTCGTGTAACCCCGATGACGATGGAATTATCGCCGACCGGACGCAACTCGTCGGCGCGGCTTGAGATCACGAACTCGGAAGATCGGCAATTGCCGATAGAGGTTCGAATGTTCCGCGGTATCATCGGTGAACGCGGTGAGTTGGAACTGGAACCAGCGGATGAAAAATTCCTAGTCTTTCCGCCGCAAGTCGTGGTCGGGCCGAATGAACAGCAGATATTCCGCATACAATATCTGCCGGACGAGCCGCTTACGCAATCTCAAGTTTATTACGCATCTGTGATGCAGATTCCCGTTGCGCTCGAACCGGATGTATCGCGCATTCAGGTGGTCATGCGCTTTAATGTGCTCGTTAACGTGGTGCCGGACGGTAGCGAGCCCGAACCGGTAGTGAGTTGGGCACGCCCGGCGACGATTGAGGCGCCTGATAGCGAGCAGGAAACGCCGGATCAGGTCCAGAATGACGATGAGGAAGCATCGCCGGAGATCGCTGAGGTTGAAGAAGCGGCCGAGCCGGTTCCCGGAATAGAAGTTCGGATCGAAAATCAGGGCAACCGTTTTTTTGCCGCTGGCCGAACCGGATGGACGATATCGGGGACGACTGAAACGGGCGAAGCGTTTTCGGACGCCAGAACGGCATCGCAGATTGGCAGCGATATCGGAATGGGCGTGGTCCCACCGGGCGGCGCTCGAATATTCTTCGTGCCGACGGATCAGGTTCTTCAAGAAGAAACCATAACGGTAACTCTGGACGAGTAATGAGCAAGTTTGGGGGGGCAGTTTTGGTGCGATACTTGTCAGGAGCGGCGCTTGCGGCGTTGGCGGTGCACGGCACCGCTGCCACCGCGCAGGCGGTCCCAAGTGATGATGCCGAGCAAGTTGGGGAACAAGAAGCCGGGAGTGTCCCGCAACAGTCCGTCGCGACGAGCGGTACTCCGACAAGCCTGTCGCTGCCACTGATCCGTAGCGGTCGTCTCTTCGGCGACATTCTTGTTAATGTATGGCCGAACGGCCAGATTCGCTACGAACGCAATTCGCTGATTACGGCAATCCTGCCGTTTGTCAGAGAGGATTTGCGCGAGACATTCCCCGATACCCTGCCCGCGGATACATATCTGACGCCGGAAGCTCTCGATGCCGCCGGTGTCGCATTGCGGTACGATCAATCGCTTCTGGAGATCAATGTCGAGCGCATCGATCCATCGGTCGCTGCGGTGCAATCTTTGGGATCGGGATTCGACGATAATCCGGTGCCGATTACTTCGGATCCCGAGGAGTTCAGCGCCTACCTGAACATTGTTGGCGATGTCAGGCTTGAGGATTTCAACGATTTTTCGACCCCGGCCGCGCTCATTTTCGGTGCCGTCCGTTATCAAGGAATCGTTTTCGAGTTTGACGGTGGTTATGACGAGGAACTGACTTTCGGCGAGAACGGATTTTACAGGCGCCAGGCTCGGGCGGTTTATGATGAAATCGGGGAACTCCGGCGCTGGAGTGCGGGTGATCTGCAGCTCAACAGCATCCCAGTGATCGCAGGGTCGCTGATCGGCGGTGTCGGCGTCGAAAAAGGGCGCCGCGTGTTCACGGGCCTCTCGCCACTTACACGCCTCGGAAGCCAGCAAGTCTTGCTCGACCGTGACGCGACCGTCGAAATTTTCATCGACGGACAGCAAGCCGAAACCCTGCAACTGGCCGCCGGCACATATGATCTGGCGCAGCTTCGTAACCAATATGCTGGCAGTAATGCTCAGCTTTTCATTACGGACGTCACCGGGCGTCGACAGCTGGAGGATTTCGATACCTATATCGATCCAATCGATTTGGCCGCCGGCGAAGATGAATACTCTGCCGGGGTCGGATTTGTAGCTCGGGATTTTCGTGCCGGTCCGGTTTATGGAGGGCTTCCTGCATTCACTGGCTTCTATCGCCGGGGCCTCAGTAATCGGCTGATTGTCGGCGGTGCCGTTCAGCTCTCCGAGGACACCCAGGTGGCTGCAGCGGAAGTTATCGTTACGCCCAAGACCATTCCGGGCAGGTTCGAACTTTCGTCCGGCTTCAGCACGGGAGATTCCACCGGCTTTGCCCTGCGTGGCTCCTATTCATTGCAGCTTGGGTCGGGACAGCGCGGGAGTCAGTTTTCGCTGAGTGTGGACTATCGCAGTTCCGGCTACACGACTTTAGCCGACCAAATTGCGGTGGACAGGGTCGAGACGTTCAGCTTGACGGCCAACTACACACAGAGTCTCGGCGAGCGAACGACCCTGATCGCGGGGTTGAACTGGTTTGACAGAAGCGGGTTTACAAACACCCGCACGGCGTTTGCCGACATTATCCATCGCTTCGACCGCTTCCGGGTCACGGCGGGTGTCGAATTCGGTTCGGGCAACTTCGCCAATGATTATGGTGTCCGTCTTGGCATTACCATACCGTTCGGAAGTCGGACGAGAGCCGATGCGCGCTATAACAGCAGACGCGAGACCTACAGGGCGTCGATCTCGCGCAGCTTTGAAGACCGGGTCGGATCGTTCGGCTACAGCGCAGGGCTCCGGCGTACGCCGGGCAGCAACAGTCTCGATGCGTCGGCAGACTATGTCGGCAATCGGTTCAAGAGCCGGCTCACCGTAACGACGGCCGGCGACGGCTTCTCCGATATTGATGAGCGGCAACAGGCGCGGCTCCAGATCGGAACGTCGATTGCCTATGCGGGCGGCAACTTCGCGATTGGCCGACCGATTTCCGACAGTTTCGTCATCGCACGTCCGCATGAAAATATCTCGGACGAACAGGTCATTATCGGCAGCTCGATTAACGACGATGGCTTTGAAGCCATCAGCGGTGCCTTCGGTCCGGCCCTCGGCTCGCGTCTGCAATCATATTCGCGGCAGAATGTCGTTTATGATCTGCTCGAGGGGCCGCAAGGATATGATATCGGCAGCGGCATCGAAACACTGCTGCCGCCATATCGCAGCGGTTACAATATCGAGATCGGGACGGATGCAACCGTCAGCGCCTATGGCTTCCTCAATCTCGGCGGTGAGCGCGCATCGCTCGTTGCCGGCACCGTTACGTCGCCGGATGACGAAGAATATGGCACGCAGCCTTTCTTTACCAATTCGGCAGGCCGTTTTGCTATCATCGGCCTGAGACCTGGGAAAACATATCAGGTGCAACTGTTCGAACCGGTGGTTGCCTATACGATAAGTGTTCCGGCTGACTCAGAACCGCTCTTCCAGTTGGGAGATGTGTCGGTCGGGGAAGCCGAAGTGGATGGACAGGAGTAGACGTCATGCAGAAATATCTCGCACTTCCGATAGCTGTTGCGGCGCTTGTCCCGTCGGTCGCGATGGCCGAGTGTTTACCGGTATTCGCAGACGGTCCCGCCGCGGTAACGCTGTCACCATCCGCCTCTTTCGATACTCAACAGCTTGTTGAGCGGTTTTTCGTACGGATCAGGAACGAAGGCGATACCGCGTGCGAGCTTCGTCTTTCGGTCGGCCGTGATTTGAGCACGTCGGACGCCGATTTCCCGATCTATTCGCTGTCCGGGCCGGACGGCAACATCCCCATCGTTCAGATGGAATCGGCCGTGAACAACGCCGATACGTCGACACGCGTCAATGTGCCGGCATCGGGGCAGGTGTCCGTACCATATGAAGTTCGGATGGCCGTCGGATGGGGCGAAGAGGCCGGCGCTTATACGCAAGAGCTCGTCTATTTTCTCGTGTCGTCCGATAATCGCAGCGAGATCCAGGATCAGCGAACGGAGCTTAACCTGACCATTCCGACTGCGGCGCGAATCCGATTTGCAGGGGCAAGCAGTGGAGGCGGCCCGGCTCAGGTCGAGTTGGGCACATTGTCGCCCGACGCTGTGACCACAGCGCCGCCCTTTGCCATACGCGTCCTCAGCACGGCCGCATATCAGATGGCTTTCGTTTCCCAGAATGCGGGCCAGCTAAGGAGAATCAACGGTCCCGAACGCATTCCGTATCGGATGACCGTGAGCGGCCGCTTACTCAATATGACGGGCGGTGGAGATCAGATCAGCGTGGGAACGCACACCAGTTCGACAGGCGATGTCCATCCCGTCGTTATCATTGTCCAACCGGATGCGACGCGGCATGCCGGCGATTACACGGATCGCGTAACCGTGACTGTGACACCCATCTAGAATCCGTGCCGAATAGGCTGATTTCAGAGTATCGGACGTTTAGAACGCGGTGATCGTCAGTCCGATCGAAAGAGGCGCGACCAGTCCGGAATGCCGTATGCCGATGAAACGCCGACCGTGTTTGGCGCCAAGACGGTTGGCCACCAAACTCCATCCGTCTTTACGCAGCTGGCTTGTCTGTCCGGCATAGTTGAACATAACGTTCTCAGTGTCTTCCAGCCAACGGTGCTGGGCAACAACCTGGAAACCTTCCTGCGAGTTGCAGCTTTCGAATACCGTGCCGCTCGAAAATCCGTCACCCTCATTCGCGAGGATGGAGGTTGCGTTGATTTCGCAAGATACCGGTACCACTCCTCCGACTGTAAAGGATTGCGATGCATTTGTTCCCGCGGAAACTGCGGATGGAAGCAACAATCCGCCGACCAGTGCGATAGCGGCTAGAGCATTTTTCGTTCCGAAGGTATTCATAATTTCCGTTCCCTTTGTGCAGGGAGGGAAGTAGCAAATGATCGTTAATGAACTTCTGAGTTGCTATGGTTAATAGGGCGGCAAGATGTTAGCGTTCATCTGCAAAGCGGAAATCTATATTAAGGTCAGATCTTCGAGATTTTATATATCACGTTTATTTTCAGTGAAATAAAGGGAATGGACAAGATGCCATAGAACCTTGACTGGAGGTTCCAGTCTCTTGGATGACTGGCGTTTCGCCTGTGATTATTGGAAGAGAGGTGTTGGAAGCTTGATGGTTATTGCCATAGCCAGCCTCTGTCCAGGAACCGATTTTTTTACCAGTGAACGACGATCTCGCGGTCTCGCGCTATTCCGCGCTTCGCTATCTGCAATATGTCCGAATATCTCGATCCACTGGTCGCGCTATCGATTACGATGGCGGCGCAATGGAGATCGGCCGGCCGATCTTCGTTGACAGTGGATTTGCCAGACCGAGATTTGCCGTAATGCTTGACATCGGCGTCCGATTGATCAGATTAGAACAAAACAAGAACAATCATGCGTGAGTCGGCTTACATCCTCTCCGCGCTTCGGGCGTGTCTGGCGGACCATGGGTCCGGCTCTGTGCGTGACGACGCATCCGGCCTCATGCCCTTGGGGCATGCGCCGCTCGACGCCTATCTTGATGGAGGTTTGCGGCGTGGACAGCTGCATGAAATATTTGCGGAAGATGCCGAGGATGGCGGCGCGGCGACCGGCTTTGTCGCGATGCTCGGCATTCTTGCGCAGGGCGGGGACGGTAGCCAGAGTAGGAGAAAGCCGCTGCTCTGGCTCCGCACCGAAGACGCACAGCGGCGAGGCGGGCGGTTTCATGCCGCGGGTCTGGCCGAATTGGGCGGCGATCCGGCCACGCTTATCCTGGTTACCGTTCCCGACAGGCTGGCCCTGTTGCGCGGTGCGGCCGATGCGCTGCGCTGCGCCGGGCTGGGCGCGGTAATCGCCGAATGCTGGGGCCATTCCGCCAAACTGGATCTGACGGCCAGCCGCCGGTTGACCCTGGCGGCCGGGCAGTCCGGCGTCACGGCGCTGATGCTGCGGCCCGGCGGTCGGCCGGCGCCGAGCACGGCCGATACCCGCTGGTCGGTGCGCGCCGCACCGTCCCACCCGCTCGCCGCCAATGCGCCGGGTCAACCGGCGATCGGCCTGACTCTGCTGCGCCGCCGCGCCGGACCGGCCGGGAAAAGCTGGCGAATGGAGTGGGATCGTGACCGGCGCCGCTTCCGGGAAGCCGAACCGGCACCGGCTCGGCAGCCGGCGGTTTCTGGCGCTCTGCTTCCCCTTCCTGCCGGCGGACAGGCTGCGGATTTGCGGTCACTCTCCCTCGGCGCCTGAAGGGCCTCTTGCCTGTGTCGAAACGGTGAGGGGCGCGATGCGGCTGATGGCGGTCAATTCGGTGGCCAAGGCGCTCGGCCTTGATGCGGGCCTCGCGCTTGCCGATGCCCGGGCGCGGGTGCCCGATCTTGCGGTTCATGATCACGACCCGGCGGCCGACGCGAACTGGCTCGACCGGCTGGCCCGTCAATGCGGGCGCTACACGCCGATGGTGACGACCGATCCGCCCGATGGACTGCTGCTCGATGTTACGGGTTGCGCGCATCTGTTCGGCGGCGAGGAGGCGCTGGCAAAGACCGTCGCCGCCTGGCTCGAAGAACTCGGCACGGCCGTCCGCTGGACCCTCGGATCGACCGCTCAGGCCGCCCATGCACTGGCCCGGTACGGCATGCGGAATGATCGGGCTATGGATGAGCCGGTTGCGATCCGCCGCCTGCCGGTCGCTGCGCTGGAGCTCGATTCCGAAAGCGAACTCGGATTACGCCGGGCGGGCCTCAAGACGATCGGCGCGGTGGCGGACCGGCCGCGCGGGGCGATCGCGGCGCGGTTCGGGGCCGGGGCGATCCTCGCGCTGGAACGCTTGCTGGGGGAGGCGGAAAGCCCGCTGGATCCAGACTATCGGCAGCCGGCCGTTCGGATCGCTCGCCGCTTCGCCGAGCCCGTGGCGAACAGCGATTATGCACTGGCCGTGCTCGACGATCTTGTCGCCGAGGCCATTGTGCAACTGACGCAACGCGATCGCGGCGGGCGGCGCTTCGAGGCGCTATTCCACCGCGCCGACGGCCGCACCCGGGCGTTGAGGGTCGAAACCGGCTTGCCGACGCGCGACCCCGCGGCGATCCGGCGGCTTTTCGACGAGCGGATCGAGACGTTGACCGATCCGCTCGATCCGGGCTTCGGATTCGATTGCGTCGAGCTGGCGGTGCCGGTGACCGAACCGCTCGCGCCGAGTCAACCCGGTTTGGAAGGCGGCCACGAACCGGGCGATGATGTTGCCGAATTGCTTGACCGGCTGAGCACGCGATTCGGCCGCGACCGGCTGCATCGCTTCATACCCGGCGATACGCATATCCCCGAACAAGGGCATATTGCCGTGCCCGCTCTCCAAAGCGCGGCGGTCATGCAATGGCCCATGCCCGAACCGGGTGAGCCGCCTGTGCGCCCCGTGCAGTTGTTCGATCCTCCCGAACCGATCGATGTGATCGCCGAAGTGCCGGACGGGCCACCCTATCGCTTCCGCTGGCGGCGCAAGCTGCGCGAGGTGATGCGCTACGAAGGCCCCGAGCGCATCGCCTCGGAATGGTGGCATGGCAGCCGCGATCCGCTCGGCCGTACCCGGTTGACGCGCGACTATTACCGGATCGAAGATGCGGCGGGACGGCGCTACTGGGTGTTCCGCCATGGCCTGTTCGGCCGCGAAAAATCCGATCCGCGCTGGTATCTGCACGGGCTGTTCGCATGACGGCAGCTTTCGCCGAACTGGCCACCGCGACCAACTATTCCTTTCTGTGCGGGGCCTCGCATCCGACCGAGATGGTCGGACAGGCGATCGCGCTGGGCATGGCGGGCATCGGCATTGCCGATCGCAATACCGTGGCCGGGGTCGTCCGGGCGCATGTCGCGCTGAGAAACGCGCTGGAAGACCTGTCTGAGGAACAGCGCGGCGCCTTTCCGTTCCGGCTCGTCGTCGGGGCACGGCTCTGTTTCGTCGACGGAACGCCCGATATCGTCGCCTATCCCAAAAGCCGCCAGGGCTGGGGGCAGCTCACGCGGCTGCTGACGGTCGGCAACCGACGGGCGGAGAAGGGCGATTGCCTGCTTCAGCTCACGGATCTTATCGATCATTGCGAGGATCTGTTGCTGATCGCGATGGCCAAGAAAGGTGAAAGAGGCGAGGAAGACGAGATCGCACTGCGCTGCCTAGCGGGCGCGGCGCCGGGTGCGCTCTGGCTCGGCGTTACCATGCCGCGCAGCGGGCGCGATCACCGGAAGCTGGAAGAGCTGGCGGCTTTCGCCGCGCGCGTCGGCCTGCCGATGCTCGCGACCAACGACGCGCTCTACGCGACTCCGCAGCACCGGCAACTGCATGATGTCCTCACCTGTATCCGCGAAGGCACGACCATTGCTCATGCGGGAAAACGGCTCGCCGCCAATGCCGAACGGCATCTGAAACCGCCCGAGGAGATGGCGCGGCTGTTCCGCGACTATCCGGAGGCGATCGCGGCTACCACCGATCTGTTGTCCCGCATCACATTCACCCTGGACGATCTGCGCTACGAATATCCGCACGAGCCGGTGCCCGAGGGTTGGGAGCCGCAGGATTGGCTCGAACATATCGTGCTCGAGGCGGCGCATGCGCGCTATGGCGAGACCATCCCGACCGAGGCGCAAAAGCTGATCGACGAGGAATTCTCGCTGATCCGCGATCAGGACTATGCCTATTATTTCCTGACCGTGCACGATGTCGTGAAATTCGCGCGTGCGCAGGATCCACCGATCCTGTGCCAGGGGCGCGGGTCGGCGGCCAACTCGATGGTCTGCTTTCTGCTCGGCATCACGTCGGTCGATCCGGTCAAATATAATCTGCTCTTCTCCCGCTTCGTATCGCGCGAGCGCAAGGAGCCGCCCGATATCGACGTCGATTTCGAGCATGAGCGGCGCGAAGAGGTGATGCAGTATATCTATGAGCGCTATGGCCGCGCCCGCGCCGGGATCACCGCGACCGTCATCCATTACCGGCCGCGCAGCGCGGTGCGCGAGGTCGGCAAGGCGCTGGGGCTGTCGGAGGACGTGACGAGCCAGCTCGTGAGTACGGTCTGGGGCAGCTATGCGAGCGGCATGACCGAAGAGCGGATCGCCGAGACCGGTTTCAGCCTCGACAATCCCGAGATTGCGCGGCTCAAGCTGCTGGTCGACCAGATCCTCGAATTTCCACGCCATCTCTCCCAGCATGTCGGCGGCTATGTGCTGACCGAGGGGCGGCTCGACGAGCTGGTGCCGATCCACAATGCGGCTATGGAGGACCGCACCTTCATCGAATGGGATAAAGATGACATTGACGCGCTCGGTCTGATGAAGGTCGATATCCTGGCGCTCGGCATGCTGACCTGTATCCGGAAAAGCTTCGATCTGATGCGGCTGCACGGGCTCGGCGATTACGAGCTGGATACAATCCCGGATGAGGATCCGGCCGTCTATGACATGCTCTGCGAGGGTGACAGTATCGGCGTTTTCCAGGTCGAGAGCCGGGCGCAGATCAACATGCTGCCGCGATTGCGGCCGCGCATATTCTACGATCTCGTGATCCAGGTCGCGATCGTCCGGCCCGGGCCGATCGAGGGCGATATGGTCCACCCCTATCTTCGGCGACGCTCGGGGAAGGAGGCGGTCGATTATCCCTCGCCCAATCCGCCGCACGATCCCGACGAGCTGAAGGGCGTACTCGGCAAGACGTTCGGCGTGCCGCTGTTCCAGGAACAGGCGATGAAGCTCGCCATCGTCGCCGCCGATTTCTCGCCCGAGGACGCCAACCGCCTGCGCCGGGCCATGGCGACGTTCCGCAATGTCGGCACGATCGATCAGTTCGAGAAGAAGATGATCGAGGGGATGGCGGCGCGCGGCTATGATCGCGATTTCGCCGAACGCTGTTTCCGGCAGATCGAGGGGTTTGGCAGCTATGGCTTTCCCGAGAGCCATGCGCTGTCCTTCGCGCGTCTGGTCTATGTTTCGAGCTGGATCAAATGCCATCATCCGGCGGTCTTCGCCTGCGCGCTCCTCAATTCGCAGCCCATGGGATTCTACGCCCCCGCCCAGCTCGTCCGCGATCTGCGCGAGCATGGCGGCGAAGTGCGCGAGGCTGATATCAATGCGAGCGATTGGGATAACAGTCTGGAGGAAATTTGTGCTCCTGCGAAGGCAGGAGCCCAGAGCCACAAGCGCCATCGCGAGCCGTCTTGGGTTCCTGCCTCCGCAGGAACACATAAACGCTTCGCCCTGCGCCTAGGTTTCCGCCAGATTGACGGGTTTCGCGAGGAATGGGCCGAGCAGATCGAGGTGGCGCGCGCCCAAGGCCGTTTCACGGGGATCGAAGACCTCGCCCGCCGTGCTGCGCTGCCCCATCGCGCCCTGCGTTTGCTGGCCGATGCGGACGCCTTCCGGTCGATCGGGCAGGATCGGCGCCAGGCCCTGTGGGATGTCCGGCGCATGCCGAAAGGCGAATTGCCGCTTTTCGCCGCCGCCGATGCTCGCGAGCTGCGCGCGGAACCCGATCCCGAGCTCCCCGCCATGCCGCTCGCCGAACATGTCGTCGCCGATTATCAGACGACCAGGCTGTCGCTCAAAGGCCATCCGATGGCGTTCCTGCGGCCGCTGTTCCGCAAGGAAGGCGTGGCGAGCTGCACGGAAATCTGCGCTGCGAAAGACGGCGCGCAAATGCGGGCGGCCGGCGTCGTCCTGATCCGCCAGCGCCCGGGTAAGGGCAATGCGATCTTCATCACGATCGAGGACGAGACCGGCATCGTCAACGCACTGCTCTGGGCGCGGCATCTGGACCGGCTGCGTCGCGCGGTGATGGCGTCGCGGCTGATGGTGATCCATGGCGAGGTCCAGCGCAGTGTGGAAGGCGTCGTCCATCTGATGGCGACTCACATCGTCGATCGCACCGCCGCGCTCGACCGCCTATCCGAAGATCATAATGCCGAACCCGAATTGTCGCCCGCCGATGAGGCGGCTCGTTCCCAGCTGCCGCGAGGATCGAAATTGCCGCGTAATCGAGGCCATCCGCGTAATGTCCGCATCCTTCCAAAATCGCGGGATTTTCACTGACAATCGCCGATCCGCGTCGGTGAATTTTCGCCCCGGCTGCATTCTTGATCCCGATCAAAGAGTCCGGCCGTGTTCGGCCTAAGAGCAAGGCACGCTTTGTAAAGGGAAGGGCGCATGGAAACTCTGACAATGAAGGTCGGCAGCCTGCTGATCGCCGCATTCTTGGCATTCGTTGCCGCCGCCTTGGCCGCCGATAGCGGTTTTGCCATCCATATGTGGATCGTGGTTGCGGCGTGTTTGATCGCCGCGTTCGTGATCGCGAACAAAACCGATTTCGCCGCGCTCGCAAGGGCCGGCGCGCCCAAGCCCGATCAAAGCCGTTATGACGACGATCCCGTCCGCTGGGGCGTTATCGCGACCATATTCTGGGGCATGGCCGGTTTCCTCGCGGGCCTGTACATCGCGCTGCAACTCGCCTTTCCAGTGCTCAACCTCAATTTCGAATATACGACGTTCGGACGGCTGCGGCCGCTCCATACATCGGCCGTCATTTTCGCCTTTGGAGGCAATGCGCTGATCGCGACGAGCTTTTACGTCGTCCAGCGTACCTGCCGGGCGAGGCTTGCCTTCCCTGGCCTCGCCCGCTTCGTTTTCTGGGGGTACCAGCTATTCATCGTGCTGGCAGCCACCGGCTATCTGCTCGGCATCACGCAGAGCAAGGAATATGCCGAACCCGAATGGTATGTGGATCTGTGGCTTACCATCGTCTGGGTTGCCTATGGGGCGGTCTTCATCGGTACGATCGTGAAGCGCAAGGAGCCGCATATCTATGTGGCCAACTGGTTCTTCCTCGCCTTCATCCTGACGATCGCCATGCTGCATATCGTCAACAATCTGGCGATCCCGGTCAGCTTCCTCGGCTCGAAAAGCTATACCGCCTTTGCCGGGGTGCAGGATGCGCTGACCCAGTGGTGGTACGGGCATAACGCGGTCGGTTTCTTCCTGACCGCCGGCTTCCTCGCCATGATGTATTATTTCGTGCCGAAACAGGCCGAGCGACCGGTATACAGCTACCGCCTATCGATCATCCACTTCTGGTCGCTGATCTTCCTCTATATCTGGGCTGGTCCCCACCATCTCCACTATACCGCACTGCCCGATTGGGCACAGACGCTCGGCATGGTGTTCTCGATCATGCTTTGGATGCCGAGCTGGGGCGGCATGATCACCTTCGGCGCGCTTTACTTCTTGGTGCCTAAGCTCTGGAACCGCGCCGGGCTCTACTCGCTGACCGCCGTCAGTTGGCATTTCTGGCTCGCGACCATCGGCATCGTGCTTTACGCCGCCT
>JBCDDN010000013.1:0-62718 GCA_039180285.1 Pseudomonadota bacterium | reverse complement strand
GGGCTGCATGGCCGCGCTGGAAGCGGCCTGGCGATAGATATGGTCGGTCAGGTCCCCAGCCGCGAAGACGCCGGCTACGGAAATACAGGAAATTGCGGCAATCCGTCGCGAATTCGCCCTACCCGTCTTGAAAAAGTTACGAAAGCGGAACATTAGGGCGTTGCAGCGGTCGCGAGCATGGCAAACACGCCCGGCTGCTGTCGCAATGACATAAAGTCATGCGCGTAGGTGTCGCAACTCATGGCCTTTGGGGGAATGCCAATATGATCCGATCCGAACTTGTTCAAAAGATCGCGGCTGACAATCCGGAACTGTCGAGCAAAGATGTCGAACGGCTGGTCAACTGCTTCTTCGATACGATAACCGAGCAACTCGCCAAAGGCGGGCGCGTCGAACTGCGCGGCTTCGGTGCCTTTTCGACCCGGGACCGCAAAGCGCGTGTCGGTCGTAATCCGCGGACCGGCGATGCCGTCGATGTCCCCGCCAAACGCGTGCCCTATTTCAAACCCGGCAAGGAAATGCGCGAACGCCTGAACTATTAGCGGACTTAGCTCCCAAAACCGATCAGCGTCAGCGCCCAGCCCGATAGAAATGCGCCGAAGGCCAGGATCAGCCAAGGCGCCACACGGTTTCGGCCCTCGTCGACCGGCTGGGCCAGATCGGGCCGATCGAACGGAACGGCGAGCTGCAGGATCGAGCCGACCGGAAAACGATCAGTCGCAAGACCCACGGTTCCTCGGACGCGGTGGAGCCGCGATCCTATTCGAAATTCGAAAACCGGCATTTCCTTGGCGCGCACGCCACTATCGTCACGCAAGCCATATTCGAAGTCGACGATCCGCGCCAATATCCGGCGGCCTGATCTCAGCGCCCCTAAGCGCACAAGAGCAAGTCTTGCGCCAATGACGAGGATCGCGCCGCCGCAAAGCAGCACGTACAAACCGAACGAGATCGCCCAACCGTCCACGGCTTTCCGAAATACGCCCGACATCTTACCGAATTTCTAAGCTACCAATGCCTGATCGCCGCACTTGACCATCCGATGCTGGTTCGCCACGCACGGCGCCATGCGGACGTGGCGAAACCGGTAGACGCTGCAGACTTAAAATCTGCTTCCCGTAAGGGAGTGCGGGTTCGAGTCCCGCCGTCCGCACCACTTTCTTTGTAACATTTCGGCGGTAAGCTATTGCAGCAGATCGTTATCACCGCAGGATATCGCCCATGACCCTCTCTCGACGCTCCTTTCTCCGTTACGGCCAGGCGGCGGGCCTGTTCTATTCGGCAACTGCCCTGGGCGGGTTTGCCGCGATCGCATCCCAAATCCCCGTTAGGCTGGTAGGCGATGCGCAGGGACTGCTCGATCTGCCAGAAGGCTTCACTTACTCCATCGTTTCGCAAACGGGCGGGACGATGGTCGATGGTTTCTTCCGCCCGGGCCGCCCAGACGGCATGGCCTGTTTCGCCGATCCGGCCAATGCCGATCGCTGCATCCTGATGCGCAATCACGAAAATTGGCCCGATACCGAACATGGCAGTCCGTTCGGCGAGAATGACGCGCTGCTGTCGCGCGTCCCGGACGGGATGCTGTATGGCCTCAAGCCGGACGGGCGGCCCTTTTTCGGCGGGGTCACCAAGGTCGTCTACGACATGCGCGCAGGCCAGTTAGTCGAGGACTATCTCGTACTGACCGGGACCGCCGCCAATTGCGCCGGCGGCGCGACGCCCTGGGGTTCCTGGCTGACCTGCGAAGAGTCCATGCGAAAACCGCCGGAGGAGGCCCAGCGCTATCATGGCTTCGTCTTCGAAACCCCCTCATCCTCCACCGGCCTGATCGATCCGGTTCCGCTGACCGCCATGGGCCGTTTCGCCCATGAAGCCGTGGCGATCGATCCCGACACCGGCATCGTCTATCTGACCGAAGACAGCCGTACCGGGCTTTTCTATCGTTTCCTTCCCGATACACCGGGCGAACTGCATCGCGGCGGGCGCCTTCAGGCTCTGGCCATTCGCGAACAGCCGTCCGCCAATACAAGCAATTGGCCCCGCGACTGGGGTGGTCAGGGACTGGGGGCAATCGCGCCGAATACGTCCTTCGCCGTCGACTGGATCGATCTGGACGACGTGGAAGCGCCCGACGGCGACCTCGCCGATCGCGGCCATGCGGCAGGCGCCGCCTTATTCTATCGTGGCGAAGGCATGGATTACGGCCGGCGGCCCGATGGCAGCGGCGGCGATGTGTTCTTCACCTGCACCCAGGGCGGCGTCCAGCGGGCCGGGCAGGTATGGCGTTATACGCCCAGCGCGTCCGAGGGGCAGAGCGGCGAAACGGAGATGCCGGGCATGTTGACGCTGATCTACGAGTCGCCCGGTGCCGATACGCTCGACATGTGCGACAATCTCGCCGTGGCGCCCTGGGGCGACCTGATTTTGTGCGAGGATGGCACGGGCGACAATTATCTGCGCGGACTGACGCCGTCGGGCCGGATATACGATTTCGCGCGCAACACCCATCCGGATCGGAGCGAGTTTTGCGGCGCCTGCTTCTCGCCCGACGGCCGGATCATGTTCGTCAACATCCAGGAACCGGGGATCACGCTTGCCATCCAAGGGCCATGGGAGCGCCTGCGCGCCTGATCCCACTGTTGGAGCAAAGCACAGGCCTGGCCTAAGACAGTGCGCGTGCATCGCCTGTCCGCAATAGCCATGCTGTTCGTCTTCCTGATCGCCGGATGCGGCGGACAGGAGACGGGCGTGCCGAGAGCGGACACACTGGTCCGGCTGGCCGATGACGAGATCAAATCGCTCGACCCGCACAGCGTATCCGATCTCGCCTCGCTGCGCGTCGCCGCCGATCAGTTCGAGGGCCTGACCCGCTATTCGGCCAATGGCGGGATCGAGCCGGGACTCGCATCCGAATGGACATCGTCGGCGGACGGCCGGGTCTGGGATTTCACATTGCAGAGCGGTCTTCGCTTTTCCGATGGCGGACCGATTGCCGCATCGCTCTTTCCCGCGATATTCGCGCGGCTTCGGGACCCGACCACCGCCGCGCCGACGGCATCGCTGTTCGATGCGATCGAGACGGTCGAGGCGATCGCGCCCGATCGCGTCCGGATCACCCTCGCCTATCCCTATCCCGCTTTGCTCGAGCTGCTCGCCCATCCGGCAATGGCCGCATTACCGATGCATCGTATCGCGGCGGCCGGCGACGAATGGACGAGCGACCGCCCGCTCGTAACCTCCGGGTCCTATCGCCTCGCCCGTTGGACACTGAACGACCGCGTGCTTCTCGAACGCAATCCGCATTGGCACGAGGGCGCGGCACCGATCGCGCACATCGCCTGGCGGCCGGTGGACGATAGTTTGACGGCGATGCGAATGTTTCTCGCCGGCAGCGCCGATATCGCGGGAGAATTTCCCTCGACGCGGTTGGAGTGGCTGCGGGCCAACCGGCCGGACGCGACGCGCGTCGCTCCCTATCGCGGCGCCTATTACTTCGCCTTCAACACCCGGCGACCGCCATTCGACGATGCACGCGTCCGTCGCGCGTTGAGCCTCGCCGTCGATCGGCAATGGATATCGGAAGAGTTGCTCGCCATCGGCACCGCACCCGCTTGGGGCATCGTCCCGCCCGGCATGTCCGGCCTCGATCCGATAGAGCCTGACACCGCCGCCTTGTCGCGAGAGAATCGTCTGGCGGAGGCCCGCCGCCTCCTCTCCCAGGCCGGCTATGATGCGAACGACCCGCTCGCCTTCGATATCCGGTTCAACAGCACGGCCGAACATCGCCGGATATCGGTGGCCCTCGCCGCCATGTGGGAACCGCTCGGCGTGGAAGCACGGCTGTTCAACAGCGAAGCGACCCTGCATTTCGCGGCGTTGCGGCGCGCGGATTTTACGTTCGCCCGCTCCGGCTGGATCGGCGATGTCTCGGCGCCCGAGAACTTCCTCGCCGTGCATCGCTCCGACGCGGGCGTGATCAACTATTCGGGTTATGCCAATCCCGATTATGACGCGGCGCTCGATGCGGCGCTGGCCGAACCCGATCCTGCCATGCGCGCGGCATTGATGCGCACGACCGAAGCGATCCTCGTCCGCGATGCACCGATCCTGCCCATCTATTATTATGTCAGCCGCTCGCTGGTGAGTCCGCGTGTTTCGGGCTGGATCGACAATCCGGCCAATGTCCATCCGAGCCGGACGCTGCTACTGACCGAAGCGCCATGATCCGCCGCTTCTTCCCGATTCTCGCCCTGCTTCTCGCCGCTTGCACAGACGGCGGGGATCAGGGTCCGCTGCGGGTCGACATGATTGCCGAACCGACGGACTTCGAGGATCCGATCGCCGCGCTGCCGTCGACGGCCGATGCGTTGCTGCTGGAAGCCACTGCGCAAGGCCTGGTTCGGCTGGACGGCGATGGGCAGATCGAACCGGCACTTGCCCAACGCTGGATCGTGCTCGACGAAGGCCGCACATACGTGTTCCGGCTGAACGACATCACATGGGACGACGGCACGGCGGTAACCGCGCGTCAAGTGGCCCAGCAACTGCGCAACGCCAGCCGGCCGGCCCGTCGCAACCGGCTCGCGCCTTTGCTGGCCGATATCGAAGCGATCAACGCAGTGACGCCGTTGGTCGTCGAGATCAATCTCCGCCGCCCGCGTCTCGATTTCCTGCAACTCCTCGCGACGCCCGATCTCGCCATTTTCGTCGAAGGTTCGGGGCTCGGGCCGTTCGAGATCGCCGATGGTTATGATGCCGACTCCGAAATGATCCTGCTCGCACCTCGCCGCGAGCCGCCAGAGGAAATCGATGGCGAAACCATCGCGCAACCGCCGATCGCGCCGGACGAGACCGCGGAGCTGCGATTCCGCGCCGGTGCCATCGCCGTCGCCCGGTTCGATACCGGCCGCAGCGATATTCTGCTTGGCGGCGACTGGACGAACCTCGCCTATGCGGAGGCCATCGATCCGCCCTCCACGCAACTGCAGATCGATCCTGCCGAAGGGCTGTTCGGACTTGCGATCGTCGAGCAGACCGGCTTTCTGGCAGCACCCCAGAATCGCGAAATCCTCTCGCTCGCAATCGATCGTGGCCAGCTTGCCGGTTATTTCGGCGGTAACCTAGCCGAAGCGCGTCTCGCCATCGTTCCCGCCGAAACCGAAGGTCTCCCCGATGTAGTGGGGCCGCCCTGGGCGAACAGCACCATCGAATTGCGCCGCGCTTTCGCGCGCCAAACGGTGGCCAACTGGCGCGCCGCCAATGACGATATCGAGCCGCTGCGGGTCGCGCTGCCGGACGGTCCGGGCAGCCGTATCGTCTTCGCGGTATTGCGCACCAACTGGGCAGCGGTCGGCATTCCCGTCGAGCGGGTCGATTGGACCGAGGATGCCGATCTGCGGCTGATCGACCGGGTGGCGGCCAGCGAAAGCGCGACCTGGTATCTCGAACAATTTCGCTGCAATCGCGGCCTGCCGTGCAGCGACGATTATACCGATCTGCTCGATCAGATCGACGATGCGCCATCCGAGCGGGTCCGCGCGATCCGGATCGGCGAGGCGGCCACGGAATTGCAACGGCTGACACCCTTCATTCCGCTGCTCCGTCCGATCCGCTGGTCTCTCGTTTCGCACCGAATCACGGGCTTCACGCCAAACCGCTTCGCGCGCCATCCTCTCGATACGCTGATCGCGCCACCTAGCTAAACGCGCTTTCGCTTCCTACATCGACAATGGGCGGAAAAACGTTTTCGGGGAAAAGCGTTTAGTTGGAGAAGGTTGCGCATGGCTCTTACGCAGGAACATCTGGATCGTATCGCCGATTCCCTCCCCGAAATCGGGCGCGATCCCACATCCGTACGGCAACGCGTCGAGGCCATGGAAGCCCTGCTCGAACGCGGCTTTACGATGCCGGTGATCAATCGCCAGTTCGGTCTCGATTTCATTCTCGGTCTGGTGCCCGTCATTGGCGATGTCATCGCCGCGGCGATGGGGACATGGCTGGTCTGGGAAGCCCGTAATCTCGGCATGCCGAAATGGAAGATCGCCCGCATGTTCGGCAATATCGGGATCGATCTTGCGGTCGGCGCCGTGCCCTTTATCGGCGATGCGGCCGATTTCGTCTTCCGCTCGAACACACGCAATCTGAGGATCATCCGCAAACATCTCGACAAGCATCATCCCGAGACGATGGTGATCGAGGGCGAAGTGAAGCGGTAGACATTCCGTTTATCAGACTCAACCGCCAGGTTGCGTCTGACAAACGAAACCCTCCTCAACTCCTCCCTCGCCAAATTCGCAGCCTTTCATTCAACCGCGCGCCGCGCTGCCAGTTCGGGCAGCGCCGAGGGCGGAAATCGCGGCCCAGGCAGACCCGGACTTCTGTCAGCCAGCCGCGCCGGTTGCTCTGTACGCGGATCATGTCCGCCGACAGGCCGCGATTGGCGGCGGCGAATGCATCTGCAAATTGACGCACCGTAAGATTACGGCGCGACAGAGCGTTCATGTCGGGATAGCGCACGGCACGATAGAGGATGGTTCCGGCGCGCAGATAGCGACCGGGGTCGCGGGTCATGCAGCTGCCATGCTTCGCCCATTCATGCTGGATAAGCCTGACCGACGGCGTCGTGCACAGATGTTCGCGAACGAGGGCGCGGGGCAGCGCGGTCACCGGGCGGCACCATTGCGGCCAGCGTGGCCCGTCCGTCTCGGGCCAAAGCCCGTGCAGGATGAAGCCGAACCGCCCGGCACCGCCATCAGCGATACCGCCGCATTGCATGCGATGACGCACCTCCCCCCGGCGCGTCCGGCAGAATTCGGGAGACCAGCTCAGGGCCAGTATATGCCACGTGACCGGTGCGGTGCGCCGTTCGCCGGACGGAATCGCCACGGCGCGCGGCGTTTCGATGCGATCGGGTATGCGGCACTCGCGCGCCTGGGCGTGGAGCGACACCGGCAAAGCCAGCAGCGCCAGCGCGGTCGCCCATCGCCGCATCAATCGATCTCGGCGAAATCGAGGCCGATATCGGCCGCGGGCGCGGACTGGGTCAGGCGGCCGACGGATATGTAATCGACGCCGGTCTTCGCGATCTCGTTGATACTGCCGAGCGTCACACCGCCCGATGCCTCGGTCGGCACGCGATCGCCGATCTGCTCTACGGCGGCGCGCAGCATCTCGGGCGGCATATTGTCGAGCAGCAGGTGCGTTGCACCGGCGTCCAGTGCCGGTTCGATCTCATCGGGGCGGTCGACCTCGACGATGATCTGTTCGATCCCGGCATCGACGGCGCGGCGCACGGCCTCGGCCACGCCGCCTGCGACAGCGACATGATTGTCCTTGATCATCGCCGCATCCCACAACCCCATACGATGGTTCTGTGCGCCGCCCATCCGCGTCGCATATTTTTCCAGCGCGCGCAGGCCGGGTATCGTCTTGCGCGTATCGAGCAGGGTCGCGCCCGTACCGGCAATCTCGTCGACATAGCGGCGGGTCATGGTCGCGATGCCTGACAAATGCTGGACCGTATTGAGCGCCGAGCGTTCCGCCGTCAGCATCGGCCGCGCGAGACCGGTCAGGCGCATCAGATCGGTTCCCGCAGGAACGCTATCGCCGTCCGCCACCCGCGTTTCGATTTCGACATCCGGATCGAGATGCCGGAAAAAGGCCTCGGCGATCGGTAGACCCGCCACGACGATCGCATCGCGGCTGTCCATCACGCCGCGGAACCGCGCGGTTTCCGGAATGACGGCGGCGGACGTGATATCCCCGCCCTCGCCCAGATCCTCGGCAAAGGTGGACGCGATAAAAGCATCGAGATCGAACCGGTCGAGCTGGAAAGTCATGTTCCGAGCTTCTCCATGGCTTCAGCGAAACTGTCAAACCGGTCGTTGAGCCGATCCATCGACGGCCCCTCGAGCGCCGTTTTCGCCTGTTCGACGAGCTGTAATCCCTCGCCCAGCAGCATCGCCCGACGGCGACGCGACCGGGTCACCGGCGCGATCGATTCCAGCGCGTCGAGAAATTTGAGCGAAGCCATGGGACTGCCCGCCACCGAGGCGCGGACGGCCGAAAAACTGCGGTTGAGAAAATGCTCGAAATCATCGTCGAGCGGCTGGACGCGGCTTCTGTCATATTTGTCCTGTTCCGGTCCCCGATCGAGGTCGCGGCGGGCCAGTTCGGCCATGCCGGCGCTCAACCAGTGCAGCGCCGTGACGGCCGTAAACGGATCGTTGATTCCCGGCGACAGCGCCCTGAGCGCGATCTCGACCAGCTCGTCGATGAGATGCTCGAGATCCTGAGTCGCGGTCCGCATGCCGCCGGTGACGAAACAGTCGCGAATGCAATCGGCGAGATCGTCATCGACGTCCGTGCCATCGACTTCGGCCAGCGGAACGCCGCGATGCACGAAATCCCCGGTCCGAAGCCTTAAGGCTATGCGCCCGTCCGTCCGCTCCGCAATCGCGTCCAACGTCTCGAAATCGATGATTTCCAGATAGCCGTTGCTTTCTGCCGGGATGGGCGCGCCTCGGCGCGCCTCCTGCGGCTCCCGCTTGCCCTCTTCGTCTGGAAACCGCCTTTTGATGTCACGCACCAGACGTTCGCCAATACCTTGCAGCACCGTGTTGATCCGGATCCCGGCCGGAATGTGATGCAGGAAATAGACGAGAACGCCGACGGCCCAGATGGCCATCGCCGTCGCGACAAGCAAAGAGAGTTGGGGCGTGAATCCCGGCAGAGTGGTCGCGGCGGCATCGGCAGTGCTGGCCGGCCGCTCGTCTTCGCCGCGCACGACACGCAGCACAATCAGCGCATAGACGAAGGTCGCGATGAACACGCCGAGCGAGAGCTGGTTGCCGCGATCCTCCATGAAATTCGTCAGCAGACGCGGATCGTAATTGCCGGACGCATAAGCGACGGCGGCGATGGTGATCGAAAAGACGGTCGCGGCAACGCCGATCATCGAGCCCGCAATCACCGTCAATACGGTCCGCGCGCCCTCCGGCCGCGCCGGCTCGAGCCAGGGCACGCTCGTCAGCCATTCCGCCGCACCGTTGCGATCCAGATAGACGGTGACGAAAGACAGGATGAACGCGATGATCGAGAATAGCGCCGGGAAGAACCAATAGCTGGCATTGATGCTGAGCCAGACGGAGCGGAGGCGCGCAATCATCCGGCGTCGACGCCGCAGCGATGAAACGGCAAAGCGAAACTCACGACTGACCCTGGCTTTCCGCCATGGCCTTCTGAAAAGCCGGGCGCGCCATCAGGCGATCGAGATAAGCGACCGTATGCGGATGCTTGTCCGTCAACACATTCAGCATTTTCGCCGACCAAAGCGTAAAGCCCATCATAACATCCGCCGCTGTGAATGCCTCGCCGGCCAGGTATGGCTCGGCGCTGACCACATGCTCCACCTTGTCGAACGTCTGATCCGCCGAACCGCGAACGGCATCGATTATCGCCCGATGCTTTTCCCCGTCATCGCGATACAGGGTCAACCACACGATGGTGTTTATGGCGTTCGCCGCCGTACCTTCGGAAAAATGCAGCCACTGCAGATAGGCTGGCCGGTCGGGCGAGTCGATCTGAGGCTCCAGTCGGCCTTCCCCATATTTCTCCAACACGTGCTGAACGATCGCGCCCGATTCCGAAAGGCCGACATTGCCATCTTCCAGATAAGGAAAATTGCCGGCGGGTGTGTCTTGCGCGAACCCCTTGTCGCCGTCACGATTATAGGCGACGCGGACGATTTCGTGCGGAAGCTCCAATTCCTCGAGGAGCCATTTAATCCGGATCGAGCGTGTGAGCGGTGCGAAATGCAGCTTGAGCATTACGAGGCGTTCATGGCCTCCGGACTCCCCACATCCCCCTGCCCCACGGTATTCCCAGCCATCTCGAGCATCCTGTCGAGGCTCTTCTTCGCCTGCACGCGCAGCTCCTCGTCGAGCTCGATCTGCGGTTCCAGATCGCGGAGCGCTACGTAGAGCTTCTCCATCGTGTTGAGCGCCATATACGGGCAGATGTTGCAGTTGCAGTTGCCGTCCGCGCCCGGCGCGCCGATAAAGGTCACCTCGGGCAGCGCCTTTTCCATCTGGTGCATGATGTGCGGCTCGGTCGCGACGATCACCGTGTCGCTCTCCGTCTCCTTCGCCACCTTGAGGATCGAGCTGGTCGAACCGACATGATCGGCGTGGTCGAGGATCGCCGCCGGGCATTCCGGATGAGCCAGCACGGGCGCACCCGGATGTTTGGCCTTGAGCTTCAGGAGTTCCGTTTCGCTGAACGCCTCATGGACGATGCAGACGCCCGGCCAGAGCAGCATCTCGCGCCCCGTCTTGCGCGCCATATAGGCGCCTAGATGCTTGTCCGGCGCGAAGATGATCTTCTGGTCCTTCGGAATCTGGTTGAGAATTTTCTCGGCGGATGAAGAGGTTACGATGATATCCGAAAGCGCTTTCACAGCAGCCGAACAGTTGATGTAGGTCAGCGCGATATGATCGGGATGCGCGTCACGAAATTCCTTGAACTTGTCGGGCGGACAACTGTCTTCGAGGCTGCACCCCGCGTTGAGATCGGGCAGGATGACGATCTTGTCGGGCGAGAGGATCTTCGCGGTTTCCGCCATGAACTTGACGCCGCAAAAGGCGATGACGTCGGCGTCCGTATCCGCCGCCTTGCGCGATAAATCCAGGCTGTCGCCCACGAAATCGGCAATATCCTGGATCTCCGGATCCTGATAATAATGAGCAAGGATGACCGCATTGCGCTCCTTGCGCAACCGATCGATCTCTTCCCTGATATCGACCCCAGCCAAACTGCCGCCGATTCCTTCGCGTGCGTCCATGGTCTTGCTCCTCGCACGTTATATAGGGAGCCTGGAAGCGAATGTCTCGGGTCAGCTTAGCGCAGCAACAGTAGCGGGCATCAGCGCCAGCATCGCGCCAATCGCCATCATCGGCAAGGCGAGCGTCATTATGAGGTTACGCAGGCGGATGGGGCCATCGGTTTCGCGCGTCAGGCGCTTTGCGTAGATCACCGCGCCCGAAGCCATAACGAAGGTCAGCAACGCGCCGGACAGGAACCAGAGCAGCTTGCTCCAGAAGCCGGCGAAATAGCCCATATGAACCGGATCGGCGGCTTCGGCGATGCGCTGATGCATGGAAGCGTCAGCGCCCGAATGGCGGAAAGCGACGTCGCGGGTGGTAAAGTCCACACCGATACCATTGGCGCGCGGACGGACGAGCAGCGTGCCATCCTGCCCATAGAAGCGGAACCCGGCATCGCCATGCCAGGGCCAATCGATGCGGCGGATCGACAGGTCCGGATAGGCGCTGCGAACGGCCGCCAGCGCCTCCGGAAAGCGCACGGCGGCCTCCCGGTTGCTCATATCGGCTTCCGTAAAGGCTTGCCGTTCGAATGCCGGCGCGCGGCCGCCCGTGTCCTCCACGAAATACCAGATGCCGGTCAGTGCAATGGCAAAGCCGAAGGCGATGCTCCACAGCCCCGCCAGCCGGTGCGCATCGCCCCAGAAGACGCGGGCGCTACGGCCGCGCTTAGGCCAGCGCAAAAAACCGCGCCACCAGCGGCGATAGGTGAAGAGCGCGCTGACCAGGCTGGCGAGCAGGAAGAATGCGGTGAAAGAGACGATCATCGGGCCGATCTCGTTGCCGAGGAGTAAACGCGAATGGATGGCACGCAGCAACGATTTGGCGCCGAGAAAGGCATGATCACCCTGTACCGCGCCGGTTACCGGATCGAAACGGATCACACGCCGGTTCCCGTCCGACATGAAAACATAGGCGGCTGGCGCAAAAGCGCTGGTTTCGCCGGCCTCTATGGTCTCGATCTCCGCATTTGGCGCATATTCGGCCAGCGATGCGGCGATATTTGTCCAAGCGATATCGTTCGCCGCAACCGGGGCCGCCGCACGCATGGAGGGGGTGATCAGCCAATCGAACTCAGCCGAAAAAACGGCCAATGTTCCAGTCAATGAAATCAGCGCAAGGAGCAATGAGAAGTTAAGGCCGGCAAGGCCGTGAATACGAAACCAGAGTCCGCTACGCCGCGCCTTCTGCGTTGACGCCGGACGCGTCCGGTCCGGCTTACCAGAGGGGCGACCGGCATCGGAGCTAGAGAATTCCTCCAGATCGAAGCTGGTTTCGTGGAAAGTCATGCCCCACTGATAAAGGTACGCTATTGCGAGTCAATATCATTAATGGGAATGCAGAGTCCAACCTGCGGCTACTCCTCGCGCATCTCGCCCAGCACGTCGCGCGAGCGATCCATCTGGTTGGAGTTCACTTCGTTGCGGAACTGAGCGCGGACCATGGCGTCGATCCCGGCAGCGCGAAGTGGCAGCTGGAAGTTGTTTTCGACCGCCCGCCGGGCTGCATCCTGGGCTAGCCGCATGGTCGGACCGGCCCGCGCTTGGCGCATCAGCGAGCGCTGCCCCTCGGCGCGGTTGGCGGAATCCAGCGCTTCCTCGGCATCGGTAACGGCGATCAATATCCCGCCATCGTCATATTCGCGGATCGCGTCGATATCGAT
Organism: Pseudomonadota bacterium; assembly: GCA_039180285.1. Taxonomy (GTDB): domain Bacteria; phylum Pseudomonadota; class Alphaproteobacteria; order Sphingomonadales; family Sphingomonadaceae; genus Parasphingopyxis. The sequence goes on along the minus strand of JBCDDN010000013.1, from coordinate 50,172 downwards.
ATCGGGATCCGAGATGGTGAGATCGGGCATTGTGACGGTCAGCGTGTTCGACCCGGCATCCCAATCCACATCATCTGCGTCGAGGCGGCTGAGATCGAGCTCGTAGCGCACATTGCCCGGCATGATCAGCGTCTTGCGCGCCGACAGGCCGAAGCGCCGCTGGGTCGAGGTGATCACCGCCACGAAACGCGCCTCGAACGGGATCAGCAGATTCTGTTCGCGAAGACCTTCGAGACTCGCGCTGGCGATCGTCTCCGGGTCCGGTCCGCCGCCGAAAATCCGGCTCGTGATGCTGCCGACGCCGACGACGAAGATGGTGATGATCGCCACAAAGGCGAGCAAGCAGCCGAGCGCGAACCATTTGCCCGACCCCTGCCGGATCATGATGACCGGCGGATCGCGCGGTGGCGGCGCATTCGGCCCGCCGGGCGGATCGATCTCTATGCGGGGATCGTCGGTCATATCACTCAAATCTCAAAAAATGCGCTCAGGCTGAGCCTGTCGAAGCCTCTTCGTGGCCGGAGTATCCGACCCTTCGACAGTGGGCAGGTTGGGATTGTCCCCGGCAATCCCAAGCCAAGCTGGGGGCTTGGCGGCCTGACCACCAGGGTGAGCGCGGGTGGGCGCGTACTGCTCACGCCACCTTGCTCCACTCCTCATCATTTTCCTCGACCATCCCGCGATCGCGCAAATCGATCAGATGCGCGAGGACCGACCGGCCGGCCGCGCCGTGCAGCCGCGGGTCTATGCCTTTGTACATCTTCTGCACCATATCCGGGATTGCCGTCAGCCCCTCGTCGATCGCGCGCAGGATCTGGCCCTCGCGTTGCTTGCGATGCCCCATCAGGCCGCGTGTATAGCGGCGCGCCTTCTGGATCGGCTCGCCATGGGCCGGATAGTAGAGCGTCTCCTCCCGCTCCAGCAGCTTGGCGAGGCTTTCCATATAGGCCTTCATGTCGCCGTCCGGCGGCGCGATCACGGTCGTCGACCAGCCCATGATATGATCGCCGGTGAAGATCGCTTCGGCCTCGTGCAGCGCATAACAGAGATGGTTCGAGGTATGGCCGGGCGTCGCGACGGTTTCGAGCGTCCAGCCGTCGCCGGACAGGATCTCGCCATCCTCCAGCACCCGGTCAGGCGCATAGGCCGAGTCGAAGGACGCATCGGCGCGCGGCCCGGCATCCTCCAGTGCCAAAAACGCGCAGCCGACAATCTCCGCCCCACTCGCTTCTTTCAGCGGCGCCGCACCTGGACTGTGATCGCGATGGGTATGGGTGCAGACGATATGGCGGATCGTCTCGCCTTCGGTCGCGGTGAGTATCGCATCCGTATGCCGCTTGTCCTTCGGTCCGGGATCGATCACCGTCACATCGCCATGGCCGACGATATAGGTTTGCGTGCCGGTATAGGTGTAAGGTGACGGATTGGGCGCGAGCACGCGCCGCACCTGATCGTGCAGTTCCATCGTCAGGCCGGTGGGCATATCGTCGGGCGAAACCATGCGCCCCATGTGGCAAGTTGGGGGGCGCAGGGAAAGGGCATTGCGTCAAAAAAGGGGCGGAACGGCTGTCCTGCGCTGTTTTTCGAAGGGTCGGATCGCCGCGTTTACCGGCTCAGGCGGCCGATCCGCTCGTCGAGTACGGCAAGAACGTCCGCACGGACGGTGGCCGGAATTTCGCCGTCGGCGGACACTTGATCGCGCGCTTGGCGCAGGCTTTCGAGTGTATCGACACGCACATCGTTCGCGAGCCGCTCCCGGCAGATCATCAGCCGCAGGCGCTCGCGGCCCGTCGCCGGATCGGTGCTTTCCTCGCTATGCACGGCCTCACCGCTTTCATGGCATTGCTCGATCGTTTCGATATCGGGGATCGCGGCGATCAGTTCCTCGCGGTCCGGGACCATTTCCCGCAGCTCCGCCTCGCTAGGAATCATCTCCCGCAGTTCCGTCTCGCTCGGAATCATGGCCGCCAGCTCCGCTTCGCTGGGAAGCATGGCGATCAGCTCTTCGTGGCTCGGGATCATCGCTTCGAGCTCTTCGCGGGTCGGATAGTCGCCGACATACCCCCGATGACGGGTGCGATCTCCATGCTCGTCATCCGTATCGCGGACGATCCGCACAACCCGTCCTTCGCCCTCCTCGCCACGCACAACCCGTATGGGCCGGCGTTCCCGATCCCGATCTTCCACAGCTTCCGTTACCGGCTCTTCCGATACCTGAACCACGGCGTAGCTTACCGTCGCGGTCATCGGCAGAGCTACCGCAAGCCCGACGCCGATTGCCGTCCAACCGGCGATCCTGCGGAATCTCGATTGGTCATTCATAGCCATTGTTCTGAGCCTTTTCTTCAATGAGTTCGGATTGTCGAGAGCACTGGCAAAGAGCAGCGCTCTGCCGGAGGACGCCTTGACGATGGTCCGGCCATAAAGCGGGCGATCGGCGGGGTCCGTCCGGGCAAGCACGCGCGCATCGCAGGCGGCTTCCTGGTCGAAACGAAAAGCGCGCCATGCAAGCCAAGCGACCGGATTGAACCAGTGCAGACACAGGACGGAGAACGCCGCGAAGTTGATCAGCAGATCGTTGGACCGGTGGTGCGCATGTTCATGCGCCAAGGCCAGCTCACGCTCGCGCTCGCTGTAATCGCGATAGAAGCTGGGTGGCACGGCAATGCATTTACGGAAGATCCCGAACGCGACGGGACCGGTAAGTCCATACGACTGGACCAGCCGGATACCGTTTTCAGTCCCGATATGTTGTGATTCTTCCAGAATCTCTTCGCACTCGCGCAGATGATCCCCGATCCGCCACAGGAACAGCAGGGCGGCACCCGCCAGCCACGCCGTGATCACCGCAACCGTCCAATCGGGATCGGCCGGGCCGGTGCTCTCCGCCAGCGCGGCGAGCTGTTCGCGCGATAGAGTCAGCGCCGGATCGGCCGGGGCCGCGGGTACGGAAACTTCGATCGTGCGGGTGATGGCCGGCATGAAGAACCGCGCCGCCGGCAACAGCCACAGCGCATAGGCGACCCTCGGGCCGAACCAGCGCGTAACCGGTATCCGCACGAGAAGGACGACAGCCATCAGCAGCGCCGTCGCGACCAATGTATCGATCGTCCACGCGATCATGATTTGAGATCCTGGATCAGCCGTTCGATTTCTTCGATATCGGCATCGCTGAGTTCCTCGCGCTCGGCGAGATGGGCAACGAGCGGCAGGAGCTTGCCGCCGAAAAGCCGGTCGACAAGGCGCCGGGATTCGCCCGTTACGTAGTCGTCCCGGACAATGCGGGGAGAATAGAGAAAACGTCGACCATCCTTGACATGGTCCACGGCTCCCTTGTCTCGCAGCCGCGCGAGCATCGTCTTGACAGTCTGCAGGCTCCAGCCCCTTTCGGCCGCGACATGGTCCGCGACTTCGGCCGCGGTCTGGGGCGCGCGGCGCCACAGCGCTTCCATGATGGCAAGCTCGGCTTCGCTGATACGCTTCTCCAACGGTCGCTCCTTTCGACTACACGCGTAGTCGCTTCGCTGTCCGCTGTAAACGACTACACTCGTAGTTTGTCGGTCGAAATCCGCCGATTGTCGAAAATTCTTACAAAGCTGGATATGGTTAACAGCCTGAAAACCATTGAAACGCCGGTTTTCCGCGATTTCCCAAAACTGGCACGGTGGGTGCATCATATGAGGCGTTCCATACCCACTATACCCCCCATGAGGGACGGGTTAGCCAGCTATACTGGTCTCGCGCTAACCCGTCCCCTCATTCCCAAGAAAATCACCGCAGCCAGCCCGGTCGGCACGTAAAACAGCATAAGCCGCCAGATCACCATCACTTGCGCCAATGTGTCGGGCGAGAGGAATGGCGCGTACAGGAGGAGAAACGCCGCTTCGCTGCCGCCGATACCGCCCGGCGTCGGAACGATCGTGCTGAAGGTGAAGGTCAGCCATTGCAGCGCCCAGTAGAGCAGGGGCAACATCGCGCCGCCGGCAAAGCCGATGATCGCCGTCGCCACCGAATAGCGGGCGCCCCATTGAACGACCGACAGCGCCATGCTGGTCATCACGACCGATTTGCCGCCCTTGAGTACGGTTTTCCAGTCGCTGGCGACGTTGCGGCACAGCTCGGCCGTCCGCGCACCCAGTCGCCGCGCAATCCCGGCAACCCGACTGCCGAACAGACCGCGCCGCGCCATTCCGAATAGGATGCCGAGCGTAAGGATCAAGGCGACGAGGAAGAGCAGCGCCTGGGCGGTGGAGGCCCGCGCACCGACCCAGTCCAGTTCGCGCAAGGTGGACGGCAGCTCGAATCCGAACGCGAAAAACAGCGCGATCGCGAGCAGGCTCAGCATCACGATCGTGTCTTCGGCGATCTGCGTCGATACCAGCGTCCCCGCCTTGTCCGCCGATACCCCTTCATTGCACAAAAAGCCCCATTTGATGACGGTGCCCCCGGTCGCGGTCGGCGTTACCGAATTCGCAATCACGGTTCCCAGGATCACCCGGATATTCTGTTTCAGATGCAGTTCGACGCCGAGAAAACGGCACCAGATCGCCAGCCGCACGACGTTGGTGAACCACGGAACGACCGCCAGGCCCGCGGCCAGCGCCAGCAGCCAGGGCCGTTCGGCGATCGAGGATATCGGCTGCCCGTCCATCGCCCAGAGAAAGAAGATGATATTGCCCAGCGCCGCGAGCGGCAGCGCCCAGAGCGCTATGCGGATCGCATGACGGCTGAGTTTCGCGGGCTTCGCCGGATTGGCGTCGGTCTCGCTCAAGACGCTAACGATTTTGCGATGCGGCGCAGTCCATGATCGACGGTTTAACCGATGGATATCGCCGCGAAAAGCGCTTGTGCCTCGCGCAAGCCAACCGGTCTAACGCGACCAGTTCTCGTGCAGAATTTCGGCCGTCGCCTCGTCCGCCGGAAAGAAGGCCTCGATCGCCAGTTCGGACAGGGTGATTTCCACCGGCGTTCCGAAGATCGTGATCGTCGCGACGAACGACAATCGCCCGACCACCGTATCGAGGATCAGTGGCACCCAGATCCGGTCCGGATCGGCGGGCGGCGGATCATAATCGCTTTCATGCGGATAGGCGGCGACTTCCTCGCGTAAGGCGATGAGTCCGGCATCGGCGGTCGCCGCGATCTGCTGATCGAGTTGCTCCAGAACATGGGCGTGCCACTCGCCGATATTGACGACCTGCGGGGCGAGGCCGTCGGGATGCAGGGCGAGCTTGATCGCATTGACGGGCGGCTCGAGCAGCGCACTCCCGATCTGTTCGGTGAAAAAGCTGGAGGCGTCGTTCATCGCGACGATATTCCAGTGCCGGTCGACCGCGATCGCCGGATAGGGTTCATGGCCTTTGAGGATATGCTCGACCGAGCGGCGCGCCACGGCCATGGCCGGATCGTCGAGGGCGCGCTCACCGTGACGCGGCGCGAAGCCCGCCGCCGTCAAAATGCCGTTGCGCGCCCGATAGGGAATCTCCAGCCGTTCGGCGAGCCGGTCGATCGTGCCCGTGCTGGGCTGCGACCGGCCGGTTTCGATGAAACTCAGATGACGCGGCGAGATATCGGCCTCGAGCGCGAGCTGCATCTGGCTGAGCCGCCGCCGTTCGCGCCATTGCCGGATCTGCCGTCCTACCGCCATCGTCGCCATCGGGTCGCTCCTTCTCGTCCATTCGACATGCAGAATAGGCGGATGGGCACAGCGATTCCATTACCTCCAAGGTAATCGACGCGGGGCCATATGCGGGCGATGAAAGGGCGAGTTTCAAAGACAGGAGATTGTCATGACCGTCGATTTCGCCAAAAAAGTCTTCCTCGCCGATGCGGTGGTATGCGCGCTGACCTTTATCGGATGTGTGTTCGCGACCGATTTGATCGCCGCCGATACCGGCCTGAGCAGCGGGATCGTCGCCACGGCCGGCTGGATCTGCCTCGGCGCGGCGGTGATCTGGGGCTGGCTTGGAACGCGCGCGCAACCGCCGGTGCTGATCTGCTGGCTGGCGATATTCCTCAATATCGACTGGATCGTCGCGAGCATCGTCGTGTTCGAGCTGAACACGGCAAGCCTTACCGCCGCAGGCAGCGCGATCATCCTCGCTCAGGCGGCCGGCGTGCTGGGCTTCGTTGTGCTGGAAATCATGGGCGTCAGGGCGATCGGCCGCCAGCGGCTCGCAACGGCGTAACGCCTCCCGGAAGGGGCGTCAGCCGGCGGCGGCCGCGACGCCCTTTTCCTGCATAAGCTGCTGCAGCTCGCCGGCTTCGTACATCTCCATCATGATATCCGAACCGCCAACGAATTCGCCCTTTACATAGAGCTGCGGAATGGTCGGCCAGTCCGAATATTCCTTGATCCCCTGGCGGACTTCCTGATCCTGCAGCACATCGACACTGGCGAATTCGACGCCGCAATGTTCGAGAATCGCGACCGCGCGGCTCGAAAAGCCGCATTGCGGGAAGAGCGGCGAGCCCTTCATGAACAGGACGACATCGCTCGCCTTGACGGTCTCGTCGATACGGGTGTTTGCGTCGGACATGGTTGATACTCCTATTCGGGTGCGGCGGTGACGAGCTGGAGCGCATGAAGCTCTCCGCCCATACGGCCCTTCAGCGCCGCATAGACCGCCTGATGCTGTTTAACGCGCGGAACCCCCCGGAACGTTTCGGACACGACGCGCGCCGCATAATGATCGCCGTCGCCAGCGAGGTCGGTAATCTCGACCTCGGCATCCGGAATAGCGTCCCGGATCATCGTTTCGATATCTTCGGCGGCCATCGGCACGGCGTTCTGCTCCTCGGTCAGTCGGTGGCTTCGATCAACTGACGGCGCGCCTCGACCGTCATTTCTTCGAGCTTCGTGCGGATAGCCGCATCATCGACATCCTGATCGGCGGCCACCAGATCGCCCAGCACCTTGCGGATGACATCCTCATCCCCCGCCTCTTCGAAATCGGCCTGGACGACGGCCTTGGCATAGGCGTCGGTTTCTTCGGCCGTCAGGCCCATCAGTCCCGCGGCCCATTCGCCGACCAGCCGATTGCGCCGGGCGGTGATGCGAAACTGCATTTCCTGATCGTGCGCGAACTTGTTTTCAAATCCTTTTTCGCGATCTTTGAAATCGGCCATGAAACTCTCTCTCCGAGGATGAAATGCTGGTGTTTCGGAAATATGGAGGCCGACGCTCCGACGCAACGGCCCCCGACACTCTCCGCTTAATCGGCGATTTTAACGACGAGCTTGCCGATCGCCTTGCGGGCGCCCATTTTCGCGATCGCATCGCCGCCCTTTTCGAACGGAAACACCTCAGTTACCTGCGGCGAAATCTTGCCCTCGCGCCACCAATCGAACAGCTGGGCGATATTCGCGCGGTTGTGCTGCGGGTCGCGCGCGGCGAAGGCGCCCCAGAATACGCCGCGCACATCGCACGACTTCAGGAGCGTCAGGTTGAGCGGCAGCTTCGGGATACCGGCCGGAAAGCCGATCACCAGATAGCGGCCCTCCCAGGCGATCGAACGCAAGGCCGGCTCGCAATAATCGCCGCCGACCGCGTCATAGATCACGTTCATGCCTTGCGGCCCGGCCAGCTCCTTGAACTGGCCCGACAGCGCCTTTTGCGCATCGCGGTCGAGCGGTCCGCGATCATAGATAATCGTTTCGTCCGCGCCGATGCCGCGCACCGCCTCAGCCTTTTCCTCGCTCGATACCGCACCGATCACGCGCGCGCCCATCGCCTTGCCGATCTCCACGGCTGCCATGCCGACACCGCCAGCCGCGCCGAGCACGAGCAGGTTTTCGCCTTCCTTCAGATCGCCGCGATCCTGCAGCGCATGGATCGTCGTGCCATAGGTCAGAACCAGCGCCGATCCGTCCTCGAAGCTCACATTGTCGGGCAGTTTGAACGCGCTCGTCGCCGGCGTGACGATATATTCCGACAGCCCGCCATTGCCGCACATCGCGAGCACCCGGTCGCCGACTGCGAAATCCGTCACGCCCTCGCCCACCGCATCGATCACGCCGGACACCTCGCCGCCCGGCGCGAAGGGCCGTTCGGGCTTGAACTGATACTGATCGACGATGATCAGAACGTCCGGATAGTTGATCGCGCAGGCCTTGACCGCGACCCGGACATGGCCCGGCTTCACCTCCGGCGTATCGATCTCCCCGATTTTCAGGGTTTCGGGTCCGCCGGTTTCGTAGGACAGCAAGGCTTTCATGGATTCGACTCCTGCGAGGATTGCGTGCTCCTGCGAAGGCAGGAGCCCAGAGCTGTAGGCGCGATCGCTTGCGGCTCCGAAGCTCCTGCCTTCGCAGGAGCACATGGATGAATCAAGCGGTACGGGGTGCCAGCCACGGCTTGTCCGCCGCGAGCTTGTGTTCATAGACACCGATCGCGTCGTCGCTCTCCAGGGTCAAGCCGATCTCGTCGAGCCCGGCCAGCAGACAGGATTTGCGGAACGGATCGATGGGAAATTCGAAGCGATCCTGAAACGGCGTCGTGACGACCTGGTTTTCGAGATCGACGGTGATGGGATCGGTCGCCGCGACCTCCATCAGCCGGTCGATCGCCGCTTGCGGCAATTCGACCGCGAGGATGCCGTTCTTGAAGGCATTGCTGGAGAAGATGTCGGAAAAGCTCGGCGCGATAACGACGCGCACGCCCATATCGTCGAGCGCCCAGGCCGCATGTTCGCGGCTCGATCCGCAGCCGAAATTGTCGCCCGCGATCAGGATCGGCGCACCGGCATAATCGGGATCGTCGAAAACATTGCCCTCCTCTGCTCGCACGACCTTAAACGCGCCTGCGCCCAGCCCTTCCCGGCTGATGGTTTTCAGAAACTCGGCCGGAATGATGACGTCTGTATCGACATTCTTCCGTCCGAACGGATAGGCGCGGCCTTCGACCTGACTGAACGGTTTCATCAGCCCATCATCTCCCTGATATCGGTTAGCTTGCCCGTCACGGCCGCGGCAGCCGCCATGGCCGGAGACACAAGATGTGTGCGCGCGCCCGGACCCTGGCGACCGACGAAATTGCGGTTGGACGTGGAAGCGCAGCGCTGGCCGGGCGGCACCTTGTCCGGGTTCATGCCGAGGCACATTGAACAGCCGGGCTCGCGCCACTCGAAACCGGCCTCAATAAAGACGCGGTCGAGGCCCTCCCGTTCGGCCTGCAGCTTTACCAGGCCGGAGCCCGGTACGACGAGCGCCTGTTTGATCCCGTCGGCGATCCTGCGCCCCTTGGCGACTTCCGCCGCCGCGCGCAGATCCTCGATCCGGCTGTTCGTGCAGCTGCCGATAAAGATAGTGTCGACGGCCACATCCTCCATCCGCTGCCCCGGCGTCAGCCCCATATAGTCGAGCGACTTGGCGGCGGCGGCGCGCTTCGATTCGTCCTCGAAGCTGTCGGGGTCGGGCACGCTACCGGTGATCGGCACCACGTCTTCCGGGCTGGTGCCCCAAGTGACGTTCGGCGCGATATCGCCGGCGTCCAGCGTTACATGCGTATCATAGCGCGCGCCGTCGTCAGTCGGCAGCGAGCGCCACCACTGCATCGCCGCATCCCAATCCGGGCCCGACGGCGCCATCGGACGCCCCTTGATGTAAGCCAGCGTCTTCGCGTCCGGCGCGATCAGCCCGGCCCGCGCGCCGGCTTCGATCGACATGTTGGACACGGTCAGCCGGCCCTCGATGCTCATGTCGCGGATCGTCGAGCCGGTGTATTCGATGACATGGCCGGTGCCGCCCGCCGCCCCGATCCGGCCGATGATCGCGAGCACGACATCCTTGGGCGACACACCGAAACCGAGTGCGCCCTCGATCCGGATTTCCATGGTTTTCGATTGCTTTAGCAGCAATGTTTGCGTCGCCAACACATGTTCGACCTCGCTCGTTCCGATACCGAAGGCGAGCGCGCCGAGCGCGCCATGCGCGGCCGTGTGACTATCCCCGCAGACCAGCGTGCAACCGGGCAACGTGAAACCCTGTTCGGGGCCGACGACATGGACGATCCCCTGTTCGGGCGCGGCATCGTCGATATAGCGGATGCCGAAGGCCGGGGCGTTGGCCTCCAGCGCTTCGAGCTGTTTCGCCGACATCGGATCGGCAATCGGCACCCGGTTGCCCGCCGCATCGCGCCGCGCGGTCGTCGGCAGATTATGATCCGGCACGGCCAGGGTGAGATCGGGGCGGCGCACCGTGCGGCCCGCGGCGCGCAATCCCTCGAACGCCTGGGGGCTCGTCACCTCGTGAACCAGATGACGGTCGATAAAGACGATACAGGTCCCGTCGTCGCGCCGTTCGACGACATGCGCGTCCCAGATTTTCTCGTACAGCGTGCGTGGTTCGGTCATGCGGGCTTTCCTAACGCGATTTCGCCGCGCTGCAAAAGAAGCTTTTCTTGGCCTGTCCGCCGAGTGGCTGGATGGGTCGGGAGGATTCGGTCCGGCGCAAAGCTGATTCGCTTCGTCGCGAATATGGCCCGGCCGGCTATTCTTCGCCGCATTTCCCGCCGACACGCGCATTCGTGCCCATCACGTGTTGAGTAGGATATCATCATGAAAACCAAATCGTCGCTTATCGCGCTGACCGCCGCATCGCTGGTCGCCCTTCCCGCACACGCCCAGGGCGTTCCCTTCGTGCCCGATATCTATATGGGCCTGGAAGCCGGGACCGGCGAGCGCAACGCCGGCCGCTTCGGCGAATCCGGCGACATCATCGACCGCGACGAGAGCAACGGGGTGGATTATGGCGCCTTTATCGGCGTCGAACTGCCCGCCTTCCCGCTCGGCTATATGGCGGTCGAAGCCGGGATCGGCGATTCCACCGGTGAAACGACCGCGCTGGTTCGCGACGGGACGAGCGATCGCGAAGTCAGGACGCAAGCGCGGTTCAACTGGAGCGCGACCGCCCGGCTCGGCCTTGCGCCCCTGCCCGGCTTCGCGGCCTACGGAATCGCCGGCTATGGCGGCGAACAGATCGACGTCACCGTTACCGATGTCGCGACCGGCACGCAGTTCGAGCGCGACGATTCGATGGACGGCATCATCTACGGCCTTGGCGCGCGCTATATGGTCGGGGCCGATGTCGGCATCCGCGCCGAGTATCGCCACCGCGAGGCCAGCGGCGATTACGATCCCGAACAGTTCATGATCGGCGCGTTCGTCAGCTTCTGACAACCGATGCGCATCGCGATCAGGCGGCGGCGCTTTCCTTCGCCTCTTCGCGATGCTGACGCCGGATTTCGGCCTGATCCGAAGATCGCGTGTCGGTGAGCAGAATATCGATCTCGCGCCTGTCGTTCGTGATCGCTGCGTCCGTGTAATCGAAGCGGGCGGGATCGCTCAGAACACGCTTCATCATACGCCGCAGGCGAATATAGGTTTTCGCGACTTTGTACGTGACATACAGATTTTTGGCGAAATATTTCGGATAGAAGATCAACGGATTTTCGATCGGAAATCCCGGCCGCCGCTGTTTGCGGCGGTAGATTCGCATATAACCGGACTCGAATTTCGCCACTCCGGCAATCCGCACCGCTTCGCGATAGGCGGTCAATCGATTGACCGTCATCTTCTTCTGGTTCGAGCCGAGCGCCGCCATCCGCCGGATCACGGTTTCCATATGCTCCCAGCTGTAAAAGCTGCGATGCGCGTCGACATAGGCCCGTTCCCACTCCGCGTCGCTCATCTTCGGGTGATGCGTGACGCGATGATTGAGATCGTACTTGTTGAGATCGGGATCCATCCATTCGCCCGCCTCATAGGCTTTCTTGTGATCCTCACTCCCAGGAAGCGGCGTTAAATAATTGAGATATATGGAGTCTATCGGCAGCTCGCTCTTGAGCACCGATATGTCGCGCTGAACGGACTCATATGTGTCGTTCGGAAAACCGATAATATAGCCGCAAATGATGTAGACCGGATGCTTCTTCCAGTTGAGGAACATCTCGCGATATTCCTCCACCCGGTTCTGCCGCTTCTTCGCGGCTTCGAGATTGTCGGCGTTGACGTTTTCGAGCCCGACGAAAATCTCGTTGACGCCCATCTTTACGCATTTCTCGACGAAATTGGGAATGCGGTGGGTCAGCGTATCGACCTGGATCACCAGCTTTACCGGAAATCCCTTGTCCCGCAGTTCGATCAGCCGATCCGCGAAAATCTCCCAGTTCCGGTTGCGCGCGAAATTATCGTCGGTGAGGACGAAGCGCGTGATCCCGGCCGCCGCGTTGACGCGGATGATCTTCTCCAGATCGTCGGCCGTGCGGAAGCGGCTCTTGCGACCCTGAACATTGATGATCGTGCAGAAGGAACATTCGAACGGACAGCCGCGCCCGAGATCGAAGCTCGAAAAGCCGTTGGTATTGTTATCGACCTGCTCGCGCGGGAGAAACGGAATCGGCGCGCCGGCTATATTCGGCGTGTCGTTCAGCCAGTCGTAGATCGGCTTGAGTTCGCCGGCGAGCGCATCCCGCAACACCTCGTCGATCCGGCCGTCCTCCGCTTCTCCGCCGAAAAAGCTGATTCCGAGTTCCTGCGCCTCGACGAGCTCGGGCGGCAATTCCTCGAGCATCGACATGCAGCCCGACACATGAAATCCGCCGATACAGACCGGCAGACCAGCCGCGCGAAACGCCTTGGCCATCTCCATCGTGCGCGGAAACTGGTTCGACTGGACGCCGACCAGCCCGATAAAACCGCGCCCGCCAGCACGCTCGATATCGCGTGCAATCCGCTTCGGATCGACCTTGGAGTGAATCTCGTCGAGCGTGTGGACATCCGCCTCCACCTCGCCCAGCGCGCCACGCTCCAGCGCATCCTCGACGATCCCCGCCATGCAGGCGAGCGAGTTGGACGGCACGATCGATCGCCACCATTGCAACGGATAGCCGTCATCATGATAGCGCGTCGGCTTGATCAGATAGATCTGAAACCGTCCCCCCATAGACCGATTCCAATAGCGCAAGTTGGACGATTCGGCGAATTTTGGGTCCACGACATGCTTTACCGCGCCGAAAGCCCCATTCGCTTGCTCCCCTCCCGACCGGCAGTTATGCCGCTTTCCGAGAGGTGGGAATGACGGAAACGAGCTGGCGAAACTGGTCGGGAAGCGTTCGCGCCGCTCCCCGGCATATAGCCGTCCCACGCGATGAAGACGCGCTCGCCCGGATCGTGGCGGACCATGACCGGATACGCGTGACCGGCGCCGGCCACAGTTTCATGCCGCTATGCGAAACGGACGGGGTGCTGATCCGGCTCGATGAACTGGACGGCACGCTCGAAATCGAAACCGACGGCGCCACAGCCTGGGCGCCGGCCGGATGGAGCCTCGCCAAGCTCACCGCCGAACTGTGGCGGCACGGATACTCCTTGCCCAATCAGGGCGATGTGAACCCGCAATCCCTGGCCGGTGCGATTTCGACCGGCACGCATGGTACGGGCGCCGAACTCGGCAGCCTGGCGACCATCGCCCGCGGCTTTCGCCTGATGACGGCCGATGGCCGCGTGATCGAATGCGATGCTCGAAAGAATAGCGAATTGTTCCAGGCACAACGCGTATCGCTCGGTCTGCTTGGCATCGTGCTCTCGATCCGGATCGATCTTCTGCCCGCCTATCATCTGGTGGAAAATATCCGCGCCGTGCCACTGGCCGAGATCGAAGCGCAGTGGGACGATCTCGCCCAGCGACATCGCCATGTCGAATTCTGGATTTTCCCTTACACCGAAGACGCGATCCTCAAAACGCTCGATATCTGCGATCCCTGCGACCCGCCGATGAAGAAGACCGACATGGATGAAAAGGCCTTCGCGCTCTACTGCAAAACGGTAAAGCGCATGCCCAGGCTCACCGCCTCCCTGCAGCGCCAGATCATGAAGGCGGTCAAGCCGACGAAGCGGCGCGGGCCGGCCTATACGATCTTTCCGTCTGACCGCGATACGCGGTTCGAGGAGATGGAACATCAACTGCCTCGCGCCAACGGCTTTGCCGCGCTCACCGAAGTGATCGGCTGGATCCGCAAGAAGAAGCTGCCGGTGAGTTTCCCGTTCGAATTTCGCTTGGTCGCCGGCGACGATATCTGGATGAGTCCGTTCAATGCCGGGCCCTGCGCATCGATCTCCATGCACCAATATGCGAGAATGCCGTGGCGCGAACTGTTCGGCGAAGCCGAGCCGATCTTCCGCACCCATGGTGGCCGGCCGCACTGGGCCAAACGCCATACGCTCAAGTTCGACGATCTGGGTACGCTATATCCGAAGACCGAGGATTTCCGCGCCCAAGTGCGCATGACCGACCCAGGCGGCAAATTTGCAAACCGCCATCTGGCGGAGCTGTTCAGGCTGGGAGAATAAAGACCATGGCGACGCATTCCGAAAATGCTTCCCGGATCGGCCAGCAGGGCGGGCGCCAATCGCTGAATACGCCCGCCCTCGTGCTCGACAAGGCCGCGATGGGGCGGAATATCGCGCGCATGGCGGGCTTTGCGGCGGACAAGGGGCTGGCTCTCCGTCCCCATGCCAAAACCCACAAGAGCATCGACATCGCGAAGCTTCAGTTGGGCGCGGGCGCACGAGGCATTTGTTGCGCCAAACTTGGCGAGGCCGAGGCGCTGGCGCGCGCCGGCCGCATACCCAGTATTCTGATAACCTCGCCGGTCGTGTCCGGTTCGGCCATCGCGCGGCTGGCCCAGCTTCACCGCGATACGGAAGAGTTGATACTGGTGGTCGACCACCCGGACAATGTCCGCGCCCTCGCCGCGGCGTTCGAGACGAACGCCCCGCTCGATGTGCTGATCGACATCGATCCCGGCATTCACCGCACGGGAGTCGCCTCGCCAGACGCCGCCGTCGACCTCGCACGAGACATTGCGGAGCATGCGTCGCTGCGATTGCGCGGCGTTCAATTCTATTGTGGGCTCCAGCAGCATATCCAATCCTACGAAGAACGGCGCGCCGCGATTGTCGAGCGTACCGGCTATCTGCGCGGCATTGTCGAGCGACTGACGGACGCCGGCTTTCCGCCGGAAATCATCAGCGGCGGCGGCACGGGAACGCACGAAATCGACGCCGAGCTCGGGCTGTTCAACGAGCTGCAGGTCGGATCCTACATTTTCATGGATACCGAATATGGCGCGTGCGAACTGTTCGGTGAGGCGGAGAATTTCGAAGCCGCTCTGTTCGTCGATGCGCGGATCGTCAGCTGCAACACGCCCGGCATGGCGACCGTCGATGCCGGGTTCAAGACGCTGTCGACGGACGGCGGTACCCCGGTCGTGGCGCAGGGCGCGCCCGATGGCACGAATTTCATCTTCATGGGCGACGAGCATGGCGGATTATTGGCCGCCGGTCATGAATTCGAGAATGGCGCGTGCGTTACGCTACAGGTGCCGCATTGCGATCCCACCGTGAATCTCCACGATGCCTATCATGTCGTCGACGGCGATACGGTTATCGATATCTGGCCGGTCACGGCCCGCGGCCGCAGCCGCTAAGGCGGTTGTTTCAGCCTGGCAAATCGACCAGCGGACCGCCGATCTCGATCGCTTTCTTATACGCTTCGCGGTTCATGAGCCGTTCGAGATAGGCCTTGGCGTTCGGGCGTTCGTCGAGCAGCCCGACAAGATTGGACAGCTCGAGCAGATATTCGAGATTGATGTCCGCGCCCGTGATCGTGTCGCCGACCAGGAACTCGCGGCCTTCCATATGCGTATCGATGTAATCGAGCAGTTTGGTAACCTCGCCGCCGACGAAACCGCCGAGCACATCGCCTAGCCCGCCGAAGCGCGGCCCCAGCAGCGTCAGCAGGATCGGCATGGCGAGCGTGCCTTCGGCGAATTGCAGCCACTCGAGATAGGGCGCGCGATCGGCGTTGGAGGATGGCGCCAACTGCCCTTCCCCGCGCGTCTCGATGATATATTCGATGATCGCGCCGGATTCGACCATCATATGGCCATCGATTTCGACGGTCGGCGCCTTGCCGAGCGGATGGACCGCGAACAGATCGTCCTGCGAGCGATTGGTTTCCGGATGCCGATGATGCTCCTCCATCTCATATTGCAGCCCGAGTTCCTCGAGCAGCCAGATGATCCGCGTCGAACGCGAAAAGCGGAGATGGTGGAGTTTGATCATGGGAGTTCCTCATATTTCCAAAGAGGCCGTCACCCTGAACTTGTTTCACCTTGCGGTGACTACGTTCCAGGGTCCACTTTTCCAGCGGCACGGACAGCGCATGTTGAAGAGTGGATGCTGACACAAGTTCAGCATGACGATTATTAACTAAAGCGCCACCTCATATTGCGCCGTCGTCTTCTCGGCCACTTCCTCCACTGTCACGTCCGGCGCAAGCTGGATCAGGCGGAAGGCGCTGTCATGGTCCGGACGGTGAAAGACGCCGAGATTGGTGATGATCATGTCGACCACATTGGTACCCGTGAGCGGCAGCGTGCACTCCGGGATGAATTTCGGGTCGCCAGCCTTGGAGTTATGATCCATGACGACGATGATCTTCTTGACGCCCGCGACGAGGTCCATCGCCCCGCCCATGCCCTTTATCATCTTGCCCGGGATCATCCAGTTGGCGATGTCGCCATTTTCCGCGACCTCCATCGCGCCCAGCACGGTGAGATCGATATGCCCGCCGCGGATCATCGCGAAACTGTCCGACGAGCCGAAATAGCTTGACGAGGGCAGCGCGCTGATCGTCTGTTTGCCGGCATTGATGAGGTCCGCATCGATATCCTCGGGATAGGGAAACGGCCCGATGCCGAGCATGCCGTTCTCCGACTGCAACGTGACTTCGACCCCGTCCGGAATATGGTTAGCCACGAGCGTCGGGATGCCGATGCCGAGATTGACATAATAGCCGTCTTCCAGCTCCTGCGCGGCGCGCGCGGCCATTTGGTTGCGGTCCCAACCCTTTTGGTCTTCGGCCATTATTCGGTCTCCCCCGAAAAAAGCGGTGATGCATCAGTGTAAATCCGGACGGCGCACGCCAGTCCGTCTTCGTTGCGCTTGGTGATCGCCACAGCGCGCAAAGTCGTCGTCTCGCCGTTCGAGGTGTAGTGGTTCAGAGCCTCGAGCATGAAATGATCGTCGCTACCCAAGATCACGAGCAGGTCATGCTCAAGATCGCCAATGCTCTGCCAATAGGGACCGAGCATCCCGCGAATCGCCTCCTTGCCCGCGATCGGCCCGTCATTGTTCATGTACATGATGCAGTCGTCGGCGAGGAACGCGCTATAGCCGTCGAGATCCTTCGCATCGAGTGCCGTCAGATAACGCGTGTACCAACCGAAAGCGTCGCCGCTCAGATCGTTGCGTTTGAGTTTATCGGTCCGCATCAGGCCGGCTCCCTCTCGCGGGTCGTCTCGAACTCGATCTTCTTGTCGTAGGGCGATCCGTCGATCAGGCGTTTGACGTAGATGCCCGGCAGGTGGATGCAGTCAGGATCGAGTGCGCCGACCTCGACGATCTCCTCGACCTCGGCGACGCAGATCTTGCCGGCGGTCGCCATTGGCTGGTTGAAGTTGCGCGCCGTCTTGCGGAAGACGAGATTGCCGCTCGTGTCGGCCTTCCAGCCCTTGACGATGCACAGGTCCGCGAAGATGCCGCGCTCGAGAATGTACGTCTCGCCGTCGAACTCCTTATGCTCCTTGCCCTCGGCAACCACCGTGCCGACGCCGGTTTTCGTATAGAAGCCCGGAATGCCCGCGCCGCCCGCGCGGCAGCGTTCGGCGAGCGTCCCCTGCGGACAGAATTCGACCTCCAGCTCTTTCGCGAGAAACTGGCGCTCGAACTCCTTGTTCTCGCCAACGTACGAAGAAATCATCTTCTTCACCTGCTTGGTGCGCAGCAGTTTCCCGAGCCCCTCCCCGTCGATGCCCGCATTGTTGGAGGCGATAGTGAGGTCTTTCGTCCCCGCATCGCGGATCGCATCGATCAGCCGTTCGGGAATGCCGCACAGGCCGAACCCGCCCGCGCAGATGTGCATGCCGTCGAACAGCAGACCGTCGAGCGCAGCGGCGGCGTCGGGATAGATTTTTCGCATATCGGGCTCCGGTGGATCGTCCTTTTCGGGGTTTCGCCCATTAGGCAGGACCGATGAGTCGGGTCAATTGCCGTATCCGTCACCCCGGCCGCAAATCCTGCAATCCCGCATGATTCCATTGGCCGCATTTGACCTTGATCAATGCAAAAACCGGGGCGAGCCGCTACTATCGATCATCAACAGACATACTCGCTGGGAGAATGATCATGCGATCCATCTTGCTACCCGTAAATGACGAAGAAGGCTTTGAATCACGCCTGCAGGCGGCGCTCGATGTCGGGCGTGCGGCCAAGGGCCATATCAGCTTCCTCCATGGCATCCCGGTCAGCGACTATGTCGCGCTCGACCCGTTCGGCGGCTCCTACTACGTTGCCGAACAGCGCGACGCCGCGCTCGCCGAAGCCGAACGCAAGCGGCAGATGCTCCGGGACGAAATGGGCAACGAAGACGTGCCCTGGGATTTCATCTCGGTCGATGGCGCGCCGGACGACGTCCTCGTCGCCCAGTCCCGCCTCGCCGATGTGGCCGTCCTCAGCGAACCGGCCGGCGACAGCGACGACGATCTCGCCTCCAGCGTCACCTATTTCGTGATGGAAGCGGAATGCCCGATCCTCGCCGTTCCGCAAACCAGCAAGGCGCTCGATTGCGCGGGCAAGGCGGTGGTCGCCTGGAACGGATCGGCGCCGGCGGCCAATGCGATGCGCGCGGCCATTCCGATGCTACAGGTCGCAAGCACGGTCGAGGTCGTCACCATTGGCGAAGATCCGAAGGATTTTCCGGCCGCTGCGGCCTGCTCCTATCTGTCGCGCAACGGCATCAAGGCCGAACTCATCCTGCGCGACCGGCGCGACAAGGTCGCCGATGCGATGCACGATCTGCTGCTCGATCGCAAAGCCGATTACATGGTGATGGGCGCCTATGGGCACAGCCGGCTCCGCCAGACATTGTTCGGCGGAGTCTCGCGCCACTTCATCAAGCGCTCACCGGTGCCGGTGTTCATGATGCACTAGGGCTTCGCGCTAGGGCGCCGAACCTTCGCTCTCAAGGGACAGGCGCACGCCGGTCAGAGTACCGTTCCAGCCCGCGTCGTTTTGGCCACGCCAGGCGCGGGTTTCGCGATCCGCGCGAAAAAGGAACCGGGCTTCGCGCTTGCCGTCCGCCAGCCGCGCCTCGAACCGGGCCGAACCGCGCGGCCGATATTCGGAGATGTTGAGCGGGCGCATCTGGGTCTCCAGGACGCGCAGCAGTTCGACGCTGGGCCATAATCCGCCGAACACCGTCTGACGGTCATCGGCGGCCAGGCGCGACGGCGCCGGGTCCACCGAGAGGCTGGTCAGGTCGATCCGATCGCCGTCATGAAGCCGGGACAGAAGGATTTCGTTGATCGTGCCGCCGGATTCGGTCGCGCGACGACCGTCGAGCATCGTCACTGCACCCCGGCCGATCACCCGCGCGCCGTTCCCCGCAAGATCGACGAGCAGCGCCGTATCCTCATCGATCCCGATACCGATGCGGGCCGGGCCGGGTTGCTCCATGATCGCGCGCGCGAGCCGCCCGAGCCGGCCCCGCTCGGCAAAATGCTGATCCACGACGAAGGGCGCGAGCAAACGCAAGCCGGGCATCAGCACCAGCGGTTCGGCATCGCCCCCGTTTTCGGAAACGTCATCGCCGATCGGGGCGAACAGCGCATCGAACGCGTGGCCCCGGACGATCATCGGAGAGCTCATCGCCGCGGCGCCGGCGCTGGTTCCGCCGACGATCGCGCCCGCGCGCAACCGCGCGCGGATCGCCGCCAGCATCGGACTGTCGAAACCGCCGGGCCGGATCAGCGCACGGTTCAGCCGCAGCTGGTCGCCGCCGGTGAACCAGATGGCGCCGGCCGTCTCGATCTTCGCTATCTCTTCGGGATTGGCGGCGTTGGCGGCCCAATCGCTCTCGTCGACGTCCGGTGTATCCGGATCGTCGACAACCGCCAGCGAAACGACCGCAATGTCTTCCGGCGCCACTCCGTAATGCATCAATTCCCCGGCAAAGGTGGCCGCTCGCGAAGACGCATCCATACCCGCGGCGGCGACAATCGCGATACCCGGCGCGTCATCCGGCCGGTTATCGATCAGCGCGCGATAGACCGGCTCATTGTCGAGACTGAGCCCGCCGCCGACGATCAAGAGCCGACCGTTTGCGGCCTGTGCCGGGGCCATGCATGCGAGACCGGCGGCAAACAGCAGAAGGGCAATCGCACGCCACACAGTCACAGCCAGCCCTCCTCGAGCCTCAGCGCCGCACCCAGATCGGCCAACGCCTGCGCCTCGCCCGTTACCTTGATCGCCGTCATGCCGAGCGCCGCGGCGGGTTTGCAGTTGATGCCGAGATCGTCCAGATAAACGCACTCGTCGGGTTCGACCTCCAAAGCTTCGCACATCATCATGTAGATACGGGGATCGGGCTTGCGCACGCCGACCTTGGAGCTCTCGATCACATGATCGAAGCGGATCATGATATCGGCGATGGCCATTGCCTTTTCTTCGCTTCCCGCCATGCCCGCGCCCTTGCCCGAAGGCACGTTGTTGGTGATGCAGCCAAGCGCGAGATCTTTGGATTTCAGCACATCGAGAGCGGCCACCATCTTGGGCCGGATATCGCCGGACAGACAGGCCAGCACATCGCTGCCGCGCAGATCGACGCCAGCCGTCCGCGCCTCTTCGGCGAAGAGGCGATCGAATTCCGTCGCGTCGATCTCCGAGCGTTCAAATTTCGCCCAGGCGTTGCCGTCGGGATTGGTCGCGTTGATCCGGCGCACGCTGTTCACCGGCATCCCACGCTCTTCCTCCATCCGGTTGAAGGCATCGAACGGCGATGAGGTGATCACCCCGCCGAAATCCCAGATCACTGTGGTCTTGGTCATCACCGTCCCTATCGAAAATCCGCCTGATCCTTAGATGCGATGAATCCGTGCGGTCAAACGTTACGGTCCCGCGAGCGGACGGGCCGATGGAATTCCGATTTGAGAGCAGGAATCGGAGCGCGGCGGCGGAACGCCGCCGCTATCCCGATGCCATTCTGCCATACCGGCTCAAGCGATCGGAGATCGACGTCCATGAAACTGCTCGAAAACAAAGTCGCGATCGTCACCGGCGCCAGTTCGGGAATCGGCCGATTGAGCGCGAGGCTCTTCGCCGAACACGGTGCCAAGCTGGTCGTCACGGCACGCAGAGCGCACGCGCTCGACACGCTGGTCGCCGAAATCGAGGATATGGGCGCGAGCGCCGTCGCGCTGGCGGGCGATCTGAGAAACGACGACCATGCCCGGTCGCTCACCGCGCTCGCACTCGACCATTTCGACCGGCTCGATATCGCCTTCAACAATGCCGGGGCGGTCGGCCCCATGGCGCCCGGGCCGGATCTCTCGCCGGAGAACTGGCGTGACACGCTCGAAACCAATCTGACGAGCGCCTTTCTGGCAGCGAGATATCAGCTGCCGGCCATGCTGGAATCCGGCGGCGGATCGATGATATTCACGTCGAGCTTTGTCGGCGTCACCGCCGGTATGCCGGGCATGGCAGCCTACGCGGCCAGCAAAGCCGGACTGATCGGCCTCGTTCAGGTCCTCGCAGCGGAATTCAGCTGCCAAGGCATCCGCGTAAACGCTCTGTTGCCCGGCGGCACGGATACGCCGGGCGCAACGATGGAAACCGCAGAGGATTGCGCTTTCGTCGAGGGGCTTCATGCGATGAAGCGAATCGCGAAACCCGAGGAGATCGCGCAATCCGCACTGTTTCTGGCGTCGGACATGGCGAGCTTCACGACCGGCAGCGCGATGTTCGCCGATGGCGGCATTTCGATCAACCGGGCATGATCATCGAGCCGAACACCTCAGCGCGGTGCGCGGCGCGCCATCAGGCCTGCAGCCGCGATGCCCGCTTCGGCGCACGCGACATCGTCTTCGGGCGGCTCTCCCGAAACGCCGATCGCGCCTATCCGGTATTGCCCGTCTGCATCGTAGATCGGCACGCCGCCGCCGACGGTGACGACACCCGGTGCATCGGCGAAGCCCGGCGTACTGCGAGCGCCCTCTTCCATTCCAGCGGTCGAGAAACCCCAAGTCGCCGCCGCATAGGCCTTCTCCTCAGCAAAGGCGATCGTGCCGGGGCCGTTTCCGTCCATTCTGAGCGCCGCCATGATATGCCCGCCCGCATCGACGACGACGATACCCTGGCTCTGCCCGTTCGCTTCGGCATGGGCGATGCAACCGTTCAGCACGGCCTGCGCCATTTCGGCATCGAGAATAGCCGCGTCTTGCGCCTGCGCCGGAAGCACCGCCATGACCGCGAGCAAAGCGCCCCCCGTTACACCCTGTAATTTCATCATTATCTCCCAGACCGGCCTGCCTGTCGTCAGGCATTATGTTCCAGCCTCAGGCCCGGGCGCGGCCATTCCATCTTCACGAGCCGCCCCGTTCCCGAAAGCGTCAGCCAGGCCGTCCGCATGTCCGGCCCGCCAAAACAGACATTGGTCGTAAAGATATCGTCGGTCGCGACGAATTCGACCAACGACCCATCGGGAGCGACGACCGAAATCCCGCACTCGCCGATCGTGGCGACGCATATATTGCCATCGCCGTCCACCGCCAGACTGTCGAAAAATTTATAGCCCGCCGGCCGGTAGAGCGGAATGCCGGGGCCGCCCGGCCCCGCATCGGGCGCGACCTTGCCCGGCTCGGTAACAGTGAAGCTCATCAACCGGCAAGTGTAGGTTTCGGCCGCGTAGAGCGTCTTGCCGTCCGGCGAGAGGCCGACGCCGTTCGGATTGTTGGACGGGAAGATGACCTCTTCGAGATGGCTGCCATCGGCCTTGGCGTAGAAGATGCCGACGATATCGTGGCAGCGCTTCGCGTAATCGACCTTGCCGTGATCGGTGAACCAGAAGCCGCCATGCGCGTCGAACACGATATCGTTCGGGCCGCGCAGAACGCAGTCGAAATCGCCGGACTTGTAGAGCGTCTCGACGGTGCCGGTTTCCAGGTCGATCCGCTCGATCCGCCCGCCGGAATAATCGTTCGCGATCCCATGCGGCGCGAGCATGCCGTCACTCTCATTCCATTCGAAGCCGCCATTGTTGCAGACATAGAGCTTGCCGTCCGGGCCGATCGCCATGCCATTCGGCCCGCCGCCGGGCTCCGCGACGGTTTCCTTGGTGCCGTCGGGCAGCACGCGGGTGATCCGGCCCTCGGCGATCTCGACCAGCACGATACTGCCATCGTCCATCGCCACCGGGCCTTCGGGAAAGCGCAGTCCATCCGTCACCAGTTCGAAATTGCTCATATCGGTTCCTCTCCTCGCCGCGACACGCTATCGGTTTCCTGGTGCCGTTACCCTGAATGTGTTTGACGAGTATCTCATTCGACCATGGGATAGCGGACAAATGAGAATTTCGTCATTGCGAGCGCAGCGAAGCAATCCAGAGCAGTTTACGATCGCGCCAGCCGCTCTGGATTGCTTCGTCGCTTTGCTCCTCGCAATGACGGGCTATGTATGACCGGGATGCTCGTCAAACAGGTTCAGCATGACGAAGGGAATGAAGGGACGCAATAAATGACTGCAGAATATCCGCACAATCTCCGCTTCCAGATCGATGGCGAATGGATCGGGGCCGGCGATCGCCGGACGCAGGGCGTCGTCAACCCGGCAACCGGCGAAACGCTCGCCGCGCTGCCCCTCGCTAGAGAAGACGATCTCGACCGGGCGCTCGCTGCCGCGGAGCTCGGCTTTCGCGAATGGAAGGCGAAGGATGTCAACGAACGCGGGGCGATCCTGCGCAAGGTTGCCGAACTGCTCCGCGAGCGCGCGGAGGACATTGCGCCCCTGCTCACCATGGAACAGGGCAAGCCGGTCAAGGAATCGATGGGAGAAATTGTCGGTGCAGCGGCGCTGTTCGACTATTTCGCGGAGGAAGCGAAACGCGCGCATGGCCGCGTGCTCGTCCGCCCGACCGGCCAGCGTTCGATCGTCATCAAACAACCCGTCGGCCCGGTCGCCGCGTTCAGCCCGTGGAACTTCCCGCTCTTCCTGATGGCGCGCAAGCTCGCCCCCGCTTTGGCAGCCGGTTGCTCGATCATCTGCAAACCGCCCGAAGAAACGCCGGCCTGCGCGATCGCGCTGATGCAATGCGTCCTCGATGCGGGCGTGCCGGGCCATGTCGCGCAGATGGTGTTCGGCGTGCCCGACGAGGTCAGCACGCACCTGATCGCCTCGCCGATTATCCGCAAGATCAGCTTCACCGGCTCGGTGCCGGTCGGCAAGCATCTGATGAAGCTCGCGGCGGACGGCGTGAAACGCACGACGATGGAACTGGGCGGTCATGCGCCCGTGCTGGTTTTCGACGATTGCGATCTCGAACGCACGCTCGACATCATCGTCCCGCAGAAATTCCGCAATGCCGGGCAGGTCTGCGTCAGCCCGACACGCTTCTACGTGCAGAACGGCATTTACGATCGCTTCGTCGCGGAGTTCACGCAACGGACCGAACAGCTCACAATCGGCAACGGGCTGGAGGACGCGACCGAGATGGGGCCGCTCGCCAATGAGCGCCGCCCTGAAGCCGTGGGCGCGCTGATCGCCGACGCCGCCGACAAGGGCGCGCGGATTACGACCGGCGGCGATGTGCTCGGCGAGAGCGGCTTCTTCTTCCGCCCGACGGTCATCGCCGATGTCCCGCTCGACGCGCAGATCATGTCGAACGAGCCCTTCGGGCCGGTCGCGATGATGCGGCCGTTCGACACGCTCGACGAGGCGATCGAACAGGCGAACCGCCTCCCCTACGGCCTCGCCGCCTTCGCCTTCACGGAGAACGGCCGCCAGGCGATGATCCTCGGCGATGCGATCGAAAGCGGTATGGTCGGCATCAACACGGTCGGCATCAGCGCGGTCGACGCGCCGTTCGGCGGTGTGAAGGAATCCGGCTTCGGCAGCGAGGACGGGCCGGAGGGCCTTGAGGCCTATATGGTCACCAAGGCGGTACACCAGGCGTGACGATCAACATTTGGGAAAGAACGCCCTCATGCTGACCGTGTTTCAGCATCCATCTCGCCTCCGTGCACCGCCTTCGCCCGAGGAGGAATGGCCCCTGAAACAGGCTGACACTTATCCCTTTCGGCCAAGGATTCCTCATCGCGAAACCCCTCGACGTGATCCGGGGGACGAAGCAATCCGGAGCAACAGGCGATGCGTCTCGACACTTTCAAAATAGGAGATCATGACCTATCCGGTTTGTTCGTCGACCCGTCCGGAGGAGCGAGCCATGACGGCCAGAACCATGACCGGCTTCAAAATCGCGCTGCGCGACACGGCTATGCTGTTTCAGAATTTGCGCGGAGACGGGCTGAAAAAACGTCCATACGTGAACACTATGTCCACCTATTCAGTTTTCCCATGAGAAAGATGAACGGATTGTGCGATTGGACGGCTGCCTCGGGGTCCGTCATCGGCCGGGAGGAATAACCGCCAAACACGTTCAGAGTGACGGTTTCTGGCAGAGTGACGGTTTCTGGCACTAGGATCCGGACCCCACCCAACAATGAAACAGGAAAGCTAGCCCCATGACCACACGAACCGGCGGCCGGATTCTCGTCGACAATCTCGTCGCCCAGGGCTGCGACC
Organism: Pseudomonadota bacterium; assembly: GCA_039180285.1. Classification (GTDB taxonomy): domain Bacteria; phylum Pseudomonadota; class Alphaproteobacteria; order Sphingomonadales; family Sphingomonadaceae; genus Parasphingopyxis. Next base: position 24,475 of record JBCDDN010000013.1, on the reverse strand, counting down.
GGATCTTCTGCGTGCCCGGTGAAAGCTATCTCGCGGTGCTCGACGCGCTGCATGACACGAGCGAAATCGACCTTGTGGTGTGCCGGCAGGAAGGCGGCGTCTCGTTCATGGCCGCCGCGGACGGCGCGATGACCGGCCATCCGGGAATCGCCTTTGTGACGCGCGGGCCCGGCGCTACCAACGGCTCGATCGGCGTCCATGTCGCGATGCAGGATTCGGTGCCGATGATCTATTTCATCGGCGATGTCGGGCGGAGCGACAAGGATCGCGAAGCCTTTCAGGAGATCGATTTCCCGGCGATGTTCGGGCCGATCTGTAAATGGGCGGCGAAGATCGACGACGCGTCCCGCATCCCCGAATATATCGCGCGCGCCTATGCGGTCGCGATGGCCGGACGGCCGGGGCCGGTCGTGCTCGCGCTGCCGGAAGATATGCTGCGCGATACGGTGGAAGCCGTGGACCGCCCCAAGGTTATCCGCCCCGCCCAGCATCCCGATCCCGAAGCCATGGCGGTCATGATGGAGCTGCTCAAAGACGCCGTCTCGCCCGTCGCGATTATCGGCGGCGCGGACTGGTGCGCCGGTGCGTCCCATTATTTCCGGCAATTCGCCGAGGATATCGGCCTGCCCCTCGCCTGCGGCTTCCGGCGCCAGGATGCGATCCCGAACGAGAGTCCGGTCTGGGCGGGCAATCTCGGCTATGGTCCCAATCCCAAGCTGCTCGAACGCATCCGCAGCGCCGATTTGCTGCTGGTCGTCGGCGCGCGGCTCGGCGAGGCGACGACCGATGGCTATACGCTGATCACGCCCGATCATCCCGATCAGACGCTGATCCATATCCATCCCGATCCCGAGGAACTGGGGAGCGTCTATCGCACCGATCTCGCCATCTGCGCCGATATGCGCGAATTTTCCGAGGAAGCGTCGCTTTGGGAGCACGCCATTATCGATTTCGATTGCGGCCGGGAGGCCCATGCCGAATGGGAGGCATGGAACGCGGTCGAGCCGAATGGCGATCTGGCCCTCGATCTGGCGCAGTGCGTAAGGGCGGCGCGCGAGATGCTGCCCGCCGACAGCATTATCTGCAACGGCGCGGGCAATTTTTCGGGCTGGTGGCATCGCTATTGGCGCTATGGCGGCCCGGTCTGCCAGCTCGCGCCGACGGCCGGCGCGATGGGCTATGGCGTACCGGCGTCCGTGGCCGCGGCCTTGCGCAACCCGGATCGCCAGGTTCTGGCGATCGCCGGCGATGGCGATTTTCTGATGAACGGACAGGAGCTGGCGACGGCCGTCCAGCATGGCTGCGACATGATCGTGATCGTCATCGACAATGGCAGTTACGGCACGATCCGCATGCATCAGGAACGAAACTATCCCGAACGGCTGTCGGGCACGGCGCTCAGCAATCCGGACTTCGCAGCGCTCGCCAAAGCCTATGGCAGCTGGGCGGAAACCGTGGAGACCACCGCCGAATTCGCGCCCGCGCTGGAACGTGCGCAAGCCGAGCGCGGCGTGCGCCTATTGCATCTCAAGATCGATGTAGAGGACCAGCTTGCCGCCGGAACATCGGTCGAAAAAGTTCGCGCGGCCGCCCGGAGCTGAACCATCGTCTGAATCGAAAGGGTCATCGCCAAGGGGCTTGGCGATGACCCGATGCGACCCGGTTGGCCTACAGGGGCAGTAGCAACCAGGCGTCTCCGACTAGTGTCGTAGGCCTCAAAATCATGTGCGAGTAAAGCGGGTCGGCGTCCGTTTTCGACGAACGGCTTTCTGGCTTAGATCAACCCCGCCAACGGGCTCGACGGATCGGCATATCTGCGGGTCGCCATGCGGCCGCTGCGATAGGCTTCGCGCCCGGCCTCGACCGCCAGTTTCATCGCCCGCGCCATGCGCACCGGCTCCTTGGCTTCCGCGATAGCCGTGTTCATCAACACGCCATCGCATCCCAGCTCCATCGCGACCGCGGCATCGGATGCGGTGCCGACGCCCGCATCGACCAGTACCGGGACGCTCGTCCCTTCGACGATCAACCGGATCGTGACGCGATTTTGGATGCCGAGCCCCGAGCCGATCGGCGCGCCAAGCGGCATGACGGCCACCGCACCGGCCTCTTCCAGCTGCTTTGCGGCGATCGGATCGTCGACGCAGTAGACCATCGGCTTGAAGCCTTCGCCCGCCAGCGTTTCGGTTGCGCGCAGCGTTTCGCGCATGTCCGGATACAGCGTCTTCGCTTCGCCCAGCACTTCGAGTTTAACGAGGTCCCAGCCGCCCTCCTCGCGCGCCAGCCGCAAGGTGCGGATCGCCTCTTCGGCGGTAAAGCATCCGGCGGTATTGGGAAGATAGGTATAGTGTTCGGGATCGATAAAATCGGTCAGCATCGGCGCTTTGGGATCAGAAACGTTCACCCGGCGGACGGCCACGGTAATGATCTCCGCCCCCGACGCTTCCAACGCCGCGGCATTTTCCTCGAAATCCTTATATTTGCCCGTGCCGACGATCAGGCGCGACGTAAAAGTTTGCCCGGCAACGCTCCATCCATCATCCCTCGCGTCTCCGCCACCGACGAAATGGACGATCTCCAGCTCGTCTCCGTCCTCGACCAGCACGTCGCCGAGGGTGGAACGCGGCACGACTTCGAGATTGCGTTCGACCGCCAGCTTGGCCGGATCGAGCCCGAGTTCCTCGCTGGCCAGGGCGGCGAGCGTCAGGCCGGCATGAACCCGGCGATGCTCGCCATTCACGCGAATCGATATCGTGCCGTCGCTGATCATCCGTACATCCTGCCGTTGCGTTACGAGACGAGCCGCATATAGGTGTCCGCCCCGTATCGTCGCAACCGGAAGGCAGCGCCCATGGCCGATAAACCCGTCATCTATGTCCTGAACGGGCCGAATTTGAACCTGCTCGGCACGCGCGAACCGGAAATCTACGGATCGGATACGCTCGACGATATTGCCGGACGGCTTGAGGACCGGGCGCGGGAACTGGGCGCGGACGTGGAGATCCGCCAGTCAAACCATGAAGGGCATCTGATCGACTGGATTCATGAGGCCGAAACTGAAGAAGCCAAGGCTATCCTGTTGAATGCAGCGGGTTTTACACACACGTCCGTTGCGTTGCACGATGCGGCAAAAGCGGTGTCCGTGCCGGTCATCGAAGTCCATCTGTCCAATCCGCATGCCCGCGAGCCGTTTCGCCGGACAAGCCTGGTGGGCCAGGCGGCGCAGGGCACGATTTCCGGTTTTGGAGCACTTTCCTATCTTCTGGCGCTGGACGCAGCCATGCAGCTTTGAGTAAAAGCCGCAGCTTGCACGTCGGCGACGGCCGGCAACAGGGATAAAGGGTTTGCGATGAGCACCGACAAGGGCGCCGGTAAGGGCACCATGAATGTTGACGCCGATCTTGTGCGCCAGCTGGCCGAACTGCTGGACGACGCCAATCTGACCGAGATCGAAGTGGAGGACGGCGAACGCAGCATCCGCGTCGCCCGGGCGGCCCAAACGGTAACGGTCGCAACGCCAGCCGCAGCGCCGCCTGCTGCCCCGGCGCCGGCGCCGGTACCGGCTGCGCCAGCCGCGCCGGAAGCTACGCCGAGCACCGACAGCCATCCCGGGGCGGTCGCATCGCCGATGGTCGGCACCGCCTATCTCGCACCCGAACCCGGCGCCGATCCGTTCGTGAAGGTCGGCGATACGGTATCGCAAGGCGATACGCTGCTGATCATCGAGGCGATGAAGGTGATGAACCCGATTACCGCGGACAAATCCGGTACCGTAACGGCGCTGCTTGTCGAAGATGCCGAACCGGTGGAGTTCAACCAGCCGCTCCTGACGATCGAATAGGCGCGGCGTCGTGATCAAAAAAGTCCTGATTGCCAATCGCGGCGAGATTGCGCTGCGTATCCATCGCGCCTGCCACGAAATGGGCATCAAGACCGTCGCCGTGCATTCGACCGCGGATGCCGAAGCGAAACATGTAAAACTCGCCGACGAAGCCGTCTGTATCGGTCCGCCCGCGGCGGCCGAGAGCTATCTCAATGTCCCCAACATCATCTCCGCGGCCGAGATCAGCCAGGCGGACGCCATCCACCCGGGCTACGGCTTTCTGTCGGAGAATGAGAAATTCGCGATCATCGTCGAAGACCATGACGTTATATGGATCGGACCCAAGCCCGAACATATCAGGGTCATGGGCGACAAGGTCGAAGCGAAGCGGACGGCCGGTGAACTCGGCCTGCCGTTGGTCCCGGGCTCAGACGGCGCGGTGCGCGAGATTTCCGAAGCCAGAAAGATCGCGGCCGATATCGGTTATCCGCTGATCGTGAAAGCCGCCTCGGGCGGCGGCGGACGCGGCATGAAGGTCGTCCCGGAAGCCGGCCAGCTCGAAACGCTGATGAAGCAGGCGGGCTCCGAGGCCAAATCGGCGTTCGGCGACGACACCGTCTATCTCGAAAAGTTCCTCGGCAATCCGCGCCATATCGAGTTTCAGGTGTTCGGCGACGGCAAAGGCAATGCGATCCATCTGGGCGAGCGCGACTGTTCGCTCCAGCGGCGCCACCAGAAGGTGCTCGAGGAAGCCCCCGGACCGACGATTACGGCTGAGGAACGCACACGGATGGGAGAGATCTGCGCCAAGGCGATGGCCGATATGGGCTATCGCGGCGCAGGCACGATCGAATTTCTCTACGAAGATGGCGGCTTCTATTTCATCGAGATGAATACGCGCCTGCAAGTCGAACATCCGGTAACCGAGATGATCACCGGGCTCGATCTCGTCCGCGAACAGATTCTCGTCGCCGCCGGTCAACCGCTATCGGTGACGCAGGACGAGGTGACGTTCAGCGGCCATGCGATCGAATGCCGGATCAATGCCGAACATCCGCAAACCTTCGCGCCGTCGCCCGGGAAGGTCGTCAATTATCACGCGGCCGGCGGCATGCATGTGCGCGTCGATAGCGGGCTTTACAGCGGTTATTCGATCCCGCCCTTCTACGATTCCATGGTGGCCAAGCTGATCGTCTACGGAAAGAGCCGCAACAAGTGCATCATGCGGCTGCGCCGGGCACTCGAAGAGATGGTGATCGAGGGAGTCGAAACGACGCTGCCGCTGCACCAGGCTCTCCTCGACGATCCCGATTTCCTCGAAGGCGATTACACAATCAAATGGCTTGAGGAATGGCTCGAGCGGAACAAAGCCGAAGCCAGTTAGATGCCCGGAGACACCGATCTCGACGCGCTCCTGCGCGATCTGAAACCGATGCTCGCCGAGGAAGAGCATGGCTTCGCGACGATCCCGATAGGCGCTGGCTGGCCGCAGGGCCTGGTGCCCGTCGCGACCTTTGCCGAGGCGGAAGGCGCCAGCGTGATCGCCCTGGCGTCGATCCTCGACGGGATCGGGCTCGATCATGACGGGGGCTGGGCAAAAATCACAATTGGCGCTACGAGCGCGCTCAGCGCCGTCGGACTGACGGCCAAAATTGCCTCGGCGCTTGCCGAAACAGGGATCAGTGCCAATATAGTGGCGGCTTATCATCACGATCATGTTTTCGTGCCCTGGGCGCGGCGTGACGCGGCGATGGCGGTTCTGGAAAACTTGTCGAAGGTACAGGAGTAAATCGTTCGATGCAGGCCATTATCTACCACAATCCGCGGTGCGGCACTTCTCGCAAGACGCTGGAGATTCTGGAAAAAGCGCCGGCGATCGCCGTCCGGGTGGTCGAATATCTGAAGGATACGCCGACCAAGGCGAAGCTCAAGGAGCTCTACAAAAAAGCGGGCATGACGCCACGCGAAGGTTTGCGCGCCAAAGAGCCGCTGGCCAAGGAACTCGGACTTAACGATCCGGATGTGACCGACGATCAGATTCTCGATGCGATGGTCAAGAATCCGATTCTCATCAACCGACCGATTGTCGAGACGAAAAATGGCGTCCGCCTCTGCCGGCCGCAGGATTTGGTCAAAGAGATAATCTAGAACCGGTACGAAACGAGGCGGGGCGGCGATGAAGAAGTTTTTCAAATGGACCGCGCTGATCCTGATCCTGCTCATCGGCGGCGTCATCGCATGGTTCTGGACGCCCGACCGCGACGCAGATGAACTGCGCGCGCTTTACGCCAATGACGCCTCCCAGTTCATCGAACTCGACAACGGGCTGACCGTCCATGTCCGCGACGAAGGGCCACGCGATGCCCCCGCCATTCTGCTCGTTCATGGTTCGAGCGCTTCGCTGCACACCTGGGAACCGTGGGTGGCAAGCCTGTCGAACGAATATCGCGTCGTCACCTACGATCAGCCGGGCCATGGCCTGACCGGTCCGCATCCCGATGGCGACTATTCGACCGAGAGCTTCGTCGGGGCGCTTGCCGGCGTTGCCGATGCGCTCGACCTCGGCCGGTTCGTCGTCGGCGGCAACTCGATGGGCGGGTGGACGTCCTGGAACTACGCGCTGGCGCATCCGGACCGGATCGACGGGCTGCTGTTGATCGATTCCTCGGGCGCTCCGGACGCCCGCCCGCAAAAGATCCCGATCGGTTTCCGCATCGCTCGGATGCCGGTAATTTCGTCGCTCATGCAGAGAATCACTCCGCGATCGATGGTCGAACGCTCGCTCAGGCAAAGCGTGGCCAATCAGGATATGATCGATGACGCGATGATCGATCGCTATTACGACCTGATACGCTATCCCGGAAACCGAGCCGCGACCCTCGCCAGGGGGCGGGCCGAACGCACAATGGCCAGCCCGGAGACCATGGCGACGATATCGGCACCGACATTGCTGATATGGGGAGCGGAAGACACGCTCGTACCGCTCTCCGCCGGTGAATGGTTCGACGAACACATCCCCGACAGCGTATTGATCGCCTATCAGGGCATCGGCCACATACCGATGGAGGAAGCCCCCGATCGCAGCGCCGCCGATGTACGCGCCTGGCTTGCGACCGTTTACCCGGATGACAATGCCAACCCGCTCGAATAATGCGGGTTGGCATTGTCTCAAAATGGGATGGTCTTAACCATCGGGATTTGGCTGAATAGGGGGAGGCCGCTAAACCAGTTTCATGTGCACGATCGCAATCTACAGCCTGAAAGGCGGCGTCGGGAAAACGACGCTGGCGGTCAATCTCGCCTGGTGTGCGGCGATCCTTTCCTCGCGGCGCACATTGCTTTGGGATCTCGATCAGCAGGCTGCGGCGACCTTCCTTATGCAAGACGGGAAGAAGCCCAAGAGGCGCGCCGACGGAGTTTATGAACAGGAGATCAAACCCAGCAAGCTGATCCGCCATACCGCCGTCGAGCGGCTGGATCTGCTGGCCGCGGACGGATCTTTGCGCGACCTCGACCGGATGTTCTTCTCCTTCGGCAAGAAAAAGCGACTGGCGAAGATCATCGACAATGTGTCGCGGGATTATGACCGGATCATTCTCGATTGTCCGCCCGGGCTTTCCGAAACCAGCGATCAGATTTTGCGAGCTGCCGATCTGGTGATCGTACCTGTCATCCCGTCCCCGTTATCCCAGCGCGCCTTCACAACCGTCGTCGATCACATCGAACGGCATCACAAAGGACGCACCTCGATCCTGCCCGTTTACACGATGGTCGATCGTCGGCGTACCCTGCATCGTGAAGCACTGGAGGCCGAGAAGCGCTGGCCGGTCATTCCCTATGCCAGCGCCGTGGAACAGATGGCGAGCCGCCGCGCACCCGTCGGCGCCTTCGCGCCGCATTCGCCGGCTGGCAAGGCGTTTGCGAAATTGTGGCGCGGCGTCGAGCGCAAGATCGCCAAACTCTAACCCCCGGCGATTGCCCGATGACGGGCTATGATGGAAAAGCTATACCGGCGTCGTGGACCTGCTCGATCCGAACATGCTCCTGCGCGCCTATGCGATCGGTGTCTTCCCGATGGCGGACAGCCGGGATGCGACCGATGTGTTCTGGGTCGAGCCCAAGATGCGGGCGATTCTGCCGCTCGACGGTTTTCGGGTTTCGCACTCGCTCGGCAAGACCATTCGGTCCGACCGATTCCGCGTGACGCGCGACACGGCGTTTGACGCGGTCGTAAGTGCCTGCGCCGAATCCCGGCCGGACCGCCCCGACACCTGGATCAACCCCGCAATCCAGAGCGCCTATGGCGAGCTACACCGCCGCCGCCATGCCCATTCGATCGAATGCTGGCGGAACGACGAACTGGTTGGCGGACTGTACGGCGTCCGACTCGGCCGCGCCTTTTTCGGGGAGAGCATGTTTAGCCGCGTGTCGAATGCGTCCAAGGTGGCGCTCGCCCATCTGGTCGCGCGCATGAAGACGGGTGGCTTCGTCCTGCTCGATTGCCAATTCATGACCGATCATCTCGCCTCGCTCGGCGCGATCGAGATCAGCAAAGAGGATTATGCGTCGGTGTTGGATTCCGCGCTATCATCGCTGGGGCTCGGCGGTACGGGCGCTACGGTCTCCGCAACGGGCGCAGATCTTTCGGTGCTCGAAGGCACGACGGGCCCGGATGGGGCCGTGTCCGGATATGTCATTTCGCAGGCCTTGGGCCAGACATCGTAGAGCCGATGCTCGATCACGTTGAGCGCCGGCCGCTCCTTGTACAGCCAGCCCGAAAAGACACGATCCCAGCTTTCGTCATTCCCGCGCAGATCGGTCTCGCGAACGAATAGCTGCACGAACGCGCCGGTCAGCCGTTGCGGTTCCCAGGGCGCGGTTTGTTCGCATGCGCGCAATCGGATCAAAACGTCACCGACCCGCGTCGATTCCCCCGGCTGGAGCCGGACTTCGCGCGACAGCCCGTTGCGCTTGTTGAGCAGGCCGAGCACGGCGACACGTTCTTCCATCGGCGTCACCCCGGCCAGATCGACGGGAAGCTCGCCAACCTCCTCGATATCGTCCACGGCAAGCGCATCGGTATCGCCCTCGCCGCTGCGATTTTGATCAAGGGTCAACTCGCTGGGCGGCGCGTCGTTCTCGGCGTCCTCGGGCGACCCGCAAGCGGCAAGCGCCAGTGTTGCGACGACCGCCGCGCCCCGGATCATGACAACGGATCCTCGGTATCCGGATCGCCCGCGCCGAAATCGTCGCTCATCGTGTCGCCGATCGGATCGGCCATCGTATCGCCCATGGCACCGTCGCTACCACCCGAATCGTTGATCATCGATCCGATGAGGCCGGTCATGTCGATCGCACCCTGTGTGTCGAGAATGACATCGTCTTCGCGCAGCGGATCGGGCGAGCCCCCCGGAAGCATCGCGATGAAGCTGCCGCCCAATAGGCCCTCGCTGGTGATCGCCGCGCTGCTGTCATTCGGAAGATTCGCGCCGGGATCGATCGCCATGCGCACCTCCGCCTGGAAATCGTCCGGGTTGAGACTAACGTCGGTGACCTCGCCGATCGACAGGCCTGCGACGCGCACATCCGTGCCCACGCTTATCCCGCTGACATTGGGGAAATAGGCGGTGACTTCGATCGCATCGCTACCCGCGCCGCTGGCGGTTCGGCCGATAAAGGTGAAGACGAGCCAGATCGCCGCGATAACGACGACGAGGCCGACCAGCGCCTCGAACAAATGGCCGCGGACCGCGCTCAACTGGGGCTCCAGGCTTCATAGTCGCCGCTGGCACCCGCCCGCTTGCGCCCTTTCTCCAGGGCTCCGGCGGGACGATAGGCGGCCCCGGTGCCGGTCAGGTTCGCGGTATAGGGCGTTTCCCATTCGCGCGCTGGCGGAAGGCTCTTATCGGGCACTTCTTCGACCGTGTGGTGGAGCCAGCTATGCCATTCGGCCGGCACATTGCTCGCATCGTTGCCGCCCGCATAGATGACCCACCGCCGTCGCGGCGAGCCCTTCTTGCTCTCGTAATAGCGGTTGCCGGCGGAATCCTCGGCGACCTTACGGCCCTTGCGCGCCGAATAGAGGGCTGTGCCGATCGTAGCGCCTTCCCACCAGGTGAATATCATTTTGATAAATCGCATAGCCGTTGGCGTTTAGCGCCTCTTATCGGGCGCGCCAACTCCCCTTACGCAGGATTGGCGCTTATTCGGGCAGAGCCGGTCCGCCGGGCCAGCTGACGAGATCGCCGGCATCGATGCCGAGTTCCGCCGCGCGGCCGCCGTCAATCTCCAAAACCGCGATCACGGGCTCGGTCGAATAATAGGAATCGAGAGTATAGGGCTCGGTCTCGCGCGCGATGTTCGTGATCACGCCGTCGGCCCGGATGAAGATCATATCGAGCGGGATCAGAGTGTTGCGCATCCAGAAGCTCGCCAGCGTTGGAAAATCGAACGGAAAGATCATCCCGCCATTTTCGGGCAGCGATTCGCGAAACATCAGGCCGCGCCGCTGCTCCTCCGGGGTGATGGCGGTCTCGACGTCGAACCGATGATCGCCGCTCTCGGTCCGGATCGTCACCGGGATCGTTTCGACCGCGGTTTCGGCATCGGCCGATGCTGCGGGCTCGGATGCCGCTGCTTCCGTGGCGGGCGGGTCGGCGGGAAGCTGGGATTCGGCGCGACACCCCAGCAGGGCCAGCGCCACCGGCGCGCCTATCAGCGCGCAATGAAAAAACCGGGTCATGTCACGCTATTCGCAATGTGCGAGCGCTACGGCAAGAGGCCCTTTCCCCCCATCGGCGATACGGGCTTGCAGCCGGTCACCGGTATCGATCTCGCCCAGCCCGGACCGGCGGACGATTTCCATATGGATGAAGACATCCCGATCCTGATCGTCGCGGACCAGAAAACCGTATCCTTTCAGGCGGTTGAACCATTTTACTGTCACCGGTTCGAAATCTCCGGCCGCCTGTTCCAGTGCATCATGTTCGCGGCGGCTCTGGCCCGCATGATGCTCGGAATAATCGTCGCATCCGTCCAGATCGATCGAGAGTATCTCCGTGGCTTGCCGGCCGCGATCGCGGTCTGCGAAAACGCATTCGAGCCGAGCGCCTTCGGGCAGCGTCCGCCGGCCATGATCGCGCAGCACGGAAAAATGGACGAGGATGTCGCCATCATCATCGTCAGGTACAAGGAAGCCATAGCCGCGGGTGCCATCGAACCATTTTATGGTGCCCGATGCGCGGGCCACGGTTTCCTCGGACGTGCCATTATAGGCATCGTCATGCGCCGCGTCCTCCGACGCAGCATCGAAAGCCACTGCGTTGCGTTCGGATGTCATGCATCGTCCCCTGTTGGAATAATTATCTAACACAGAGTCTTGGGTCCGTGAAAGGGTCTTAAATGAACCTTGCTAGTCTTCCCGTTCCGGGACAATTCCAGGTTGGGCATCGATGAATTTTCGCGCAAGTTCGTAGGAATGGCCAGCCCGGATCATCGCGGCGATAGCCTTGCGCTTCCGATCAGGCTCCATCGGCGCAGGCGCGAATGGCCCGAACCGGCGCTTACGGGCGAAAGCCAGGGCGGAATCCCATGCGGTATCGCTCGCATGCGCGCGCGCCGCCATGCCATCGGCCTCCTCGATACCGGCAGCGTAGAGCGCTTGTTCGACACGGCGGACGCCATAACCGCGCCGTCCCAGCGAAGCCGCGCGCGCATTGGCGAAAGCCGCGTCGTCGATATAGCCCAGTTCGGTGAATTTCTGGGCCAGCATCGCGATGTCCGGCTCACGGTCCCCGGCCCAGCCGCGTTCCCTCACCTTGCGCCCGAGATAAGCGCGCAGCTTCGCCCGCGTCGTCGCGTAACGCCCCACATAGAAGAGCGCGAGCTGCTCCAGGCTCTCGCGATCCAGGGGCGGACGGGTTTTTTTGCGGGTTCGGCCAGTCATGCGCCATGTTTGTGCCATAGTAGAGCCGGATTTTGAACGCGCCTTATCGGCTAACCCTTCCAATCCGATAACGATAAACCGCGATATGCAGGCTGAAGAGGCGGACGCGGAAGCCGCAGCCATGATCGCGATACGGGCAGCATTTGAAGGATATCATGACGGATTCTCTCAAACCGACACCGATTCACGACGGCCTGCCGCGGCGATTTGCGGATTTCGATACGCTGGGCGAGGCGCTCGATTATGCCGCCAAGGGCGAGCGCGGATTCAATTTTCACGACGCGCGCGGTAACCTGATCCGCGCTTATCCCTATTCCGAGCTGCGGACCGATGCGATCGCGGCGGCCAAGCGGCTTATCGATTTCGGGATCGAGCCGGGCGACCGGGTTGCGCTGATCGCCGATACCGAACCGCAATTCTGCGCGCTCTTCTTCGGCGCGATCTATGCTGGAGCGCTGCCGGTGCCGCTGCCGCTACCGACCTCGTTCGGCGGGAAAGAGGGCTATATCGATCAGCTCGCCGTTCAGCTGCGCAGCTCCGAACCGCAGATCCTGCTTTACCCGGCCGAGATTGCCGAAATATCCAAGGCTGCGGCCGAAGCCTGTTCGGTCCCAGGAGTCGATTGGGACAGCTTTGCGGAGCGTGACGCGCCGGACGTCGAATTCCCGAAAGCCGGCCCGGACGATATCGCCTATCTCCAATATTCGAGCGGCTCGACCCGCTTTCCCCATGGCGTCATAATCAGCCATAAGGCGCTGTTGCACAATCTCGGCTCGCACGCCAACGGCATGCTGATCGGCCAGGACGACCGCTGCATCTCCTGGCTGCCCTTCTATCACGATATGGGGCTGGTCGGCTGCATGCTCTCGATGGTCGCGAATCAGGTGTCGACCGATTATCTGAAGACGGCCGATTTCGCCCGGCGCCCGCTCGCCTGGCTCGACCTGATCAGCCGCAATCCGGGCACGTCGTGTAGCTATTCACCCACTTTCGGCTATGACATCTGCGCGCGCCGGATCGGCAGTCAGTCTAACGTGAAAGAACGCTTCGACCTCTCGCGCTGGCGGCTGGCCGGCAACGGCGCCGACATGATCCGGCCCGACGTCATGCAGCATTTCACCGACGCATTCGTCGATGCTGGCTTCGACCCGAAATGCTTTGTGCCGAGCTACGGCTTGGCCGAAGCGACGCTGGCGGTCACCCTGATGCCGGCTGGTGAAGGGATCGTCGTCGATCTCGTCGAGGAAAGCGAACTGTCCGGCGTGCCCAAGGCCGATAACGACGAACCGACCCGGTATCGCGCCATCGTCAATTGCGGCAAGGCCGTGCGCGATACAGTCATCGAGATTCGCGATGAGGACGGATCGGTGATGCCCGACAAGGCGATCGGCCAGGTCTGGGTTCAGGGCCCGGCGGTCATGGACGGCTATTTCCGGGATCAGGAAGCGACCGACGCCTGTTTGAAGGACGGTTGGCTCGACACCGGGGATATGGGCTATCTGTCGGACGGCTATCTGTATGTCGTCGGCCGCGCCAAGGACATGATCATCATCAACGGCAAGAATCATTGGCCGCAGGACATCGAATGGGCGGTCGAACAGCTGCCCGGCTTCAAGTCGGGAGACATCGCCGCTTTCTCGATAACCGCACCGGGTGGCGAGGAGACGCCGGCCGTTCTTGTGCAGTGCCGCACGTCGGACATTAACGAACGGACAAGACTTCACGGCATGATCCGCGAGAAAGTCCGCGCGATCACCGGTATGAATTGCGTGATCGAACTCGTGCCGCCTCGTACACTGCCGCGCACCAGCTCCGGCAAGCTGAGCCGCGCAAAGGCGAGGAATCTCTATCTTTCCGGCGAAATTCAGCCTTACGCCATCGCCGCCTGACCCGTTCGGACCATAACGGCACGGTAAACTCGTTTTTAACCCTGCTGATCCGGCTTTCGGAAAGCCTTTTTCCGCTATCCCTTTACGAAAGGGACAGCAATGGCAGCACTCGATACCAACCAGCTCGGCTGGCTGGAAATTCTGGGCCTACGGGAACCGCGGGACGGGGAATGGAAACTCGTGCGCGCGGCCCAATTGCGCGAACTCAGCAAGAATTCGCTGCTGCCGGTCGTGGCTGTATTGCTGGCGACCCTGTCCGCGGGGTCCCTGTTCTGGGACAGCGTTCCGACCGAAATGCTCACCGTCTGGCTCGGTATTCTCGTTATCGCCCTGATATCGATCGCATCGGCCCGGCACGCCAATCTGCACCGGATCGGCGGCGCTCACCGATCCGATGTCATGCGTGCCGTCGCCAATTGCACGATTCTCGGGCTTTTCTGGTCGATCCCGCCGCTTTTCTTCGCAGAATACGGCAATCTCGAGCAGATCGTGACGATCGCGGAGTTCAGCCTCGCCCTGATGGGCGCGACCGCCTTGATGCTGACCTCGGTGCCTCTAGCGGGGATCATGTTGAACGCTCTGATCGGGATCAGTCTCAGCGTCATGCTGTTCAGGCTGGAACTGTTTTTGCTGGCGGGCGTGACATTTTCCTATGGTCTGTGTCTCACCTTCACCATGTTGATAAACGGCCGCGCGGTCATCGTTCGGTTGCGCAACGATATCGCCCTCGTCGAACAGAGCGAGGTCGTGAAGCTCATGCTGCGCCAGGAGAACGCGGCGGAAAGCGACTGGCTGTGGCAAGTCGATGCACGCAAATGCATCGTCGATCCGTCGCAACGGTTTGCCGCGGCGGCATCGATGGACGCCGCGGAACTGGACGGGATGCCGCTGCTCGACCTGCTCGCCGGACCGGGTTGGCGCGACGAAAAACTCAGCGAGGAAATCCGTGAGTTGCTGACCAAGATGCACGCCGGACGGACGTTCAGCGAGTTTCTGCTCCCGGTGCGATGCGGCGACGAGCAGCGCTGGTGGAAAATCTCCGGCACGCCGCGGCTGAGCGCCAATCGCCATGTCATCGGATATCGCGGCGTCATTGCCGACGTAACCGACCGCGAGGCGATCGAGCGGCGCATCTACCATATGGCGCATTTCGATGCGCTGACCGGGCTACCCAATCGCGCCTATACCAACGAGCTGTTACGTGAGCGCATAACGGACGCCGCCAATGAAGGCCGCTATTGCGCGTTCCTGATGATCGATCTCGATCGGTTCAAGACGATCAATGACACATCCGGCCATCCGATCGGCGACAAGCTGCTGGAACAGGTCGCCGCTCGGCTTAACGGCCTGCTGCAAGCCGAGGACAAATGCGGCCGGCTGGGCGGGGATGAATTCGCGATGATCCTCGGCGGCTGCCGCTCGTCCGAAGAACTGGATCGGCGCGCGCGCGATATCATCGTCCGACTGTCCGAGGCCTATCTGGTCGAAGATCAGGTTCTCCATATCGGCGCCAGCGTCGGATCGGCCATCTATCCCAAGGATGGCGGTTCGGCTTCGGCCCTACTCCGAAAGGCCGATCTTGCGCTCTATCGCGCCAAGGGCAGTGGCCGCGGTACCCATTCGCCCTATGAGCCCGCGCTGCTGCAACAGGCCGAGGAGCGCCGCGCCATAGAAAGTGCGTTGCGCGAGGCGCTCGAAAGGGAAGAGTTGCATCTGGTCTACCAGCCGGTGATCACACTGGCGTCTCAGGAAACTGCCGGGTTCGAGGCTTTGCTCCGCTGGACGCATCCCGAACTGGGAGACGTGCCACCGGAAAAGTTCATCCCGATCGCCGAGGAAACGCGACTGATAGATCCGATCGGCGAATGGGTGTTTCGCAAGGCCTGCGCCGAAGCGGCAAACTGGCCCGAACAATATCGGCTGGCGATCAACCTATCGGCGGGTCAGCTCCGCAATCCTCGGTTGAGCGAAGCCATCGTCTCGGCTTTGTCGCAATCCGGGCTCGCCCCAAACCGGCTCGAGCTGGAAACGACAGAAGCCATTTTGAGTAGCGACAGCGAACAGGCGATCAAGACGTTTGAACAGTTACGCGGGCTTGGCGTGACGATGGCACTGGATGATTTCGGTAGCGGCTATTCGACGCTTGGATTTATCGGGCGCACGAGCTTCAACTCGATAAAGATCGACCGGCGCTTCATCCGAGATGCCGAAAGCGGGTCCAAATCGAGCATCGCCATTATCCGCGCCGTCATCGCCATGGCCGACAGTCTCGGCATCGCCACCATCGCCGAGGGTATCGAGAATGATCGCCAATATGTGATTGCCGAAAAGCTGGGCGTGGCGCAGGTTCAAGGCTATTTCCTCGATCGCCCCATGGACGGCGAAGGTGTCCACACCCGGATCGGCACGCCGCCGGGGCAAGCCGTCGCCTGAGCGGCGCGACCGGCGGGCCCTGCTGGCGACAATATCCTTGCATCGCCCCGCCCGCCCCGTTAAACGCGCCTCTCTCGGACTCGGAGGAGCGTAGCTCAGCTGGTAGAGCATCGGTCTCCAAAACCGAGGGTCGTGGGTTCGAGCCCCTCCGCTCCTGCCATCCGGTCTTCGATTGGTGCGGCAGGCATGCCTTGAAAGGGCGGCTTGCGGGTCCGAGATAGAGTGTAACGCTCACGCCGAGGTCGGCCGACAGGGCCGATGGCGGCGTGTGGGCGTTTTTGGTTTTGAATGAGGTGACGGATACCGTGGCAAAGGTCAGCATAGGCGAGTTCGTTCGGCAAGTCCGCTCCGAAACGTCGAAGGTCGTCTGGCCGACGCGCCAGGAAACGATTCAGACCGGCATCATGGTAATGATCATGACCTTCATCCTCGCAATGTTCTTCCTGGGTGTGGACTCTTTCTTCAACATGATCGTCCGTTTCCTTATCGGCCTGGTCAGCTAACGGTTTTCAGCTAAGGGTATTCCATGTCTCGCTGGTACATCATTCACGCCTATTCGGGCTTCGAGAACAAGGTGCGGGACGCCATCATGGCGGAAGCCACGCGCATGGGCCTCGAGCCTCTGGTCGAGGAAGTCGAGGTGCCGACCGAGGAAGTGACCGAAGTGAAGCGCGGCAAGAAAGTGCAGACCGAGCGGAAATTCTTCCCCGGCTATGTGCTCGCCAAGCTGAACATGACCGACGATGTCTATCACCTCGTCAAGAACACGCCGAAGGTCACCGGTTTTTTAGGCTCGAACGGAAAACCGCAGCCGATCAGCGAAGCCGAAGCCGCGCGCATCCTCAACACGAAAGAGGAGGCCGCAGCGGCGCCGAAGCAGAAGATCAACGTCGATTACGAAATCGGCGATCAGATCAAGGTACTCGACGGACCGTTCGCCAGCTTCAACGGCGTGGTCGAAGAGCTCGATTTCGATCGGGCCCGGGTCAAGGTATCGGTGTCGATCTTCGGCCGCGCAACGCCGGTCGAACTGGAGTTCGAGCAGGTGGAGTTAGTGAAATAGTTTAATTCGTCATGCTGAACTTGTTTCAGCATCCACTCATCCTCCCGCACCGAACATTGCAGGTTGAAGAGTGGACCCTGAAACAAGTTCAGGGCGGCGAAGCCGGTTTCCGGATGGTCCGGAAAATGCGGGAGGCAGGGCCACTGCCGCTGGTACCGCTAAGCCAAGAGAAAAGGTGAGACAGTAGACAATGGCAAAGAAAATCGACGGCTATATCAGCCTGCAGGTTCCTGCGGGCACGGCCAACCCCTCCCCGCCGCTTGGGCCCGCATTGGGCCAGCGCGGCGTCAACATCATGGATTTCTGCAAGGCGTTCAACGCCCAGACGCAGGACATGGAAAAAGGCGCGCCGATCCCGACCAAGATCACGGTCTATGCGGATCGCAGCTTTACCTTCGTCACGAAGACGCCGCCGGCCAGCTATATGCTGAAAAAGGCGGCCAAGCTGAAAAAAGGTGCTAGCACGGTCGGCACGGAAATCGTCGGCCAGATCAAGCGCTCGCAGCTCGCCGAAATCGCCGAGGCCAAAATGGTCGATCTGAACGCGAACGATATCGAAGCCGCAACCCGCATCATCGAAGGCTCTGCCACATCGATGGGCCTCGAAGTGGTGGAGGGCTAGATCATGGCGAAGCCTACGAAAAAGCAGAAGGCACAGATCGACACCGTCGATCGCGAAAAACTGTATGCGTCGGACGAGGCGCTGAAGATCGTCAAGGGCAATGCGACGTCGAAGTTCGACGAAACGATCGAGATCGCGATGAACCTCGCCGTCGATCCGCGCCATGCCGACCAGATGGTCCGCGGCGTCGTCTCGCTTCCCTCAGGCACCGGCAAGGACGTCCGCGTCGCCGTGTTCGCCAAGGATGCGAAGGCCGACGAAGCCAAGGAAGCCGGCGCCGATACGGTTGGAGCCGAAGACCTGATGGAAGCCATGCAGGGCGGCGATCTCAACTATGACCGCGTTATCGCGACGCCGGACATGATGGGCGTCGTCGGTCGTCTCGGTAAGGTGCTAGGCCCGAAAGGTCTGATGCCGAACCCGAAGCTCGGGACGGTGACCCCGGACGTCGCGAAGGCCGTTCAGGACGCCAAGGGCGGCCAGGTCGAGTTCCGCGCCGAAAAGGCCGGCATCGTTCACTCGACGATCGGCAAGGCCAGCTTCTCCGAGGACGCCCTCAAGAAGAATTTCGACGCCTTTGTCGGCGCCATCGTGAAGGCCAAGCCTTCCGGCGCGAAAGGCAAATATGTGAAAAAAATCGCCGTCAGCTCGACCATGGGCCCCGGCGTGAAGGTTGACCCGGCGGAGGCAGGCGCCTGATCGACGCAATCGACGAAAAACTGAAGGGCCGGAGCCTCGCGGTTCCGGCCTTTTTATTATCGAGCCACATCGTCATGCGCCCGGGTGCTGTCCGGCGGCACCTGCTCCCTGTCGAACAGGCCATAGTCGCGGATCACCGACGCAACCCGCAGCCTGTAGTCGGCGAAGATACTGTCTCTGCCCCAGGCCTGCGCCTCGCGATGCCGCTGCCGGTTCCGCCAACGTAGAACGGCCTCTTCATCTTCGAAAAAGGACAGGGAGAGCAGTTTCCCCTTGTCGCTCAGGCTCTCGAACCGTTCGATCGACACGAAGCCGTCCAGTTCCTCCAGCTCCGCGCGGAGTGAGGCGGCTATGTCCAGATAGCGCTCACGCTGGCCATGGGCGGGCAACAGCTCGAAAATAACAGCGATCATGACCGCGTGACTCCGCTGTGCGGCTCGGAGACGCATTTGAGAAAGCATCGATCCTCACGAAGCAGGAACTCCTCTTTCTGCGCAAACGCATAATTTTCCCGCCCGAGAGGATCGTCCGCCAGCCGTGCGCGATAGGCCTCATAGGCCGCGAGATTGTCGATAGAATAGACGCCATAGGCCAGGGTCGAAGATCCTTCATGCGGCGCGAAATAACCGAACAGATTAGCACCGCACCGCGGAATAGCTTCGCCCCAGTTGCGCGAATATTCCTCGAACGCAGCTTTTTTATGGGGATCTATTTGATAGCGAATGAAACAGGTAATCATCGAAAACTCCCAGTTGAAGCAGAGCTTTGATAGCCTGTTGCTGAACGTAGATGCTTCGATTATGATCGAACTATGAAGGAAGGGCCAAATTTCACCCTGATCGGATCGCTGATTGGCGATCCGGCCCGGGCCAACATGCTGTCCGCGCTGATGGCCGGTCAAGCACTGACCGCCGGTGAGCTGGCGCGCGAGGCAGGGGTGACGATCCAAACCGCCAGTACGCATCTCAAAAAATTGGCGGAAGGCGGTTTGGTGAAAACCCGTCCGCAAGGCCGGCACCGCTATTTCAGCCTTGCAGGTGCAGATGTCGCAAACGCGCTGGAAAATCTGATGGTGCTTGCGGAAGCGCGCGGGCATCGGCGGGTGAGGCCCGGCCCCGCAGACCCTGCTCTGCGCAAAGCGCGCAGCTGCTATGATCATCTGGCCGGCGAGATGGGCGTGCTGCTGTTTGTGGGCATGGTCGACAATGGATGGCTGTGCCTCCAAGGGGACGATATCCGCCTCAGCACTGCGGGCGGCGAGGCCATGCACGCGCTCGGGATCAATATGGACAAGCTCGAAAGCGCGCGCCGTCCCCTATGCCGGCCATGCCTCGACTGGAGCCTGCGCCGCAACCATCTGGCGGGCAGCCTGGGCGCCGCCATTCTAACGCAGATCTGCGAACTGGGCTGGGCGCGGCGCGTACCAGGCACCCGACGCGTGGAATTCAGTCAATCCGGCGAACGGCGCTTCCGCCTGTTGGCTCAGGGATCGATTGATGGTTGATTTGGCAAACTCCCCCTTGTATGGGGCCCATTCGCCAGATTGAAGACGGCTTAGGCCGTGTCGCTGGCTTCCGTCCGAGACAGCTGGTGCAGGCAATATGGTCTGCTTAATTTCCGGCCAAGACGGGGAAAGTTTTGACGGGCGCTTCCGTGCGATAGGAGCCCCGGTCTGCTGTGGCATCAGCCGTTTCAGGCAACCGACCCCTCGGACAATTTGAACGGACCAACGGGCCTTGGCCCGGCGGTTCATAATGGCCGACGGATGTTCCGTCGACCGAACAAGGAGTGCGATATATGGATCGAGCTCAAAAGACCGAGGCGGTTGCCGAATTGAACCGCACCTTCACCGAGGCGGGCGTGGTCGTCGTGACCCGCAACCTCGGCCTGACCGTTGCCGAATCCGGCGAACTCAGGACGAAGATGCGCGAAGCCGGTGCCAGCTTCAAAGTATCGAAAAACAGGCTTGCCAAGCTTGCGATCAAGGACACGCAGTACGACCCCATCAGCGATCTGTTCGCCGGGCCGACGGCGCTCGCCTGGTCGGACGATCCGGTCGCGGCGACCAAGGTGGTTGCCGAATTCGCGAAAGAGAATGACCGGCTCGAAATCGTCGGTGGGGCGATGGGCGAAACCGTCCTCGACCTCGACGGCGTGAAGGCCCTGGCTGCCCTGCCCTCGCTCGACGAATTGCGTGGCAAGATTGTGGGTCTGCTCAATGCGCCCGCGACCAAGGTCGCCCAGCTCGCCAGTGCGCCGGCAAGCAAACTGGCCCGCGTTTTCGGCGCCTATGGCGCGTCGGAAGCCTGATTTTCGAATATTTGAGTTGAACTGAAACCACATTCGTCATGCTGAACTTGTTTCAGCATCCACCGATCCAAAGGCGATGACATCGCAGATTGAAGAGTGGACCCTGAAACAAGTTCAGGGTGACGGTTAGAAACCAAAGGAAGTACAAATGGCAGATCTTGATAAACTCGTGGACAGCCTTTCCGAGCTGACCGTTCTGGAAGCCGCTGAACTGGCGACCAAACTTGAAGAAAAATGGGGCGTTTCGGCTGCGGCTGCGGTTGCGGCTGCTCCGGCGGCCGGCGGCGGTGACGCCGGCGGCGCTGCGGCTGAAGAGAAGGACGAATTCGACGTCATTCTCACCGGCGACGGCGGCAAGAAGATCCAGGTGATCAAAGAAGTCCGCGCCATCACCGGCCTCGGCCTCGGCGAAGCGAAAGCACTTGTCGAAGGCGCGCCGAAGCCCGTCAAGGAAGGCGTCAACAAAGCGGAAGCCGAAGAAATCAAAGGCAAGATCGAAGAGGCCGGCGGCACCGTCGAGCTCAAATAGATCGCTTCCGATTTATGCGAATGCGGGAAGGGCGGCGCAGCGATGCGTCGCCCTTTCTCGTTTCCGGGCCGCGCAGGTCGGCCGCTGAATAGGAAGCGGTGTTTCGCGGCGCACCCATAAGTCCGCCCTTTTCGTCGCGCGGCGGAGCGCATATGCACCACATGTGACGATTGGGTTGCAGGCAAGGGGGCAGCATGCGCATTCGGTTTCCGAGGCTTTTCTACGCGCTGACGAAATATTATATCGGCGTGGCGCTCGTGCTATTGATCGCCTTTGCCGTGCATCCCGATGTGCGTAACTATCTCCCGGTTGGTGGCGTCGAAGAACTGATCACGCAGACCGTCGAGGGGCCGTTTGACGGAATCGAGATCGGCGCGTCGGATGCCGGAGCGCTCGGCAGTTTCGTCTGGCTGATCATCGCGGTGGGCGGTGCCTTGCTCGCCGCGCTACCCGTCAGCTGGACCTATATGTCGATCCGCGACCGCGACGATTACAACCAGTCGTTGGTCGAGACGATCATATTGCTGCCGATGATCGTGACCGGTATCGTGATCGTGGTTCACAATTCGATCGCCCTTGCCTTCTCGCTGGCAGGGATCGCGGCCGGCGTGCAGTTCCGAAACGCGCTCAAGAGCCCGGGCGATGCGCTCTTCATTCTGCTCGCGATCGGCACCGGTCTCTCAGCCGGAATCGGTGCGATCGAGCTCGCCTTCGTCGTCACTATCGCGTTCAACTACGGCTTTCTCGTTCTCTGGATGTACGATTACGGCGCGCGCGACGGGACGCAGCGCTACTTCCGCCGCCGTGGTGTTTACCCGGACAACTCCAAGGCGAACAAAGCCAAGTCGAAAAAGACTAAGAAGAAGAAGAAGAAAGCCGCCGAGGACGGAGCGGAGGACGTTGCCGAGAACGCTCCCACCGAACCATCGCCAACCGCCCAGGATACACCGCGCGCATCATGATCCGTACATGGCCATTGCTGTTGACGCTGCTTGCAGCCTGTACGCCGTCCGAAAGCGACGACGCGGCACGCTATCTCGAATTGCCGGAGGCGCTGACGGAAATATCCGGGCTTGCCGCCGCGTCTCCGCACAGCGTCTTTGCACATGATGACGAGCGCGGCACCGTTTATGAGGTGTCGATCGAGGATGGCCGCATCATGCGGTCTTTTGCGATCGGAAACCCTGTCATTCGGGACGATATCGAGGGCATTGCGGCGGACGGCAATCGGCTGTGGGTCATCAACAGCGAAGGGATGATCCGGTCGTTCGACGCCGGACGCGACCGCACGCGCGTGCTCCATCGGCAATATGACACCGGAGTCGGCGAATATTGCGAGGTCGAAGGCCTGTCTCTTTCCCCAGAGCCGGACATGCTGCTGATCGCTTGCAAGAATATGCGCCAAGGCGATCGTCGGGGAACGCTGATCATCTACGAATGGAACATACGCACGCATGAACCCGTCGGCCGGCCCTGGCGCCAGATTCCGCTTGCCGAGGCGTTGCGGAACGAACGCACCGAATTCGCACCTTCGGGGATCGAATGGCTGCCCGATTTCGGTCAGATACTCGTGATCTCGGCGCGCGGACGATCGATGCTCATCCTGGACGAGGATGGGCGCATCGTCGCGCGCCACAGGCTGAACGCGAATCGCCATCCGCAATCCGAAGGCGTCACCGTGATCGGATCCAACCGGTTGGTGATCGCCGACGAAGGCCAGCAAGGCGGGCCTGGCCGCATAGCGATCTATCCTTTTCCGCTAACCTAGGCAGTTTTCGACAAGATTGTCCTCCACCTCTTCCGGCGTCGCAATGTCTTCGAAGAAACCATTGAGATAGGAGAGAGCCCCGGCTCGTCTGCGATCGGACAGTTGCGGGATCGATGCCAACGTTGCCTCCAGCCGAGGGCGCGCGGCGAGGAATTCGGCTGCGGCAGCGCGCGTCTGCTCGTTGTGCCAACAGAAACCGCGAAACACCCGCGTGCGAACACTGGAAACGCGGAGTTGTGCAGGCGCCGCCGCATAGGGCGCGGAAACCAGCCCCGTCTGATCGAAATCATACGGTAGCGGGGTGAGGTTGCTCGTTGCCGCCTCGGTCGCGCCGATAGGTCGCGTATTGTGGCAGCAATCCTCCCCGGGCGGACCATCCTGAGCCGCCCAGTCGAGATTGCCGACCATATACTGAAAGACCGCAACGCGCGCCATGTCCTCCCGGTTCAACCGCGAAGAGTGGAAACCCGGAGTCTCGACTTCGACCATGCCATTGCGTTCCGCGACATCGTCGACATCCTCGATCAGGAAGCCCACGCGCGAGAAGCTCGGCGTCTGTGCGTCGCTGCGATAATAGTCGACCTGCGCCAGCCGGACACCGAAGCTGCGCGGCGTCATCGCGTTGTACAAGCGATACGCGGTGTATTCGAGCAGCACATATTGCTGATGCGCGCTGCGCCGCTGGCAATGGGTGACGAGCTTGAGCCGGCGCTGCCCCTGAAACAGACCTGATTCCGGCCGGGATGGCAGCTCGATGCGCAGCGGCGGAAAGGTGCATATACCGTTTCGGCGCCGCGACACGCCGCGCGGCGATAGCTGAATCTGATGCGTTTCGGGCGCCTGACCGTACAGCGTGAGCGTGGCGGGTGCGCCGTCGTCGGAGCGCGTGATACGCCGCAGATCGCCGCGGATCGAGAGCTGGATGATCTCGTCCGACGCGAAGAGCGGTGTCGATTCGGCCTGCTGTGCGAAGGCCGGTCGAACAATGAAAATCACAGCAAGTGCGAGGACGCAGCATAGGAATCTCATTACAGGCATTACGGACTCTCCCCCTCTTCCCCCACGATATGCGGCGTAACGGTATCGCCGACGATTTCGAGATAGGTTCGCGGGCCGCCATAATAGGCCGAGATCCCGGTATCGATCCCGATCAACCGCCCGTCCAGCAACATCCTGATCCCGCCCAATGATGGCGTGTGACCGACTACGATACGCGATACGTCATGGGCGGCCAGCACCATATCGATTTCCGGCTCCACATCTTCCGGTGGAATGAGCGCAATCTCGCCGCGCTCGTCACGCAGAAAATAGCCCCGATACCAGAGCGGCCCGTCCGAATCGTTGAGTATGGAGTTATTGGAGTCGTCGCGCTCGGCGATCGCTGCGGCGACCCG
>JBCDDN010000012.1:0-65672 GCA_039180285.1 Pseudomonadota bacterium | reverse complement strand
GGGTATCGCCTCGACGGCGGTCGGCACGCTGGCGACGGCTTCGGGCACGAGCGCGGTATCACTGGGCATGCAGTCTGCTGCGGTGGCGGAGAACAGCATCGCGCTGGGCCGGCTGAGCCGTGCGACGGCTTTGAACTCGGTAGCGCTGGGTACGGGCACGCGGGCTGACGGCGTCAATGCTTTGGCTCTGGGCCGTGCGGCGAGCGCGCCGTTCCAGAACTCGACGGCGATCGGTGTGGGTGCGACGTCGACGCGGACGAACCAGATCATCTTCGGCACGGTGTCGCAGACATTGACGGCGCCGGGTCTGCCGAGCGCAGCCTCGAACGCGCAGCAATCGGGCACGCTGCGGCTTGTCACGACGGACGCGAGCGGCAACTTGGGCACGACGGCGCTCAGCGGCGGCAGCCTCGCATCGCTGCTTGGCGGGCCGATCGATACGCCGCTCGGCGCGGGTGCAGGCTGCGTCAATGGTACAGGGGTCAACACGCTGGAATGCGGTGCCACTTCCAACACCGGTACGGCGGCTGAGGCCACGGCGATCGGCGCGGATACGGATGCCACCGGCGAAAACTCAACGGCTATCGGCCAGCAGGCTCAGGCCACGGCGACAGACTCAACGGCGCTGGGAGAAAACTCAGTTGCGACCGCCCTTGAATCGACCGCTCTTGGGCAAGGCGCGCGCGCTCAATCCACAGGTTCTGTCGCGGTTGGCCAGGCTGCCGATGCCGATGGAAGCAATTCGGTGGCGATCGGCGTCAACGCATCGACCACCGAGGTCAATTCGCTGGCGGTTGGTGGTAACGCGGTTGCAGCACTAGCGGGCGATGTGGCCTTGGGCGCGAATGCGGATGCAACTGGTGGTGTTTCGACTGCAGTCGGCGCCTTCGCGCAGGCGACTGGCGGTTTCTCGACGGCGCTGGGGAACTCCAGCGAAGCCACCGCGTCCGGCGCCACGGCTGTGGGTAATTCAGCCGACGCGGTCGGGCAAGACAGTACGGCCGTGGGCTTCAGCGCTCTCGCCTCTGCCGAGGACTCTTCGGCGCTAGGCCACGATGCGGATGCGACGGCGGTAAATACCGTTGCGGTCGGAACGGACTCGGACGCTACCGGAGTGAACGGAACCGCGGTCGGTCAGCTGGCGATGGCCACGCAGGACAATACGACTGCTACGGGTCGCTTCGCACGGGCTACGGGCCGCAACTCGACAGCACTCGGCAGTGGTGCGACGGCCAGCAACGATGGAGCCATGGCTTTGGGTCGCGGAGCGGAAGCCACGGGCGCCAGTTCTACTGCGGTCGGGACTTTGGCTGATGCGACTGGCCCGAGCGCCACGTCGCTCGGCGCCTCATCGGCGGCCACGGATACCAACGCGACCGCCGTGGGCCGTTTGAGCCGGGCGACGGCACTTAACGCGACGGCTTTGGGAACGGGCGCCAACGCTTCCGGTGTGAACGCATTGGCTCTTGGCCGTGCGACAAGTGCCGGGTTCCAGAACTCGGTCGCCATCGGTGTCGGCGCCACGGCGACGGGTACGAACAATATCGCGATCGGCAACGCCAATGCGACATACACATTGGCGGGCCTCGGCGCGATGGTCCCGGCAGGACAGACCTACGATGTGACGGTCAACTCCGAGGGAATGCTTTCGGTAGCGCCGCAGGGCGGCAGCAGCTCACCGGTCTCGGCCGCACCTGGCGCATCTTCGGCCGCAAGCAGCATGATGGCGACTGCATCGATCCCCAGCACAGCACCAGCGGCAACGACTGCGGCGTCGCAATCGAACGCCGGTGATACGAGCGTCTCGGCATCATCGTCGGCCGGCAGCACTGGCGTTCGAATGGCTGCCGTCAGTACGGCCCCTGCCACGGCTTCAGCCGGGTCAGATGGCGCGATGATCACAAACGCCTCACGTGGTAGCACAACCGCAGCCACCCGTCAGTCCGCCTCTTCGGGTCAGTCTACTGCCGCCATGGTCGCGCAGATGCCGTTGGCCGACCATTCAGTCGAGATCGACGCCAATACGGCAGCGATCGGCGTAAACAGTGCAGCCATTGCAACGAACAGTGCGGCGATCGCTGCCAACTCGACGAGCATTGCCGCGTTGCAGGGACAGACGACGACATTGTTCGAACTGACCAACCAGAACCGTCGTGATATCGATCGCGCTAATGAAGGTGTCGCGATGGCGTTGGCACTCGAATCGCCGTCATTGCCCGCCGATGCGAATTTCGCACTCTCTAGCGGTATCGGTTATTTCTCGAACCAAGCTGCGGCGGCTTCGGCGGTTACAGCAAGGCTTACCGAGAACGCTTGGATCTCCGCCGGTGTCGGTGTCGGCTTCGACTCCGGCGAAGTGGGCGCGCGCGGCGGGTTCCAGATCGCCTGGTAAGCCCGCTCGACCATTTCGCTGGAATCGAGCTGCCCGGGCGCTATGCTGCGCCCCGCAAAAGGCTGCCCCGAAGGTTTGAGAGATGACAAAGCATATTCTGATTCTGCTCTGTGCGGTTGCGATGGCCGTACCGGTTCAGGCCCAGGACCCCCGTACGACGGCAAATCCAAGTCTTCCAACGCCTGACAGGCTTACGATTTCACGGCTTCTATGGGGCACTATGGTGTCGATTCACGATGCCAATATATCGGGCAATTATTCGGTTTTGCGGGACACGGGCGCGACCAATTTCCAGGTGCAGAATAGCGCGGCACAACTCGCCGAAACCTTTCGCTATCTGCGCGAGCAGCAGATCGACCTTTCGACCACATTGCTATTGGCACCGGAATTCAGCCAGCCTCCACTCATGGTTGCGCCCGATATACTCCGGCTTCAGGGCGTGTTCGGATTACGGCCGGTCGCCATTCAGTTCGACATTCACTATCAATGGAATGCGGGGCGCTGGAAGGTTTTGGCAATTGGGCTTCAACCGCTAACGCTGCAGAATGTTCAACCCGGCTAGCGGTCCCGTTTCATTCGCAATGCGCCTCGCCCATGCGCCGAATGGCGGCGATTTTGGCATGGAGCGGGTCCCAGTCGTCGGCTTCGTCAATCCGCGACCAGATCGCTTCTACTTCTTGGATATGCATTGAACAGGGGTCTGCATCGGCCCAATAGACATGGACGGGCGGTCGCGCCGCATAGGCGTTCATCGCCGAAATCACGGGCTCGAAACGTTCGCTTTCATAGATCGGGTCGGCCGGTGAGGAGCCGCGCCGTCGACCGCCCCGCCAATCGAAGAAAAAGCGATCGATCATTATGTCCGATTCCCGTAGCGCCTTCTCGACTGCGGTGAGAAGCGCGATATCCTCTTTGCGGCTTCGCGATTCCACACCGAGCCGGCTCAACATCTTCTCGACATAAGCGTCCTGATAAAGTGGTCCGAAACCCTCGATCAGAGCGATCAACGGATCCACTTCGTCCCGGATCAGCCTGAGCGATACCGCAAGCTGCGCAATGTCCCAATGGATTGCTTCGGCCTGACGGGCAAAGGCGTAAAGGCCGGTCTGATCGAAATAGGCGGCGGTAAAGCCGGGATCCCATCTGGGCGTAAAGCGCCACGGGCCGTAGTCGAAACTTTCGGCCGTGATCGCGATATTGTCGCTGTTGAGCACACCATGAACGAAACCGGCAGCCATATAGGACGCAGCGAGCTTTGCGCCTCCGGCGACGACGTGGCTCAGCAGGCGTTCCGCACCATCCTCTCCGGCCCCCTCGCCGAAATAGTGGCGCAGGCAATAGGCGATCAGTTTTTCCATATTCTCCGGTTGACGCAGTGTGGCGAGCCGCTGGAACGTGCCGATGCGGATATGGCCGTGGCTAAGACGCACCATGACCGACGAGCGGGTGGGGGAGGGTTCGTCGTTGCGCTCCAGCGCTTCGCCGGTTTCGATGAGCGAGAAGGTTTTCGATGTTTCCACACCCAGCGCCTCCAGCATCTCCGTTGCCATGATCTCCCGGACGCCGCCTTTCAAAGTCAGCCGTCCGTCGCCGAAGCGGCTATAGGGTGTCTGGCCGGATCCCTTCGTGCCGAGATCCATCAGGCGGTTGGTGTGATCGTGCATCTGGGCGAAGAGAAATCCGCGCCCATCGCCGATATCCGGATTGTAGCTGCGGAACTGGTGCCCGTGATAACGCAGCGCCAACGGCGATTGGAGCGAGCCTTGCAGGGGCTTGAAACGCCCGAAATGATCGACCCATTCTGTGTCGTTGAGTTCGGCCAATCCGATCGTCTCTGCCCAGCGATCGTTGCGGAAGCGCAATATGTGGCGGGGGAAATCGGCCGCTCTAACTGCGTCGAAGAAATCTTCACCCAGCTCGTGGATCGTGGTTTCCGGTCGGAAAGTTGAAGCTTGCGGCAAAATCGTCATGGCCCGATATGGGGGGCTTGAAGGGGAGGACGCAAGCGTGGCGGACTATAGCGATGGGGTTTGGTGGTCGAATGACGGACTGAGGCTGCATTATCGCGCCTATGACGGCCCCGGCGACAGGCCTCCGATCCTCTGTTTGCACGGTCTGACTCGCAACGCCCGCGATTGGGAGCCGGTCGCCGATCGGCTGGTCGGCGATTGGCGGCTCTATTGCCTCGAAATGCGCGGGCGCGGCGAAAGTGCCTATGCGTCCGATCCCATGACCTATGTGCCGCTCACTTATGTGCAGGATGTCGAAGCATTTTTGACGAGCCTGAAGATCGATCGCTATGTTGCCTTTGGAACGTCGCTCGGCGGGTTGCTGACCATGTTGCAGGCAGCGACCCATCCCGAGCGGCTCGCCGGGGCGCTGCTCAACGACATTGGTCCGGTGATCGAGGAAGAGGGGGTGGAGCGGATCCGCGGTTATGTGGGCAAAGGGGGCAACTACCCAACCTGGCTTCACGCCGCTCGCGCGCTGAACACGGGTTTTGGCGACGTCTATCCGAAATGGGAGCTGGCCAACTGGTTGGCCATGGCAAAACGTCTCTGCAAGGTCCAGCCGTCAGGCCGGATCGGTTATGATTACGACATGCGGATCGCCGAACCGTTTCGCGTTCCTGGCGGGGAAGCGGGTTTCGATATGTGGACGGCTTTTGCCGGTCTGAAGGACGTACCGACATTGCTGGTACGTGGTGGTCATTCGGAGATTCTCTCGGCCAAGACGGTGGAGGAGATGCAGCACCGAAAACCGGATATGGATGTCGCCATCGTTCCCGATGTCGGTCATGCGCCGGTCCTTGATGAGCCGGAGGCCGAAGTCGCGATCGACCGTTTGTTGGAGCGCGTGGTCGCGTGAGCGCGCCTATTCATATCCTCCATCTCCATTCGACATTCTCGCTCGGCGGGAAGGAAGCACGGGCGGTACGCCTGATGAACGCGTTTGGCGATTGCGCGCGCCATACGATCCTGAGCGCCATGCCGGAGGCGCTGAGCGCGCGGGACGCTATTGACGCGGCGATTGCGGTAGATTTTCCGACAGACGCTCCGCCGCTCCATGGCAAGCCCGGAATCCGTCGTTATCGCGCGTTGGCGCGCTACATGCGGCGGTTCGATCTGGTGCTCAGCTATAATTGGGGCGCGATGGACGGCGTAATGACGCACAGAGTGTTCGGTTCGGGATTGCCGCCGATCGTCCATCATGAAGACGGGTTCAATGCCGACGAAGCCGACGGATTGAAGACAAAACGCAACCTGTATCGCCGCGCCGGCTTTCCGACTCTATACCGACTTGTCGTGCCCTCGAATCAGCTGCGGGCTATTGCGCGGCGCGTCTGGAAACAACCCGAATCACGCGTACAACAGATCGCCAACGGCATTCCGGTCGAGCGTTATTCCGAACCACCCGTGCCTGATGGCATACCCGGTTTTAAAAGGGGACCGGGCGATGTCGTGATCGGAACCATCGCCGGTTTGCGCGAGGTCAAGGATCTACCGCGCCTGGTTCGCGCGATCGCACAATTGCCCGATCATGTCCGGCTCGTGATCGCCGGTGAGGGTCCCGAACGGTCTGCGATTGCCGCAGAGGCCGAGCGTTGCGGTGTCGTGGATCGGGTGTTGCTCGCCGGCTTTCTCGACCGGCCATGGCGCTATGTTGGCCATTTCGATATTTTTGCACTGTCGTCGCGCAGCGAGCAATTTCCGATATCCGTCGTCGAGGCAATGGCGGCGGGTTTGCCTATCGTATCGACCGATGTCGGGGATGTGGCGACCATGGTTTCGAAGTCCAATCGATCGCTGCTCGCGCATGACGATGCCGCCATCGTGCAAGCTTTGGAAATGTTGGAGAAAGACGGGAAAATGCGGTCGATTATCGGATCGGCAAACCGCGCAAAGGCGATAGCGGAATATGACGAAAATCAGATGATCGCAGCTTATGCGGCGCTGTATGGAGATGCGGTCGGTCGGCCGGAGCTGCTCGTCCGTGAGTAAAGAGGTCGCATCCGTTTGGAAAAACGCCTATATGCCGGACTGAACCGGGGTCGGAGTGAATATGTTCAAGGGTCTAGATGCCATCAACTATGGCGGGCGCGATGTATTGCCGCTGATCGAGGGCGGAAAGGGTGTTGCCGCCACCAATCATATGAGTTCGGGCGCCTGGGCGGCGACAGGCGGCATTGGCACCGTATCGGCGGTCAATGCTGATAACTATGACGCCGAGGGCCGCGTTATCCCGCAAGTCTATCATGGCAAGCGCCGTGCCGACCGCCATGAGGAGCTCATCCAATATGCGATCGACGGCGCGGTCGAGCAGGTAAAGCGCGCATTCGAAATCGCCAGCGGCAAGGGCGCAATCAATATCAACGTGCTGTGGGAGATGGGCGGCGCGCAGGATGTGCTCCATGGCGTGCTCGAAAAGACCAAGGGTCTTGTCGCAGGAGTAACCTGCGGTGCGGGCATGCCGTACAAGCTGTCGGAGATCGCCGCATCTTATCAGGTTCATTATCTGCCGATTATCAGCTCCGCGCGTGCATTTCGGGCATTGTGGAAGCGCGCCTATTCGAAGGCAGCCGAATGGCTCGGGGCAGTGGTTTACGAAGACCCTTGGAAGGCGGGCGGGCATAATGGTCTGTCCAATGCCGAAGATCCGCTGAAACCCGAAGATCCCTATCCGCGCGTCAAGGCTCTGCGCGACACGATGCGCGCGGAAGGGATTTCGGACGATCTGCCGATCGTGATGGCGGGCGGAGTATGGTATCTGCGCGACTGGGATCACTGGATTGAAAATCCCGAGCTCGGCCAGATCGCCTTTCAATATGGCACCCGTCCGCTATTGACGCAGGAAAGTCCGATCCCACAGGCATGGAAAGATACGCTTACCACCTTGGAAGAGGGCGATATCCTTCTCCATAAATTCTCGCCCACCGGATTTTATTCTTCTGCCGTTCGCAACGAGTTCCTGCGCAATCTTGAGGCGCGATCTGAGCGACAGATCGCCTTTTCGCTCGAGGCGGCGGGGGATCATCAATATCAGCTCGATGTCGGTGTGAAGGGCAAGAATTTCTGGGTGACGCGCGGTGATCTGCTGCGTGCCCGCGAATGGGATGCGCTGGGCTTTGCGATGGCGCTAAAGACGCCGGACAATACGCTGGTATTCGTTACGGCGGAGGAAGCGGCGCTGATCCGCAAAGATCAGGCCGATTGCATGGGCTGTCTCAGCCAATGCCAATTTTCGTCCTGGAAAGACAAGGATAATTACACGACCGGCCGGCTCGCCGACCCGCGTTCTTTCTGCATCCAAAAAACCTTGCAGGACATCGTCCATGGCGGGCCGATGGACCACAACCTGATGTTCGCGGGGCATAACGCGTTCAACTTCAAGACGGACCCTTTTTATTCGAACGGATTCGTACCGACAGTGAAACAATTGGTCGAACGCATTCAAACCGGAGACTGATCCGGAGGCGCTTACCTTCGGAGTAATTGCCCGCACCAGCGAAACGCGGCAGCTCTCCTTGGTGAACACGGGGGAGTGCGATCATGCCCGAGCGGATAGCCTGGATCCTGTTGGCGCTCGTGCATCTTATGCCCGCTATCGCCGCTGTCGTGCCGTCGATGATCGCACGGTTGTACGGCGTTCCCGCGGAGTCACCGGTTTTTCCACTGCTTCATCATCGCGCCGCACTGTTTGGAGTCGTTTTGCTGGTCTGTCTTTGGGCCGCCGTAGACCCGAATGTGCGCCGGCTCGCGGGCATTGCGGTCGGGCTGTCGATGCTCAGCTTTCTCGCCATCTATTGGTCGGCCGGCCAACCGGCATCATTACGCACGATAGCGCTCGTCGATATCGTTGGCCTGCCGGTGTTGGCGTTCGTTTCCTGGAGGGCATTCTTCACCGGCTAAGGCTTATTCCCAGTCCCAAGCCTTTTCGCCGTGTTGGGAAAGGTCGAGCCCTTCCTGCTCCTGTTCTTTCGTGGCCCGCATCGGGAAGACGATGCTAGTGATCCAGGCAAGTCCGGCAGTCGCGACAGCCGACCACAAGGCGACCACGCCGATCGCCGTGAGCTGGCTGACGAGCTGGCTCGTCATCGTGACCCCGACGGGATAGCCGGCGCCACCAAGGCCCTCCGCCATCAGCACCGCGAGCATTGCGGCGCCGAGCATCCCGCCGACGCCATGAACGGCGAACACGTCGAGCGAATCGTCGATGGCGAAGCGCCGCTTGATTAGCCCGACCGCGCCGAAGCAGACGATGCCGGCCAATAGCCCCAGCAGTATCGCGCCGCCCGGTCCGACCAGATTGGCTGCGGGGGTTATCGTTGCTAGGCCGGCGATCACGCCGGTTGCGACCCCGATCCCCGTCGATTTACCGAAGCGGATCTTTTCGATCGCAGCCCATGTGAGCGCAGCCGTGCTTGCCGCGATATGGGTGTTGATGATCGCCGAGCCGGCAGCGAAGTTGGCGACGAGCCCCGATCCACCATTGAAACCGAACCAGCCAACCCAGAGCAGCGCGGCGCCGGTCATGGTCAATGCGGCACCATGCGGCGGAATGAGCTTCTTCGGAAAACCGTCGCGCCGCCCCAGCAACAGAGCGATCATCAGTGCTGATATGCCGGCCGTCGTATGGACGACTATGCCACCGGCGAAATCGAGCGCTCCGAGCTCCGCGAGCCAGCCGCCGCCCCATATCCAACGTGCAACTGGAACGTATACGAGCAGCAGCCAGAGTGCCGTAAAGACCATGACCCAGCCGAATCGTGCGCGCTCGACCCAGGCACCGACCATCAGCGCTGGCGTGATGATCGCGAAGGTCATCTGGAAAAGGACGAAACTTGATTCCGGGATTGTCGAACCTGGGAAAACTTCGCCGAGGCCGCCGAGCATTACTAGTTCCGTTCCACCGATAAATGGGCCGCCATCGCCGAACACCAAGCTGTAGCCGATTACGACCCAGATGAGTGACGTCACGCAACAGATGCCGAAACACTGCATCACCACCGACAGGAAGTTCTTGGTCCGCACGAGCCCGCCATAGAAGAGAACAAGGCCGGGGAGGGTCATCAGCAGGACGAGTGCACTGGCGGTCAATATCCATGCCGTATCGCCCGAATTGACGACGACCGGTGCGGGCGGGAAACCCGGCTGGGCCGCCAGAGGGCTGGCAGCTGCCATGGTCGTTACGGCCGCCATTGCGCGCTTCAAGATCCTGTGCATTGTTGCTCCCCCATTGAGTATGTGCCGGATGGGCTTGCGCCGGTCAGGCCCAGCCTTCGAGAACCTGATCCGGCGGTCGATGGCCGTCCGCCCAGATGCGGATATTGGCGATGACCTTGTCGCCCATGGCCTCACGCCCCTCGAACGTCGCCGATCCGAGATGTGGCAGCAGCACCACATTATCGAGCGCCAGCAGCCGTTCGCCGATATGCGGTTCGTTCTCGTACACATCGAGCCCCGCGCCAGCGATCGCGCCCTTTTCGAGCGCATCGGTCAGCGCGCCTTCATCGATAATCTCCCCGCGCGCTGCATTGATCACATAGACATCGCCGCCAAGCAGGCTGAGTCGCCGCTCATCCAGCAGATGATGCGTATCCGGCGTGTAAGGGCAGTTGATCGAGAGAATGTCGATATCGGCGAGCATGTCGTCAAGATTGTCGCGCCAGTTTGCCTCGAGCGTCTGTTCGACGGCTTCCGGGAGCCGGCGGCGATTGTGATAGTCGATACGTATCCCGAAACCGCGGGCACGGCGCGCCACGGCCTGGCCGATCCGGCCCATCCCGATAATCCCGAGCCGCTTCCCGTTCACCCGATGGCCGAGCATGCCGGTCGGTCCCCAGCCTTGCCATCCGCCGGCACGCACGAGTTTTTC
Organism: Pseudomonadota bacterium; assembly: GCA_039180285.1. Taxonomy (GTDB): domain Bacteria; phylum Pseudomonadota; class Alphaproteobacteria; order Sphingomonadales; family Sphingomonadaceae; genus Parasphingopyxis. The sequence continues at coordinate 55,405 of JBCDDN010000012.1, read as the reverse complement.
GCCCTCGGCTAACCGGCGCGGAACTGAGATGATCAACGCCATCACCATATCGGCCGTGTCCTCGGTCAATACGCCCGGGGTGTTCGTGATGATGATATCGCGCTTCCGCGCAGCGGCCAGATCGATATGATCGACGCCGACCCCGAAATTGGCGATCAGCTTCAATTGCGGCCCGGCATTGGCAAGAATATCCGCGGTGATATCGTCGGTAACGGTCGGCACGAACACTTCGGCGCGTGCCACGGCATCCGTGAGCGCGTCCGTCGACATCGGGACGTCGTCGGCGTTGAACTCGACGTCGAACAGCTCGGCCATTCGGGCTTCGACCTGAGCGGGAAGTTTGCGTGTAACGACGGTTTTGGGGCGTTCGATTTGCGGCATCGCGCCGTGAATTGCAGCCTGCGCTCCATCGCGTCAAGCGGATCGCGGGTTGAAGGGGTGCGCCCGCTTTGCTTAGAGACAAGTGCGAATGATCAAATTGGGGCGGTGATCGATAATGCGCGATGTTTTGCGGATATGCAGTCTGATGATCGGTGTCATGGCTTTGGCGATGCCCGAGGCGGCAACGGCGCAGGTGCGCGAGACGCCGTATTGGGCATCGATCTCGGCCGGGCAGGCGAGAATGCGCACCGGGCCGGGCCGTAACTTTCCGATCAACTGGCTGTATCAGCGCGCCGGTCTGCCGGTGCGCGTGGTGGAAATCTATGAGAATTGGCGCAAGATCGAGGATCCGGACGGCGCGCAGGGCTGGATGCTCGTCAACCTGCTCAGCGCCGAGCGAACGGCGATGGTCGTCGGGGACATCCGCCCGATGCGCGAAGCGCCGCGATCAGGTTCCCGGATTCGCTATCGGGCTGAGCCGGGCGTAGTCGGCCGGATCCGCAGCTGCCGCCGTGGCTGGTGCGAATTCGATGTGCGCGGACGGATGGGATTCGTCGAAACCGCACATCTTTACGGCATCGAGGATGACGAGCGTGTCGACGATTAATCGATCGTCCGGCAATCGGACGGCGCCTTTGCGACCATCGATGTGACCGAAATCTCCGAGTATATCGCCGCCTTGCCACTTATTTGGCGTTTGGGCGGTGGTGCTGTGTTGGGCGCCATTATCGGCAGTTATCTCGCGACACTGGCCCTGCGCTGGCCGGCAGGCGAAACGGCATCGCGCGGACGATCGCGCTGCGACAATTGCGGCCGAACGCTCGGTTGGACGCAGCTTGTCCCATTGATCAGCTATGCGATGCGCCGCGGACGATGCGACGGCTGCGGTGCCGGGATCGATCCAATACATCCGTTGACCGAACTGATCGCCGCGCTGATCGGTGGACTGTCGATCGCCGTACATCCCGGATTGCACGGGTTGGTCGGCGCGGTTTTCGGCTGGGCGCTGCTGTTGCTCGCCATATTGGATATCCGGCATTTTTGGCTGCCGGATCGGATCACGCTTCCGCTCGTTCTGCTTGGCATGGGTGGCGCTTGGTTCTGGGGCGTGCCGAACCCTCTGGATTCGGCGTTCGGTGCGATTGTCGGCTTCCTGCTGCTGATGTCGATCAATGTTGCTTATCGCGCTCTGCGGGGTCGTGCCGGATTGGGCGGTGGCGACTCGAAACTGCTTGCCGCGATCGGCGCCTGGTTGGGCTGGCAAATGCTGCCTTTCACTCTTTTCGTCGCAAGCACGGCCGGGCTGATCGCCGTCTTCGTCGCGCGCCTGCGCGGGCGAACCGTCGCGGCAACGGATCGACTGCCTTTCGGCGCATTTCTGGCTGTTGCGGCCTGGCCGCTTTGGCTGGCGCGTGACGCTCTGTCGGTGCTTTTTCGCGGCTTGTGATTCGCGGACGTCATTGAAATGTCATAAAAGCCGTCATCGCGGTGTAACACTCAGCGCCTAGCGGGCGTGTTTCGGGGATTTATTCATGCGCCTATCGCTCGATACCCGTGCTCAGCGCCTGTTGAGACGGTTGCCGCGAACAAGCTGGTTTACACTGTTGGAAATCGTCCTGATTTCCATACTCGCAGTGCAGTGTGCGCGGCTCGTCTGGGCAATCGCAACGCCGGTCGGCCCGATCGGAGATTGGCGCAGCAATGCCGGCGTACCGACGCTTGCGGCGCCCGACATGGCCCTGTTCGAAACCTTCGATCCCTTTTTCCGGCTGGAAGGCAATGCTCGGGTCGTCGTGACCGATCTCGATGTCCGATTGTTCGGCGTGCGGCAGGATCAGGCCAGCGGGCGCGGTTCGGCGATCATCGCGCTGCCCAATGGCGAACAGGACAGTTTCTCGGTCGGCGACGAGATTATGCCGGGGGTGACGCTCCAAGCCGTCGATTTCGATTTTGTTACGATTGCGCGCAACGGATCGAACGAACAGATATTCCTGGATCAGTCCGGTAGCGCATCGCCGCCGCCTGCACGGCAGTCGTCGGCCAATGCAGCGCGCCGAACTCCCAGTGCTCCTGAACCGGCGTCTCGTCGCCGCTCGTCCGGCGAAACGATTACACCGGTGGAGTTGGCCGCCGGCACCCAAATCTCGCCACGACGAGAGGGTAATCGGCTGACAGGTATCGTCCTGCAGCCCAGCGGCGAAGACTCTTCCGCGTTGACGGCTGCCGGTTTCGAGCCGGGCGATATCATCGTCTCGATCAACGGCGAGCGAATACAGGAAATGGGGCAGGCGGCTCGTTTCGCCAACAATCTCGGAACCGGAGACGGTTTCGTACAAGTGGAGCGAGACGGCGAGACCGTATCGTTTCGCGCAAGGGTAAGTGAATGAAGAAAACAACAGCAATTCTCGCCATTGCCGCGATGCTCGCAACGCCGCTCGCGCCGCTCAGTGCGCAGCATGTGCTCAATTTGCGCAATGCCGATGTGCGCGCGTTCATCCAGGACGCCTCACGCGTCACCGGTCGCACGTTCGTAATCGATCCGTCGGTGAGTGGTACGGTGACCGTGGTCACCGACCGCCCACTCTCCCAGTCCGAATATTTCGAGGTCTTCCTCTCGACCCTGCGGGCCAACGGGCTGGTCGCGGTGCCGACCGCCGGAGGTGCGCTGCGCATCCAGTCGACCGCGAGCGCCGCCGGGCAACCGGGTGCTGTGGGTACGAGCCGGGCCGGTAACAACGCGTTTGTCACCGAGATTTTCCGGCTCAACAATATTCCCGCGTCTTCGGCCGTCGAGACGCTTCGCCCGCTGATCAGCCAAGAGGGCTCGATCACCGCCAACACCGCCGGAAACTCGCTCGTCATTGCCGATTTCGCTGACAATGTCCGCCGGATGCGCCAGCTGATCCGGCGCGTCGACGTCGATTCGAGTGCGAGCGAGATTGTCGCGCTCAACAATGCCGGCGCGCGTGAGATCGCAGCGTCCTTGCAGGGCCTGGTCTCGGGCGGCGAGGGGCCGTCGCCGGCCTCGATTGTCCCAGTCGACAGCTCCAACTCGCTGGTCCTGCGCGGCGACCCGGTCACCGTGGCGCGGATGGCGGCGTTGGCCCGCGAACTCGATGCCCGCGCGGCTAGCGGCACGGAAATCCGCGTTATCTTCCTCGAATTCGCCGATGCGGGGCAAATCCTTCCGGTACTCGAACGAGTAACGGGCCAGGTCGGTGCCGTGTCCGCCGCGACGTCGAGCGGCGGCAGTGCACCGAACGCCGGCGGGGGCGGTTCGGGCGGTGGAACCGGTTCGGCGGAAGCCGTAGGCGGTCGTCCGGGTCAGCGGGTTATCGTCACCGGTTACGAAGGCGCCAATGCGATCATTATTTCGGCCCCGCCTGAGATGCAGCGGACGTTGGGCGAACTTGTCCGCCAACTCGATACTCGTCGGGATCAGGTGCTCGTCGAGGCGATTATCGTCGAGATCTCCGATGCCGCGGCACGTGAACTCGGCGTGCAGTTCCTTTTCGGTGGCGAGGATGCGCCTTTTGCGGTTACGAACTACTCCAACGTCCAGCCGCGTATTCTCGATATCGCTGGCGGGTTGCTCGCCGATGAGCTCGATCAGACGACAACCGTCATCAATGGCGATGTTGTTACGACGAGCGAGAACAGTGCGGTCAGCGATTTGCTTCGTGAGAATGCAGCACGCTCGATCTTGGGCGCGCGCGGCGGTTTTCTCGGCTTCGCGACGGAACTGGGTTCGGATCTAATATTCGGCGCAATCCTCAACGCCGTACAGGAAGATACGGATTCCAACGTATTGTCGACGCCATCGATAACGACACTCGACAATCAGGAAGCCAGCATTTTAGTCGGGCAGGAGATTCCTGTTTCTACAGGCGAGGCGCTGTCGAACAATTTCGACAATGCCTTCCGTACGATTCAGCGCGAAAATGTCGGTATCGAGCTCGAAGTCCGACCGCAGATCAACGCCGGCGGTGCGATCCGGCTCGACATTCGCCAAGAGGTGAGCTCGGTCGCGGGGCCGGTGTCCGACGATTTCAACGAATTGATCATCAACAAGCGTGAGATCGATACGACTGTCACCGTAAATGACGGCGAGATCATCGCGCTCGGCGGCTTGTTGGATGATAATGAGCGCCGTACGATCCAGCGTATCCCGATACTTGGCGATATTCCGATCATCGGCGAACTGTTCCGTTCGCGTGGACGGACCCGGACCAAGACCAATCTCATGGTGTTCATCAGGCCCACGATTCTTAGCAGCGCAGAGGACCGTCGGGCCGTGATGGAACGGCGCTATGGCTATATCCGGGCGCGCCAGTTCATGGCCGATCCCGAGCGCGAGCCCGGAATCGATACGTTAGTCCGGCAATATCTCGGTGTGACGCCGCCCGGCCGTCCACCGCTTAATCCGGCGCCGGTCGATCCTGACATCATCATTCCCGAAGTCAGCACGAGCAGTTCGACGGTTCGGCCGGTCGATGTTCCCGAGGTCGAGGAACCCCAGCCATGATCAGCATCCGGCGCGGTGACGAAATTCAGCCCGTGGAGAGGTCGGGTGAACCGCCGGCTTCGCTCGGTCCGAATGACGACAGCGCGCCGCTCCCCGGTCTGGCGATCAACATACCCTATGGCTTTGCCCGTAAATTCGGCGTCGTTCTGCTCGATACGGGCGAAGACACCGATACGCGCTTCAAGGTAGCGCTGCGCGAGGGCGAGGATCCGCGCGCGTTGTTGGAAGTGCGGCGGTTTCTGAGTCGGCCGTTCGATGTCGAGCTCGTGCCTTCGGAGCAGTTCGATACGATCCTGTCCGAGCGTTATGCGGTGGATGGGCAGGCGGCCGCCGACGCGGCAAGCGGGATCGGCGATCTCGACATGCTCGCCAGCGACATTCCCACCGCTGAAGATCTGCTCGACAGTGCGGACGATGCACCGGCCATCCGCCTTATCAACGGAATCATCGCCGATGCGGCGCGACAGGGTGTCTCGGATATCCATATCGAGCCCTATGATAGCGGACTGGTAGTGCGGATGCGGATGGACGGCGTGTTACAGGAAACTCTGCGGATGCCACCTCATGTGGCCTCGACCATCGTCAGCCGGATCAAGGTGATGGCGCGGCTCGATATTGCAGAGCGGCGTATCCCGCAAGATGGCCGTATCTCGCTGACCCTGGGCGGCAAACTTCTCGACGTCCGCGTCTCGACTTTACCAAGCAGCGCCGGGGAGCGCGTCGTGTTGCGCATCCTCGACAAGGACAATGCCGGTATCGGCCTCGAAGAACTCGGCATGCCGGAGCGCGTCGATACGGTGTTCCGCCAGGCGATGGCCGAGCCGAATGGGATCATTCTCGTCACCGGTCCGACAGGATCGGGTAAGACGACGACACTCTATGGCGGACTTCGGCTGCTTAACGATGGCTCGCGCAATATCCTGACGGTAGAGGATCCGGTCGAATATGCGATCGAGGGTGTCGGGCAGACCCAGGTCAATCCCAAAGTCGGACTCGACTTCGCCACTGGTCTACGGGCGATCCTGCGCCAGGATCCCGATGTCGTGATGGTCGGTGAAATCCGCGATCGCGAGACGGCGGAAATTGCGGTACAAGCGTCATTAACCGGCCATCTCGTGCTCTCCACCGTCCATACCAATGACGCGGTCGGCGCGATCACGCGGATGCGCGATATGCGGATCGAGCCTTTTCTCCTCGCATCGACTCTGCGTGCCGTGGTCGCGCAACGGCTGGTGCGCCGGCTGTGCCCGAACTGCCGGGAGCAGGTGCAGGCATCGAGCGCCGTGGCCGCATTGCTCGGCTTCGACGCCGGAACGCCGATTTTCGAGGCGCGGGGCTGCGAAGAATGCAACAATACCGGCTATAAGGGGCGGATCGGCGTGTTCGAGATCATCCGCATCGACGACGATATCCGCCGCATGATCAATGCCGGTGGCGATGAATCGCAGATCGCGCGCCATGCCTATCTCCATGCCCCCAATCTGGGCTCCGCGGCCCGGGCGCTGGTTCGCGATGGTGTCACGACGGCCGAGGAAGCGGTGCGGATTTCACGGATTGAGGAGCCCGAGCCGATCGATGCCTAGTTTCGACTATCTTGCCCTCGACACGGCTGGCCGCGAAAAACGCGGAACAGTCGATGGCGAGACGCTCGAAGCGGCCCGCGCACGGCTCGATGCGCGGCGGCTCTATGTCGTGCAAATCGCACCGGGAGCAGGGCGAGCGGCTCAGGCAGCGGCCAATGACACCGCGCCACTGTTGAGCCGATCGATTAGCCTCAACCCCAACCTGTCTTCAAAGGAACTCACGCTTTTTACCCGTCAGTTATCGACGCTCGTCGACGTCAGTCCGCTCGAAGAAGCGCTGCGGACCATCGCGCTGCAGGCGGAAAAACCGCGTGTGCGCGAGGTCCTCCAGTCCGTCCACTCCGGAGTCGTCGAGGGGCAACGGCTGGCCCGTGCGATGGAACGGGAGAAGAAGAGTTTTCCGCCATTGTATCGCGCCATGATCGCCGCGGGCGAGGGGTCGGGCGCGCTGCCGAGCATTCTCGCACGGCTCGCCGATCTACAAGAGCGCCAAGCCGAGGTGCGCGGCAAGGTGCTGACGGCGCTGGCTTATCCGATCATGTTGACCGTGGTGGCGATCGCCGTCGTCTTCGCGCTGATGATTTTCGTCGTGCCTCAGGTTGTCGATCAGTTCGACAGTGTGGGACAGGAATTGCCGCTTCTAACCCGGATTGTGATCGGCCTGTCCAATTTTCTCGCTAACTGGTGGTGGGCTTTGCTGCTCCTTCTGGGGCTGGCGGGTTTCGGACTGTGGCGAGCGTTGCAGAATCCCGATTTCCGGCTGCGTTTCGATCGACGCGTGTTGCGCCTCCCGTTGATCGGTCGTCTGACCCGCGATCTTCATGCCGCCCGCATGGCCAGAACGCTCGCAACTATGATCGGCAGCCGGTTGCCGGTACTGGAAGGGCTGACTCTGACGGCGAAGACTGTGCGCAATTCGGCACAACGCCAGGCATCGGAGGACGTAGCCGAAGCTGTACGCCAGGGCGGTAGTCTCTCCGCAGCCCTGCGCAAGGCCGATATCTTTCCGCCTTTGCTCGTCTATATGGCGTCGAGCGGTGAAGCATCGGGCCAGCTTGATATTATGCTGGAGCGTGCGGCCGACTATCTCGAACGCGAGTTCGATTCCTTCACGTCCGCAATGCTGTCGCTGCTCGAACCGGCGATCATCATTGTGATGGGCGTCATCGTCACCTTGATCGTACTGGCGATCTTGCTGCCGATCCTCCAACTCAACACATTAGCCGTCGCATAAGGTGCCTTCGTCATGCCGCTTATCCGTTTGCTCCATCGCCATCTCGCTGAAAAACGCTCCAATGAAGAGGGTTTCACGCTCACTGAACTTATGGTTGTGCTCGTCATTCTCGGGCTGCTTGCGACTGTCGTAGTGATCAACGTCCTGCCGGCAGCAGATCAGGCGAACCAGACCAAGGTTCGCGCGGATATCAGCACGCTCGAATCCGCGCTCGAACAGTATCGTCTCGACAATATGACCTATCCGCGAAGTGAACAGGGATTGCAGGCGCTGCTTACGCCGCCCAGCGATCTCGCCCAGCCGCAACGGTATCGGAGCGGTGGCTATATTCGCCGCTTGCCGAACGACCCTTGGGGCAACCCCTATCAATATGCGATGCCGGGAGCGCAGAGCGGCGGCCCTTATGATATCTTCACTCATGGTGCCGACGGCCAACCGGGCGGCGAGGCGGAAAATGCAGATATCGGCAACTGGGAGTAGGGTTTTCGCTGGACGCCAGCTTTGTATTCCTGCGGAGGCAGGAATCCAAGGCGGTAAGCAACGCCGCAATCGGCCTTGGGCTCCTGCCTCCGCAGGAGCACATGTACGCGGCACGCATGAAGCTGGCTTTACTCTCACCGAGTTGATGGTCGTGCTCGTCATCCTAGGCATCGTGGCGTCGGCAGTCGTCTTCGTGATGCCCGATCCGCGCGGCACGCTGATCGACGAGGGCGAGGCCTTTGCAGCGCGCGCACATGCTGCGCAGGAGACAGCGATTGTGGAAATGCAGGACGTCGCGCTCTGGGTGTCCCCGGCGGGCTATGGCTTCGAACGCTATGACGGCGAGGCATGGACGCCGATTGCGCAGCCGCCGTTCGAGGATCAGCAATGGGCGGACGGGGTTTCGGTCACGGTCGCACCGCAGGATGGCGAACGGACCCGGATCATATTCGACGCCACAGGTTTGAACGGACCGCTCGACGTGACCCTTGCGCGCGGCGAGAATAGCCTCAGCATCGCTATCGGTGCGGACGGTACGATCAATGTCAATGGCTAGACGTGCCTTGAACGAAAGGGGCTTCACCCTGCTCGAAATGCTGGTGGCGCTCGCGGTGTTCAGTATCGCGGCGTTGGCCCTGTTGAATCTCGAAACCGTTACCGTGACCAATACGAGCCGGATCGCGGATCATACGTTTGGCCAGATCGTCGCGCGCAACGTCGCGGTCGAAACGCTTACCGATCCCATACCGCCATCGATCGGAACCGCTACTGGCGAAACGGTAAATGGCGGCCGAAACTGGCGCTGGACCCGGATAACCAGCCCGTCGCCCGAAGCGAGAATCCTTCAGATCGAGATTGCCGTCATCGACGAAACCGGCGCCCGTGCCGCCGATCTCACAGTTTTCCGGTTCGCAGCCCAATGATCGGCGGAAGAATCTCTCAGGCGGGCTTTACGCTGGTCGAGCTGATGGTCGCGCTGTTCATCTTCGGGATCCTCTCGGCGGCCGGCGTTGCATTGCTGAGCTTTAGTGTCGATTCACAGACGGCCTCGCGAGAAGCGCTGGCCGATATGAGCTCGATTCGACGGATGAATGCAGCGCTGACCAACGATCTCGGCCAAATTGCACCCCGTCCCGCTCGCGATTTGGCGGGTGCGCGTCAGAACGCCTTTTTCGGCGGTGGCGGGGCCGATGGCGATCTTCTGATCAGCTTTGTCCGGCGCGGTTGGAGCAATTATGATGGCGAGGCGCGATCGTCGCTCCAGAAGGTCGATTATCGGCTCGTCGATGATGTGCTCGAGCGGCGTGCCTATCCGCATGTTGACGGAGCCGAGCCCTTGCCTGCTGCCCGCCTCGTATCAGGGATAGAGAATGTCACCCTGCGTTATCGAAGCGAGGGCGAATGGCGTGATCGATGGGATCCCACATTGGCTACGGAATTGCCCGATGCCGTCGAGCTGATCGTTGAGATCGAGGGACTGGGCCCCGTGCGACAATTGTTTCAGACGGGCGTTGCCGCATGAAGCCGGGTAAATCTTCCGAAGAAGGCGCGGCTCTGCTCGCTGTGTTGCTGCTCGTTGCGATTATGGCGGCATTGGCGGCGGTATCTCTCGAACGCTTGCAGCTCGCGACGCGCCTTGCCGGAAATATCTCGGCACTCGATCAATCGCGGGCCTTTGCGACGGGCGCGGAGTCGCTGGCAGTGCTCCGGATCAACGATTTGCTTGCCCGCGACCAAGGCAAGACGACACTGACCGGCGGGTGGCTGGGTGAAGAAACTGCGCTACCCTTGCCCGGCGGCGGAGTAGCGCTGGCGCGTATCTGGGATGGCGGCAATTGTTTCAATCTCAACAGCGTAGCGCGCGGCGAAGACCCAGCGGCACTGACCACGGACCAGATCGGCGTGGTCCAATTCGCCGGCTTGATGACGGCGCTGCAGATCCCGCGCGGCGACGCGGAGCGCATCGCCTGGTCACTGGCCGACTGGATCGATGCTGATTCCATACCCGCGCGCCAGGGTAATGAGGACCGTAGCTACAGTCAGGCCGATCAACCTTATCGTACGGGTAACACCTTGCTCGCCGAAGTCAGTGAGCTGCGCGCGGTTGCGGGCGTCACCCCGGCTTATTATGAGCGGATGCGTCCTTGGCTCTGCGCGCTGCCGACCACCGAATTGTCGCCGATCAATGTCAACACCCTGCTTCCGGAACAGGCTCCGCTTATCGCCATGCTCTTGCCTAACCGTCTCGATGCCAATGGTGCCAGCCAAGCGATCGCGGCGCGCCCCGAAACCGGATGGAATTCGATCGCTGATTTCTGGAACCAGCCGGTGCTCGCCAATCAGGAGCCGATGGGCGAAGTGATTGGGCAGCCGCAAATCCGTTCCCGCTATTTCCGCCTCGAACTCGATGTTCGGCTCGGCGATGTCGATATGCAGCAATCTGCGCTGATCGACGCAAGCACCGCACCGGCGCGGGTCGTATCGCGGCGTTGGGGCCACGACGAATGAACCGTGCGTTTCTCCTCGTCTTTCTGGGCGGTGAGCCGGGCTGGATGCGGGTCGTCGACGATGGCGGCATCGTCCGCGATGTCGGCTATGACAGCTTGCCGCAACCCGATCCTGACGCCGATGATCCAGATGTGGTCCTACTGGTCGTTCCCGGCAATGATGTCGCGCTCCACTGGGCCGAAATGCCGGCGGCGCTTTCTACAGCGCAGGCCATGGCGGCGGGCCGGATCATGGCGGGTGAAGTGTCGGCCGAGCCGTTGGACGGTCTACACGTCGCCACGGGCCAGGCCGACGGCGCCGACGAACGCTGGCTTGCGCTTGTCACGCGGATACAGATGACGGATTGGCTTGCGCAGGCTGCAGCACTCGGCCTCGATCCCGATATCGTGATCCCGGAGCCCTTGCTTCTCGCGCCGCCGAAAAGCGGCGTGCGGACATTCCGGCGGGCAGGCATGGATATCGTGCGCGGTCCGACGCGGGCGTTCGCGGCTGAGCCTGAGCTCGCCGCAATGTTGATCGCGGAAGAGCCGATTGAACCACTGACGGTCGAGCATTTCGATCGCGAAATCGCCGACGTTCTTGCCGATGTACCGCTGAATTTGCGGCAAGGCGATTTTGCCAAGCGCCGCCGCTGGAAGATCGATGCGCGTTACGCAAAGCGCATGGCGTTGCTCGCCGCGACGATCCTGCTTGTCACCCTGCTGATCCAGTTGACGATGATCGCGCGCTACAGCTTTGCAGCCGATGCGTTGGAGCGTCAGGCGGTTGAGCGCGCGCGTGATGCGATCCCAGGTTCAATCGATGTCGTCGATCCAGAGGGCCAGTTGCGAGATCGGCTGTATGGGCTCGGTGGCGGACCCGGCTATGGCGAGCTGGCCAGCGCCGCTTTCGCCGCAGCGCGCGATACGGCGGGGGTCGAGCTTCAGGCGATGATTTACGATACGAACAATACTCTGCAGCTGATCGCCGCGGCGCCGGGCGAGCCCGAACTCGCCGCGCTTCAGCAGCGGATGATCGCCAGCGGATTGATGGTGACGCCCGGCGCCGTCCGTGATGGGGGTGGGCGTCGGATCGGAGAATTTACGGTGACGGCGTCATGATGGATCGGTTCGGCAATTGGTGGAACACGCGAACGGCGCGCGAGCGGTGGCTGTTCGGCATAGCCGGTGCTCTCGCCATTCTCGTCCTCACATGGCTGTTGATCGTTCGCCCGATCGACCTGCTTCGGGAATCGGCCAAGGCGCGGCATGATGCGGCTGTGCTCGCACTGGGCCGGGTCGAAACGCGTCTGGCGGAGATAGAAAGCGCTGCTGCCAATCCGCCCCCGTCTATGTCCGGTCGAATTAGCGATGTCGTGCAAGCCGAAGCCGTTCGCGTCGGTTTCAATACCGCACAGACCGAGCCCGTCGGCACCGACGGAGTGCGGGTCGTTATCGGTGCGGTGCGCCCACAGACTTTTTTTGCCTGGGTCGCCGATGTCGAAACCCGGATCGGGCTCGATGTTGACGCACTGACCGCGCGGCCCAATGCCGACGAGACGCTATCGGTCGACGTTACGTTTCGGCGAGGAGGACAGAGCTAATGCGGATCGCGCTTCCCATGGGGCGGATGGTGTTCTTCACCTGCATATTCCTGCTGGCAATGTTGGTGCTGATTCCGATGCGGCTTGGGCTGGATTGGCTCGGTATCGACGATCGGGGCATCGCAGCCCGCGAAGCCCTGGGCAGTGTCTGGAACGGTCGGCTCGTGGAAGCGCAATTCGGCGATGCGGCGGTCGGCAATGTCGATGCGGGCCTGGGCGTCCTTCCCTTATTGGTAGGCCGTGCTCGCGTCGCGATGGCACGCAGCGGCACAGAAGCGGGCACGCTGGGCGATTTTCGCGGCGCGCTGAACGTTTCCGGCAGCGAATTCGGGTTGGACGATATGCAGGCTGCGCTCCCGGTCGCCATGCTCTTCGCCCCGTTACCGATGACCGCGCTCGAACTGGAGGACGTCACCGTTCATTTTGACAACGGCTTATGTGCGGACGCTGAGGGGCTGGTCCGTGCGCGGATGACCGGTGATATGGGCGGCGTCGCGCTGCCCGATGCGATGATGGGGAACGCCCAGTGCGATGAGGGATCATTGTTGCTGCCCCTGATCAGTCAGAGCGGAATGGAACAGCTCGATATCCGTATCAATGCCGATGGCGTTTACGCGGCGGAACTGCGGGTCATGGTGGTCGATGACAATGTGCGCGAACGTCTGACGCTGGCTGGCTTTTCACCCGGAGCCAATGGCTATGCGCTAACGGTTCAGGGTGAACTCTGAGCGAAGGCCGTTATCATCCCGGCGGCGATCGATAACGCGATTTCCGCCGGTCCGACGCTGCCGATATCGAGCCCGGCCGGTCCATCGATGCGTGTCAGGACATCCTCGTCGACACCCAGCGCGTGAAGCCGTTTCAACCGTGCCGCATGGTTTTTTTTCGAACCAAGGGCGGCGATGTAAGTCGCGGGCGAATTCAGCGCGGCGACGAGAGCGGGATCGTCTATCTTGGGATCGTGGCTGAGCACGACGATCGCGGTGCGGCTGTCAGGTCTATGCGCGGCGATCGCCTCGTTCGGCCATCGGTCGTCACGCTCGGTTTCGGGAAACCTCTCGGCGGTCAGAAATACAGCACGCGGATCGATGACGACGGGAACGATGTCGATTTCCACAGCGATCCGCGAGAGCGATTGAGCAATCTGAACCGCGCCGACGATCAACACGCGGCGCGGTGGCGAATAGCGGTTGATCCAACCGGAGTCGCCTTGCGCTTCAGAAAATCGCGTAATCCCGGTGTCCAGATCTGTCACGGTCGAGATCGCTTCCCCGTCTCGGCGGGCGTTGGCGATCGCATCGAATACCGTTTCCGGAAAGCCGTTCGCCGCCACCGGTTGCACCAGAATGTCGATTTCGCCGCCACAGGGCAGGCCTGCCTCCCATGCCGTTTCGTTTTCGATCCCGAAGCGGAGTCTCTGAAACCGATCATCGGCAATGACGTCGGCCGCAGCGTGCAGCACATCACCTTCGACACATCCGCCCGACACCGACCCTTCGAAGCGCCCATCCTCATGTATCAGCATGTGACTGCCCGCCGGGCGGGGAGCGGAACCCCAAGTATGGATGACCGTTGCCACGGCAAGGCGGGATTCCCGCCATTCCCGATATCGTCCAATCAATCGATCCGTTTCGCTCTTCATCCGTTCTCTTTGCGCTGTAGCGCCGGGAAAGCGCAAGCGCCGGTTGCGCGCTTGCGCGATGCTGTGCCAGAGTTGATGCAAAGGAGAAGCTGATGACCGACCGCGTAACGATTGCCGTTGACGATACCGGAATCGCCGATGTGCGCCTGAACCGGCCCGACAAAATGAACGCGCTCGATCCCGCAATGTTCGATGGGATCATCGACGCGATCGACCGGCTTGACGGTGAATCCGGGCTGAGGGCGGTAGTGCTTTCGGGCGAGGGACGAGCCTTTTGCGCGGGTCTCGATATGGCGAGCTTTGCCGGGATGGCGCAAAAGAGCGCCGACAATGACGATGGCGACGAACCGAAATCGGATGGCTTGATGGCGCGCCCCTATGGCGATGCGAACAAGTTTCAGCAGGTGGCCTGGGGCTGGCATACGCTTCCGGTGCCAGTGATCGCGGCCGTACACGGTGTGGCGTTAGGCGGCGGGTTCCAGATCGCTTGCGGCGCCGATATCCGGATCACTGCGCCTGATACGCGCCATGCGATTATGGAAATGAAATGGGGTCTCGTGCCCGACATGGCGGGCATCCCGATCGTTCGCAATCTGGCCCGTGACGATGTGGTGCGTGAGCTGTGCTACACGGCGCGGATCTTCGACGGTGCCGAGGCGCTGGAGTACGGCTTCGCGACGAAACTGTCCGACGATCCCCATGCCGACGCGATGGAACTTGCGCAGGAGATCGCCAGCAAGAGCCCCGATGCCGTGCGTGCGAACAAGCGGCTGCTCAACATGTCGAGGGATCAGCACGCGCCGGATATCCTGCTCGAAGAATCGCGCGAACAGGCGGGCGTGATCGGCAAGCCCAACCAGATCGAGGCGGTGATGGCCGGGATGGAGAAGCGGCCGGGTAACTTCAAGGATGTCGCGTAGATGAAAGCGGCGACCCTCACAAAGCCCGGCGGTCTCGACAATATTGTCGTTGCAGATCGCGATCAGCCCGAAGCTGGATCGGGCGAAATCCTCGTCAAGGTCGCGGCGAATTCCCTCAACTATCACGACTATGTCGTCGCGCTGGGCGGCATTCCGACGGTCGATGGCCGCATCCTGATGTCGGATGGGGCAGGCGAAGTCGTGGCTGTGGGCGAGGGCGTATCCGGATGGAGCGCAGGCGACCATGCTGTGTCCGTGTTCTTTCCGGGCTGGGTCGATGGTCCGGGCGAAAATGAAAAGCGCTTCGGCGTACCGGGCGATCATGCCGACGGTTTCGCCGCCGAATATGTCGCCGCGCCCGCGCATGCCTTCACGAAAGCGCCGAAGGATTACAGCTTTACCGAGGCGGCAACTTTGCCGTGCGCGGCGCTCACCGCATGGCGTGCGCTGTTCGTTTCGGCCCAGACCAAGCCGGGCGATATCGTGCTTGTTCAGGGATCGGGTGGCGTGTCGATCTTCGCGCTGCAATTTGCGAAAGCGGCGGGCGCGACGGTGATCGCGACCTCCTCTTCCGGCGAGAAGTTGGAGCGGCTGACCGAACTCGGCGCCGATCATGTCATCAATTACAAGGAAGAAGAGGATTGGGGTAAGGCCGCGCTACAATGGACGGCGGGCCGCGGCGTCGACTCCGTCGTCGAGATCGGCGGGCCGGGTACGCTGACGCAATCTATCCATGCTTGCCGTACTGGCGGGCATATCGGACTGATCGGGGTGCTCACGGGCCTTTCCGGTGAAGTTCCGACCGCGCTTTTCTTCCAGAAGAATCTCGTCATGACCGGCATCACCGTGGGCAGTCAGGCCGACCAGCGCGACATGATCGCGGCGATCGACGCCAACGGCATCACGCCGGTTATCGACAGCCACTTCCCGCTCGACAGTCTGGCCGATGCATTCGAGCATCAGGCGGCACAGAAACATTTCGGGAAGATCGTTGTCGACATTCCCGGTTGATCGGATGGGGCGGCCAAACAGGGGACGGAATATGGTAAGATCGATAGTTACGCGCATCGCGGTGATAGCGGCCTTGCTCTGCACGCCAGCCGCGATGGCTCCGGCGCAGACCGAGGAAGTCGCAGCTACCGATTCTATCGGTGCGGGCGGCCGGCCGGTTGGGGCGGCATGGTCGCGCAGCCCGGTCTACGCGGAGAACGGCATGGCCGCGACCGCGCATCCACTCGCGAGCCAGGTCGCCATCGATATCCTGCAGGCCGGCGGCAGCGCAGTCGATGCGGCGATAGCGGCCAATGCGGCCCTTGGGCTGATGGAGCCGACCGGCAACGGCATCGGCGGTGATCTCTTCGCCATCGTCTGGGACCCGCAGACGCAACGGCTTTATGGCTTAAATGCATCCGGCCGCAGTCCGATGGGTCGGAGCTATGACGATCTGCGCGACGCGCTGGGCGATGAGACATCGATCCCGCCCTTCGGCCATTTGCCGGTCAGCGTGCCAGGCGCCGTCGATGGCTGGTTTGAGCTGCACAGCCGCTTTGGGCGTCTGGGTATGGATCGGATATTGGCGCCATCGATCGCCTATGCCGAAAACGGATTTCCGATGGCGCCGGTGATTGCCTATTATTTTCAGCGAAACCTTGCGCGCTTCGAAGAGCGGCTCGAGATGATCGGCGAGTTTGACAATGCACGCGCTACCTATTTCGCGGATGGCGCGCCCGCGGTAGGTGATATCTTCCGCAATCCCGATCTCGCGAATACGTATCGCGCCATCGCTGCCGGCGGGCGCGAGGCCTTTTACGAGGGTGAGATCGCCCGCACGATCGACGCCTATATGCGGCGGATCGGCGGCGCCCTGCGCTACGAAGATATGGCCGCGCATGAGAGCGAATGGGTCGAAGTCGCCTGTGTCGAATATCGCGATGGCTATGAACTGTGCGAACTGCCGCCGAACAGCCAGGGCTTTGCCGCGCTGCAGATGGTCAATATTCTGCGCAACGTAGATCTTGCGCAATGGCCGCGCGGTTCGGCGGAAGTGCTCCACTATATCACCGAGGCGAAGCGGCTCGCCTTCGAGGATCTTGCGCGCTTCTACGCCGACCCGGCTTTCTCCGACATTCCGATCGAAGGCCTGCTCTCGCAGGAATATGGCCAGCGCCGTTTTGCCGAGATCGATCCGGCGCGCGCCAATCCGGCCTTTCCGCCCGGCGATCCGCGGATCGAAGGGGAGGGGGATACGACCTATCTGACCGTTGCCGACAGCAGCGGTATGATGGTGTCGCTCATCCAGTCCAACTATCGCGGCATGGGCTCGGGCCTTGTGCCGGACGGACTCGGCTTCATGTTCCAGGATCGTGGCGAGCTCTTCTCGCTCGATCCCGGTCATCCCAACGTCTATGCGCCCGGCAAGCGCCCGTTCCAGACGATCATTCCGGCCTTCGTCATGCATGACGATCAGCCGTTCATGAGCTTCGGCCTGATGGGCGGCGGCATGCAGCCGCAAGGCCATGTGCAGGTGCTGATCAACATGGTCGACTATGGCATGAACGTGCAGGAGGCGGGTGATGCAGCCCGGCTCAACCATGATGGTGGCCGCCGCCCGACTGACGATCTGGAAGGAACGGGCGCGGATCTGCTCGGCGTGCTGAGTGTGGAGCCCGGCATTTCGGATGAGACCGTCGAGCAACTGCGGGGAATGGGTCACAATGTCGAAGTGGTGAGCAACGGCATCATGTTCGGCGGCTATCAAGCCATCGTCCGCGATCTCGAAACCGGCGTTTATGCGGGCGCCACAGAAATGCGCAAAGACGGGCAGGCGCTCGGCTATTAAATGCAATCCCGCCGCACCGGGTGGCGCGGCGGGGATCGTAATGCAGTGCGGTATTCGCCCCTAGGCGAGGTCGTACCGGTCCGCGTTCATCACCTTGCTCCATGCGGCGATGAAGTCAGCGACGAACTTCTCTTTCGAATCGTCCTGCGCATAGACTTCGGACAGGGCCCGGAGCTGCGAGTTCGATCCAAAGGCGAGGTCGACGCGGCTCGCCGTCCATTTCTGTTCGCCGCTCGCCCGATCATTGCCGACGAATTCCTCGTCGTCCGTGCCTTCGGCAACTTCCCATGCCGTGCCCATGTCGAGCAGGTTGACGAAGAAGTCGTTGGTCAGCTGGCCGACCCGATCGGTGAACACGCCATGCGCACTGTTGCCCGTATTGGCGCCGAGCACGCGCAGACCGCCGATCAGCGCCGTCATCTCGGCCACAGTGAGGTCGAGCAGCGAAGCCCGATCGAGCATCAGCTCCTCGGTCGGCACCGAATGCTTGGCCGAGAGATAGTTGCGGAAGGCGTCGGCCTTGGGCTCCAGATACTGGAAGCTGTCCGCATCGGTCTGCTCGTCCGTCGCATCGCCGCGGCCGCCGGTAAACGGCACTGCGACATCATGACCGGCATCCTTGGCCGCCTTTTCGACCGCCGCGCTGCCGGCGAGCACGATGGAGTCGGCCATCGAGAGATTGCCGCGCAGTTCGTCGATCTTGGCGAGCGTGCCGGACAGTTCGTCCGGATCGTTGACCGGCCAGTCCTTCTGCGGCGCGAGCCGGACGCGCGCGCCATTGGCGCCGCCGCGATAATCGGTCGCGCGGAAGGTCGAGGCCGAAGCCCAGGCCGCCTTGACGAGCTGGCTGACGCTGAGCCCGCTGTCGAGGATCGCGCTCTTGAAGGCATCGACATCGCTGTCGGACGGCGTCGTGCCGGCGGGCACATTGTCCTGCCAGATCAGGTCTTCGTCCGGCGCTTCCGGGCCGAGATAGCGCGACTTCGGACCGAGATCGCGATGCAGCAGCTTGAACCAGGCGCGGGCGAAGGCGTCCTTGAACGCTTCGTGATCCTCGCGGAAGCGCTGGGATATCTTCAGATACTCCGGATCGGTCTTCATCGCCATGTCGGCCGTGGTCATCATTGTCGGGACCTTTTTGGACGGATCGTGCGCGTCGGGCGCCATATCCTCTTCCTTCTGGTCGATCGGCTGCCACTGATTGGCACCGGCCGGCGATTTGACCAGCTCATACTCATAGTCGAGCAGCAGGCGGAAATAATTCTCCGACCATGTGTCCGGTGTGTTCGTCCAGGGGCCCTCGATGCCGCTGGTGATCGCGTCCGGACCCATACCCGTGCCGTGGCGGTTGTGCCAGCCAAAGCCCTGGGCGGCGATATCCTCGCCGGAATTCGCCTCGGGGTCGGCGCCGACCAGCGACGCGTCGCCCGCGCCATGCGCCTTGCCGAACGTATGGCCGCCGGCCGTCAGCGCGACTGTTTCCTCGTCGTTCATCGCCATGCGGCCGAAGGTTTCGCGGATGTCGCGCGCCGAGCCCATGATATCGGGTTCACCGCCCGGACCTTCCGGATTCACATAGATGAGGCCCATCTGGATCGCCGCCAGCGGTGTTTCGAGCGCCTTGCCTTCATCGGGAACGATCCGCGTTGGCGAGCCTTGGTTCACCCAAAGCTCTTCCGTGCCCCAGTAAATGTCGCGCTGCGGTTCCCATGTATCGGGGCGGCCGCCGGCGAAACCGAAGGTCGGCCCGCCCATCGATTCGATCGCGACATTGCCTGTGAGCAGTAACAGATCGGACCAGCTGATCGCGTTGCCGTACTTCTTCTTGATCGGCCAAAGCAGACGGCGGGCCTTGTCGAGATTGCCATTATCCGGCCAGCTGTTAAGCGGGGCGAAGCGCTGCTGCCCCTCGCCGCCGCCGCCGCGGCCGTCCGACACGCGGTATGTACCCGCGGCGTGCCAAGTCATGCGGATGAAGAAGGGACCGTAATGCCCGTAATCGGCCGGCCACCAGGGCTGGCTATCGGTCATCAGCGCCGTAATATCGGCCTTCAGCGCGTCATAGTCGAGCGACTTGAACGCTTCGGCATAATCGAAATCCTCGTCTTCGGGGTTCGGCGACTTGCCGTTCTGTGTCAGAATATTGAGCTGTAGCTGATCGGGCCACCAATCGCGGTTCTGCCTGCCGAGCAGCGAGCGTACGCCGCCGTCAAACCCCATCGGGCAACCGCCACTCATTTCGCCAGTCTTCGCGTCCATATCCGCCTCCTATGTCTTGAGTTAGGATGCGATTGTATAGGAAACCGAGATTCGCCGAAAACGACTAAGCTCTGTCAGAGATAATCAGAAAAACGATTTACCGTTCATCCGGTTCTACCCGGCCAGTCGCCGCCGGCATGGTGATCCCTAAGGGAATCGAACCCCATAGGATGGGCGTGCCCATCCGTCCGACAAAAGAACACGGGTTCGGCGGTTGCGCCATCGCGACAATATCACGTTGGAAGGAAATCGCTGGTGACCCCTACGGGAATCGAACCCGTGTTTCAGCCGTGAGAGGGCCGCGTCCTAACCGCTAGACGAAGGGGCCTTGGCAAGCATCGCTTGCGGGCGGCCGATTTAGGGGTGCGGCGGGGCAAGGTCAACCAAGGGCCTGAGTTATGCTATGATACGAGTTTCCGGCGAGTCTCGCGGCCGGGCCTTCATCCAAGGGAGCGCGTCATGGCAACGCAACTCAAGATTGAATTCGTCTCGGATATTTCCTGCCCATGGTGCGTCGTTGGCCTCCGCAACATGGAGGCCGCGCTGGCCGCGATCGGAGACGAGGTAGAGGCGGATATCCGGTTCGAACCGTTCGAGCTCAATCCCGGCATGCCGCGAGAAG
Source organism: Pseudomonadota bacterium (assembly GCA_039180285.1). Lineage (GTDB taxonomy): Bacteria > Pseudomonadota > Alphaproteobacteria > Sphingomonadales > Sphingomonadaceae > Parasphingopyxis. Next base: position 34,830 of record JBCDDN010000012.1, on the reverse strand, counting down.
GTATGGATCGCGCTGACTATTTCACCAGTAAGTACAGGATCTCAGCCGAGGAGGCAGAGCGCCGCGGAGGAGAGATTCGCGCGCGTGCCGAAGAGGCGGGCTTCACGATGAATACCGGCCAGGGTTTTCGCGTCTACAACACTTTCGATGCCCATCGGTTGCTCGAATGGGCAATGGAGGAGGGGAAACAACGAGCCCTCAAACATGCACTGTTCACCGCCTACTTCACCGAAGCCAGAAATATGGGCGACCATGAGACGCTAGTGGAAATCGCGCAGTCTGCCGGTCTAGACGGCGACAGGGCGCGCGAGATTCTGGCAAACGACGAGTATTCGGGCCATGTTCGCCAGGCTCAATCGTATCAGCGCGGCCGCGGCGTTCAGTCCGTGCCCACGATCATCGTGAACGGCGAATATGTGATCAATGGCGGTCAGCCTCCGGAGATCTTCGAAAAAGCGTTTCGTCATATCGCCAGCGAAGTGGCCCGCGATCAGCTAGCGGCCGAACCGGCCTGAGAATCGGCCATCGCGATCAATCGCCGTCGGCAGAGTCTGCACAGTCCTCGACGGCTTCTTCGACAGTCCTGTAGAATTTGCGCGACCGGGCTTGATCGTGAGCCTGCAGCGATTCCCAGATCGGCTCGTGAATGGCGGCGAAATTTATCGACAGGTCTTTAGAGTCCAGGTTGGCGAGCAATCTTCCAAGCATTGCCATTCCGCTGGCGTCGATCGTGTTGACGGCACGCATGTCCAGTATGAGACATGTCGCATCCGGATGCCGCGACACCTGATCGAGTATCGCATCCTCGCAATAGCCGGCATTGCCGAAATAGATTGACCGGTCGATACGCACGACCAGGACCGGCATCGTTTCTGTTTCGACATCGTCACGATCCACCGACCGGAATGATCGGCCATTATCCGTCGATCCGATGCGAGTGATGCGCGGGTCGCTGGAAAACCAGAGGAACGCGGCAATGCCGAGCAGGGCTCCTACCGCCAATCCCCATTGGACGCCCAGTCCGAGTGTTGCCAGGAGCGTGGCCAGAAATACTGCGCCTTCGATCTTGCTATATCGCCAAATTGCCGCGATTTCGCGGGTTTTGACGAGGCCGAACACGGCGCTGATAACCAACGCGGCGAGCGCAGTTTCCGACAGATAGGAAAGGGCCTCTGCAAAGAAGAGTAGCACGGCGAGCACGGCCAGTGCCGCGGCCATCGATGCCAAAGGCGAACGTGCGCCGCTTTCGCAGACCAGGGCCGATCGACTCAGACTGACGCCGACCGCATAGCCGCCCGGTAAACCCGCGCCGATGTAGCCGCCCCGATCGCGAACGCCTCGCGGCTTGTGTTGAGCGAACGGCGTTCCTGACCGGCTAGCGATTTTGCGACGGCGGTTCCGACTACGAAAGCGATGATAGCAACAACGGCACTCGACGGCAGCAATCGCAGCCATATTGCCGGATCGAGCGGAGAGAGAGCGAGATCGGGTAAACCCCCCTCGGTTCTCGGAACGGTACTGACGTCCGGCGCAGCGAACTGAACGACCGCCGCAACAGCGACGATAACGACAAGGGGAACTGATTTGACGATCGCTTGCCGCCAGGGCGGGCGGATGCCGATCTTCCAAAGGCCTGCCGCCGCATAGCGATCGGCGATCAGAAGCAGCGCGAGCGCGCCGCCTCCGATCAGCAGTGTGGCGAGCATTGTATCGCCAAGCGCCGGAAGGATCACGCTTGCGGTACCGACCAGATTGCCGCTTCGTGCGACATCGAGCCCCAGCAATGACGGCAGTTGGCTTGTCGCGATCAGCACTGCCGCAGCTGCTGTGAAACCGAGAAGCGCGGGCTCACTCACGAAATTGACCAATCGTCCCAGCCGTAAAATGCCCAGTAGGCACAGAATGACACCCGCCTCTATCGCGATGATCATTGCTCCTTGAAGCGCGTCGATATCGCCGCTTCCCGTAGCTTCGGCGATGAGCAGGGAGACAAGGGCGACGGGCCCGAGCGAGACATAGGGCGACGTTCCGAAAACGAGGTAAAGCAGTGGCGGGGCGAGGGCGGCGTATAAGCCGGTTTCCGGCGGAAGACCCGCAAGCTGCGCATATGCCATCGCCTGTGGCAACAGCAGTACCGAAAGGATCAGCCCGGCCAGAAGATCGGCGAATATGCGACGTACGTTATAACCTTCGATCCAGGTTGGCGCCAAGGCTTTGGGATCGAATGTCACGTCGCGGCTCTCCTTGGTGCGCGTGCGACTATATGCGGCCCGAGTTCCGGCGCCAGATCAAATGTTAATCGCACCGACGCGCTAGGCTGTCGACGCTCGATACTCGCCCTGTTCAAAGGCCTCGGCCATGGCGAATTTCCGAATTTTGCCGGATCCCGTCAACGGCCACTCATCCACCCAGATCCAGTGGGCTGGCGTCTTTTGTGGCGAAAGCCGTTCACGCACAAACGCCTTGAGTTCTTCTGCGGTCGGCTGTTGGCCATTTTCGGCTCGCATGAAGCAGGCGACGAGCTCACCCCATTTTTCGTCCGGCACGCCGACCACCGCGACTTCAGCGATTGCCGGATGTTCGAGCATCGCATTCTCGATCTCCGCCGGGAACAGGTTTTCGCCGCCGCGAATGATCATTTCCTTTACGCGGCCCGTGATTTTCAAATAGCCGCGCGCGTCCATCGTGCCGAGATCTCCGGTGCGGAGCCAACCATCCGCGTCGATGGTTTCCGCAGTCGCTTCGGGATTGTCGTTGTAACCGGTCATGACATTGTAGCCGCGGACGCAAATTTCGCCCTGCTCGCCGGTGGGGCAGATCACACTTCCGCCGGGTTCGAGAACGGCCACATCCATATGCGGCAGGGGTTGCCCGATCGTTCCCGTCAGATCCTCTTCGGCATCGTCAGCCCAAGCATAGGTGATACCCGGCGATGCTTCGGTCTGGCCGTAGACGATCTGGATCGGCGCGTCGAAAACGGTCCGCGCCTTGCGGGACAGTTCCGGCGCAACCATCGCGCCGCCGCACATCAGGGCCTTGACCGATGTGACGTCGCAGCCGGTTTGCTCCGCAGCTTCGATCATGCCGAACAACATGGTCGGCACGCCGCCGGCAAGGGCGGGGCGTTCACGCTCGATGACTTTGACGATCATCACCGGATCGAAGCCTGGAGCCAGCAGGATCGTCACACCGCTCGAAAGGCCACCACAGACGATAATCGCACAGCCGGCCGTATGGAATAGAGGCACAGCCAGAACGACGCTTTCCCCGGCCTCCGCATTCCAGCGCTGGAATATGTCGAAACCGTTCTGGATCAGGCCTTTCTGATGGAGCAGCGCGCCCTTCGGAAAACCGGTGGTGCCCGACGTGTACTGAATCTGCACGACGTTCCCGGGTTTCGTATCGCGCAACTCCCCCCGGTCATGGCCGTCGAACAAAACGTCATGGTCGGTCAGCAGGATTCTGTGCGCGATATGATCCAGCTCTTCGCAGGCCGCATCGACGATCGGCTCGAGCGGATTGCCGCGTACCGCGGGCACGAAATAGATGGCCTCCGCTTGCGATTGCTCGAGCACGTAGCGAAGCTCGCGCGCGTTAAAGGCCGGGTTGACCGTAACGATCGTAAGCCCCGCCATGGCCGCGCCGCATTCCATCAGGATCCATTCGGGTAGATTGTGCGCCATGATTGCGATCCGCGCTCCGCGATCGTGCCGCGAGGCCAGTGCCCGGCCGAGCTTTTCGGCATCGTGCAGCAGATCGGAATAGGTCCATTCCCGGCCGATATCGCCATTCTCCTGCAGCTCCCGCAGCGCCATGGCGTCGCCGCGCGTATCGGCCTGATCTTTGAGCAATGCGGCGAAGGTGGTTGCCTGGAATGCCGTATCGGTCTGTGCAGGGAACAGCGATCGATCAAGGTCGACTTCGTACATGATGGCTTCCTCTCGATTTTTGGCGGAGGCTAAGCATCTTGGGTCGATTGTCGAGAGGAAGATGCGGCGCACGGAATCTGCCCGAGTTGACCTTGCATCGTCCGCTGCACAGAAAGGTGATAACACTTGCCGTTTACGTGAGAGGAAAGCTATGGCCAGTACCGCACAGATCGACCCCACGGACAAGGCTGCCATTCTGGCCAAATATGCCGAGGAGCGCGACAAGCGCCTGCGCAAAGATGGCAATGAGCAATATCTCGAGCTGAAAGGGCAACTCGCCCATTATGCTGAAGATCCTTATGCCGAGCGCATCGAACGGGAACCGCTGACCGATCATGTTGCCTATGCTTTTGTCGGCGGCGGTTTTTCGGGGCTCGTCTCCGGAGCACGGCTCAAGGAAGCCGGGATCGACGATATCCGCATCCTCGAAAAAGGCGGCGATTTCGGCGGTACTTGGTACTGGAACCGCTATCCGGGCGCGCAATGCGATACCGCTTCCATGGTCTACATGCCGCTGCTCGAAGAGACCGGGCACATGCCGACCGAGAAATATGTGCACGCCCCGGAGATTCTCGACCATTGCCGGCGGATCGGCGAACACTACGATCTTTACGGCAAAGCCGTATTCCACACGACAGTGGAATCGATGGTCTGGGAAGGTACGCACTCCCGCTGGCGCATCAAAACTGATCGCGGTGATAATTTTACCGCCGATTTCGTTGGCCTCGGTACGGGGCCGCTTCATGTGCCCAAACTGCCCGGCATCCCGGGCATTGAGAGTTTCCAGGGCCACAGTTTCCACACGAGCCGGTGGGATTACGGCTATACAGGCGGCGATCCGGACGGCGCGTTGCTCGATGGGCTGGCCGACAAGCGGGTCGCAATCATCGGCACCGGCGCGACCGCCGTCCAGATCGTCCCGCATCTCTCCCGCGCCGCCAAGGAGCTGTATGTCGTTCAGCGCACGCCTTCATCGATCGATATCCGCGACAACGAACCGATCGATCCGGACTGGTTCGGCGGGATTGCAACGGAAGGCTGGCAGAAGCGCTGGCTTGAGAATTTCACCGCCAATCTGGGTATCGGCCATGCTGCCGAAGATCTTGTCCGGGATGGCTGGACCGACCTGACCCATCGGTTCCGGGAACGGATCAAAAATCTCGCGCCCGATCAGATGACCGTCGAAAATATGCTGGCCGCTTGGGAAGATGCCGACCTGCAGAAAATGACCGAAATCCGGGCGCGGGTCGACGAACTGATCGCCGATCCGGGCACGGCGTCAGGCCTGAAGGCCTGGTACCGTCAATTGTGCAAACGTCCCTGTTTCCATGACGAATATCTGCAATCCTTCAACAATCCGAACACGCATCTGATCGATACCGACGGCAAGGGCGCCGAGCGGATCACCGAAAATGGTGTCGTCGTGGGCGGGCAGGAATATGAAGTCGATTGCATCGTCTATGCCACCGGTTTCGAGGTCGGTACGACGCTGGAGCGCCGAACAGGCTTCGACCCGATAGGGCGCGACGGGCTGACGCTGGCCGAGGCTTGGGACGACGGTATGCGCTCGAAACACGGCATCCATGTCCATGGCTTTCCCAATCTGTTCCTCGTTCAGTCCGCCCAAGGGGCGCATCTGATCGCCAACTATCCACACAATCTGGTCGAATGCGCCCGGGCGATCGCAATCATGATCGCCCATGCGCGAGAAACCGGCGCGAAAGAGGTCGAGGTGACACGGCAAGCGCAGGATCAATGGGTTGCCCTGCTGATGACTGGCCCCGGCATGGTCATCGGATCCGCCGAATGCACGCCCGGCTATTACAATAACGAAGGTCAGCCGACCGAGGAATCCAAATATTTCGTCGGCTATCCGCACGGCGCTCAAGCCTATTTCGCCTATCTCGACGGATGGCTGAAAAGCGGAACGTTCGACGGCGTCGAGTTTCGGTAGTCACCGATAGATTTTGCGGTATTTCGAAGCGATCGAAGTCTGCGGACGTTTCTTCTTTCGACAAACCCACCCGTATTAACGTTTGCTAAAACCGCTACCGCTAATCGAACCGCAGGGCAGGTTAGGGGATATCGTTATCTTGAACCAACGCTCTGTCCGTCACGCGCAACGACGCTCCCGTCTGTCTGCATCTCGTCGAACACTCCCGCTATGAATGCGTTTCGCGTCATGGCAAGAATGGTGATCGTCGTCATCGGCCTATTGGTGTCGTTTGGCGCCGGCCCGGCATTGGCCGAGAATTCCTGGGTTCCCGTTTTCGAGCGATCCTGCGTTCTGGCGAGCTCCGAGCAGCTCGGGGCTCGCGATGCGATCGAACGGGAAGAAGACTTCGTCTGCGACACTGACGCCGCCGATGCCAGGGGCGCTTATGTCTGGCTCCGCGTCGCCGGCGACCAGCTGGATCTTCCAGTTGAACCTCTGCGCCTAGAAAGCGATTTCGCGCCGATGGAACGGTTGGAGATCGTGGTTCGCTATATGGATGGCGAAGTTGAGATTAGCGAGTTCGATGCCCGGGAAATCGCCGATTCCTGGACGGCCGGCGCTCGTTTTTCATTGCCGCTGGCCAAAGGCGGCCGGGCGATAGATGTCGTGTTCGTTGGATTGCATCGTCCATGGTCGAGCGCGATTTACACGGCGATGGAAGTTATCACGGAAAGCTCGGCAGAAAATCAGCGTTACAGCCGATCGTTGATGTTCGCCATCTATTGCGGGCTAACGCTTGTGCCGATCCTTTACAGTCTCGCCTTCTACATGTTCCTGCGATACCGGTTTATGCTGCTTCATGCGATGATGGCCACGGGTATCCTTATTTATACCTTCGCATCTTCCAACCTCATGATGCATTTTTTTCCGGACACCAGCCTGTGGGTCCGGTTGATGACCTCCTACGCGTCGATATCGTTCGCGATCGGGATGTTCGGCTTTTTTGCGGTTTCGTTTGTCGAAGAGGGAATACTCGGACCCAAAGAGCGGATCGTGGCCTGGACAGTAAGCGGCTTGCTGATCGCCAACACGCTTTTCATGCTGACCTTCGCGAAGGATATGCCGTTCGTCGCGCGCAATATCTATCACGCTGCCTATATTCCGGCCATTATCGTATTCGCCGTTCTTATCGTCCGCGTGCTTCGCCGGGGAAGCCGGGCGGGCCTGTTTCTGCTGGCAGGTTGGGCCTTTACGAGTGTCATTGCAATCGACCGGATCGCCCGAGGGCTCGATGTCTACATCCTGCCGGCCGAGATGGATTTCTCGCTCTATTTCGGCTTGGCTACCGAGGCGATCGTCACCGCGTTCGGGGTGGCGGATCGATTTGTCGTTCTGCGACGTCAGCGCGATGACGAGATCGCCCGCGAAATCGAGGAAGAGCGACGATCGCGAACCGACGAGCTGACCGGCTTGCCCAATCGGCGCGCATTCGACTCCGTTTTGAAGAACGAACCGGAAGGCGCGCTCGCGATGATCGGTCTGGATAAGCTGTCGAAAACAAATGCGCATCATGGCCGCCAGATCGGCGACAATGTGGTCCGGACTCTCGGGAATCTGTTGCGCGAGACGGAGGCCAAGGGAGAATGCAGAAATGCCTTCCGCCTCGAGGGGGACAAGTTTGCCGTCTTTCTGGACGTTGGAGGGGGCAGCGAGGCCGAGCTTCGTGCGGAGGCTTTGCGTCATATGGCGATCGTGCGGATCGGCCAGGCCTTCCCCTCGATCGAAGATACGATAACCGTTAGTATCGGTGTCGCCCTGGAAATGGGTGACCGCATGAAGGACCGTCAAGCCACGGCAAATGAGGCACTTGCCGAGGCGAAGAAACGGGGTGGTAACTGCGTCTACATATCCAGGAAGGAGTTTGGCGAGCCGGCGTCGCGAAATCTGGCGGAGCTGCCGGTCTAGGCGGCTCCGGTTTCCCGCCGGTCCCCGCCCCTATCGCAACGCTAACTATATCGGACTTCAACCTTTTCACTGGGCTCGGCCTCGCCGCCTGCCGCGACTGTCCGTACGCTGTCAGCCAGGTCTTCGAGATAGGCGTCGATAAACTCAGAATGCTTGGGCGACAGCATTAGGTGAAGGCTCGGCGGCTCCATAGTGACCGATGTGAACCATCCTCGGCGGTACATTTCGCCATAGAGCGCCAGGGCATGATGATCGGGATGGCGAAAGGCGATCAGGCCGAGAAGCGGAGTGCCGAGAATTTCGAAACCCAGGGCCTTTACGCCCTCTTCCAGCCGTTCCCGCGTCGCGCATACCTCGCCCTGCAGGCGGCGATAGCCGTCGATGCCGAGATGGTTCATCACCGCCCAGGCCGCTGAAATAGCGCCGCCGGGCCGCGTGCCGGCGAGTGTTGGCGTCGTCATGGGCGCCGCAGACCAGCAGGAAAATTCGAAGGGCATGTGTTTGTAAAGTTCTTCGGAGCGGAACAGGACCGTCGAAGCGCCCTTGGCCGCATAGCCGTATTTGTGCAGATCGGCGCTTATCGAGTTGACCGCGGGCACCTCGAAGTCGAAGGCGGGAACCGGAACGCCGTTCATCCGGGCGAAGGGCGCGAAATAGCCACCGACACAAGCGTCGACGTGGAGCCACACGCCCTGGCGCTCCGCCGCTTCGCCGAGCGCCGCAATCGGATCGATAATCCCGTGCGGGAAATTGGGCGCCGACCCCACCATCATAATGGTATCGGCGTCGCACGCCGCCTCCATCGCCTGGACATCGGCTTCGAACGTGCCGTCGGTTTTCAAAGGGATGCGCCGCACCTCGATATCCATCAGATGGCAGGCCTTGTCGAACGCCAGATGGGCGGATTGCGGGAGGACGATATTGCCTTTCTCGAGAGCCTTGCCATCGGCGCGCGCATAGTCGCGCGCCGTCTTGATCGCCATGGTAATGGAATCGGTCCCGCCGGACGTCATGGACCCGGTGGAGCCTTGCGGTCCATGCAACAGGCCCGAAGCCATCGAGATGACATCCTTTTCCATCTGCGCGAGCGACGGAAAAGCGGCCGGGCCGAGCCCGTTTTCCGACATATAGGCGGTGTAGGCGTCCTTCTGGATCGCCGCGATGTCATCGCCAGCATTGAACACGTAGACAGCGGTCTTGCCGTCCCGCCATTTGGCATCGTTGCCGCCGCGATCGAGCAGGTCGGCCCTTACCTCGTCCCACGGTCGTCCTGTTGCTGGCAGTCGCATGCTATCTCTCGTCTTTCAGAGCCTTTTCGAGGAATTCTCCGGCTAAGCCGCCTCGCTCTTGCGCTCCCGCCGCCCATTCTCTTCATTGAGCATTTCCGCCAGCAGGAACGCCAGTTCGATACTCTGGCCCGCATTCAGGCGCGGGTCGCAATGGGTGTGGTAGCGGTCGGATAGCGATTGTTCGGTAACGTCGATTGCGCCGCCCGTGCATTCGGTGACGTCCTGCCCGGTCATCTCGCAATGGATGCCGCCGCCATAGGTGCCTTCGGCGCGGTGGACGGCGAAGAAGCCGCGGACTTCGTCGAGAATGCGGTCGAAGGGGCGGGTCTTGTAGCCGGTGGCCGCCTTGATCGTGTTGCCGTGCATCGGATCGCAGGACCAGATCACGGGGTGGCCCTCGGCCTTCACTGCGCGGACGAGGGGCGGGAGGCCATCTTCGACCTTGTCATGCCCGAAGCGGCTGATCAGCGTGATGCGGCCCGGCGAGCGCTCGGGATCGAGCGTGTCGAGCAGCTTGAGCAAATCATCCGGATCGAGGCTCGGCCCGCATTTCATGCCGATCGGGTTGGCGATACCGCGGAAATATTCGACATGCGCGCTATCCTCGAACCGCGTGCGGTCGCCGATCCAGACGAAATGCGCCGACGTGTCGTACCAGTCGCCGGTCGCGCTGTCCTGCCGCGTCAGCGCTTCCTCATAGGGCAGCAGCAGCGCTTCGTGTGACACGTAGAATTGCGTGCCGTTCAATTGTGGCACCCGGTCGGCGTCGATGCCGCAGGCGTCCATGAACTGCAGCGCATCGCCGATACGCCCGGCCAGTTCTTCGAACTTTTGCGCCCAGGGGCTCTTGCCCATGAAATCGAGCGTCCAGCTATGCACCTGATGCAGGTTCGCATAGCCGCCCGACGCATAGGCGCGCAGCAGGTTGAGCGTCGCTGAGGCTTGGCTATAGGCCCGGATCATGCGCAGCGGATCGGGCACCCGCGCGGCTTCGTCGAAGCCGATATCGTTGACGATATCGCCGCGATAGGAGGGCAGGGTGACACCGTTCTGCTCCTCGACGTCGGACGAGCGCGGTTTGGCGAACTGCCCGGCCATGCGGCCGACCTTTACGACCGGTACTTTGGAGGCATAGGTGAGCACGACCGCCATCTGCAGGATCACGCGGAACGTATCGCGGATATTGGTCGGGTTGAATTCGGCGAAGCTTTCCGCGCAATCGCCGCCCTGGAGCAAGAACGCCTTGCCCTGCGCGACTTCGGACAGGTCCGTGCGCAACTGCTTCGCTTCTCCGGCGAAGATCAGCGGCGGATAGTTGGCGAGCGTGTTTTCGACATCGGCGAGTGCCGCTGCATCGTCATAAGCGGGCATCTGGATGCCATTGGCATCGCGCCAGCTATCGGGGGTCCAAGGCTTCGTCATTGGCTCAATCGCGTGCTTTCCTGCTTGTGGATAAGTCCATGCGGCACCGCACAAGCGATTGCAACGGGGTTTTGATTGTCACCGCGTTAATACCCATTCCTCGTTCTCTTTCGCATTGCAATGGCGATATCGGTCAGGGCGGGCCGAAAATCGCCCAAAGTACACATAGTGCACACGACGACGATGTTTTTCGGCCCGCCTCCCAGCGCATCGGGAATCGCCGATGGAAGATGAGTCGCCAAGCGACCGATCAGGCCAGACAGCATCCTACATTGCAAGCTGACAGCATCTCGAACCGGTTTCGGGCCGTATCTTCGTCAAGCAGGGACGAGCGCGAATGCTTCCTCAACACGGAGATGGCAATCGAATGTCATATCGGTCGCGCATCCACCCAGTTGCCGTGAAAGCCCGGCGGGATTCGGTGCGGCAGGTGGATCGTGGCGATGGGATCGCCCGTAAAGTCCGCGGCGTCCAGGATCACGAAATCGGTGCTGTCGTCGTTCATGTCGACGACTAGGCCGACCAAATAGCCGTTTTCCTCACCTTCGCCGCGCGGTACGAAAACGAACTCGCCCGGATGGCGTTTCGACCCGAAATCGTGGACCTGTCGCTCGCCACTCTCCACGTCGTACTTATAGAGCCGCGTATCGTTGATGAGACCCGGCGTTTCGGCGCTACCCTCGGCGGCCATGCAATAGGTGAAGCGATACGGTTTGCCCGTCAACCGCTCGTCGAAGCGGGGGAATTCCTGATTGGCGTCGTCGATAACGGTGCGTTCGACAGGGCCGCCCTTGGCGTCGATCGTCCAGCGTTCGAAGGCGCTTTTCGAACCGTCCGGTCCGTCATGGCCCTCGGTGAACATGTGATTATGCGCGACGACGTCCATGACGACCGAACCGTCCTCGCGCTCATAGGCATTGGCCGGGTGGAAGACGTAGCAGGGTTCGATATCATGCCAGACGATATCGGCGTTCGTGCCGGTGCGCGGCAGCAATCCTATCCGGGCCTTGTGGTCCGGGTTCCAGCGATAGGGGAACGGGTGACCCGCGATCAGCGTTTTCATCGAAAAGGTTACCGGCAGGTCCATAACGATCACGTAACGCTTGGTGATCGCGCAGTCGTGAATGCTCGGGCCATGCTCGACCGCAATCGGCTCTTCGCGGACGATCGTGCCGCCCGGTGCGAGAACCGTGTGCCAGACGGTATCCGGAACATCGGCCTTGTAGCAGATCGCGTGCATCTCGCCCGTATCGGGATCGAGATGCGGATGGGCGGAGAAGGGGCCTTTGAGCGTTCCGTCGAACGGGTTGATCGCGAGGGTGTCGAGTTCTTCGTTGAGTTCGATCGGCGAATTGCCGGCTTCGACGATCGCCCAGGTGCGGCCGTTCTGGCCGATGATGTTGGTGTTGGCGGTGCCCGGTTCGCGATTGTCCGGGCAGGGGACGGGCGGCTCGCCGAGCGCGTCGCTGACATCGGCGGAGCGAATCCAGCGGTTGCGATACCATTCAGCCGTGCCGTCCTTGATCCGCAACCCGTGCGCCATGCCGTCGCCGACGAACCAGTGATAGGTGGCGGGCTTGGGCGGCGTAACGGGATTTGGGCCGATGCGCAGATAGCGGCCATCGAGATCGGCGGGAATTTCGCCGTCTACAGACAGTTCGGTGAGGGTGAATTCCTCGGTCATCGGCGTGTGAATGCCGGTCAGATAGGGATGATCGTCGCTGCGCGTCTTGAGCGCGGCATTGACCTTGGACATGCCGATAATGCCGGTGGTGACGGTCTTGCGGATGGTTTTCTCGATGACGCTGGCCATGGCTGTGATTTCCTCGATAGGGGCGAATCGGTATGTTGACAGTGTTAACTGAGCGATGATAACAGTGTCAACATGAAAGAGACGGCGACACGCTCGAAGAAGCAGACCTATCATCATGGCGACCTGCGCAGCGCGCTGATCGCGACTGGGCTGAAGCTGCTCGAAACCAAGGCGGGCGGCGAGATCGGGCTGCGCGAAGTGGCGCGCGAGACCGGTGTCAGCGCGACCGCCGTCTATCGCCACTTCCCGGACAAGGATGCGCTGATGGCGGCGCTCGTCGATGCGGGTTTCGACAAGCTCGCCGATGCGCAGGAAGCGGCGGCGGTACCGCATGAGGCCCGCGATGCGCGTTTTCGCGCCATCGGCCAGGCTTATGTGCATTTCGCGCTCGCCCATCCCGCGCTGTTCCGTGTCATGACGGGCTATATGCACCTGTCGGGCACATGTGAGGATGGCGAAGTCGTCGGCGACAATCGCGCCGGGCGGCTGCTCAAGGACAATATCGCGGCGCTGCTTCCCGATGCCGGCAAACTGGAGCGCGAAGTGGCGACCATCCAGTCACTGGCGCTGGTTCACGGCCTGGCGCAGCTCGTTCTGGCCGGACAGGTGCCGAATGACCCGGCGCTGATCGATGCCGTGGTCGATCGGTTCGGGGATTGGTGATTCTAGTGCTCCTGCGAAGGCAGGAGCCCAGAGCAGCCAGCGATATCGTCTAAGGCCCTAGGCTCCTGCCTTCGCAGGAGCACGGCTCGGCGGGTAAACTACGCCCCCGGCACACTCAGCGCACGGGCGGAGGCGTTGATCCGCTCCAGTTGCGCTGAATCATCGTCAAAGGCTTCGCGCGCCCGCCGCCATGCATCGCCGGCCTGTGCAGACTGGCCGAGCTGCATGCGCGAACGCATCAGCATGATCCAGCCGTCCGCGTCGTCGGGGTTGCGCGAAAGCCGCTGATCGAGGCCCTCAACCATATTCTCGATCATCATGTCCTGCTGACCCTGGGGCAGCTGGCTCGCGGCGCGCATTTCTTCGGCGCTCGGCCCCGGTATGCCGCGTGTGACCGCTTCGGGCACATTGCTTTGTGCAAGCGTGCCGGGCGGCGGGACCCGGCCGCTCACATCGATACCATGTTCGTCGGATACCTGCGCGATCAGGTTGCGCAGATCCGCTTCCCATGGCGCATCCGTTGGCGTGTCGTTCAGCAATGCGATCCAGTCGTCGATCGCGCCGGCATGATCACCGGCCAGATCCTTGCGGACGCCCTCGAAATAGCGCGCGCGCGGATCGGCCGGATCGAGTTCGAGCGCGCGGGCGAAGGCCTGTCGGGCATCCGTCGGAAAACCGTCTTCCGCCGCTAGAGCCAGCGCCTCTCCGCGCGCCGAATGATAGCGAGCTAGCGTCGGGTTCAGTTCGCTGGCGCGGCCATAGGCGCTGGCCGCGTCGACATAGCGGCCGGTCTGGAAATAGGAGAGACCGAGTAGCGCCCAGCCCTGTTCGTCGTCGGGCCGCTGCTCGACGCGAGCTTCGAGATCGGGGATCGCTTCAGCAAGCCCGGTATCGTCCATATTTTCGGCTTGTGCCGTGCCCTCTGGCGCGCCGCTTTCCGCCGCGCCTCGGTCATCACCACGGGCGATCGCGAAGCCGATGGAGAAGGTCGCGATGGCGGCGGCTGCGATCAGCGCATAACGAGCGGGCCCGGGGCTTTTCTGACCATCCGATATACGCGATTCGGTCATAATTTGTCTTCCATGTATTTGCCCCTTCTATCTAGCTTGTCCGCGTAAAGATGATAGGGTGTGCCCGGGCGCACAGACAAGCTGACGGAAACGGGGCAAACCCGGTCGTCGATCACGCTGGCCGAACGGCAGGGGGAGGAATGTGGCGGACGCCTATCGTATCGCGATAATCGGTTCTGGCCCGGCTGGAATCAGCGCAGCAGGCCGCGCTGCGCAGCTTGGTATTCCGCATATCCTTCTCGAAAAGACCGACCATCTTTCGGATACGATCTACAAATATCAGAAGGGCAAGCATGTGATGGCCACGCCGAGCCAGCTCGTGCTGCGTTCGGACATGGATTTCGAGGCCGGAAAGCGCGAAGCGGTGCTCGGTACATGGGACGAGCAGACGGCATCTCAAGGCGTGAATGTCCGGCTGAATTCCGAGGTCGTGGCAATCGAGGGCGAGATGGGTAACTTCCGCATCGCGCTGACAGATGGCGCAACCGTTCGGGCGGAGAATGTCGTTCTCGCAATCGGCACGCAAGGTAACCCGAACACGTTACGCATTCCCGGCGGCGATCTGCCGCACGTCCAGTATCAGCTCGACGATCCCGAGGAGTATGTGGACGAACATATCACCGTTATCGGTTCGGGCGATGCGGGAATTGAAAACGCGCTGGGCCTGGCCGCCGATGCGGAGCAGGGGAATACCGTTACGATCCTCAATCGGTCGGCCGAATTCGCCCGGGCCAAGGACGCCAACGTCAAATTGCTGACGGCCGCAGGCGAGCAGGGGCGTATTGCGATCATGACCGAAACCTCGCCGGCCGAACTGCTGCCTGGCGAGATCGTGCTCGACACGCGCGACGGCCGGACCAAGATCCGCTGCGACCGGGTGATCGCGCGGATCGGCTCGGCGCCGCCGCGCAAATTCGTCGAAGCCTGCGGCGTCGCGTTCACAAGCGAGGATCGTGAGGCCTTCCCGAAGCTCTCTTCGGCTTTTGAATCGACCAAGAACGGCATCTTCGTCATCGGCGCGCTTGCGGGCTATCCGCTGATCAAGCATTGCATGAACCAGGGCTATGACGTGGTCGAGTTCATCAACGGCAACACCGATCTAAAGCCTGCCGACGAGCCGTTGCTGGAAGCCAAGTTCAAAGGGCTGCCGGGTGGCCAGACGGTCGATCAGTGGCTCGATTTCCTGCGGTCGCGCGTCGCTATACTCCATGAACTCTCGCCGCTGCAGATGCGGGAGTTCCTCCTCGATTCCGATGTGCATTTCTATCGGAAGGGCAAGACGATTTTCGAAAAGAACGAGCCGGGGTCGTCGATCTTCGGTATCGCGCAGGGCAGCGTTCTGGTCGAACTCAGCGAGAGCGACAAATCCTTGACGCAGGAGATCGAGGAAGGGTCGATTTTCGGCGAGGTTGGCTTGGTTTCCGGTCGCCGCCGTGGGGCGACCATCCGCACGGCGGAAGACACGATCGTCGTCGAGATTCCGCGCATGGCGACGCTCAAGCTTATGGCCTCCGTACCCGCGGCGCGCCGCGCCGTTACGCACATCTCGACCGAGCGGCAATTGCTCCAGATGTTCGGCGCGGGCCTCAAGTCCGAGGAGCTGGTCGATGTGATGAAGACCGCTGAAATCGTCACCGTGAAAGCTGGCGAGTCGATCATCGAGGAAGGCGATGAGGGGATCGACCTTTTTGTCATCCGCTCCGGTTCGATGGTCGTCGAGAAGATGATCGGCCGCAAACCCGCATTCCTCTCCTATGTTCCGGCCGGCTCCTATGTCGGTGAGATGGCGTTGCTTGGTGATGGCAAACGAACCTCGACCGTCCGTGCGGCGATCAAATCGGAAGTCGTCCGTATCGATGGCAATGTGTTTCGCGACGTGTTGGCGCGCAAGCCCGGCCTGCTTGCCAGCGCAAGTGAAAAAATGACGACACAACAGCGGCGCGACCAATTTGTGGAAGCCAAGAAGGACAGTTTTTCGGGCGTCGTCGATATGTACAGCTCTGTCGCGTCCTTTCTCGTCGAAAATGGTATCGGCGAGGCGACTGATGTGTTGTTGATCGACGAAAATCTCTGTGTCGGATGCGACAATTGCGAGAAGGCCTGTGCGGACAGCCATGACGGGCTCTCGCGGCTCGATCGCGAGGCCGGGCGCACCTACGCCCATCTGCATGTGCCGACGAGCTGCCGCCACTGCGAGCATCCCCATTGCATGGCCGATTGCCCGCCCAATGCGATTCATCGCGGCGACGATGGCGAGGTCTTCATCGACGAAACCTGTATCGGTTGCGGCAATTGCCAGCGCAATTGTCCCTATGGGGTGATCAGGATGGAGAAGGTCCCGCCGCCCAAACCGTCTCTGCTGAGTTGGCTGTTTTTCGGATCGGGACCCGGTCCCGGCGAACCCGACCATGACTGGATCGTGGAACGGGTGTCCGACGACACGCCGAAGGTCGCCATCAAATGCGATATGTGTGCGGGCATAGAGGGTGGCCCGGCCTGTGTGCGAGCCTGTCCGACAGGCGCCGCAATCCGCGTTGCCCCCGAGGAGTTCCTGTCGGTGGCGCAGCTGGAAACGGAGCGAGGTTGAGCATGGCGACGCGGGGGGCGAAATTTAGCGATGGTGGGGAAATCGGGCGCCCCCCGATACCCGCAGATGCACAGCATGAAGGGTTTTTGCGCTATCGCAGTGGCTATTGGGGCAAGATGGCCCTGGGTATTTCGATCACGATGATCGTTGCCTATCTGCTTGTCGATGTTGAGCCACGGCATAATGGTGGCAGCTGGTTCGGATACACACTGGGTACGATCGGGGTGGGACTGATCGTCTGGCTGACGATGCTCGGCGTGCGCAAACGGGCGATGACACCGGGCCGCTGGTCGCTCAAGGCCTGGACGTCGGCGCATGTCTATCTCGGCCTGTCGCTGGTCGTGATCGGCACTCTCCACACGGGTTTCCAGCTCGGGTGGAACGTCCACACGCTGGCTTGGGTGCTCATGATGATCGTTATAGCAACCGGAATTTTCGGTATTTCGGTCTATGGCATTTTACCGCGGCAGTTGAGCGCCAATCGCGACGAGGCGACCGAAGTACAAATGCTGGAGACCGTCGCGGATATCGATCGCCAGCTGTTCGATACCGCGCAGCCGCTCGACGCCGGCGGCGCGGCGATCGTGCAGGAAGCGATCGATGAAACGGCGTTCGACGGCGGTCTCCGCCAACGATTGAGCGGTAGATATCGCGGAGGCGGAACGACGCGGGCGCTGGCCGACTTCCGATCGCGATCGAGTTCGGGCGATCATCCGCTCGACGAACTCTACGACCGGCTCGAAGCGTTATTGGCGCGCAAACAAGCGGCACTTTCGCGGATCAGGCGGCATTTGCGGATCAAGGCGATGCTGCAGATCTGGCTCTACGTCCATGTGCCGCTGACCTTCGCGCTGCTTGCGGCGCTGTCGGCCCATATCGTCAGCGTGTTTTTCTACTGGTAGGAGTGCGATGAGCTTTATCGTCAAATATCGTTCGCGCACTTCAGGTGGTCGGGAGATCGTCCGCTCGCATCCGGTCGACAAAGATGTTCTCAAAGTCGGTCGTGGCACCGAGAACGATATTGTTCTCCGCGATCTCGGCGTCACCCTCCATCATGTGACGATCCGCCGCGCGGGCAAGACGCAGATAGCGATCGCGACCGAGAAAAACCTGCCGATCACGGTCAACGGCCGCTCGACGACCCGTGCCGACGTCAATGCCGTGCGCGGCAGCACGATCCGCATCGGGCCGCACCGGCTGAACGTTTCGCTTGGTGAAGGGGAGGCGGAGACAGGCCGGATCGCGATCACCGTCGACCGTGAAGAGACGGCGGACAAGATCGGGGCGCAGCGGCTTTTTTCGCTCGCTGACTCGGTCCCGGGCAAGCGGATAAGCGCATGGGCTTTCGTCGCGCTGATCCTGGTTTCCTGCCTCGCGCTCCCCATCTATTCCTATTATTCGAACAGGGGTGTCGAGGAGCGCGCCGATACGTTCCACGCCGATGCGCTCTGGATCAGCGGCTCTATGTCGGATGCGCATTCCAATCTGGCTGAAGATTGTCAGGTCTGCCATGTCGAGGCGTTTGTGTCTGTGCGCGATAGCGCCTGCCTCGAATGTCATACCGGGATTCCCGATCATGCCGAAGCGGACCGGATGGCGCAGTCGGAACCCGAGCTTGGCCCGGGCCGCAACTTCCTCAGAGCGGTTGCAACGGCGTTCAACCGGCCCGAGCGCAGCTGCGCCTCCTGCCATCTGGAACATGAAGGTGCAGGCCAGATGGCGGCCGCTCCGCAACGATTCTGCGCCGATTGCCACACCGATCTCGATGCGCGACTGACCGATACCGAGATTCTCAATGCGCATGATTTCGGGCGGGATCATCCTGAATTTCGGCCCCGCATCATGACGCGACCGGCGGACGAAACGGGTATGGCGCGCTACCGCCGCGTCAGCATCGAAGATGGACCGGAAGAAAATACGGGCCTCAAATTCCCGCATGAACTGCATCTGTCCGAAACCAACGGCGTCGCGCGCATGGCGCAGCGGTTGAGTGCTCAATACGGTTTCGGCGAGGCACTGGCCTGCGCCGACTGCCACGTGGCGACACCGGATGGCGTCCGGTTCGAGGCGATCACGATGGAGGCCAATTGCCAGATGTGCCACAGCCTCGCCTTCGACCGGATCGGCGGCACAATCCGTACGCTGCGGCACGGCGAACCCGAAATGGTGATCGCCGATATCCGGGCCTTCTATCGCGGCACGGGACCGCGCCGTCCGATCGATCTGTCGGGGATGGAACGCCGCCGCCCCGGTGAAGACAGTCGGGCGCGAACCGTCGGCCGCTATCAGTTCGCCGCGCGCACCCGCTATGCGCGTGCCGACCCGGCAATCCGTGCGGTATTCTCGCGGGACGGCGCCTGCTTCGATTGCCATGAAGTGGAGCGTCCGCCGGCGCGCGCGTCGCTATCCTTCGATATCGTACCGGTGCGGCAAATTTCGCGCTATATGCATAGTGGCTGGTTTGACCATGCGGCCCATGAAACCGAGGAATGCGGAACCTGCCACGAAGCGACGGCGTCGGAAGAGGCGAGCGACGTCCTGCTTCCGGGGATCGAAACCTGCAGGGAATGCCATTCGGGTGGGACGGCGGGTAGTAACGAAATCGTTTCAACCTGTGCTATGTGTCACAGCTATCATGCCGACGATGCAGCACCATATCTCGTCCGCGCCAGAAATAACCGCGGACAAAGGCCGCGACGCGTTCGCGATTATGGGAGTTTGGCGATCAATCCGCGTCAGGATCGCTGAGCGCCAAGGGTTGGAACAGGGAGGGCGCATGGTGGATAGAGAAACCCCGCAACCATGCTGATTGCGCAGATTACCGATATTCATCTGGGTTTCGATCCGGATGATCCCGCGGAATTCAATCGCCGACGGCTCGATCAGGTATTGGAACGGCTGTGCGAGATGGCGCCACAGCCGGACCTTTTGCTCGCCACCGGTGATCTGACCGACAAGGGCGATACCGACAGCTATCGGCGGCTCAAATCCGCTTTCGGCCGCTGCCCGTTTCCGGTTTGGCCCTGCATGGGCAATCATGACGATCGAGACGGTTTCTCCAAACTCTTTCCGGAAGTGCCGACGGCCGACGGTTTCGTTCAATATGTTATCGACGAAGATCGTTGGCCGTTGCGGATAATCGTACTCGATACGCTCGAACCCGGTCGGCACGGCGGCGCCTTTTGCGAAAGGCGCGCAAGGTGGCTCGGTGACAGGCTTGCGGAGAAACAGGATAAGCCGGCGCTGATCGTACTGCATCATCCACCGATCGAAACCGGTATTCCCTGGATGACGAGCGAACCCGAAGCCTCCTGGGTGACCCGGTTGCGCGAAACCCTGGCGCCGGCCAGCAATATCGTGGGGATGGTGGCTGGGCATATTCACCGTCCGATCCTGACAGGCTGGGCGGGATTGTCGCTCGCGGTGGTGCCATCGACTGCACCGCAAGTCGCGCTGGATTTGCGGCCGATCGATCCGGGAACGCCGGACAACCGGCCGATGATCATCGCCGATCCACCGGCCTATGCGCTGCACTATTGGAACGGCCGCGGTCTCATTTCTCATCTCGACGATGCCGACGATCATATCCAACTGGCGCGCTATGACGAGACGATGCAGCCATTGGTTCGCTATCTCACCGACGAACATGCGAGCGATCGGAGATAGGCGGAGGTCGTCATAGGGTTCTCGCGGCGTTCAGGCAGCATGAGGGCGAGCAGGCGCGTTTCCGACGATCAACGCCGAGCGAAAGCCGCCGCTACCCAGTTGTCCATGTCGACCCGATCCGTCACGCGATAGGGTATGCGCCGGCTGTTGAGAAACAGCCGTTCCATTTCGCTGCGCGTAAAGGGCCGCGAGCCGTGGCGCCCGAACACGGCCATCTGTCCGCCTGTTTCGTCGACGCCGCGATCCCGGTCCAGCCCTTTCGACAGCGCTAGCGCCGGAGATGAAGTGCGCATCCAGGCGATCAGTTCGGGGACGGGGGCAGGCGAGAAACCGTAAAAGTTGGGCTGGCTCGACGGGCTGGTGAGCTGCAGCACCTGCATCCCATTCACACCGTCCGCGATATAGGCGAAGAGCGATGCATTGGTCGTGCCGACGATCACGTCGTTTGTATCCGGCGTGACGCCGTCGCGAGCGAACCGCGCATGTTCGATCGGGGCTTCCGGATTGGTAACGTCGAGGATTACCAGGCCGTCGCGGCCGGCGGCGACATAGGCGTAGGTGCGCGCGACATAGAGGCGACGAGCGTCCGGCAGCGGGAACGTCGCTTGCGGTATGAGAGTCGGATTTTCGAAATCCGTAACGTCGATGACTTGTACCCCTGCCGCCGTCGTCACCCACAGATAGCGGAACTGGAGCGCCGAGGCCCGCGGATCGGTGAGCGGGATCGTCGCGACATGGCGGGGTGCGAGGGGGTTATCGAGGTCGACGACAACCATTCCCGCATCGGCGGCGATATAGGCATAATGTCCGCCGAGCACGATGTGACGCGCGCCGTTCAGCACGCCGTTTTCGTTCCAAGCGTCGCTGCCATCGGAAAATTCGGCCCGCCGCAGGAAATTGTTCCGCAATTCGCCGTCGGCCATCGTGTTGACGTTGACCATGATCAGGCCTTCGACGCTGTCGGTAATGGCAGCGTAATTGTAGATCGGATGAAAACGCTGCTCGCGATTGACATCGAGCAGGCTTTGCTGCGTCCCGTCCGGCGCGGTGACCATCATGTTCGCCATGGCCTCTTGCCGGTCGGGTGAGATATTCTGGTTCGTCGGCAACGCCATGCAGGTTGCGTTTTCCGTATCGACGCGCGTGTCATGGCCGAGCGGAGAGAAGGGTGCGGTGACGATCCGTTCGGAGAAGCCTTTGTTCGCCACGCTGGCGACGTCATAGACTTGAAAACCGCCCCGGCCTTCGGCGACGAACATATATTCGCCGCGCAATTGAAGGCAGCGGGCTGCGTCGTTTGTCCGCTGGGTGATATGCTCGATCTCTTCGATCGCGCGTGTTTCGCCGGACAACTCGTCGTCGAAAATCCGCCCGCGCCGATACTCCAGAAGTTCGCGATCATTTTCCTCGACATGTCGACGCCAATAATCTGGGAAGGCATAGCGATGGAGATAGGAACCGAAGACGGCCTGTGGCTCCTCCCATTCGGTGACGCGGACGGCCTGGAAACCCTGTTCGTTGCCGACCCAGGCGTTGAGGCCGACGAAGTTCACGAAGTTCGTACCCTGCAGCAGCAGCTGCGCCATGATTGCATTATTGTCGTTCGCGGCGGCAAGGTGGCAGTCCGTGCATTGCTTGGTTTCCGTCCGGCGGACCGTGTGCGGGAAATGCGGTGCGAAAGCCTGACTCGAATAGCCGGAGGACGCGATCGGCGGCTGCTGGACATAGATGCGCTCGCGGTTGATGTTCGTCGAGCTGAGCACCAGCGCGGAGCTTGAGCGCACCGGCGCGATGATGTTGCCGCGCGTGTCCTGGTGGCGGCCGAGTTGGAACATCTGGTCGCGTGCAACCTGCGGATTGTAGGTCGCATAGTTGCGCGATTGCAGGCCGTCATAATGATGGCTCGAGGTCAGCGCATTGGCCTCGATCGGGAGGTGGCAGCCGCCGCATGAGGTCGTCCATGAGAGGTGGCAGGTGAAGCAAGCCATTTCCTCGTCGCGATGCGCGCGGTCCTCTTCGGCGATACCGGGGCCGAACTCGAACACACCGGTCTCCGCACCGTTGCGGCCCATCAATTTGGAGCGCGCCGAGGTCTCGTTGAAATCGGGATGTGATCGATCGACCGTATCGCGAACGAGGCTGACCTCCCACTCCAGCTCGGGATCGATAATCGAGCGCTGGACGAGGATCCGACGCCCCATATTGTCCCGCATCCATTCGAACCGGCGTCGCCCATCCGGATTGCGCAACAACAGGAGGTTGTTCCCCATGGGCGGCGCGGCGGGCCCCGAGGTGCGCAGCGTCGGATAATCGTCCGCCGTGCCATGGCAGTCGACACAGCCGATTTCGACGGCGCTCGCCACCTCGCCGTAGATCAGTCCATTGCCATGACTATCCTGTGCGAAATGACAGTCGGCGCACTGCATGCCGACCTCGGCGTGAATATCCATCATATGCACCGCGCGGCCGGGATTGGTACCCACATCGACGAACTGACCCTCGCCCTCGCGTCGGAACAGCTCAGGATCGTCTGGATCGAGAATATTGCCGTCTTCATCGAGAAAGTTACCATCCCGGTCGCGGCGGAAGATGGCGCGGAAATTCCAGCCATGGCCGTGATAATCGGCGAATTGCGTCGTGCGGGCCTGCGGATTGATCAGGTCGTTGACGTTGCGCAGGAAGTCTACATCGCCCCAGCAGCCGCGTACGGCCGCCATTTCCGGGTTGCGGTCGAGGATCGCGAACATCTGCTCTGCGGTGCGATACACCTGCTCGCGGGGCCACATCAGCGGCGCGTCGCTCTCATAATCCCACATGGTATAGCCGAGATAGGAATTCAGGAACATATTGGGCTGGTGCATGTGGCAGGTCATGCACTGGGCGGTCGGGATCGAACGTGTAAAGGCGTGGCGAACCGGGTGGCCGCGCTCGCGTTCCGAGAACGGTATCGGACCGGCGTCATTCGCGTCGCCGTCGGGGCCGCCCACGCCATCGTACGCGGCATGATTATCCGCGCCATGGGTCTCGCCGTCATGATCGTCGGCGTGATGCTGGCCGCCCGACGCGCGAATACCTTGCTGCTGAAGCCGATCGGCGATCATGTCGAACGCCGCGCCGCATTGGCCCCGAGCCATCGTCACGTCAATCTCATGCGCATCGTCGTTCACCTCGCCATGATCTTCGGATTGTCCGGGTCGATGCTGTCCTTCGCGCAACCGATTGATCGTCGGGTCGGCGGTCATCGTCTGTCCGTCGCGGCCATATTGCGCGTAGGTCAGCGAATGGCGGGGCTCGCGATCGTTGGCATAAACGACATGGCAGGAGGCGCAGCCCGAATGGCGATAGTCGCCGGGTTGATCGTTCGTGCCCATGAACCAGGTGAAGGGGTCGTTCAGCCGCGTCTTATGAATGTTGAGCACCGGGATCGAAACGCGCAGACCGGTGCCCGGACCGCGGTTCGACTGGCGCAGATCCGGGCGCCCCGGTTCTTCGAGCCTTTGGATATTGCCGCCGATATTGGGGATGCCGATCTCGGGAAACTGGGAGTTGATGTTGCGCCCACCGCGCTCGAATACCCGGAAGATGTCGCCTGGCGGCACGACATGCCAGGTCGGCAGCGGGACGAGCGACGGCAACGCCCCACGCGCTGCCTGTTCGGGTGTAACGGTGCCATGCGGGTCTCCGGACGAGACGATCTGTGCGGGCTCGCCGTCACGCGTATAGGCTTCGCCCAGGATGTAGACTTTGTAGGGCAGGATGCCGTTGTTGTAGGAGGCGCCGCCCCAAAGCATCGCTCCGGTTGCCATCAGCGATCGCTCGGCGGCTTCGATCACCTCGATGTGACAGGCGCCGCATGCCTCGCGCACGACGCGATAGTCGGACGGGTTGACGAAACGGATATATTCGGGGCTTTCGCGATTGAGCAGCGTGTAGGTCCGGTCGCCGCTTGCGCTCGACGGCCAGTGCCAGCTTTCCGGATAGAGCGGGAGGACATGCGCGCGGTTCTGCACATCGAGATAGGCCGGATCGTCGAAATTGAGATCGGCGTTGGTCAGCGCGACATTCGGATTGCCGCCATGGCAATCGGTGCAGCCTAATGTCACCGCCGGGCTCGCATGCATAGTCAGTTCGTCGGATGCCGTATGGCAGCTGACGCAACCCACACTTTTGGCATCGGCCTCCTCCTGGCTCTGGGTGCGCGGTGCCGGTTCGGCCAGCACTCCGGCTGCCGCATAGTCTCGCTCGACGGCCGTTTCGCCGCCCGCTGCGCCGCCGGGACTGGCCACCATGGCGAAAACCGTGCCGATGGCGGCGATCAGCATCGCGAGGCGGGGGAGAGTGATCCAGCCCATCATCGTCCGTGCTCCTGCGGAGGCAGGAGCCTAGAGCCAAAAGCGATAGCGCCTGCTGCCCTGGGTTCCTGCCTTCGCAGGAACGCAAGAGAAGCATATGTACTCTGTCCCGCCATCAGTAGGTCAGTATCGCGTTGAACAGGACGGAGTAGTAAGTTCCAGACCGGCGATCCTGGGCGAAGAGATCGGAAAAGCCGTCACTGGCTTCGAAGACGGCGCCGGACAGGCGGAACACGACATTCTGGATCGCCGAAGGCCGCCAGATCGCCGCTGCCGACAGATCATAGCCGATCGAAGTCGGGATGCCGCCTTCGTTGCGAAGCGCCTGAAGGCTGTCGGTATCCTCGAACCAGAGATGGTTGGCATTGGCAGACAGGCGGATTTCCGGCGTGATGTCGAAATCGGCGCCCAAGCCGAGCAAGATCGTGCCCGGATTGTTGAAGTTCGACTGGCCTTGTTCCTTGGAGCTGCGCAGCGAATTGAGAATGCCGTTGCGGCCGTTCACGCCGATCGCGCGCCCACCGCCGGCGAAGGGAATGACCTGACGGATCCAGTAACTCGTATCGGCTCCGGCAAAGATTGGATTTTCGAAGATCGCGTCGAAGCCCCGCTCGGTGCCGTCATACGGATCGCCGTCGCCGCTGGCGTACAGGCCCGACAGGCGCAAGCGGATCCAGTCCACATCGTAGCTGAGCTCGGCGGCGCCGAAATAGGCGAAGATGTCGGTCGGCTCGTCGGTGAAAAAGCTGTTCCGGTCCTCGCCCAGCGCCAGATAGGCGGACGCCGAAAGATTGAAGCGCCCGATCCGGCCATCGGCATTATAGCCGAGATAGACGACATCGTAATTCCGCCCGCGCAGCGAACCGAGCAAGGCCGGACGTACCGGGAAGCCGTTGTCGTCGATCTCCACATCGGTGCGCTCCCGATTCATGTTATAGGTGACGCTGAACTGGCTGGTGAGACCGGGAACGGGCAGATCCTGCCGATAGAGATTGGCATGGAAAACATAATCGCTGCGCGGTGTCGCGAAGAGATCGTTGAGGCCTGAATTCGTGTCTTTCTCCAACCGCATGAAGGCCGCGAAATTATATTGGAGCCGGTTGTTGTCGCGCGTGCCGAAGAAGCGCAGGCCGAGCTGGTTGTCCTGGAACAGGAATCCCCGGAAATCGGCGTTGAAAGGCTGGATGCCGATGCGAACGGAATCGAAATCGTAGCGCCGCGACGTGTTGCGGAAGTGATAATCGAAAAACAGTTCTTGCACGCCCGTAAACCAGTCGAAGCGGTGGCTCGGGCGGCTCGGCTCGACGAACAATATGCGGCGTTCATTGACATCGACATAGTTGAACTGCGTCGCCAGCGTGACGCGATACTCGACATCGGGCGGGCGGTAGGCCGTCGATCCCTTGATCAACGCGACGCCTGTGATGAAAGTCTGAGCAAGTACCAGACTATCGGCCCGGCCGAACACGTCGAGACTGTCCGGCTCGGTCGTCGTCTGGACGCCGACCGGTGTAGGGAAGCTGCGCGGTTCGATCACCGTGTCGGAAATGGCATTCACGACGAAAAACCAGTCGTCGCCGTTGATCGGCAGCCAGTCCGGCAGATCGCCAAGCGGGATCGGCCGATCTCCCTTCAGCGTATTCTGGTTGTAAGGGTCGAGCAAATTTTCGTTGACGCCGATGCTCTCGACGAGCCGCCAGCGATCGGGCACTGGAAATTGATCGCCTGGAAAGGCCTGGGGCGGCGGCGCGCGCACCGCACCGACATTCTCCTGGGTTACCGGATCGGGCAGGTCGCGTTGGGGAACCCCCGGACGCCGTCGATCCTCGATCAGTGTTTCGTCGGCATCGCCCGGCTCCATCTCGTCTTCGATCTGGATCTCGTTAAGTCCGGTTTCGTCTTCGCCGGGAACCCGCCGGCGCATCCCGCTGCCCTGCGGTTCCGACAGCGCCGCGGCAGCGAGTGCGCTGACCGACGAAAAGACCGGTGGCGGGGCATAGGTATTTTGGGCTTGAGCGGCGGCCGCGATGCAGATCAAGGGAGCCACGGCCGCCATCGTGTCACAGCCCCTGACAGACGTTGTTTTCGTCCGTATCGAGAAACGGTGCGAAAGGACAGTTCACGTAGCGCAGGCGGACATCTGTGCCGCCGACATCGACGGTGATCCGGTCCGCGCGAATATCGGGCGCTGCATTGTTGATACCACCGATGCGCACGGATGCGTTGTGTGTACCTAGGAAGCTGATCATATCGTCCTGATCGATGCCGTCGCCCGACACTCCGATCCCGCCGACCAGTGCATTGCCGCGATAGATGGGTACCGAGCCCGGAAAAATCTGGATGCCGTTCTCGAGCGGGTTTTGGCCGGGCGCGACATCGGGCATGGCGGTGCAGCGCGCCGGGGTATCGGCGTTCATGCCGAATATGAAACCGATATGGGTCAAAATATTGTCGAGGACCAGGGCCGATTGCAGCCCGGTCGAGAACGGGTTGAAGCTGTCGATCGGGCGCGACAGGGGCCCGGGCGGACGGCCGACCTCGCCGTCCGGGAAATAGGGCCGCGAGAGGTTTCCGCCAGCGCGATCCGAGAAAGCGAAAGCGCCGGTCAGCGCATTGGGATCGCCGAGAAAATCGCGCGTTGCTTGAACGAAGCCGTTCACATTCGCGCTGGGATTGCCGAGCAGCAATGTCCCGGCATTGGCTCCGGAAAAGAAGGTCGCAGTCCGCGCTTTTTGCAGCGATACATCAATCCCGAAAATCGGCGCATCGGGCGAGCGGACGATGCCCAGCACTTCGCCATGCGTGTCGACGACCGAGATCGTCACTTCGGCGCGACTATCGAGCGGGCGACGAATCTGCGCGCGGGCGCGGCGCATGATGATAAAGGCCTCTTCGAGAATGGCCGTGACTTCGGCCGCGGTCATCGGTGTCGTGACATCCGCTCCGTCCGTGCCGGCGCGGATCGGAAACCGGTTTGCGCCCGATCCGTCCGAGAGGACGAAGGCGTCGCGAATCGAAAAATCCGCCGCCGTAGATGCGCGAATG
This sequence comes from Pseudomonadota bacterium, assembly GCA_039180285.1. Lineage (GTDB taxonomy): Bacteria > Pseudomonadota > Alphaproteobacteria > Sphingomonadales > Sphingomonadaceae > Parasphingopyxis. The sequence goes on along the minus strand of JBCDDN010000012.1, from coordinate 7,093 downwards.
CCGGAGCTTTCCGTTCCATAGGCCGTGCCCGCCAGAACGCCGCCGGCAGCGTCATAATAACCGGCGACGCTTGCAAGGCCTCCCGCAATGGTGGCGAAAGCGGGCGGCGATGCGGGGTCGCTTTGGAAATCCTGCGTCCGCGCGTCGGAATATTTGAGTGTGGTGCCATCGACCGGAATACGGTCCGCCTGGATCGATCGCGGCGGTTCGAACCCTATCGTTGCGGCAAGCCCGATCGCCTCCTCGTCGCTATTGTCATTGTCGAGCCGATTGGGGTCGAAGCCGTAGACACCGTCGCCCATCACGCCGACACCGCCGATGACGACGCCGTTGCGATAGAGCGGGAAGCCGCCGGGGTCGGCCGATAACCCCAATGGCGACCGCTTCGGTCCGATCAAGGCTCCCGCGCCCATTGCGCCGGTAAAACGCTGGACGAGATCGGAGCAGGGCAGGGAACTGAACTGCACGCCGAACAGCGGACCGCTTTCCAAGCCGACTGTGGTCGGCGCCGGCGGAAAATGCTCCTGTACGATCTCGCTCGCCGTGCGGGTGGAAAAGGCGTTGCCCCCGGATGAGAGATAGGCACCGGTAATGGCCTTCGCGATGGCGCCGACTGCAGCGGCCGGGGCGGGCAAGGCGGTTCCCTGCAAATCGAAATCGGTTCCAGGCGGGGAGGGAACGCTCAGCGAGAGATCTGCACCATCCATCGCATAGACGGCCAGGACATTGCCAACCCGGTCGACCACGGCGATGGCGACCGGCAGCCCGCGCGCCGTCGCTTCGCCAGCCGCCTGTGCGATCACTTGGCGCACATCGGCGGCGGAGAGCGATTCCTGCGCGGGTACCGGATATTGGGTGACGGCCGGTGGAGGCGGGGGCGGCGGTGCGGGATTGCCCTGGGTGTTGCCCGGTGTCCCGCCGCCCCCGCCCCCGCCGCAGGAAGCGAGGACGAGCACGCTGGCAGTCAGAAGTGCAGCAAGTCTCCCCGTGCTCCTGCGCAGGCAGGAGCCCAGAGCGGAACGCGATTTCGCCTGAGGCTCTAGGCCCCTGCCTGCACAGGAGCACAGAAAGCCTAGATGATTAGGCTTCACTGTAACCTTCCGATTGCCGCCGACGCGCGGCTCAACGCCTGACGGAATTCGAGGGGCCGGTAGGCATTGGGTTCGCGCACAGCGGCATAGGCCGCGTTGATATCGGCGCGAATGCCGCTGACCGATGCTTCGGATACCGTGCCTTGACTGACCAAGGCATTGAGCAGCGTATCGATTGCCATGACGGCCTGCACGCTGCCCTCATAGTCGGTGTAGCGCGCGCGGATGGCTTCGGCCGACACGGCATTGATGATCGCGAAACTCTGCCGCCGGTTGAAGCTGGCGGACGCAAAAGCATCGGCAAGCTGTCGTGCACTGTCGCGCAGCTGCGCGGCAGCGGCCATTGCCGGACTGCGGCCTTCGGCCAACGCACCGTGAAATGCTATGCTGTCCCGATCGAAACGGTCGGCAAGGCCCGGAGCGACCGCGCGCGCCGCCGCCGACAGCATAATCACATTCTCGTCCTGATAACTCGGGAAGCCGTTGGGGATAGGCCGGGCGGGATTGGCGATGCCGGTCGGCCGTGCATTGGGATCGTCGTAGATCCGGCGATGGCAGGTATGGCAATCGAAGAAATAGAATTCCGGAAACAGACCTTCGATGCCGAGCCGCTGGTTCTGGAAGAGCGTTAGCGAGCGTTCGAGTGCCGTCGCCTGGCCGACCGCCCACATGCGGACGTGGTTGGTACGGCCCTTGCGCCGCGCATAATCGCCATCCTCGTCATGATGTTGCTGGAGCGTCGAGAACAGATCGAGCTCGAAGACGAGACGCGGATGACCGGCCGCCATGATCCGGTGATTGACGAACTGCCCTTCGCCGGTGCTGCCGAAATGACAGTTGAGGCACAACGCGGCCCGGGCGCGCGGATTGTCGAGCGGATAGAGGCCGCGCGATACATTGGCGCTGTGCGTATTGCCGACCGCATAATGGCTGGCGAGCCAGCCGCGATTGCCGCCGCCCGCGCCACCATGGCAGGATTCGCAACCGACTCCGTCGGAAAGCTGGAAACGCGGGCCGCGCCGAGATGGAGGCACATAGTCGCTATGGCACCCCAGACACATGGGCGCACTTGCCGCATTGCCGATGCCCAGTTCGTTGGCGATCCGCTGCGAACGCGGATTGGTGAGTACCGCATAGGCGCGGCTATGTGCGCCCGTCGCGCTGGAGGGTTCCTGCCAGCGCATCAGTTCATCCTGGCGGACGACGGCGCCGTCGGCCTCCTGCCGCCCGTGACAGGTAGTGCCGCCGCAGCTCGCGACGCCGACATGAGTGTTTGAATTTGCTTGCGCCGCGGCGGCCGTCGCATCGTTCGACTGGCCGATACCCGCGGAAAAGCCAGCCATTGCCGCAAGAGCAGCCAGTCCGATCGCCCACTTCGCTTTCCCCGCCATAAACCTCCCCTGGCGTGGTCTTCGACCAAGACGGACGCCGCTGCATCCGTTCGAAACTAAGCGACCCCTGTCTTCTCGAAACTTATGTTCTTTATTGTGTCGACTGGCAAGCGGAGACCAGAATGATTTCGCGCCTTACAGCGTTAACTTTCCGCTTAAATCCTTGATCTCGTGATTGAGGATCCGATCATTATCGGAGTAGTCGACCGGACAATCGATCAGATGAACGCCTTCACTATCAAGGCAAGTCTCCAGCAGCTCGTGTAAATGGTCAGCACTTTCAACGCGATGGCCGTGAGCACCATAACTTTCGGCATATTTGACGAAATCGGGGTTGCCGAAAGTGAGGCCATAATCAGCGAAGCCCATATTGGCCTGTTTCCAGCGGATCATCCCGTAGGCATCGTCGCGCAGAATCAGCACCGTTATGTCGAGGCCGAGCCGTACTGCAGTTTCCATCTCCTGGCTGTTCATCATGAATCCGCCATCGCCGCAGATCGCCATCACCTTACGGTCTGGATAGACCATCGCCGATCCCATGGCCGAGGGCAGGCCGGCACCCATGGTCGCCAGCGCATTGTCGAGCAGCACGGTATTGGGCTGACGCGCCTCGTAATTCCGTGCAAACCAGATCTTGTAGACGCCATTATCGAGCGTGATGATGCCGTCCGCCGGCATCGCCTCGCGCACCGTCTTTACCAGATGGGGCGGGTAGAGGGGAAAGCGCATATCGTCGTCTAGGCTGGCAGTGTGCTCTTCCTCGGCCGCGCGCGCCTTCATCATCTTGTCGAAATTCCAATGACCTTGTGGGAGGATATCCTCCTTGATCTGCCAGATCGCGTTGGCGATGTCGCCGATCACCTCGACCTGTGGAAAATAGACGGGATCGACTTCGGCCGGGATGCAGCTGACGTGAATCACTTCGGCACTGCCGCGCTGCATGAAGAAAGGGGGCTTTTCGATCACGTCGTGACCGATATTGACGATCAGGTCTGCCGACTCAATCGCCCGATGGACGAAATCACCAGCCGAAAGCGCGGCGCAGCCAAGATATTTGTCGCTGGTTTCGTCGATGACGCCTTTGCCGAGCTGGGTCGTGACGAACGGGATGCCGGTCTTCTCGACGAATTGCGTCAGCATCCGGCTCGACATGGTTCGGTTTGCGCCGCCGCCGATGACGAGGATCGGTGATTTGGCTGCTTCGAGCCGCTTGGTCGCCGCGCGAATAGCTTTCGCTTCGGCGATCGGCCGCCGGCTGAGGCTGGGCGGGATCGGCGTCGAATCGCTTTGTTCCTCGGCGATATCTTCGGGAAATTCGAGATGGGTTGCGCCAGGCTTTTCAGTGGTGGCGATGCGGAACGCCTCGCGGACGCGCGAGGGGATATTGTCGCCCGATGCCAGTTGATGCGTGAATTTGGTGATCGGACCCATCATGTCGACGACGTCGAGAATCTGGAATCGGCCCTGCTTGGAACTTTTGATCGGCTTTTGCCCAGTGATCATCAGGATGGGCATGCCGCCGAGTTGGGCATAGGCGGCAGCGGTCACGAAATTCGTCGCGCCCGGGCCGAGCGTCGCGAGGCAGACGCCCACTTTGCCGGTATGCCGTCCATAAGTTGCCGCCATGAACCCGGCGCCCTGCTCATGGCGTGTGAGGATGAGTTCAATATTCGACTTCGAAAGGCTCTCGAGGAAATCGAGATTTTCCTCTCCCGGTACGCCGAAAACATATTCGACGCCTTCCTCTTCCAAGCATTGGATAAAAAGATCGGACGCCTTGGTCATCGTGTTATCCCCTGTTCAACACCCAGTTCGGCAGACCGGGGAGAAGGTTACACGCGGCCGGGCCGTACGTCACTATTGTAGTGCTCCTGCCTGCGCAGGAGCACAGGTGTTCAATAGCCGAGATCGAGATTTACGACCGAGATCATATCCTCGCCGGCGCGATAGCGTTTCAGATTTTCGACGAAGCGCTGTGCCGCGCGCTCGAACATGCGCGTCGTCGCATTGCCGGACATATGTGAGGTGATAAAGATATCGGGCGCGCTCCATAGCGGATCGTCCGCGGGGAGCGGTTCGGGCGTCACGGTATCGAGAAAGGCGCCGCCGATGGCCTTGGCTTCGAGCGCCGCAATCAGCGCACTTTGATCGACGAGCGAGCCGCGCGCCACGTTCACGAGCCAGGCGCTGCTTTTCATCGCCGCGAGTTCCTCGGCACCGATCATATGCTGCGTCTCGTCGGTCGCGGGCGCAGCGACGACCACCCAGTCGAACTCTCCAAGCCGCGGCCTCCATTCGTCGGGGCCGATAATGCTGTCATCGTCGACCGGCGTGCGACGGACGGCCGTGATGTCCGTGTTGAAGCCCGACAGTGTTTTCGCGACTTGCTGCCCGATCGCGCCGTATCCGATGATGAGTATCTTGCTTTCGAACAGTTCGGTATTGCCCGGCGGGCCGTTCAGCCATTCGCTTCTCGCCTGCGATTCGAGCAGCTTGTCGACCCGTTTCGCAGCAGCGAGCATGCCCATCACGACATATTCGGCGATCGGGATTGCGTTGATCCCGGTGCCGTTGGTCATGATCGTGCCGCGCTCGCGCAGCGCGTCGACCGGGAAATGATCGATCCCCGCATAGATGGAATTCAGCCATTTGAGGTTCGTCGCCGCCGTGATGATCTCCGCCATTTTGGGCTTATCGTACATGTCGAACCAGCCGATCTCGACGCTGTCGGCGATCTCCAGCGCCTGATCGCCGCTCTCGAACCAGGTGACGTCCAACCCGTCGATGTGCGGTTCTACTAGCGGGCGGATCAGCGAGGCGATAGCAGCTTTCGTCATGGCGCGATCCTCCACTCCCAGCGCAGCGGATCGCCATCCATGATCTCGACGCCCTTTTCGGCTAGCATATTGCGGATCGCGTCGGCAGCCGGGAAATTCTTGTTCATCTTGGCCTCGGCGCGCAGGTCGAGCTGACGTTCCACCTCAGCCTCTTCCATATCGGCATCGGCCGGCTGTACCCTCAGATCGGTGCGATTGAGCGCCAGCAAATTTAGACCGAGAACGGCGTCGACCTCAGAGATCGCCGCCAGTTTGTCGCTCCGATCGATCTTTTTGAGCGCGAGGATCTCGTCGAAATGGGTCAGTGCCTTAGGCGTGTTCAGATCGTCCGAAACCGCCGCATCGAAGGCCGTGATCATTTCGCGCAGTCGCGGATGTGCGCAGCGGTCGGCCGGTTCCGCATCCGCGCGCAACTGTGCGACCATCATAACCATCCGCTTGAGCCGTGTCAGCGCCGCCAGCAAATTCTCGAACGTGAACTCGAGCTCGCTGCGATAATGCGCTTGCAGGCACATCAGACGATAAGCGAGAGGGTGCACGCCCTTGTCGACAAGCACCTGCAGCGTCAGGAATTCGCCGGCCGACTTGCTCATCTTAGAAGATTTCCCGTCTTTGGCACGATCCACGAGGAAGTTATTGTGCATCCAGATGTTCGCGCCGGTATCGGCCGAGCAGCTATGCGCCTGGTTCTGGGCGATTTCATTCGGGTGGTGGATCTCGCGATGGTCGATCCCGCCGGTATGGATGTCGAAGGTTTCGCCCAGATACATTTTGCTCATCACCGAGCATTCGAGATGCCAGCCCGGCGCGCCCTTGCCCCAAGGCGAATCCCATTCCATCTGCCGCGTTTCGCCATACGGCGTCTTGCGCCAGATGGCGAAATCGGTGGCCTGACGCTTACCTTCGACCGGATCAATCCGGCTCTCGCCCTCATCGGTATTGGCGCGGGCGAGGCGGCCGTAATCGGGCACGGTCGACGTGTCGAAATAGAGGCCGCTGTCGAGCTCGTAGCAATGCTTGTCGGCGATACTCTTCGCGAAATCGATCATCTGCTCGACATGTTCGGTCGCGATCGACCATCTGGCGGGCTGGCGGATGTTGAGCCGTTCGATGTCGCGCCAATAGGCCTCGGTATAGAATTTCGCGATATCCCAAGCCGACTTGCCGCTCTCGCTTGCCGCCTTCTCCATCTTGTCGTCGCCCGCATCGGCGTCGGACGTCAGATGGCCGACATCGGTGATGTTGATGATGTGGGTGAGCGCATAGCCTTTCCAGCTCAGTACGCGTCCCAACGTATCGGCGAAGATGAAGGCGCGCATATTGCCGATATGCTGATAATTGTAGACGGTCGGTCCGCAGGTGTAGACGCGTGCTTCCCCCGGATTGACTGGCACGAACGGCTCGGCTTGACGCGTCAGGCTGTTGAACAGAGTGAGTGGGGCGGATGGGCTCTCGGTCATGCCCGTCAGCGATGGCGACCTAGTGCGGCGAGGTCAATTGTTTCGCGCCGCGCGGGCCATCGCGATGCCTAATCGCTGCCGCCGCCGACCGGATTGCGTATCCACAGATCCTCGTTGCCAGATCCCGTGACCGGATCGTCGATCACCGGGCCTTCGCGATCAGGAAATATTTCGACTGTTTCGATCAGCGGCGTGGCCGGCATGCCCGAGCCGCTTTCCTCTTCTTCAATTTCCTCCTCGACCAGATCCTGTATCGGCTCACCCGGTGTATCCGGCGTTGATGGCGGCGGAGGAGGAGGGGGAGGGGGAGGGGG
>JBCDDN010000011.1:0-68373 GCA_039180285.1 Pseudomonadota bacterium | reverse complement strand
TGCATTTTCGCGCTATCGGGCGACATTGCAGGTCATCGACGCGACCGAAACGGCGGTTGAGGCCAATGAATTGGCGCTGGAAGGCGTGCGTGCGGAAAATTCCGTCGGTTTGAGGACGATATTGGACATTCTTAATGCCGAACAGGAACTGTTGACGAGCCAGGTCGATCTCGTGACGGCGCGGCGCAACGCTTATGTCGCCGGTTTCAACCTGCTGGCCGCGATGGGGCAGGCGGAGGCCCAGGATCTGGGCCTTGACGGCGGAGTTCTGTACGATCCCAACGTCAACTACGAACGCGTCGACGATCAGTGGTTCGACTGGAACGACGATCCGCGTCCTGTGACTCAATCGACACGCACGATCGATAATCCCGAACGAGTGGTGACAACGCCCGAAAATTAAGGCATTGCGCGCTCATGGGCGACGTTAACCATGAACCGACGATGGAAGAGATACTCGCTTCCATCAAGAAGATCATCGCGGAGGATGGCGACACCGCCGTTTCCGAATCCGATGCGCGGTCGCGGCGTAAGCGTCCTGTCATCGAAACGACCGAACCGCCGCTCTCCGAAGAAATCGCTTCCGAAGACGCCGCGTCCGACGAAGTGCTCGAATTGACCGACCCGGTTGCGCCGGAAACGGGATCCGACCCGATCGTGTCCGATGAAGCGTCGAAAGCCAGCGAGGCGGCATTTGCCGCCCTGACGGCAATCACCAGATCACCGGCGACGGATGGCGATAGTGGCGAGGCGCATCCGCTCGAGGGACTTGTGCGCGAAATGCTGCGGCCGATGCTCAAGGAATGGCTTGACGAAAATCTGCCGCCCCTGGTCGAGGAAATGGTCGCCCGGGAGATTGCCAGGATTGCCGCCGGGCAGGAATAAGCGCGCTTGCGCGGCCCGGAACGGGCGTTATCAAGCGTGGTCATGAAGAAAATCCTCCAATACGGTTTAATCGCCGCAGCCGTGATAAGCGCGACATCGACCGCCGCCCGAAACTTCACGCCCGAAGATCTCGTTCAGCTCAACCGCCTCGGCGCGAGCAGCATCACGATCGATGGCGGCATGATGGTGTTCTCGTTGGCCGAAACCGATCTTGCCGACAACGTACGGCGGAGCGACCTTTGGTTGCTCGACCTTCGCGAGCCTGGCTCCGTTCCGGAACGGTGGCGGGCCTCGGCCGATGCGGACGAGAGCAGCCCGGTTTTCTCCGCCGACGGTGAAGCCGTCTACTATCTTTCCGATGCAAGCGGGTCGAGCCAGGTATGGCGCGCGGCGCTCGGCGAGGGAGACGCCGTACAGGTCACCGATGTCGAGGCGGATGTGGCCGGTTTCAGCGTCGGCCCGGGCGGGCAGCGTATCGCTATCTGGTTCGACGAGGCGCCGGAATGCGACGCTGTAAGCTGCTCCGATGCAGAAGAGCCGGAATATGCCGGCAGCGGACGCGCTTACGACGAAATCATGGTTCGCCACTGGGGAAGCTGGAACGACGGCACACAATCGCGGCTCGTGACCTTCGCATTGACAGACGGTGTCGCGTCCGGCGAGGGAGTGGTCGTTTCGCGCCCGTTGAACGGCAACACGCCGAGCCGGCCGTTCGGCGGCGGCGAGGAAATCGCATGGCATCCCTCCGGGGCATCGATCTTCTTCGCCCTGCGCGAAGGCGGGCCCTCCGAAGCGCGATCGACCGACCTCGATATCTATCGCGTTGCGGCAGATGGCTCAAGCCCGCCGGAACTCCTGACCGCCGACAACGAGGCCTATGATTCCCTGCCGACACCATCACCCGACGGCCGGTACCTCGCCTATGTCGCCATGGCGCGGCCCGGATACGAATCCGACCGCCTAGTCCTGCATCTCCGCGATCTAGTCACCGGCGAAACGCGCGCGCTGACCGAGAATTGGGACCGGAGCATCGGCGGAATCGCGTGGTCGGCGGATCTGCAATCGTTGTACCTGATCGCGCAAGACAGGCTTGATACCGCGATATTCCGCTATGCGCTCGCCGAAGGCCGGATCGATCGGGTCTCGGGCGCCGGTAGCATCGGATCGATGGCGCCCCAGCCTGATGGATCGCTGCTGGTGACGATGACCAGCGCCCTGGCGCCGTCCGATGTGTACCGGATCACGGACGATGGCACGATGCAGCAGATTACGAATGTAAACGGCGTGCTGCTCGCCGCGCTGGACATGCCGAGCCGTGAGGAATTTTCCTTCGAGGGCGCGGAGGGCGAAACCGTCTATGGCCAGATCTTCCGCCCGCCGGGACTGGCGGACGGCGATCGCGCGCCGGTGGCCTTTTTCGTCCATGGCGGCCCGCAGGGGTCGTTCAACAATGGCTGGTCCTATCGCTGGAACCCGGCGGCCATGGCCTCTCAAGGCTATGCCGTGGTGACCGTCGATTTCCATGGCAGCACCGGCTACGGTCAAGATTTCACGGACAGCATCAACAACGACTGGGGCGGCAAGCCGTTGCGCGATCTCCAACTCGGCCTCGATGCGGCGCTGGACGCCAATGACTGGATGGACGGCGACCGCGTCTGCGCGCTCGGCGCCTCTTATGGCGGCTATATGATGAACTGGATCGCGGGTAACTGGTCCGACCGTTTCGATTGTCTGGTCAATCATGCCGGCATCTTCGATCTCCGCCAATTCTATTATTCGACGGAAGAGCTCTGGTTTCCCGAATGGGATTTCGGCGGCCCCTATTTCGATCGCGAAGACGCCTATGAGCGCTGGAACCCTGTGCATCATGTCGAGAATTGGCAGACCCCGATGCTCGTCATCCATGGCGAGCGCGATTTTCGCATCCCATACAGCCAGAGCCTGGCGGCCTTTACCGCGCTGCAGCGTCAGGGAATCGCCTCGGAATTGCTCATATTCCCGGACGAGAACCACTGGATCAATTCGCCGCGCAACAGCCTGCAATGGCATCGCGCGGTTTATGATTGGGTTGGGCGCTGGACCGCGGACAACAGGGCGGGGGACGAATGAGCGCTTTCCACAGTGAGATGCGCGATGGAACGCTTGTCGTGAGACTGGACAGGCCGCCGCTTAACGCACTCAACGCGGAAACGCTTGAAGAGGGCACGGCATTGTTGCGGCAAGCCGCCACGGAACCGCCTGAGGCCGGCCTCGTGCTGACGGGCGCGAACGGCGCGTTTACCGCCGGGGTCGATATCAAACAGGCCGCCGACGCGGATGAAGCCATGCGGCGCCGATTATTCTGGGGGATCAATGATTTTTGCGCTGCCTTGATGCGTCTGCCCTGTGCCTTTGTGTGCGGCGTGACCGGTCATGCGATCGGCGCGGGCGGGATTGTCGCAATTACCGCCGACTGGACGGTTATCGCCGATGAGGAATTGAAGATCGGCCTACCGGAAGCCAAGGCCGGATTGCCTTTTCCGCAGGTACCGCAAATCGCCATGGAATATGGCCTCGACCCGGTCTGGCACCGCCGACTTGCCCTGAGTTCGAAGCTGTTGAGTCCGGCCGAAGCCATCGATGCGGGGTTGGCCGACGAATTGGCATTACCTGAATGGACGTTCGAAAAAGCGATTACGCGAGCAAAGGAGTTGTCGGCGCAACCTGCCTTTAAGGAGGTCAAGGCCAATATGCGCCGCAAGGCGTTGCAGGAAATCGATGCCATCTATGCCGATCGGGGAACGAATTGAGGCCTGGGAGATTGGTGTCGTGCAGTCAAAGGATAAGACTATGAGCGCAGGCGAGGGAAGCGGCAAAGGCCGTGAAACCATCCTTTTCGTCGAGGATCAGGAAGATGTCGCCGAGGTCGCTCAGGCGATGCTGGAAGAGCTGGGATACGACGTCGTCTTCGCCAGCGATGCCCAGGCCGCACTCGATATCCTGGAGAAGCGGACGGATATCGATCTGTTGTTGACCGATATCGTCATGCCTGGATCCCTGAACGGAGCGGAACTTGCGCGACGGGTACAGGACGAGATGGGGCTCAAGGCCGTTCTCGTCACCGGCTATGCCGACAAGGCCATCCCGACCGACCAGTTCGAACGCTTCGACGTCATCCTGAAACCCTTCCGCATGGACGAGCTGGGCGAGCGCATCCGCGCGGCGCTCGATGCACAATAGCGACGGCGTTTCAGGACTAACATCGCGATAACCCCGGCGATTAGCCTGTCGGCAACCAAGATCATTAGGGTTTCGCGCCGCCATCCGTTCGCGCACCTGTTTGAAATTGCTACGCTAAATCAGGCGGCGATTGAAGGGTGGCTGACAGGCCTTACCCAATCGTTAACATATTCAAATCGAGCAAGAAATGACCGGGAACTCCAGGGCTTCCGGGCCGTTTAAGCAGCATGACATTTACAAAACTCCTCAAAAAACTGGCTGGCCCGAATGGGGGCGAAAATTTCGTGAAACCGACAACGGTCTTGCTGGTGGACGATCAACCCGATGTCGCGGATGTCACGCGCGAGATGCTCGAGGAATCGGGTTATTCGGTGGTCGCGAAATCGGAAGCCGCCGCGGCACTCGATGTTATCGCCACCAATCCCGATATCGATATCGTCGTATCGGATGTCGTCATGCCCGGAGAACTGGGCGGCGCGGATATCGCCGAGTTCGCCAAGGAGATGGCCGGGCTGAAAACGATCCTGATCAGCGGCTTTCCGCATCACCAGATCACGATCGACAGTCTCGGCAAATATGACGTCTTGCTCAAACCGTTCCTGATCGAGGAATTGGACGAGCATATCCGGAACGCGCTCAAATACGACTAGATGCCCGGCGAAAAGCCGGTGGCGCGGGGCGACCGGCCTTGCTAACGGCTGTTCGCCATGAGCGAGCTACCCAAACATTTCGATCCCGCGGCCATCGAAGCGCGCTGGTATGCCCATTGGGAAGAGGGAGGCCTGTTCCGTCCCGAACGGGACGACCGCGAACCCTTCACGATCGTGAACCCGCCGCCCAATGTGACGGGCAGCCTGCATATCGGCCATGCGCTCGACAATACGTTGCAGGACATCCTCGTCCGGCACCAGCGGCTGCTGGGCAAGGACGCGCTATGGGTCGTCGGTACGGACCATGCGGGTATCGCGACCCAGATGGTCGTCGAACGCCAGCTCAACGAGAAGCAGCAGAAGCGCACCGATTTCTCGCGTGAGGAATTTGTCGAAAAGGTGTGGGAGTGGAAGGAGGAGAGCGGCGGTGAAATCACCGGCCAGCTCCGCCGCCTCGGCTGCTCGATGGATTGGAGCAATGAGCGCTTCACCATGGACGAGGGCTTTACGAAAGCCGTCACCAAGGTGTTCGTCGATCTCTACAATGACGGGCTGATCTATCGCGACAAGCGACTCGTGAACTGGGATCCGGGCCTCAAGACCGCGATCTCCGATCTCGAAGTCGAGAATAGCGAGATCAACGGCCATTTCTGGCATTTCAGCTATCCATTGGAGGACGGCTCGGGCGCGATCAGCGTGGCGACGACGCGGCCGGAAACGATGCTCGCCGATATGGCGGTCGCCGTGCATCCGTCCGACGAGCGCTATGCGGATATCGTCGGCAAGAATGTCCGCTTGCCGATCACCGGCCGGCTCGTTCCGATCATCACCGACGAACATGCCGATCCCGAACTGGGGTCAGGCGCCGTGAAGATCACGCCCGGCCATGACTTCAACGATTTCGACGTCGGCAAGCGGGCCGGCTTCAAGCCGGCGAACATGCTCAACATGCTCGATGCGAACGCGGCGGTTTGCCAGACGGCGGACGGGCTGATCCCGGACGAACTGATCGGCATGGATCGCTTCGACGCCCGCAAGACGGTCGTCGAACTGATCGACGCAGCGGGCCTGCTCGAACAGGTCGAGGATCGCGTAATCGTTACACCCTATGGCGACCGCTCCAATGTCGTGATCGAGCCGTGGCTCACCGACCAATGGTATGTCGATGCCGAGACGCTGGCGCAGGGCCCGATCCAGGCGGTGCGTGACGGAACCGTCGAGATCGTGCCGAAAAGCTGGGAAAAGACGTTTTTCAACTGGATGGAGAATATCCAGCCCTGGTGCGTATCGCGCCAGCTCTGGTGGGGGCACCGCATACCGGCCTGGTATGGCGACGACGGCAAGGTCTATGTCGCCGCCGACGAAGCCGAGGCACAGGCCCAGGCAGGCGAGGACGTCTCACTGATCCAGGACGGCGATGTGCTCGACACCTGGTTTTCCTCCGGTCTCTGGCCCTTCGCGACTTTGGGTTGGCCCGAGGAAACCGAAGACCTCAAGCGCCACTATCCGAACAGCGTTCTGATCTCGGGCTTCGATATCCTGTTCTTCTGGGATGCGCGGATGATGATGCAGGGCATGCATTTCATGGGTGAGGTGCCTTGGCATACACTGTATCTGCACGGTCTTGTCCGCGCGGCGGATGGACAGAAGATGTCCAAATCCAAGGGCAACACCGTCGATCCGCTCGGGCTGATCGATCGGTACGGCGCGGACGCGCTGCGCTTCTTCATGGCGGCGATGGAAAGCCAGGGCCGCGATATCAAAATGGATGAAAAACGCGTCGAGGGCTATCGCAACTTCGCGACGAAACTCTGGAACGCTGCGCGTTTCTGTCAGGCCAACGGAATCGGCGCGAGCGAAACGCTTGAGGCGCCCGACGCAACTTTGCCGGTCAATCGCTGGATTATCGCGGAGACGATCCAGACTATCCAGCAGCTGGATCTTGCCTTCGCTGACCTGCGGTTCGATGGCGCGGCCAACACCATTTACCGTTTCGTCTGGGACCGGTTCTGCGATTGGTATCTCGAACTGATCAAGCCGGTGCTGCAACAGAATTCAGCACTTGAAGAGATAGAAGAAACTCAGATGGTTGCGGGTTGGGTACTCGATCAGATCTTGGTCATGCTCCACCCCTTCATGCCCTTCGTGACCGAAGAGCTGTGGAGCAAGATGGGCGACCGCCCCGATTATCCGCTGATCACGGCCAAATGGCCGCTCGCCGATGCGCAGGCGATGGACGAAGATGCGGCGAAGGAGATTGACTGGCTAATTCGCCTGATTAGCCAGACTCGTAGCGCGCGGTCGGAACTTAATGTTCCGCCCGCCGCAATCATGGGAATGTATGGAGGCGATGCAGATGACGAGACCCTTGAGCGCGTTCAACGCTTTCGGTTTGAACTCAGTCGCATGGCACGGACTGAACTTGTTCGAGGCACTCCACCAAACGAACCAGCATTACAACTTGTTCTAGATGGGACAACTTTCGTGCTTCCGCTCGCAAAGGTCATCGACCTCGACGCCGAAAAAGCACGCCTCACAAAATCCCTCGAAGCGACCGAGAAGGAAGCCCTGTCGCTCGACAAGCGGCTCTCCAATCCGCAATTCGTCGAAAAAGCGAAGCCCGAGGCGGTCGAGAAGGCGCGGGCCGACCATGCCGAAAAGGCGGCGGAAGCCGAACGGCTGAAGGCGGCGCTCGAACGGCTAGGTTAGGCCGGTCTCGTGAAGCTCGATCATATCGTCATTCTTGCCAGCGATATCGCGGCGAGCGTCAGTTGGTATGACAGGCTGCTCGGGCTGATAGGCTTCACCAAACAGCGCGATCATGTCTGGGCAAATGGCGAGGGGCTGGCCGTCGATCTGCGCGCGGCGGAGGTTGATACGCGGCCCTATGAACGGTTCGGGGCCGGGCTCAACCATCTCGGCTTTACCGCGCCGACGCTGGACGCGCTCGAAGCCGTGCGAGCGGGGATGGCCAAAGCGGGGTTCGAGGTTCCCGACATCCAGCATTTCGACGACGATCGGGCGGTCTTCTTCAGGGACCCGGACGGATTGCGGGTGGAGATCGCGGTTTACGGTTGAGCGTCGTCCGTCATTGCGAGCGTAGCGAAGCAATCCAGAGCCACTGGACAATGTCGCTAGCTGCTCTGGATTGCTTCGTTGCCCCGAACCGAGTTCGGGGCTCCTCGCAATGACGACTGAGGAATTGTTCCCTTCTATCTTCCCCGCTAAACCGTATCGTATGACAGACGCCGCCTATCCCGCCCTCCGCATGCGCCGGACACGCGCCACGGCCTGGTCGCGCGCCATGGTCGCGGAGAACCGGCTCCATCCGTCCGATCTGATCTGGCCGTTATTCGTCACCGATGGCGACGAGGAGCAGCCGATCGGTACGATGCCCGGCGTGTCGCGCTGGCCGGTCGAACGGATCGCCGGTCGGGCGCGCGAAGCCGCCGACGCCGGCATCCCCTGCGTTGCGCTGTTCCCGAACACGCAGTCCGATCTGCGCTCGGACGACGGCGCGGAGGCGCTCAATCCGGACAATCTGATGTGCCGCGCGATCGGCGCGATCAAGGATGCCTGCGGATCGGATATCGGCATTCTTACCGATGTCGCGCTCGATCCGTATACGTCACACGGGCAGGACGGCTTGGTCAGTGACGGCGGGCGCGTGCTGAACGACGATACGGTATCCGTGCTAGTCGAGCAGGCGTTGAACCAGGCGCGGGCCGGGGCCGATATCATCGCGCCGTCCGACATGATGGACGGACGGGTCGGCGCCATCCGAGCGGCGCTCGAGGATGACGCGCATACGAACGTGCAGATCATGGCCTATGCGGCCAAGTATGCGAGCGCCTTTTACGGCCCGTTTCGCGACGCGGTCGGCAGTGGCGGACTGCTCAAAGGCGACAAGAAGACCTATCAGATGGATCCGGCCAATGCCGGGGAGGCGCTGCGCGAGGTCGCGCTGGATATCGCCGAGGGCGCGGACAGCGTGATGGTGAAACCCGGGCTCGCCTATCTCGATATCGTGCGGCGTGTGAAGCAGCGCTTCGAAGTGCCGGTCTTCGCCTATCAGGTGTCCGGCGAATATGCGATGATCGAGGCGGCCGCCGCGGCCGGGGCAGGGGACCGCGATGCGCTGGTGCTGGAAACCTTGCTGGCTTTCAAGCGCGCGGGGGTATCCGGTGTCCTCACCTATCACGCGCTCGACGCGGCGCGGTTGATAGCGGAATGATCGCGCTACCAAATAGGGAATTCTCTGGCATTCGGATTTTCATTCGATAATCGGGGAAAAAGGTCAGGCTTTTTTGGGCCGGCCCGTGTCAACCAGTGTCAACCGGAGGGACGGAAGCGCACCGCCATGATCGAAACCGACCGCCTCATCCTGCGCGAATGGCGCGACGAAGACCGCGAGCCGATGTACGCGCATGTCAATTCGCAACCCAATGTCATGCGCTATCTCCTCGGCGTCCAGACGCGCGAAAAGACGAACGAGATGATCGACAAGCTGATTCGCTGGCAACGCGAATATGGCCATACATTCTGGGCGGTCGAGCGGAAGAGTGATGGAGAACTGCTCGGCTTTTGCGGCCTCAAACGCGTCGAGGACGATGGCGTGCTGCCCGACCCCGGCACGATCGAGATTGGCTGGCGGCTGCGCGAGGATGCCTGGGGCCAGGGCTATGCGAGGGAAGCGGCGGTCGCGAGCATGAACTATGCGTTCGATACCTTCGATCCGGAGTTCGTCACGGCATTTGCCGTCGAGGGCAATACGGGTTCATGGGGTCTGATGAGAAGGCTCGGCATGGCGCGGCGCGAAGATCTCGATCACTGGTATGACGAATGGGGGCCGGAACTCGGCAACGGCATCGTCTATCGCATGGAAGCCGCCGACTGGGCGGATAAACGCCGTGAACTAGAATAGAGGGAATTCGCAGAATGAAAGACGTCTCCATCATCCCGTTCAACGGAAAGACGCCGCAAATCCACGAGACCGCCTTCATCGCGCCGGGCTGCCGGCTGATCGGCGATGTGCGGATCGGGGCGGGATCGAGCGTCTGGTACAACTGCGTGTTGCGCGGGGATGTGAACACCATCCAGGTCGGCGAGCGAACCAATATCCAGGACGGGACGGTCGTCCATTGCGACGGCGATCACGGCCCCGAGCATCCCGGCATTCCGACGATTATCGGGGACGATGCGCTGATCGGCCATATGGCGATGGTCCATGGCGCGAAACTGCACGACAAGAGTTTCGTCGGGCTCGGCGCGATCGTCATGGACGGGTGCGAGATCGAAAGCGGCGGGATGATCGCGGCGGGCGGCATGCTGACACCAGGCAAGATCATCAAGGCCGGCGAGATGTGGGGCGGACGCCCGGCGAAGAAGATGCGCGACCTGACCGAGCAGCAACAGGCGATCAACAATCTGGGGACCATGCATTACGCGCAGCTCGCGCCTCTGCATGCAGAGGCGGTCACCGAGTCCTGACCCTCGCGTTGAGAGTGTCGTACCGGGCATTCTGAGCTTCGTACAGCCTCGCTACTTCGTCACGAGCGGCAAGCAGCGCGTCGGTCTCGGCAGGCTCGGCGGCGAGCGCCTGTTCGGCGAGGATCGCGTCAAGGTCGCCCAATGCACGGATCGTCTCGGAACGGGTAGAATCGAGCGCCGACAGTGCGAGCTGCGCTTCGATCCAGGGTTCGCTTCCGACGGCGGCGCCGGACGCTCGGCCGACGGCTTGCTGCGTGGCGGGGTAGGCGGCGGTGAAATCGCGCTGCCCCCTTGTCGCCCGTTCGACGAGCGATGCGATCTCCGCTGCGAGCGCGGAGTTGTCCGCCGAGGCAACGGGCGCGATACCGCGAACCGGTTCATCCAATATGCCCTCGATCGGCCGGGGGCCGAGCGATGGGGGCTCGCCCTGCGGTCCACCGCATCCGGCGATGAGAATGGGAAGCGAGAAGAAGAAGAGGCGCGTGATCATGAATTGGCTCTAGGCGGTGCGGCTTTTGCCCGCAACGGGGTTGCGCCCGTGTTCCAGTCCGACTACACGGCCCGTTCCCGCGCGCCCGTAGCTCAGCTGGATAGAGTACCTGACTACGAATCAGGGGGTCGGAGGTTCGAATCCTTCCGGGCGCGCCAACATCTCGTCCAAAAATCCTTCGCTTCGCTCAATGTACTTTTCACCGGAGAAATTGTGTCGATCATCCTTGGGACGGTCCGGCGGACGATCGACGCGCTTTCGGTCCGAAGATCTTCCTGTCGGGCGCGCCATTGTCCGCTCTAGGTTTCCTGTCGCGCCATGAGCGCGCGCCACCAGTCTTCGTTGTCGAGATACCAGCGGACGGTTTCTTCCAGCCCCTCTTCGATACTGTGGGCCGGCCGGAAACCCAATGCGGCGGCGATCTTGCTGTCGTCGATCGCATAGCGGCGATCATGGCCCAACCGGTCCTCGACATGTGATTTGAGCGACGCGCTGGGCTGTCCCTTTGCGGCAGGGGCCTCGGGGAACCGGGCTGCGAGGCCGGGATCGGTCTCGAACAGCCGGTCGACGGTCGTGCAGATCCGGTCGATCAACTCCAGATTGGGCAATTCCGCGCCGCCGCCGATATTGTAGACCTGGCCGGCCTCGCCATCTTCGATAACCGCGCGAATGGCGCGGCAATGGTCGGCGACGTGCAGCCAATCCCGCCGCTGCATCCCGTCGCCATAGATCGGCAGCGCCTTGCCGTGTAGCGCGTTGATCAGGAATAGCGGAATCAGCTTTTCGGGATATTGGAACGGCCCGTAATTGTTCGAGCAGTTCGAAGTCGTCACATCGAGGCCGTAGGTCTCATGATAGGCGCGGACGATATGGTCCGAGCCTGCCTTGGATGCGGAATAGGGAGAGTTGGGGGCGTAAGGCGTGGTTTCGCTGAAACCGGGATCGTCGGGCCCGAGCGTGCCATATACTTCGTCCGTCGATACATGGTGGAAACGATGCGATGTGCCGCTACCGGTATCGAGCCACACGGCTTTGGCGGCCTTGAGCAGGCTCAGCGTGCCAAGAATGTTGGTTTCGATAAAAATATCGGGGCCGTGGATCGATCGATCGACATGGCTTTCGGCTGCGAAGTGGACGATCCGATCGATAGGCCGGTCGCTCAGCAGTTTCCGGACGAGATCGAAATCGCGAATATCGCCCTCGATCAGTTCGACGCCGTCCAGCCCGGCCAGGCTCTCGCGATTGCCGGCATAGGTCAGCGCATCGAGAACGACGATCTCTTCGGTCGCGCGGGCCGCCCGCCAGTGTCTCACGAAATTGGCGCCGATAAAGCCCGCGCCGCCGGTTATGAGTACTGCGCTCATTGAGAAGCCTTCCAAATGTCGAGGGCGATATCGAGCTCTTCGTCCCAGGCTCGCGGTTCGCCGGTGATCGTCCAGGTGTCCGTGCAGTCCAGCACGCTGTATCGCGGCCGGGCGGCCGGCGTCGGATATTCCTCGGTCGTGATAGGCCGGACATCGCACCCGCCGATAAGTCCCACCGACCGGGCCTTCTCCTCGATCGCCGATGCGAAGCCATGCCACGTCGTGATGCCATTGTCGGTAAAATGATGAATGCCCGAGGCTTGGGCTTTCGCCAGTGCCCAGATACCGAGCGCGAGGCTTTCGGTATGGGTCGGAACACCGATTTGGTCCGCGACGATACCCAGCTCATCGCGCTCTCCCATGAGGCGAAGCATCGTCGTCAGGAAATTGCTCCCATAACCGCCGTAGAGCCATGACGTGCGAACGACCAGCGTGTCCGAATGCGCTAGCACGGCTTCCTCTCCGGCGCGTTTGGATCGGCCATATACGCTGATCGGGTTGGCAGCCGAGCCCGGCGCGATCGGATCGTCGCCGGTCCCGTCGAAAACATAGTCGGTCGACAGATGGACGAAGCGAGCCCCGTGTTTCGCGCACGATTGAGCCATGTAGCCCGGTGCTTCACCATTGATGAGAAAGGCTGTCTCGGTATCGGCCTCGGCCGCATCGACGGCGTTGTAAGCAGCGGTATTGATAACGATATCGGCCCGGCCCGCACCGACTATACGGTCAACCGCGTCAGGGTCGGCGATGTCGAGATCGGTGCGGGTGAGCGCGAGCAGCTTCGAACCTAGCGGGCGCGTACCCTGGAGCGCTCGTCCCAACTGACCGCCGGCACCGAATATTGCGATCTTCATGCGTAGAGATCGGCTGCGGATAAAAGATATCCAGCCCCGTCTTTCGCCGAAAGAAGGGGCTGTTCACCTTCCGGAAGGGGCCAGTCGATCGCCAGGTCGGGATCGTTCCAGACGATCGTTCGGTCATGTTCGGGCGCATAGTAATCCGTGCATTTATATTGGATCTCCGTTTCGTCGGATAGCGCGAGAAAGGCGTGTCCAAATCCCGGTGGCACCCAGAGCATCGCTTTATTGTCTTCGGTCAGTTCGCGGCCGGCCCATTGTTTAAAGGTCGGCGACGACCGGCGCAGATCGACGGCGACATCGAAAATGCCGCCGCGGGTGGCGCGAACGAGTTTCCCCTGTGGCTGTTGGATCTGATAGTGGATCCCGCGCAACACATATTTGACCGAACGGCTGTGATTGTCCTGAAGCCATGGCCCTTCGATGCCGGCGTCGGCGAAAACATCCCGCCGCCATGTTTCCATGAAGAAACCACGATCGTCGCCGAAAACATCCGGTTCGACCAGCTTCACATCGGCGATCTCGGTATCGGCGATCCGCATTATCCCGCCTCGTCCGCGATCCGCAGAAGATAATCGCCATAGCCGCTCTTCTCGAGCGACCGGCCGAGATTCCGTAACGCGCCGGTCGTGATGAACCCCTGGCGCCATGCGATTTCTTCTGGTGATGAAATCTTCATGCCCTGCCGGTCCTCGATGATGCGAACGAACTGGCTGGCATCCGTCAACGCGGCCTGGGTTCCCGTATCGAGCCAGGCGTAACCGCGACCCATCGCTTCGACATAAAGTTTGCGGTCTTCCAGGTAGATTCGGTTGAGGTCCGTGATTTCAAGTTCGCCGCGGGGCGACGGCTTGAGCGCACGCGCATATTCGCAGACCTTGTCGTCGTAGAAATAGAGCCCCGTCACCGCGTAATGCGATTTCGGTTTCGCCGGCTTCTCCTCGATCGTTTCGGCGCGGCCATCGGCATCGAACGATATCACGCCATAGGCGCTGGGATCGTTAACGGCATAGCTGAACACCGTCGCACCTTCGTCGCGAGAACCGGCCGATTGCATCAGCCGTTCAAGACCGCCGCCGAAAAATATGTTGTCGCCAAGGACAAGCGCCGACGGCTGTTGCGCGACGAATTCCTCGCCGATCAGAAAAGCCTGCGCCAGTCCTTCGGGTTTCGGTTGTACGGCATAGGTGAGCGATACGCCCCATTGGCTGCCGTCGGACAGCAAGCGTTCGAACTGATCGCGATCCTGCGGTGTCGTGATGATCAGAATGTCGCGGATACCGGCGAGCATCAGCGTGCACAGCGGGTAATAGATCATCGGCTTGTCATAAATGGGAAGCAGCTGCTTCGAGACCGATGTCGTCAGCGGATGCAGCCGCGTTCCCGACCCTCCGGCCAAGATGATCCCACGACGCATATTCTGCCCCTTGAACTATGGTTACCGATTGCCGGTGCGGCGTAATGACTTGATCCTATCGGCGCAACATCTAGCATTTCCGTTAAATTTCCGATCGCCGGGCGGGAGCAGGTATATGGCGGGATCACCGAGTTGGAACTATGCGCGCGGATTGCACGATCTCGGTCACGCAACTGGGCATGGTTACAGCCGGACGGCGGCTGGGGCTGGTCCAATGCCGGACTGATCGTCGATGGCGATCGCTCACTGCTGGTCGATACGTTGTTCGATGCCCGACTGACCGCCGAGATGCTGGACGCGATGACGGATGCGACGGGTCTCTCCGGAGACGATATCGGCACGCTCGTCAACACGCACGCCAATGGCGATCATACCCATGGCAACGGGCTGTGCCGTCACGCCGAAATCATCGCGTCGGACGCCAGCGCCAAGGAGATGGCCGAAGTCGATGCGGCGATGTTGCAGATGATGATGGAAGCAGCGCCCGGGCTCGGCGCGTCGGGTAAATATCTGCTCGACATATTCGGCGATTTCGATTTTGCAAATGTTGCCGAGCGCGCCCCGACACGCACCTTTTCGGGGGAGTTGTCGTTGAAGGTCGGCGATAAACCGGTATCGCTGATCGAGGTCGGGCCCGCGCATACCGCGGGCGATGTGCTTGTGCATCTGCCCGAGGACCGGATCGTCTATACCGGCGATATACTGTTCATCGACGGGACCCCGATCATGTGGGCCGGACCGGTCGCGAACTGGATCGCCGCCTGTGACCGGATCCTCGCCATGGATGTCGAGGCGATCGTTCCCGGCCATGGCCCGATCGCGGGTAAGGACGATGTCCGCAAGGTGCAGGCCTATCTTCGCTATATCGACGGCGAAGCACGCAAGCGGTTCGATGCCGGCCTGTCGGTGCGCGATGCGGCGCATGATATCGCGCTGGGCGATTATGCAAGCTGGATCGATGCGGAGCGGATCGCGGTCAATGTCGACACGCTCTACCGCGAATATCGGGGCGATACCTCGGCACCCAATATCGTCGGCCTGTTTTCCCTGATGGCGGAGCTGAAAGGCTGATTCAGAACTGATCGTGCCAGCGGTCGACCAGTTTGCGGATGCGCGGGGACTGTCTCGGCGTTCCATCCAGTATTTTCGCGCCGCCGAGAAAGACGGCACCCGTACAGCATATCGCGAGAATCTTCCCGCCAGGCCCCGGATACTGGACGATATAGAGTTGGGCTCGCGCCATCGCGCCAACGGCGAGCGCATAAATGATCAAATAGGCTTCCAAGCGGTTCTTGATCACGAACAGTCGGGCAATATGTATCCACATAAGGAATTGTTAAGCAAGTGCCGTGCCAATCCCAGAATTCTGCGATTCCTGACATTTGGGTATGGTAAATTGTAAGTTAACCCGACACCGACGCTAGATCAGTTCCGCCAGATTCAGCGCTTCGTACAATGTGCTGCGCGCGTCTGCGATCCGATTCCACAAGGCCCGATCGGCAAGCGCGCCGGCATCGATCGTCTCGGGCCAGTTTGCCGCGACGACGTCCGCAATGGCGTCCAGCTTGGTTTCGTCCATCAAAAAGCGCGGATCGATCGTGTCCGGATCGGCTAGCATCCGGAGACGTAAACAAGCCGGGCCGCCGCCATTGGCCATCGATTGCCGCACATCGACCGGGATCAATCGGCGGATCGGGCCGTTGCCCTCGATCATGTTTTCGAGCCAAGGCCAGACCGTATCGCTCTCCTGCGCCTCGCTCGGAAGGATCAGCGCCATGCCGCCCTCGGGCAGCGTCACCAGTTGGGCGTTGAACAGATAAGTCTTGATCGCCTCTTCGAGCGTGATCCGATCCGCGGGCACTTCGACGATCGCGATATCCGGCAGTATCGCACGCAGCCCGTCATACAGCGATTTGGGATCGGTAAAGGCCTCCTCATGGCAGAACAGGACATGTTCGTTCGCCACCGCGACGACGTCGTTATGAAACGCCCCGGCGGCGATGGCGGCTGACGATTGCTTGACGAACAGCGTCCGATCGGGGTCGAGACCATGTTTGCGGGCAACGGTCTTCGACGCTTCGAGATGTTGGCGGGCGGGGAAGGGGCCACCGCTTTCGCCATAGACGAAAATCTCGACCCCGGGCTCGCCATGGGTCTTTGCGAGCCGCATGGAGTTGGCCGCGCCTTCGTCGCCGAAGGGCGGCGGCACAGGGTCGTGGATGACGAAATGCGCGGTGTCGGCGAAGGCTGTGCGCAGCTGAGCCGCCGTCTCGGGCCATTCATGGCTGCGATGCGGCATCGTGACGAGATTGGCCGGCGTAAGATGGCAGCGCTGGTCTTCGGTATCCGGCGCCGGCGAAACGGTCGCCGCGTTGGCGGTCCACATGGACGAAGCGGACATCGCATTGGCGAGAAGGCCGGGATCGGCATGAACGGCATCGGTGCCCAGGTTTGAGAGCCATCCCGCATCGGGCCTCCGTTGTGGCAGGAAGGCGCCCTGGACGAGCCCCAAGCGCATATTGGCCCGCATTTTTTCGATGCCCTGCAAAGCCGCCGCCCGCGGCCGCGAAACGTTTCCGGCATTCCGGGACGAGGCAAGATTGCCGAGGCTGAGGCCCGCATAGTTATGGGACGGGCCGACAATACCGTCAAAGTTGATTTCGACGAGAGCCATGGTGCTGTTTCCTGTTAGCGACCGACATAGCGAATCGCGCTGCCCGTTTTGGTTTGCAGGACGTCGGCCGCCTGCGCATCGATTTCGACATTTTCGCCATCCAGCACGTCGATATTGGCATAGCAGCAGCGGAAGGTTTCAAGCCGGCCGGTCGCGGCAAGAGAGGGGCTGCCTTTTTCGCCCTCGATGTCGGCGATCGTACCCGTACGGGATTCCGAAACCGCCTTCACGCCATCGATATCGGCTTCCATCGTCGGCCCGCCATCGAAAATGTCGACATAGCCATTGTACCGGAAGCCTTCGGTTTCGAGCATGCGCATCGCGGCGCGGCCCGATGGATGCGGCTTGCCGATGACCGACCGGGCGGTTTCGGGCAGCATGTTCAGATAGATGGGATGTTTGGGCATCAGATCGGCGATGAACTGGTTGCCGTTGCGCGCATTGAACTCGTCGGCTTCCTGGAAGGACATGCCGAAAAACTTGCCGGCCAGCGCGTCCCAGAAGGCCGATCCCCCCGCTTCGTCGATCACGCCACGCAACTCAGCGATCAGCTTTTCACCGAACCGTTCGCGATGTTCGGCGATGAACAGATAGCGGCTGCGCGCCAGCAGCTTGCCGAGCCCGCCCGCCCGTTCGTTGGGATGAAGGAACAGTCCACCGACTTCCGATGCGCCTTCATAGTCGGTCGTCAGCGACAGGATTTTCGAGCTGAACGTCCGGTCCAGCTCCTTACTGTGCTGCGTATAGGTGTTGATGCGATAGCTGTAGAAGGGCCAGCGTTTGCCGACCGCCGCGAAGATCTGCGCCGTACCGCGCACATGGCCGGTATTGATATTCTCGAGCGCGAGCAGAAACAGATCGTTGGCGGATTCGCCGTCGGTTTTTGCGAAAGCATCTGCGGATCGGGCCAGCTTTTCGCCGAGAGCGCCGCGATCCGGCGGAAGGTTGGTGAACCCGCCGCCCGTCAGCTTCGCCATTTCGTACAGCTGATCGACATCGTCGGCGCGCGCGGCCCGAACAACGAAACTCATAATTTTCCCCTTTCGGCGAGCCGCAACAGAACCAGCGCGGAAAGCTGAGCGCGTTCCGGGAGGCTATCGACAAGCAGAAACTCGTCCGACGAATGGATCGCGCCGCCGCGAACGCCCATCGTATCGACGACCGGTACACCGCAGGCCGCGATATTGTTGCCGTCGCAGACGCCGCCTGTGGATTTCCAGGCGATGTCGAGGCCCAGATCCGCGCCGCATTCCTTGACGAGCCCGAACAGCTTTTCGGCCTGCGGGTCGATCGGCTTGGGCGGACGGCCGAACCCGCCATGGACATGGATGTCGACCCCGCGCCGCGCGCCGATATCGGCGACCGCTTCGTCGAGCAGCCTTTGCGCGCGCTCCTGATCTTCGATCGTTTCCGGGCGCATGTTGAGGCGCAGCACCGCGTGATCGGGCACGACATTGTTCGCGCCGCCGCCTTCGATCTTCGCCGGATTGACCTTGAGGCCCGGCCCTACCGCCGCTTCGAGTTTCAGCGCCAGCTCAGCGGCGGCGAGCAGCGCGCTGCGCCCTTCTTCGGGATTGCGGCCGGCATGGGCGCTTCTGCCGGTGACGATGATCGACCAGTTGCCGCTGCCGCCGCGCGCACCGGCGAGCGTGCCATCGGGCAGGGCGGGTTCGTAGGTGAGCGCGGCAAGCTTGTCCTTGGCGGCCTGCGCAAGCAGCGCGGCCGAACCGGGGGAGCCGATCTCCTCGTCCGAGTTGATCACGACTTCATAGCCGATCCGTTCGGCCAGCGGCGATGCCTCGACCGCTTTCAGCGCGGAGAGCATCAAGGCGATACAGCCTTTCATATCGGTAACGCCCGGGCCGTTGAGCGTATTGTCGTCGAGCCAAGTGAGGCTCTGGAAGGGATGCGTTTCGCCGAACACGGTATCCATATGGCCGGTCAGCAGCACCTGGACCGGCGCTTCGGATCGCACGACGAGGTGGAGATTCTTGCCTGTCTCGCGCACGACGACCGTGCCGTCGGGCTCGACGATCTCACCGGGTACCGGTTCGGCAAGCCTGAGCTCGCCCGGCAGTACGGAAAACGCATCGGCGAGTTGCCCGGCGACCGTCTTCAATCCGCTCAGATTGGCCGATCCGCTGTTAATCTTCGCCCAGCGTTCGGTCTGTTCAAGCATCGGCTGATCGGCCGCCTGTTCGAGTGAGTCGCGTTCGTCTGTGGTCATCTCTGTCATCGCCGACTGCCTTAGGCTGAGACAGGCCGTGCGTCACCACCTTGCATCCCCAAACGCGACACGGCATAGCGCGCGCGTCTCCTCCCCAATCTTTGATGACCGCCCGATCCATGATGGCCGAAGGCGTGTCGCACCGTGTGAACAGGGAGTATCCATGTCTGACTATGTCGATCGCGCGGGTCTGCGCGTTGATTCCCGTCTCGCTCAATTCGTCGAGACCGACGCGCTGAACGGTCTTGGACTATCCGGCGAAGATTTCTGGCAGGGCGTCGCGGCGATCTATCGCGATCTCGCGCCCGATAATCGCGCCCTGCTGGAAGAGCGCGAACGTCTCCAGACGCGCATCGACGAATGGCACGCAGCGCGCAAGGGACAGCCCATCGATCAGTCCGAATATCAGGCCTTCCTGACCGAGATAGGCTATCTGGTGCCCGAGCCTGAGCCCTTCACGATCGGCACCGAGAATGTCGACGATGAAGTCGCGCGCATCGCGGGCCCGCAGCTCGTCGTTCCCGTACTCAACGACCGTTTTTTGCTCAACGCCGCCAATGCGCGTTGGGGCAGCCTTTATGACGCGCTGTACGGAACCGATGTGCTGCCGGGCCAGGCGAAGCCGGGCGGCTATGACGAAGCCCGCGGCGATCAGGTGATCGCCGCGGGCCGCGATATCCTCGACGAATTCGTACCGCTGGCGGATGGAAGCTGGGCGGCGTTCGAGGGCGGCAAGCCGCAACTCGCCGATCCCGATCAGCTCGTCGGGATGAACGGTGAGTCGATGCTGTTTCGGCACCACGGGTTGCATCTTGAAGTCATTGTCGACCGCGATCATCCGATCGGACGCGGCGACAAGGCCGGTATCGCCGACGTTATCGTCGAGGCGGCGCTGACGACGATCGTTGACCTGGAGGATTCGGTCGCGGCCGTGGACGCGGAAGACAAGGTGCTTGCCTATCGCCACTGGCTGGGCCTGATGCGCGGCGATCTCGAAGCCTCGTTCGAAAAGGGCGGGAAGACGATGAGCCGCGCGCTCAACAAGGATCGCACTTATGAAAGCGTGGACGGCGGAACGTTCACGCTGCCCGGCCGCAGCATGCTTTTCGTGCGCAATGTCGGCCATCTGATGACCAATCCCGCGGTGCTGCTCCCCGATGGCGAAGAAGGCCCTGAGGGCATTCTCGACGGCATCATCACGAGCATGATCGCGATGCACGATCTCAAGGGGCTAGGCAGATATCGTAATAGCCGCGCGGGCTCGGTCTACATCGTAAAGCCGAAAATGCATGGGCCCGAGGAATGCGCCTTCACCAACCGGCTGTTCGATGCGATCGAGGACATGCTGGGGCTCGACCGACACACGCTCAAAGTCGGTGTGATGGACGAGGAGAGGCGGACGTCCGCCAATCTTGCCGCCTGTATTCATGCCGTGAAGGATCGGATCGTTTTCATCAACACCGGTTTCCTAGATCGCACGGGCGATGAGATCCATACTTCGATGAAAGCCGGCGCGATGCTGCGCAAGGCGGCGATCAAGGAAGCGGACTGGCTGCAGGCTTATGAGGATCGCAATGTCCGGATCGGGCTCGCCGCCGGTTTTTCCGGCAAGGCGCAGATCGGCAAGGGCATGTGGCCCGCGCCCGATCTGATGGCGGACATGATGGAGGCCAAGATCGGCCATCCGGAGAGCGGTGCGAACACCGCCTGGGTACCGAGCCCGACCGGCGCGACGCTACACGCGCTGCACTATCACCGCGTCGACGTGTTCGAACGGCAGCGGGCGGTGGCCGAGGAGCCGATCCCGGCGCTGGAAAAGCTGCTGACCGTTCCGCTGGCCGAGGGCACCAACTGGTCGCCCGAGGAAATTCGCGAGGAGCTCGACAACAACGCCCAGGGCATTCTCGGCTATGTCGTGCGCTGGATCGATCAGGGCGTCGGCTGTTCGAAAGTGCCGGACATTCACGATGTCGGCCTGATGGAAGATCGCGCGACGCTCAGGATCAGCTCGCAGCACATGGCCAATTGGCTGCATCATGGCGTGTGCGGCGCCGAGGAAGTCGATGCGGCGCTCGCGCGCATGGCGGCCAAGGTCGATGCGCAGAATGCGGACGATGCGGCCTATGCGCCGATGGCCGATAATCCGGATGGCGTGGCCTTTCAGGCGGCGCGCGATCTGGTATTCAAGGGGAGCGCGCAGCCGAGCGGCTACACCGAACCGCTGCTTCACGAATATCGCCGCAAGGTGAAAGGCAGCTAGAAGTCGTAGACGATCGTCGCACGGGTCAGCGTGTCGGTCTTTTTGCGGCCATCGGGCGGATCGCTTTCATATTCGACCAGATAGGTAAGCCGCCCGGACAGGGCGCCGATCAACCGGGCTTCCAGCGACGTTTCGGACGTGAAGGTGGTCGTTTCGCTTTCCAGAAGTGCCGATGCGCGCTCACGCAGCGCGAAACCGTCGGTGATATCCCATTGGAGATCGAGTGAGGCGAAGCCGGTGATCGAACTGTCGGCCCCACCGCCGATGAATTCGGTACGACGCCATGCCGGACCGAAACTCAGATCGAGCGTCAGATCGTCTTCGTCGACGGCGCGATAGCCGAGGCCGCCGGATGCCGTGTAGCGGGCCGAATAGTTCTGAAACCGGTCTCGCTCATATTGGAGGAGACCGAAGGTGAAAAGATGTTCGCCGAATTTGTACTGCGGCTGAAGCGCAACGAGAAACTGTTCCCGGGTCGTTGCCCCATTCGATCGCTGGGAATCGGCTCGCGCGCGGAAATCGTGCCGCCAGCGCAGCCCTTCCCGGCTCAGAGCGATACCGGCCGAAAGGTTGAGATTGTCGCTGTTGCCGGTCGATTGCGAAAATCCGACTTCGCCTTCGCCGGACCAGCCGTCGAACGCGCTGCGCGCGCGCAACTGATCTTCGCGCGTTTCGGCCTGCTCTGCGTCGTAAGCCGCCTGCATCGCGTCGATCTCCGCCGTGTCGTCGGGATTGGTGCGTTTTGCCAGCGCGATGACGGTGGCGATGGCGGCGGTATTGCCGTCTTCGAAAGCAGCTTCGATCATAGCCCGTACCGGATCGGGGAGCCGCGCAAAGGCGGGCTGAACGACGAAACTGGCGGGAATGCAGATCACACAGATTTTCCAGAAATGCATGATCACCCCTACTTTGTCTTTATCGGTACTTACGGTTCGAGATACTCCGCGAACTCAACGAGCAATTCGCGATAAAGATCCCGTTTGAACGGCACGATCATGGCGGGCAGTTCCTGCGGATTTGCCCATTTCCAGGCGCGAAACTCCTGATGGTCGGTCGCGATATTCACGTCGGAATCCCGTCCTTCGAACCGCATCAGGAACCAGCTTTGCCGTTGGCCGCGATATTTGCCTTTCCAGATTTTGCCGAGCAGTTCGTCCGGCAGGTCGTAGACGAGTTCACGCGACGCTCGCGCCACCAGATGGGCTTTGCCGTCCGCTATGCCCGTCTCTTCCTCCAGCTCGCGAAATGCGGCCGTCTCGGCATCTTCACCCTTGTCGATACCGCCCTGCGGCATTTGCCAGGCCTCGCTGCTCGAATCCATACGCTGACCGACGAAGACCCGTTTTTCCGCGTTCAATAACATCACCCCGGCACAAGGCCGGTAGGGCAAATCGCGAGGGTCGATCATTCGGCGGCGGCGGCCTGCTCGGTAACGGCTTCGGCCTCGATTTCGGCGAGGATCAGCTTCAGCGCGTCGAGACAGGCGACGATATCGTCATGCGCGGAGGGAATGATCTTCCGGAGATTCGCGAAGCCATGGATGTTGCCGCTCGCTTCGCGATAGACGGTATGAACCCCGCCTTCGATCAGCTTGCCCGCATATTCGCGACCGTGGTCCCGCAGCGGATCGAGGCCGGCCGTGACGAGGACGGTCGGCGGCAAGCCGGCCGTGTCCCTGAGCACCGGATTGAGGCGCCAGTCGGTCTCATCGCCGGCATAATGGTTGCCGAACCATTCCATCGTCGCCGCCTCGAGCAGGAACCCTTCGGCGAAATCGGCCATGGAGCCGCCATCGGCACTCATGTCGGTGGCCGGATAGATCAGCCATTGGGCGATAACCGGAACGTCGGCCGGTTCGTCGCGCAGGGCTAACGACGTCACGGCCGCGAGATTGCCGCCGGCGCTGTCGCCCGCAGGGATAAGGCCGGTAACCCGGAGGCCGAGTTCGGAGGGGCTCGTCGCGATCCAGCGGGCCGCGGCGATGCAGTCTTCCGGGGCAGCGGGGAAGGGGTCTTCGGGGGCAAGCCGATAGTCGACCGAAACGACAGGCAGATCGAGTGTCCGGGCGGTTTCGGCGCACAGTCCGTCATGCGTTTCGATATTGCCGATCACGAATCCGCCGCCATGATAGAAAACGACAACCGGGCCGGGCTCGCGGCTCTCGCGCGGATCGTAGAGCCGGGCCGGAATGTCACCGGCGGGGCCCGGCAGCGTGAAATCGCGCTTGATCGCCAGCGCGCCGGCCGGGCGTTCGGCCATGGTGAAGACCATGTCCATCAAGGCGCGGGCGGTCGCAGGGTCGGTTTCGTGGGTTTTCGGGCCTTCCTGCGCTTTCAACAAATCGAGCATCATCTGCACGTCGGGGCGGATATAGGGTGTTGTCGGGGGCATCGGGTATCTCCGGCTTCGTCTTATTTTTCGGCCGTTATAGGCGCAAACGTGCGGGCGGCAAGTCGCGGCGTCATGGCGAACTGGCCGACGGCGCGGATCAGCAGAAACACCGTAAAGCTGAGCCAGAGGCCGTGATTGCCGAGCGGCCCCGTCAGCCAGAGCATCGCGCCATAGGCCAGGAAAGCCGCGGCCATCGTGCCGAGCATCGCCCGCGTCCAGGTCGCGCCGACGAACACCCCGTCCATGACGAAGGAGGCGACACCGGCAAGCGGGAGGGCGAGCAGCCAGACATCGTAGCGCAGCACGGTTTCGACGACCGCGGGATCGGTCGAGAAACTGGCCACGATGGGCCCGGACGCGATAGCGAAGATGGCTGTCAAAACAAGCGCGGTCGCTATGCCGCGCAGGAGGATGCGCTGGACCGTCTTATCGAACCCCTCGCGATCCTTCGCGCCGATGGTTTCGCCACATAGCACCTGAGCCGCATTTTCGAACCCGTCGAGCAGCAGAGCGGTCAGCATGAACATCTGGAACAGGATCGCATTGGCCGCGAGAATATCGGTGCCCTGGATCGCGCCCTGGCGGGTGACGAGCATGATCGCGATGGTCAGCAGGAGCGTGCGCAAGAACAGATCGCGATTGACGCGGAACAATGCACCCATCCGGCCGGTATTCCAAAGGTCGGGTCCTTTGGCCGCGGCGGCGAGGGCGGAGAATTTCGCGCTGGGAAATATGGCAAAGACGAGGAGCACGAACTTGCCCATCTCCGAAATCAAGGTGGCATAGGCAAGTCCGGCGACACCCATATCCCAGATCAGAACGAACAGGATGCCGAGGCCGATATTGGTCACATTCACCGCCACTTCGACGACGAGCACAGTGCGGACCCGCCGCAACCCGATAAGCCAGCCCACCAGTGCGGCATTCAGCAGCCAGGCTGGCGCCGCCCAGAAACGAATATCGATATAGAGCGCGGCATCGGCGCGCACATCGTCGCGCGCCGCGAGAAGATCGAGGCCGAGCGGCACCGTGAGCGGCTTGGTCGCCAGCAATACAAGACCGATGGCGAGCGCGATCACGGAAGCCCGCAACAGGGCCGCCATCTTTTCCGCCTCGTTATGCTGCCCGGCCGCCTGCGCCGTAAGCCCCGTCGTTGCCGTTTTGAGAAAGTTGAACACGACCAGCAGACCCATCAGCAGCCGCGCGCCCAACTCGACCGCGCCCTGTGCGGACGCATCGCCAAGCTGTCCGATAATCCAGATATCGGCTATTCCGAGCAGCGCCGTCGCGACATTGGTCGCCATGGCGGGGAGCGCGATCGACCAGATGGCGCGGGGATCGTGAGAGGCGAGGGGCTGGCGCATGAAGCGCCGGTCATAGTCTCCCGAGCCCCGAGCGCCTATATCCATTTCCGATGCTGCATTTCGTCCACCATCGAAGCTATGTCGCGCCCGCGCCCAGGGGCAGCGCCTTCCGGTTCAACAAATACGGACTGGTCCGCGAGGCGCTGAAGGACAGTGCGCGGGCGATGACGGTCCATGCCCCCGATCCGATGGCGCGCGACTGGATCGAAGCGGTCCATGACGGCGATTATGTCGCAGAGGTCATGGCGGCGTCCGTGCCGCGCGAGAAGGAACGGCGCATCGGTTTCGCGGTTACGCCGGATATTCGCGAACGCTCCCTGCTCGCCCAGGGCGGCACCTGGCTCGCCGCGCTGCTGGCGCTGGATCATGGCTATGCCGCCAACGGCGCCGGCGGGAGCCATCATGCGCTGCCCGACACGGGCGCCGGCTATTGCGTGCTGAACGACCTCGCGATCGCGGCCAACCGGCTCGTCGCGGAAGGCAGGGCAGGGCGCGTTCTGATCCTCGATTGCGATGTACACCAGGGCGATGGAACGGCGGTGCTCCTGGCCGGGCGGCCTGACATTTTCACGCTGTCCATCCATGCCGAGAAGAATTTCCCGGTGCGCAAGGCGCGGTCCTCGCTGGATGTCGGCCTGCCGGACGGGCTGGGCGATGCCGCCTATCTGGCAACGCTGCGCCGGGCGCTGCCCGATATACTCGATCAGTTCGCGCCGGATATCATCCTCTATCAGGCCGGGGTCGATCCGCATGAGCATGACCGCCTCGGCCGGCTCGCGCTGACCGATGCGGGGCTCGAAGCGCGCGATCGCTACATCATGGCGGCCGCGAGACGCCGATCTATCTCGCTCGCCAGCGTGCTGGGCGGCGGATATGGTGACGATCACGGCGCCGTCGCCGCACGCCACGTCCGGACAATCGTCGCGCTTGCGGACGAAGCGGCGAAGCAGGACTGAATTCCCTGTGAGTTTTTCTATTTTGTTCCGCCGTCCAGCTGTGCATAGGTGAAACAAAGCGGATCAATGCGAGTGAAATAATGGCCAGTGCGGCGGAACCTATCAAACATCACCCTCCCGAGGATGCGGCGTCGGTCGTCGTCCGCTTTGCCGGCGATAGCGGCGACGGGATGCAGCTGACCGGCGGGCAGTTCACGCTGTCGACAGCGCTGGCCGGAAACGATCTGGCGACTTTCCCGGACTTCCCGGCGGAGATCCGGGCGCCACAGGGCACATTGTTCGGTGTCTCGGCCTTCCAGATCCATTTCGGCAGCCGCGCCATCCGCACGGCCGGCGATGCGCCCGATGTGCTGGTCGCGATGAATCCGGCGGCGCTCAAGACGAATGTCGGGGAATTGCGCGAAGGTGGGCTGATCATCGCGGACAGTGGCGCCTTCGGCGATCGCAATCTGTCCAAGGCCGGTTATGACGAAAATCCGCTCGAAGACGGCTCGCTGGCCAAATGGCAGCTCCTGTCTCTCGATATGAGCGAGATGACGATCGAGGCGGTCAAACCGTTCGGGCTCAGCAATAAGGAAGCGCTACGCTGCAAGAATATGTGGACGCTGGGGCTCACGCTTTGGATGTTCGATCGCAAGCGACAGCCCGTCGTCGATTGGCTCAACGCCAAATTCGCGAAAAAGCCGGAAATCGCGGAAGCCAATATCGCCGCGCTCAATGCGGGCCACGCTTATGGCGAGACGGCCGAGCTCGGTTATGCGTTTCAGCCGCGCCATGTCGAAGCCGCGCCGGCGGAACCCGGGCTTTACCGCACGGTAACGGGCGCGGAGGCGATTTCGTTGGGGCTTTTGGCGGGCGCCAAGCTCGCCGGGCTGCCGATGTTCTTCGGTGGCTATCCGATCACGCCCGCTTCGGCGATCCTCCACCATCTCTCGCGCCTCAAGCAGTTCGGCGTGACGACCTTTCAGGCCGAGGACGAGATCGCCGCGATCGGCGCGGCGATCGGGGCCAGCTATGCCGGATCGCTCGGGGTTACTTCCTCGTCGGGTCCGGGCATCGCGCTGAAGGGCGAGGCGATGGGGCTCGCCATCATGACCGAGCTGCCGCTGGTGATCGTCAATTCGCAGCGCGGCGGCCCCTCGACCGGCTTGCCGACCAAGACCGAACAGTCCGATCTCTATCAGGCCGTGTACGGCCGCAACGGCGATGCGCCAATGCCGGTCATCGCCGTGCGCTCTTCGGCCGACGCCTTCGACTGCGCGATCGAGGCCTGCCGGATCGCCACGCGTTTCATGACTCCGGTTATGTTGCTGACCGACGGCTATATTGCCAATGCGGCCGAGCCGTGGAAAATGCCGGATGTCAATGCGTTCGATCCATTTCCTGTGACCTTCTATGAAGAGCCGCCGGCCGAAGGCGAGCATTTCAATCCCTATAGCCGGGACGAAAAACTGGCGCGCCCTTGGGTCAGGCCGGGCACGCCGGGGCTGATGCACCGGATCGGCGGTATCGAGAAAGCCTCGGGCAGCGGCAATATCGATTATTCGCCCGAAAACCACCAGGAAATGACCGATATTCGCGCGCAAAAAATTCTGAATGTCGCGGACGATGTTCCCGAACAGGCGGTCGATCTCGGCGAAGCCGGCGATACGCTGGCCGTCGTCGGATGGGGCTCCACCTATGGGCCCATCCATCAGGCCGTGGCGCGGGCCCGGACAAACGGGCACAGCGTGGCGCAGGTCCATCTTCGCCATATCTGGCCGCTGCCCCGCAATCTGGGCGAATTGCTCAAGAGCTTCGACCGCGTCCTGGTTCCCGAAATGAACAAGGGGCAACTCAAGACCGTGTTGCGCGACCAATATCTGGTCGATGCGAGGCCGCTGAACAAAGTCTCCGGTCAACCGTTCCGGATTGCCGAAATCGAAGCAGCGATCGTGGAGCATCTCAATGGATGAGAAACCGAAAAGCGTCTTGCCGCTGGTCGGGATGCTCGTGGTGATCCTGGTCATTATCTACATGCTGTGGAGCTGAGGAGCCTGCAATGAACGACATGACTCCCGTCAAGACGACGCTGAAGGATTGGGAAACCGATCAGGAAGTGCGCTGGTGCCCCGGCTGCGGCGATTATGCGATCCTCAAGGCCGTGCAGCGCACGATGCCGGAACTCGGCGCCGATCCGGCGAATACGGTATTCGTGTCGGGTATCGGCTGCTCGTCGCGCTTTCCCTATTATATGGAAACCTACGGCTTTCACACGATCCACGGTCGCGCGCCGACGATCGCGACGGGCGTCAAGCTCGCCAATCCCGAGCTGGACGTTTGGCTTGTGACCGGCGATGGCGACGGGCTGTCGATCGGGGGCAACCATATGCTGCACCTTTTGCGCCGCAATGTCGATTGCCAGGTTTTGCTGTTCAACAATGAGATTTACGGCCTCACCAAGGGGCAATATTCGCCAACCTCGCGTACGGGCACGCAGAGCCCGTCGACACCCTTCGGATCGGTCGATCGGCCGGTCAACCCATGCGCCTTCGCGCTGGGCTCGGGGGCACGCTTCGTCGCCCGCGGTATCGACGTGAACAAGAAGCTGACCGACGCGTTCAAGGCCGCTTATGCCCATAAGGGCACGGCGTTCGTCGAGATTTTCCAGAACTGCATCGTCTATAACGAAGATGTGTTCGCGGATTTCACGAACAAGAAGACGGCTGCGGACACGCAGATCTGGCTCGAACATGGCGAACCCCTGCTGTTCGCGAACGGCACCAAGGGCCTGGCGCTCGATCGCGAACATCCCGAGCATCTGAAACCGGTTATCGTCGATGTGGTCGACGGTGACTGGCAGGCCGTCGGCGTACTGCGGCACGATCAGACCAACCATGCGCTCGCCTATATGCTCGTCGAGATGCCGTTCGGCGAATATCCGATGGCGCTCGGCGTGGTCTATGACGATCCGCGCCCGACCTTCAACCAGGTGATTACCAGGCAGAAGAAAGAAGTGTCGGAAGGCAAGCCGACCGATTTGCAGGCCCTGATCGAGCATGGGCAGACTTGGACGGTGGAGGAGGACGGACCGGAGCTGTAATCCGCATGGACGATCCGACCCAAAGCCTGGCCGGCGCCATACTCGCCAGGATCGATCGAACTGCCGTTGCGATGCCCAATTCCGATGCCCGTGCCTATCTGTTCCGTGCACGCATGCCGTTCGTCGAGCGGCGCGATGGCTGTGTGTTGTCGCGCGATCGGAGATTCACCTTTGACGGTATTGGGGATCGCTTCACGGTTGATGTAACGCCGTCGGAATGAGCAATTTTTCCATTCTCTGGTTCCGGCGCGATTTGCGCCTGTCGGACCAGGCGGCGTTGGCGGCGGCCGCGTCGCGCGGACCGGTCGTTCCGGTTTACATTCTCGACGACGAGACGCCCAAACATCGCAAGATGGGCGCGGCGTCCCGCTGGTGGCTGCATCATTCGCTCGCTTCGCTCGACAAGAGCCTGGAGGAGAAGGGCGCGCGTCTGATCCTGCGGCGCGGGGCGAGTGCGACGATCCTCGCCGATATTGCGGCCAAGGTGGGGGCCAGCGAGATACATGCGCTGCGCCATTACGAGCCTTGGTGGCGGAACGCGGAGCGCCAGCTCAAGGAGGCGCTGCCGGACGGTGTGGAACTGTGCCTGCATGACGGCAACTATCTGATGCCGCCGGGCTCGGTCGCGACGGGTTCGGGGGATCCGTACAAAATCTACACGCCCTTCTGGAAGGCGCTGCGCGAGCATATGCCGCCGGCCGAGCCGCCCCGTACGCCGCAGACGATCGATTCACCCGGCGATTGGCCGGCGAGCGACGATCTCGACGACTGGAGCTTGCTGCCGACCAACCCCAACTGGGCGACGGGCTTCGACGTTTGGACGCCCGGCGAAGAAGGGGCACGACGCAATGTCGATATGTTTATCGACAAGGCGACACGCTATGACGATCGCCGCAATATACCCTCTGTCCAGGGCACGGCGCGCCTGTCTCCGCATCTCCATTTCGGCGAGATCTCGCCCGCCTATGTCTGGCATCGGGTATCGGGCCCGGGTCGCGACGTCACGACATTCCAGAAGGAACTGGTCTGGCGCGATTACGCGCAAAACGTCATCCGGCAATTCCCCAGATATGGCGGCGAAGGCTATCGCGAGCAGTTCGCCGATTTCCCCTGGCGCGATTTCCGTTCCTCGGCCGTACGCGAGGAGTTCGATCGCTGGTGCAAGGGCGAAACCGGCTATCCGATCGTCGATGCCGGAATGCGTGAGCTCTGGGCGACGGGCTGGATGCACAATCGGGTGCGGATGATCGCCGCGAGCTTCCTCATCAAGCATCTGCTGATCGACTGGCGCGAAGGGGAGCAATGGTTCTGGGATACGCTGGTCGACGCCGATTACGGTTCGAACGCGACCAACTGGCAGTGGGTCGCGGGCACCGGCGTCGATTCCAACATGTTCGTGCGGATCATGGCGCCGCTCTCGCAATCCGAGAAGTTCGACGCCGGCGACTATATCCGGCAATGGGTTCCCGAGCTCGCCGAGCTCGACGATCCCAATATCCACGACCCCGAGGAGCATGGCTGCAAGCCGGACGATTATCCGCCGAAGATTATCGGCCATAGGGAAGCACGGCAACGCGCCCTCGACGTCTATGCGCAGGTGAAGAGCTGATCGTCAGGACAATGGTCGCGAAACCGTTGCCCTGTGCAACGGTTTTGGGCCATAAGTCCGCGCAGGAGGGGTTATGGCGAGCAGTCCGTCACCGAGGGGCGAACATCTGCTCCAGGCCGATCGCGGTTTTTCGACCGGATCGTCCTGGTTCTCGAAGCTGTCGGCGCCCGGGTTCCACAAATTGCTCGACCGGATCGATGCGGGCCTGGCAACCGGCACGCTCACGGCCAAATTGCCCGACGGCACGACGCGCATCCTGGGCGATCATGCGCCCGGCGTTTCGGCCGGGATCGAGCTGAAAAGCTGGCGGCCGCTGATCCGGCTCATGACGTCCGGCTCAGTGGGCTGGTATCGTGGCTGGGCGGAGGGCGAATGGACCAGCCCCGAACCGCCCAAGCTGTTCGAGCTGTTCGTCACCAACCGGCCGACACTCGGCAATACGGCGCGAGCGAAGGGCGCATCGCGCTGGCGCAATCTGCTGGCCCATACCCAGCGGCGCAACAACCGCCGCAATGCGCGCAGGAATATCGAGGCGCACTACGATCTCGGCAACGATTTCTACAGCGCCTGGCTCGATGAGACGATGACCTATTCGAGCGCGGTTTTCGCCGACCCGCTTTCGCGCGAGGAACCACTGGCCGAGGCCCAGCGCCGCAAGGTCCGCCTGCTGCTCGACCGGCTCGATTTGCAGCCCGGAGACCGGCTGCTGGAAATCGGTTCGGGCTGGGGCGGTCTGATGGAGATTGCGGCCAGCGAGTATGGGGCGGACGCGACCGGGATAACCCTGTCCACCGAACAAAAGGCGTTCGTCGAAGACCGCATGCAGAGGGCGGGTCTGCAGGATCGGGCCCGGGTCGAACTGGTCGATTATCGCGATGTCGGCGGAACGTTCGATGCAATTGCCAGC
Organism: Pseudomonadota bacterium; assembly: GCA_039180285.1. Taxonomy (GTDB): domain Bacteria; phylum Pseudomonadota; class Alphaproteobacteria; order Sphingomonadales; family Sphingomonadaceae; genus Parasphingopyxis. The sequence goes on along the minus strand of JBCDDN010000011.1, from coordinate 36,531 downwards.
GTCGAGATGGTCGAGGCCGTCGGCCAGGATTATTGGCCCGCCTATCTCCAGACGATTGCCGACCGGCTGAAACCCGGCGGCAAGGCGGCGATCCAGCTGATTTCCATCGAGGAACGAGGCTTTGACGCCTATGCGGCCAGCGCCGATTTCATCCAGACCTACATCTTCCCGGGCGGCATGCTGATCGAGGAAAACCGCTTCGCGGAGATCGCGAAACAGGCTGGGCTTGGATGGGTGGATCGCCGGGGATATCATCTCCACTATGCCGAAACGCTGCGCCGCTGGCGGGAGCGCTATGACGGCGCCGTGTCCGAAAAACGGCTGCCCGACGGTTTCGATGCGCGCTTTCATAAGCTGTGGCGCTATTATCTCATGTATTGCGAAGGCGGTTTCCGCGCCGGAGGTATCGACGTCGCGCAGGTGACGCTCACAAAAGGGGAATAGCATGACATTGGCGAGATCGGCGGTTGGCCGCTGGAGTATGGCGACCGCCGCATGGCTGTCCCTCTCGATGCCCGCATATTCGCAAGAAACCGCCGCGCAAGACAGCGCCGCCCCCACCGATCTCAACGTCTTGATGTGGACCGAGCCGCAACGCGATTTCGCCTTTCCGCGCATGGAGGAACTTGCCCCGGTCCGCACGATTCCGAACGGCGATACGTTCCGCGAACTGCCGCGCGGCTCCGATCTCGCCGTCGCGCTGGAGATGGACGGCGAACCATGGACGATCGATCGCTATCTCGAAGACCAGCGCGCCGCGGGAATCGTCGTCCTGCATAACGGACAGGTCCGGTTCGAGCGCTATCGGATGGGCGCGGACGTCGATGCGCGCTGGACGAGTTTTTCGGTCGCCAAGTCGCTGACCTCGACCTTGGTCGGCGCGGCCATAGTGGATGGCCATATCGAATCCCTCGATGCACCCGTCACCGACTATATCCCCGAACTGGCGGGCGGCGGCTATGACGGCGTCACCGTGCGGCAATTGCTGACGATGACCTCGGGCGTGCGCTGGAACGAGGATTATACCGATCCGAATTCGGACGTTTCGCTGTTCAACCAGGTGACGCCCGAACCCGGTATCGACCCGGTCGTCACCTATATGCGCAATCTGCCGAGCGAGGCCGAACCCGGCACCCGCTGGCAGTATAATACCGGTGAAACCAATCTGATCGGCGTGCTCGTCGCCAACGCCACCGGCATCCCGCTCGCCGACTATCTGTCGCAGCAGGTCTGGGCACCGTTCGGCATGGCGCAGGATGGCGAATGGATCGTCAATGCGGGCGGCAACGAGATCGCCGGCTGCTGTATCTCGGCGACGGTGCGGGATTATGCGCGCTTCGGCCTGTTCGTGCTGGGGGATGGGATGATCGGCGAGGAGCGCGTCGTCCCCGAAGGCTGGTTCGCGGATGCGACGACTCGCCAGGCCGATATCGGCTATCCGGGCCGCGGTTACGGCTATCAATGGTGGACCTTCGACGACGGCAGCTTCGCCGCCCAGGGTATTTTCGGCCAAGGCATCTTCATCGATCTCGCGCGCAATCTGGTGATCGCCAGCAACGGCAACTGGCCGGTGGCGAGCAACGCCCTGTACCGCGAGCGACGGAATGCGTTTTACCGGGCCGTGCAGGCGGCAGTGGATGGGGAGCTTTCGCAGTAGGCTTCTATAAAATACTGCATATATTAGAGAATTAGCCGGTAATTTTGCGTGTTGAGATCGGAAATAGTAACTTGGTCCAGATGACCGATTAGGAAAGATAATGGCGACGTTGGTTACTGACTGCCCACGGTGCGGCGCTAAAGAACATACGTTCGATGTGCCAAGTCACGTTGTTAGAAATGATACTGGGCATGTGGGGTGGCTCCGGAGAGCGGAGACATTCGCAGTTTGCCGACGATGCAAGCGGCCTACCATCTTTCTGTTAGAGCTAAACAACTATGACGCGCGGGATTTGTTCGACAGGCGCGAGTTCTGGGAAAATGAACAAACCTCGCTAAACGATATATTCCGAGTGCTACGTCACATAGGACCAATGGAGTTCCAAACTCGCAAACCACCGCCGTATCTTCCAGAAGAGATAGAACAACGATTCTCCGAGGGCGCTACCTGTTTGGCCGCAGGTTGCTATAATGCAGCCGGGACTATGTTCAGGCTTTGTCTTGATCTGGCGACGAGGGACTTATTGCCCCCGCAGCCCGAAGACGGCGAAGACGTTCCTCCAGACGCTCCGAATAGGCGCCAAAGAAGAGATTTGGGCCTTCGTATCCCTTGGCTTCTCGAAAACGATCTGCTGCCGAAAGATTTGGCTGAGTTATCGGACGTAGTGCGGGAGGATGGCAATGATGGCGCACACCGAGGAGGGTTAGAACTTGCTGACGCGGAAGACCTAGCTGACTTCGCTGAGGTTCTGCTTGATCGACTGTACACAGAACCCGAGCGGATAGAGCTAGCTAAAGCGAGGCGAGTTGAGCGCAGGCAGGAACGCAGATAGATTCTGCAACTGACGCCGACACCTTTGGTGACTAGAAGTCGCTTCATGGATCGAATCGATGGCTGATCTGCGCTCTTTCGGCGACAGTATCTGGACTATGGATGGGGACGATGTCCGCATGTATGGCATCCCGTTCACCACGCGGATGACGATCGTACGGCTCGCCGATGGCGGTCTTTGGTTGCACTCTCCGGTTGTACCGACCTATGCGCGGGTAGCGGCGGTGAAAACGCTTGGGCCGGTCGCGCATATCGTCGCGCCGAACAAGATTCACAGCCTCGGCTTTGAGCCATGGCGGCGCGTATTCGCGGCCGCGAAAGGCTGGGTTTCACCCGGATTCCAAAGGCGACACCCGGATATCGAAGCAGACGAGATACTTAGCGACGCAGCGCCTCCGGAATGGCAGCGTAAAATCGATCAGCATGTTTTCAAAGGGAGTGTGTTTCTCGACGAAGTGGTCTTCTGTCATCGCGCGTCACGCACGCTGATCGTGACTGACCTTATCCAGCGTCATGACCCCGATGCGCAATCGTGGTTCTGGCGCATCGTGAAAGGCTGGGCCGGCGTTCTGGGCGAGGGCGGAACCGCCCGCGATCTTCGGGCGAGCTTCAGGGACCGGGATGCCGCGCGGCGCAGTCGGGACCTGATCCTGGGCTGGGACTTCGAAAATCTCGTGATTTCCCACGGCGCGTGCATGTCGGGCGGCGCAAAGCCCTATGTAAGCGACGCCTTCGCCTGGTTAGACTAGCCGGGTTAGGGCCACAGCTAAGGCGTATAATAGGTCGGCGAACCGGGGCCGACCGGGAAGCCGAGCACGAAGGTCCAAAGGAAGAAGAATATCGACCAGGCGAGGAGGAAGAAGATCGTATAGGGCAGCATCATCGCGATCAGCGTACCGACCCCGAGATTGCGTTCGTACCGCGTCGCCCAGGCCAGGATCAGGCCGAAATAGCTCATCATCGGCGTGATGATGTTGGTCGAGCTGTCGCCGATCCGGTAGGCAGCCTGGATCGCTTCGGGCGAATAGCCGATCAGCATCAGCATCGGCACGAAGATCGGCGCGGTGACCGCCCATTGCGCGGACGCCGAGCCCAGCGACAGGTTGATGATCGCGCAGATCAGGATGAAGAAGAAAAAGAGGGCCGGGCCCGTCATGCCCGTGTCCTGCAGGAATTGCGCGCCCGTCACCGCCGTGATCGCGCCGAGATTCGTCCATCCGAAAAAGGCGACGAACTGCGCGGCGAAGAAAACGAGCACGATATAGAGGCCGAGCGAGGAGAGGGCGGCGGCCATCGCGTCGATCACGTCGCGGTCGGTCTTCATCGTGCCGGCGGCGCGGCCATAGGCATAGCCGATGGCGATAAAGAAGATCAGTATCCAGACGACGAAGCCCTGGAAGAAGGGGGAATTGATGCGGTCCCCGGTCTCCGGGTTGCGCAGCACGCCCCAGTCGGGGACGAGCGTCAGCGCCATCAGGCCGAGCACGCCGAGCAAGGCGATGCCCGCCCAGCGCAGCCCCTTCTTCTCCGTCTGGTCGAGCGGTTGCATCATATGATCGTCGAGGATCGTCGGATCGGCCTCAGCGGGATCGTATTTGCCGAGCTTCGGCTCGACGATGTAGATCGAGACCAGCGAACCGATGATCGTGATCAGGAAGGTCGAAGCGACCATGAAATACCAGTTGGCCGTGGCCAGCACGATATAGTCGGGATCGATCAGCCGCGCGGCTTCCTGCGTGATGCCGGCGAGCAGGGGGTCGATCGTGCCGATCAGCAGATTGGCGCTGTAACCGCCCGAAACGCCGGCGAACGCGGCCGCCATGCCGGCCAGCGGATGGCGGCCGAGCGCATAGTAGATCGCGCCCGCCAGCGGGATCAGCACGACATAGCCGACCTCCGATGCGGTATTCGAAACGATCCCGGCGAAGACGATCGCCACCGTCACCAGCTTGGGCGGCGCGCCAAGCACCATGCTGCGTACGGCGGCTGAAAGGAGCCCGGATCTCTCCGCCACGCCGACGCCGATCATCGCGACGAGCACGACTCCCAGCGGCGCGAAGCTCGTGAAATTGCCGACGAGATTGGTGAAAATACGCCGAACGCCATCACCGTCGAGCAGGCTGACCGCCCGGATCATGCCGTCCTCCGCGACGCCGGGCGCGCCGGACGGGCGCGGATCCACGACCGCCACGCCCATCCATCCGAACAGGCCCGAAACGAAGACGATCCCGACCGCCAGAAGCGCGAACAGGGTCACCGGATGGGGGAGCAGATTGCCCAGCCATTCGACGCCGTCGAGAAAGCGGGTAAAGGCGTTGCGGCGCGGTTCGGCAGCCTGTGGCGGGGCGTCGGCCATGAGGGTCTCCAGTGAATCGCAAAGTCTACCGCGACGACAGGAGCCGATGCAGCGTGAACGCAAGCTTATGATTGTGCGCCCGGAGCAAGTCCATAGCGCGGCAATACACAGCGCGGCAGGCGGTTCGGGCGGCGGCCGATGCAGCCGGGACCGGTGCGGTCGGGGACTAGGGCTTTGCGACTATATGCCGGTGTCCGGTCTCGAAATCGGCCGAGACCAGATCGACGATATCGGTGGCGACCGCTTCCGGCGGCTTGAGCGTCGCCTGATCTTCGCCCGGATAGGCGAGTTTGCGCATTTCGGTTGCGGTCGCGCCCGGATCGACGATGGCAACCTTCACCGGGGCAAGGTTCTTCACCTCTTCGCCATAGGCCGTGACCAGCGTGTCGAGCGCCGCCTTGGATGCGCCGTACGCGCCCCAATAGGCGCGGGGGGCCGCGCCGACGCTGGACGTGACCGCGATCAGCCGGCCGTTCTCGCTCTTCTTGAGCATCGGATCGAAGGCGGCGATCAACGCCTGTTGCGCGGTGAAGTTGAGCGTCATCACGGCCGACAGTTCCTTGGCCTCGATCTGGGCGACCGGCGTCAGCGAGCCGAGCATCGCCGCATTGAGCACGAGAATGTCGAGCGCGTTCCACCGATCGCCGATTGCCGCCGCGAGCCGCTGGATACTGTCTCCATCGACCAGATCGAGCGGCGCTATGGTGGCATTGCCGCCGGCTTCGTGGATCGCCTCCTCGACCTCTTCGAGGCCGCCCGGCGTGCGAGCGACGAGGATCACGTGCGCGCCTTCGGCCGCCAGCGCCTTGGCGGTCGCCGCGCCGATACCGCGGCTCGCGCCGGTGACGAGCGCCAGTCTACCACTCAGCGGGCCGTCAGCCATTCATGGGCTCCTGCGAAGGCAGGAGCCCAGGGCGGTAGGCGTCGTAACTTGCGGCTCTAGGTTCCTGCCTTCGCAGGAGCACGGTTCCGGCATGCATGGCCGACATCACGTCACGCGTTCGGCGAGAAGGGGGAGCTCGGTCACATTGTCGAGCCCGTCATGATCGGTGAGCGGCGTCGGATAGTCGCCCGTGAAGCAGGCGTCACAGCGTTGCGGATGATCATCGTTGCGCCCGACTTCGCCCAGCGCACGGTACAGGCCATCGATCGAGATGAAGGCCAGACTGTCGGCGCGGATATATTCGCGCATTCCCGCGACATCGTGTTGCGCCGCCAGCAGCTTCTCGCGTTCGGGCGTATCGACGCCGTAGAAGCAGCTGTTGCGGGTCGGCGGGCTGGCGATCCGCATATGGACTTCGGAGGCCCCGGCCTCGCGCATCATGTCGACGATCTTGGTGCTCGTGGTGCCGCGAACGATCGAATCGTCGATCAGCACGACCCGTTTGCCCTCTATCAACGCGCGATTGGCATTATGCTTGAGCTTCACGCCGAGATGCCGAACCTTGTCTCCCGGCTGAATGAAGGTGCGCCCGACATAGTGCGAGCGGATGATGCCGAGTTCGAACGGGATATCCGCCTGCTGCGCATAGCCGATCGCGGCCGGTGTACCGGAGTCGGGCACCGGAATGACCAAGTCCGCCTCGACCGGGCTCTCGATGGCCAGTTCCGCGCCGATCTGCTTGCGAACCGTATAGACCGACTGACCATCCACGATGGAGTCGGGGCGGGAGAAATAGACATGCTCGAAAATGCACGGGCGCGCTTTGGTCGGCGCGAACGGGCGATGGGTCTTGATGCCTTCGTCGGTGACGACGATCAGCTCGCCGGGTTCGACTTCGCGGATGAAGTCCGCGCCCACGACATCGAAGGCGACGCTTTCGGACGCGAAGATGATCGCATCGCCGAGCTTACCCATGACAAGCGGGCGGATACCCAGCGGATCGCGGCAGCCGATCATGCCCTCAGGCGTCAGGCAGACGAGCGAATAGGCGCCTTCCAGCTGTTTGAGCGCGTCGATGAAACAGTCGAGCAGCGTCTTGAAGCCGGAGGTCGCGACCAGATGGATGATGGTTTCGGTGTCCGAGGTCGATTGAAAGATCGAGCCATGTTTCACCAGATCCTGCCGCAGGGTCCAGGCGTTGGAGATATTGCCGTTATGCGCGACCGCGAATCCGCCGGACGACAGTTCGGCATAGAGCGGCTGCACGTTGCGCAACCCGCTTTCGCCGGTCGTGGAATAGCGGACATGGCCGCACGCGGCATCGCCGGGCAGCTGGCGGATGATATGGTCTTCGTCGAAATTTCCTGCGACATGGCCGATGGCGCGGTGACTGTGGAACCATTTGCCGTCGAAGCTGGTGATGCCGGCGGCTTCCTGGCCGCGATGCTGAAGCGCGTGCAGGCCCAGTGCGACGACGGCCGATGCGGTATCGGCACCCCAGATGCCGAATACGCCGCACTCCTCGCGTAATTTGTCCCCGTCATCCTGGGGTCTGTCGAATGGGTCGGTGGTCAGCATGGCGACTCCGGCGCAATGGTCGGTCACTTGCGTGCATATAGGGTGGGGAATCGCGTTTGTCTCGTCTTTGTCATAAAGCGTCTGGGAATCGTCATGGCGGCGGCCGGGAGAACAGCGGAAATGAACGATCAGCGTGAGACCGGACTGGTGCTCGATCCCAAGTTCGACGGCAATGGTCTCATAACCGCCGTCGTCACCGATCGCTCCAGCGGAGATGTGTTGATGGTCGCGCATATGAACCGCGAAGCGCTCGATCTCACTTCGGAAACGCGGGTTGCGCATTTCTGGTCGCGGAGCCGGAAGACGCTGTGGAAGAAGGGGGAAACGTCCGGCAATATCTTGCGCGTGACCGATATCCGGATCGACTGCGACCAGGATGCCATATGGTTGATCGCCGATCCCGCGGGACCGGCCTGCCATACCGGCGAGCCAAGTTGCTTCTATCGGCGCGTCGACGGGAATCGCCTGTTGAAGATCGACTAGAAATATCCGAAATGTGTGACTACCACCCTCGCGTGACGTAGCGTCATAGATTGACGTTGACGTGAACGTTATCTAAGAGGGGTTCATGGCAAAAGTACTTCCGCAAGCAGGCATCGATACGCCTGACGAAAAAAATCGCGAAACCTACACAATCTCCGATCTGTCCGAGGAATTCGGCGTGACGCCGCGCGCGTTGCGCTTCTACGAGGACGAAGGGCTGATCTCGCCCGAACGGCACGGTCTTAGCCGTGTCTATGCGAAGCGGGACCGGGCTCGGCTCGCCTGGATATTGCGGGCCAAACGGACCGGCTTCAGCCTCGCCGATATCCGGGAGATGATAGACCTGTACGATCTCGGCGACGGCCGGGTGAAGCAGCGCAAGGTTACGCTCGAGAAATGCCGCGAGCGTGTCGAGATTTTGAAACGTCAACGCGAGGATATCGATTCCTCGATCATCGAGCTCGAGAACTTCATCGATCTCGTCGAGAAGATAGACAAATAGAGGCCTGCGCCTCGCCCCGCAACCGATGTATAAGGGATGTGAGATCCGCGTCCTTCATTCTGGAGTTTTCGTATAATGCCCACCTACACCGCCCCCGTTCGTGACAGCCGGTATGTGCTCAATCACATCGCCTCGCTCGATCGCTATTCGAACCTTCCGGGTTTCGAAAATGCGACGATGGAAATGGCCGACGCCATTCTTACCGAAGGTGGCAAGTTTTGCAGCGAGGTTCTTTTTCCGCTGAACCAAGTGGGCGACGAGCAGGGCTGCACCCGGCACGACGACGGCTCGGTGACGACGCCCGCGGGTTTCAAAGACGCCTATCGCCAGCTCGTCGAGGGCGGTTGGACGACTTTGACAGGACCTGAGGAGTTTGGCGGACAGGGCCTGCCGCACGTGCTGGGCACGGCGATCGAGGAATATATGATCAGCTCCAACATGGCCTTCGCCATGTATAACGGCCTGACCATGGGCGCGACGGCCGCGATCATGGCGAAAGGATCGCAAGAGCAGAAGGAAAAATACGTCCCCAAGATGGTGGCCGGCGAATGGGGCGGCACCATGAACCTGACCGAACCGCATTGCGGCACCGATCTCGGCCTCATCCGTACGAAGGCCGAGCCGCAGAACGATGGCAGCTACAAGGTCTCTGGCACGAAAATCTTCATTTCGTCGGGCGAACATGATCTGACGGAAAACATCATCCATCTCGTTCTGGCGAAGACGCCGGACGCTCCGGACAGCGTAAAGGGCATCTCGCTCTTCATCGTCCCGAAGTTCCTCGTCAACGACGATGGATCGCTCGGCGAACGCAACAGCGTTTCGTGCGGCTCGATCGAAGAGAAGATGGGTATCCACGGCAATTCGACCTGCGTTATGAATTATGACGGCGCGACGGGCTGGATGGTCGGCGAGGAGAATAAGGGTCTTGCCGCCATGTTCATCATGATGAACGCCGCGCGGCTGGGCGTCGGCGCACAAGGCCTCGCCATCGGCGAGGTCGCGTTCCAGAACGCGGTCGCCTATGCGCAGGACCGCCGTCAGGGCAGGGCGCTGACCGGCCCGGTCGATCCGGAGGAAAAGGCCGATCCGCTGTTCGTCCATCCCGACGTCCGGCGCATGCTGATGGAATCGAAGGCCTATCTCGAAGGCAGTCGCGCACTCTGCATCTGGGGCGGGTTGCAGGTCGATCTCTCGCACAAGGCGCAGACCGAGGAAGAGCGGCAGGAAGCCGACGACATGATCTCGCTGCTGACGCCGGTCATCAAAGGCTATGTCACCGATCTCGGCTATCAGATCGCGACCCAATCCCAGCAGGTTTACGGCGGCCATGGCTACATTCGCGAATGGGGCATGGAGCAATATGTCCGCGATGCGCGGATCGCCCAGATTTACGAAGGCACCAACGGCGTGCAGGCGATGGACTTGGTCGGCCGCAAGCTCGCCAAGGATGGCGGACGGGCGATTCAGGCGTTTCTCGCCATGGTCGGCGAGGAAGTCGCCGAGCTGCAGGAAGATGACGCCGTCAACGCCGTTGCAACAGGCTTGGAAAAAGCTAATGGCGAACTGCGCGGCGCGACGATGTGGTTGATGCAGAACGCCTTCGCCAATCTCAACAACGCCGGTGCCGCTGCCTATAACTACATGCAACTGATGGGCATCGTTACGCTTGGCCTGATGTGGCTGCGCATGGCCAAGGCCAGCGCCGCCGCTATCGAAGCTGGCGTCGAAGACAAGGCGTTCCACGAGGCGAAGCTCGTCACAGCGCGTTTCTTTGCCGAGAAGATCATGCCGGATGCGGCGGGTCTCCGGGCCAAGATCGAAGGCGGTTCGGACAGTCTGATGGCGCTTGAACCCGAGATGTTCGTCGCTGCCTGAATTCGGCGCAAATCGACAAATAGTGCCTGAACGGCGTTTAGCGTGATCGAAGCGATCCGGTCAGGCTGGACGCCGTCCCGCGTCTGGCCGTAAACAAATCGGCGACTGGGGGAGATGAGGTTTGTCCACGCGGTTGAAATGGGTTCTGGGAATATTGGGCATATTCGCGGCGGCCGGGCTTGGCTATTTCGGTACCATGCAACTGGGTCTGGGCGCCTATGAGGCGCCGGAGACGGGCCCTCAGAACGTCGACGGCGATCTTGCGGACATGACGCCCGGCGAGCGGCTCTGCGCATCGCAAACGACCACGGATTCCATTCGGCGGCGCATCTTCGCCCGCGCGCGAACCGCGAGTTCGGACGACGGTGCCTTGCTGACCAGGCTCGAAAGCGGAACGGTGGCGCGGATGGAGAATCCGCGGATGCTCGATTTCGACGAGGGCCTCGAACAGGCGCGCTGCGAAGGGCGGCTCATCCTCGAACTGCCACGGGGCACGGAACCGGCTTTCAACTATAGCCGGCGGCTTAACGCCAGCCTCGAATATATCGCGCAGCCGGCACCGGACGGCCGCGGCACCGTCTATCGGATGAGCGGCGCGGACGATCTGATCGATCGGCTCGCCGAAGCGGACTTGATTACCCGACGGCCCGACCCGGATTTCGAGGAAAAACCCGAAGATATCCTCATGGAGCCTGACAAGGACGAGTTCGATCCCGAATTCGAACCCGGGTTCGACGAACCGGCGCCCGGCGATCCCAGTTTCGAGGATATGGATCCGTCGCCGCCCGAAAATCTCCTCCCGCCCGGAATGCAGGAAGAAGAGACCCGGTAGGGCTAAGGCGCCCAGCTGAACGTGAGGCGCGTTTCTCCGGTCGCTTCTCCTGCGCGGTCGTATCGCCGCTCGGCGATCGAACCACGCCCCCGGTCATCGACGGTGACGACCGTGCTGCAGCGTGTTCCATACAAGTTATTGCGGATGAAAATAGGGCTGTGCCGGGCTTGCTCGGGTGCAACCTGTGGCGCGTCATCGCCCCGCAGTGCGTCAAGCAGCTGCGCATCGTCACCGTTGTCCAGTTCGAGCCAGTCGCTCAGCATGCGCTTGATACGGTCTGTTTTCGCCCAGCTCTCACTATAAATGCTGTTGGAGAGGCCATAGATGCCGGGCTCCAGAGTGCGCCGAAAGGGTTCCGGGCGATTGGTCAGAATATGGGCCGAGTCATTGCTGACCGCGATCGCATTGAACGGGTTGAAGTCGTCGAGATCGCTTGCCGCCGGATTGGCGTATCGCCCATTGCCGCTCAACATATCCGCAATCAAAGCGCCGCGCGATGCCTTGCCGGGCTGTGGGCCGTCAAGATTCGCCACATTCGTGACGACGGCGACGCGCCGCTCTTCGGATACTCCCAGCCACGTCCCACCGGCCTCGAGATCGCGTCCGGCGATGATATGCGGCCAATCGTCCCAGCGCGCCAGCGGTGCCGCTGCACGCGCATGCAATTCATCCCGATTGCCGATCAGGATCAGTTTCCAGCGCGGATGCGCGGCCCATGCACAGGCCAGAACACACATGAACCTATTCCGCCGACCTACTCCTCCGGCAGGAAGTCAGGTACAGAAAGATAGCGTTCGCCGGTGTCATAGTTGAAGCCAAGCACGCGGACGCCATTGCCGACTTCTTCCAACTTCTGCCTGATCGCCTGAAGGGTCGCGCCCGAACTGATCCCCACTAGCATGCCCTCTTCACGCGCCGCTCGTTTCGCCATCGCCTTGGCGTCGTCCGGATCGACCTGGATCGCACCGTCGATCGATTGCGTATGGAGATTGCTCGGAATGAAACCGGCGCCGATGCCTTGAATCGGATGCGGCCCGGGCTGGCCGCCCGAGATCACCGGCGAGCCCGCCGGCTCGACGGCATAGGCTTTCATTTCCGGCCAATGCTGTTTCAGCACTTCGGCGCAGCCCGTGATATGCCCGCCCGTGCCGACACCGGTAATCATCACGTCGATCGGCGCGTCGGCAAAATCGGCGAGAATCTCCTCCGCCGTGGTTTTGACATGCACCGCGACATTGGCCGGGTTATCGAACTGTTGGGGCATCCATGCACTGTCGTCCGCAGCCACCAGTTCCTGTGCCCGCTCGATCGCGCCCTTCATGCCCTTTTCCTTGGGCGTGAGATCGAACTTCGCGCCATAGGCGAGCATGAGCCGGCGGCGTTCGATCGACATGCTTTCGGGCATGACCAGCACCAGCTCATAGCCTTTGACGGCGGCGACCATGGCAAGGCCGATACCGGTATTGCCGGACGTCGGTTCGATGATCTTGCCGCCGGGCTTGAGTGCGCCGGACTGTTCGGCATCCTCGATCATCGCCAGCGCGATACGATCCTTGATCGAACCGCCCGGATTGGTGCGCTCCGACTTTATCCAGACTTCAGCGCCTCCGAACAGGCGCTGTATGCGGATATGCGGGGTGTTCCCGATCGTTTCGAGGGTATTGGCGGCCTTCATGTCGTCTTCTCCTGTAAGGTTTGCGCAGGACGGTCGTCTTCCAGATCATCAGGCGGATCGAGTGTCTTCGTTTTCCGTAGAGCGGGAAACCATGCGGTCCACAATAGCACCGTCGCAATGGCTCCGATACCACCCGAAACCACGGCCGCGACCGGCCCGATGACCCAGGCTAGCCCGCCGGAAAAGAAGTCGCCGAATTCGTTCGATGCGGAGATGGTAAGCAGCGAAACCGACGATACGCGGCCGCGCTTCTCGTCCGGCGTATGCAGCTGGATCAGCGATTGGCGGATATAGACGGAGAACATGTCCGCCGAACCGACCAGGAAGAGAGCCGCCAGCGAAAGCGGCATGGATGTCGACAACCCGAATACGATAGTCGCAAGCCCGAAAATCCCGACTGCCCAGAGCATCTTCGGCCCGACATTGTGCTTGAGTGGGCGGAACGAGAACCAGAGCGCCGTCAGCGCCGCGCCGACGGCGGGTGCCGCTGCGAGCTGGCTCAAACCGGTCGCTCCGACCTCCAATATGTCACGCGCATAGACCGGAAACAGCGCGGTCGCGCCGGCGAGAAACACGGCGAACAGATCGAGCGTGATAGCGCCGAGCACCATTTTGTTCTGACGGACGTAGCGCAGGCCGTCGACGACCTGGCCGATGGGGCGTTTCGCGCCCGTGATCGTCGGTTTCGGGACGTGGCCGATCAAGCTGAGCGCGACAAAGGACATGCCGAGCAAACCGAATACGGCCGCATAGGGCAGGGCAGGGTCGACCACATAGAGATAACCGCCGATCGCCGGGCCCACGATCATCCCCGTTTGCCAGGCGATCGAACTGAGTGCGATGGCATTGGGCAGCACGGATTTGGGTACGAGGTTCGGCGCAAGCGCGCTCAACGCTGGGCCCGCGAACGCCCGGGCGACGCCAAGTATGACGGCGATGGCGAACAGCACCGGCAAGCTCATCGCGCCCGTCCACGTCGCCCAACCCAACGCCGCCGCACACAGCGCCTGCAATGCGACCATCGTCCGCGCGACGGTCTTGCGGTCGAACCTATCGGCAGCGAGTCCGGCGAAGGGCGTCAGGAAAAATAGCGGCGCGAATTGCAGCAGGCCGATGATCGCGAGTTGTCCGGCAGCGGCACCGACCCCCATCCCGCCATCCCGGGCGATGTTATAGGCCTGCCAGCCGATGATCAGCATCATCGCATATTGGCCGAGCGTCATCGCGAGCCGGGATGTCCAATAGGCCCGGAAATTAGGGATCCGGAATGGGTGCGGGGCAGCGGCCATGATCGGCCTCTAGGCCCAATATACCGGCCACGGCAAGCGAAGCGAGCTTGGTCGGCTTATAGCAATGCTATGGACTTATCATCGGATCACGGAAAGAAGACGACAGATGGAGGAAGACTATGCGCGCATCGTTGACAGCTATGATCGGCCTGATGGCCCTGGCCGCCTGTTCGTCCGGCGGCGAGCAATCGGATACGGCCGACCCGGAAGCCCGTGAAACGGAATCGGTGGCGGACCCGGCCGCAAACGATATGCTCACGGCCGAAGGTTGGGGGCCTCTTCGCATAGGCATGTCCCGCGAAGAGGTTACCGCAGCGGTCGGCGGCAAGGCTGATCCCGACGCGATGGGCGGACCGGAACCTGAATTTTGCGAAGAATATCAGCCTGCGGATACACCGGACGGGCTGTTTGTGATGATCGAGCAGGGCACGCTAGCGCGTGTTACCCTGGTCGGCGATACCGAGGTCCGGACCCCGGAAAGCATTACCGTCGGCGATAGTGCGGACCAGGTACGCGCCGCTTACGGAGAAGAATTGCGGACCATGCCGCACACCTATGTCGACGCGCCGGGCGAATATCTGACGATCTGGACTATGGGCGATGTCGGCGAGAACGGCACGTCGGACGAGAATGCGCGCGGCATCCGTTATGAGATTGGTGAAAATGGCATGGTCCAGCTGATCCACGCCGGCGGACCTGCCATCCAATATGTCGAAGGCTGCCTCTAGCGCGAGATTGGCCGTCAGATTCCGACGATGCGATTGCCGTCGACGATCGGCGAACCGCGAGTAATCAGCACTCGCGTTCCGATCTCCGCCTCGTTGAACAGCAGTTCGGCGAAATCGTCCGGAATGCCGATGCACCCGCGCGAGGCATAGCCTTCCTCGACGAGGCTGCCGTGAATCGCGATCCCGTCATTGGTCAGCCGCATCATGAAGGGCATGGGCACGAAATAGAGGTTGGAAATATGATCGCGGTTCTTCTCCGTGATCGTGAAACTGCCAGTCGGCGTCGGCGTGTCGTCATGGCCGTAAAGGATCACGGTGCGGCCGATTTCATAACCGCCGCGATACGCGTATAGCCGCTCCGCCTGCAGGTCGACGATGATGCGCAGTTCGCCGTCGGGAATTCCCGTGGCATTCCAGGCATATTCGCCGAACGCCATGTCCCCGTCGATGGTGAGCGGGCTGAGTATCCGAAACCCGGGCTCGTCTTCCGCTTCGGGCTCGATCAGCGAAGCCTGGGTCAGCATCGTCTCGGCCGGCGTTTCGCCGGTCGGTTCGGCGGGGGGCGGCAGGGTCGCTTCGGCCACGACCGTTTCGGTTTCAGTTGTCTCGCCTCCGGCCTCGCCCGAAAACAGTTGCGACGCACCGGCAATCAGCGCGGCGGCAACCAGCAATTTGAAACCCAATCCCATGCCCGTATTCAACGCCATCGTCATCGCTCCAGCCTGTTCTGCGGCCTGTGAACCACCTTAACCGACTGACAAGCAAGACAGTTCGAGTGGTATTTACCATGATTCGGCGCTGAATCCGCGAGGCGAGGTTAGGAAGTTCGGTTACTGTCCCGTGGCGGGACAATATTGCGTATCAGGCCAGCTCTACGAAACTGTCCAGCACCCGCTTGCGACCGGCTTTCTCGAATGCGATCTCGAGTTTGTTGCCCTCGATCTCCTCGACGGCGCCATAGCCGAACTTCTGGTGAAAAACGCGTTGACCGATGGCGATATCCGAACGTGGCTTGGTGCCGAAGGAAACGGCACTGGCTTTGGCCTCCATCACCTTTCCGGCCTTGGGCAAAGATCCGGCGGCAGCGGCCCGTTGCCAACCCGGTCCGCGTTTGCCGGCGCGCGCCACATTGGAGAAGGGATCGGACTGTTCCGACCAGTTGGCGCGCCATAGCGACTCCCCGCCGGTCATACTCGTTTCGGCCTCGATATGTTCCTCCGGCAATTCGCCTATAAAGCGCGACGGAATCGAGCTGGTCCATTGACCGTATATGCGGCGGTTTGCGGCATGGACGATATGGCAGAGCCGCCGCGCGCGGGTGATCGCGACATAGGCGAGGCGGCGCTCCTCCTCGAGGCTTTTGTTGCCGCCTTCGTCGAGCGAGCGTTGCGAGGGGAACACGCCTTCCTCCCAGCCCGCCAGGAACACCGTATCGAACTCCAGCCCCTTGGCAGCATGGATCGTCATGATCGTGACCTTCTCGGACTCGCGATCCGCATCATTGTCCATGACGAGGCTTACATGTTCGAGGAACGAGCCGAGATTTTCGAACTCTTCCATCGCGCGCGTAAGCTCGGTCAGGTTTTCAAGCCGGCCCGCGGCTTCGGCGGAACGGTCATTCTGCCACATAGCCGTATAGCCCGATTCATCGAGGACAAGCCGCGCCAGTTCGGGGTGGGGGAGATCGTTCGCCATATCGCGCCAGCGCGCGAAATTCGCCATCAATTCGCCGAGCGGCTTGCGTGCGCGCGGCGTCAGTTCGTCGGTATCGCCGATCCGCGCGGCGGCGAGACTGAGCGGGATATTTTCCCGCCGCGCATAGCCGTGGATCATCCCCACCGCCTTGTCGCCCAATCCGCGTTTCGGCGTGTTGACGATCCGTTCGAAGGCGAGATCGTCGGCCGGCTGCACGATTACGCGCAGATAGGCGAGGGCGTCGCGGATTTCCTGCCGCTCGTAGAATCGGAAACCGCCGACGATCTTGTACGGCATGCCGATCTGGATGAAGCGATCCTCGAATTCGCGCGTCTGGAACTGGGCGCGGACGAGGATCGCAATGTCGTCGAGACTGCCGCCCTTGGATTGATGGGCTTCAATCTCCTCGCCGACGCGGCGCGCCTCTTCAGGACCATCCCAAACGCCGATAACCTTAACCTTCTCGCCATCGCCTGCCTCGGTGTGGAGTTCCTTGCCGAGCCTCCCGCTATTGTGTGCGATCACGCCGCCCGCAGCCGACAGTATATGCTGGGTCGAGCGGTAATTCTGCTCGAGCCGGACGATCTTCGCGCCCGGGAAATCCTGCTCGAACCGCAGGATGTTGGCGACCTCCGCTCCACGCCAGCTGTAGATCGACTGATCGTCGTCCCCGACCACGCAGATATTCTTGCGCTCCTGTGCGAGCAGGCGAAGCCACAGATATTGGGAACTGTTGGTGTCCTGATATTCGTCGACGAGGATATATTTGAACCGCTGCTGATACATTTCCAGCACGTCGCGATGTTCCTTGAGGATCACGAGCATATGGAGCAGCAGGTCGCCGAAATCGCAGGCGTTGAGCGCTTTTAGCCGGTCCTGATAGGCCTGGTAGAGCTGCTGACCCTTGCCGTTGGCATAGGCCTCGCTCTCGTCGGCTGTGACGTCGGCGGGCACCCAACCGCGATTCTTCCAGCGATCGATGAGCCCGCCGAGCAGCCGCGCGGGCCAGCGTTTCTCGTCGATCTCGGCCGCCTGGATGAGCTGCTTCAAAAGCCGCAGCTGATCGTCGGTATCGAGGATCGTATAGTTGCTTTCCAACCCGACCAATTCGGCATGCCGACGCAGCATCTTCGCGCCGATCGCGTGGAAGGTGCCAAGCCAGGGCATCCCTTCGACATCCTGTTCGAGCGCGCGCGCAACCCGTTCCTTCATCTCCCGTGCCGCCTTGTTCGTAAAGGTGACGGCGAGGATTTCGGACGGCCAAGCCTTGCGCGTCCAGATCAGATGCGCAAGCCGCGCGGTCAGGCAGGCCGTCTTGCCGGTACCGGCACCGGCCAGCACGAGCAGCGGGCCTTCCGTCGTTAGCACGGCCTCGCGCTGCGGCGTGTTGAGCGCGCGCAAATAAGGTGGTTCGGGCTGCTGAACGGCGGGATCGGTCACCCGTGAACAGTTAGGGAACGAAATGGAGCGCGGCAAGCGTGGCCGGCAGGCCGATTGTGATTAGCGTGCGAGCGACGGATCGAGTCCGAAGAGTTTCCGTGCCTTTTCACGCCAGTAATTTTTGCCATAGCCCGGATAGTCAGGAAGGCTCGTCCAATCGACACCTGCCGTTGCCGCGAGCATCCGGGCAAGCCGTTCGTTGTCTATCGCCGGATTTTCGTGCCGTTTCATCCTTTTGCTCCCTGCATTGGATGATCCTATCCGCGCAGTTGTCTTTCGCAGGACGGCGGCCGGCGCGCTGTGACGGCGGTCACGGCTTTCCGATCAACGGGTCGCCGCGCGAAACAGCGTGATTTGCGCCTTGCCGAATGTCCGGACCGTGTCGACGGCAAGATCTTCACCGTCGACAGCCGCATCTCGCTCGGTCTCCACGCTGATCCAGCAGCCGGGAGCGATCCAGTTTCGTTCCGTCAACAAATGAAGGATCTTGCCGGTCAAGGCCTTGCCATAAGGCGGATCCATGAAGATCAGGTCGCAGGGGTTGCTTAAAGCGGCAATATTTTCGACGGCGCGCGATTGAATATCGGCGGACGCGTTTAGCACCGCGATATTCTGCTCGAGCGCTCGCCGCGCTTCACGGTCCCGTTCGACGAATGTGCAATGCGCGGCGCCCCGCGAAAGCGCTTCGAGCCCGAGCGCGCCGCTGCCTGCGAACAGATCGGCCACGCGAAGTTCGTCGAAACTGCCGAGCCGGCTCGCCAGCATCGAGAATACCGCTTCGCGCACCCGATCGGCGGTCGGGCGCGTGGCGTCGCCCGGTGGCGCGGTTATCGGTCGCCCGCGCCACTGGCCGGCGATAATCCTCATTTAAGCGACTTGCGGAACTTGACGAGATCGTGCTGGCGCACCTGATCGACTTCGCCTTTTGGAATGTCGCCCAGATAGAAGGGGCCATAAGCGGTGCGGATCAATCGACTGACTTTCAGTCCGAAATGTTCGAGCACCCGCCGAACCTCGCGGTTCTTGCCTTCGGCCAGCTTGAGCTCGATCCACTGATTGCGCCCAGTCCGGCGCTCCAGATTGGCGTCGATCGGACCGTACCGGACGCCGTCGATCGTGATTCCGTCGATCAGCCGCTCAAGCTGTTCCTGCCGAACATTGCCGAACGCACGGGCGCGATAGGTGCGCTCGACACCGAATGCGGGAAGCTCCATCTGCCGTTTGAGCCCGCCGTCGTTGGTGAGAAGCAACAGTCCTTCCGTATTCAAGTCCAGACGCCCGACCGGCATAAGGCGGGGCAGTCCCTTGGGCAGTTTGTCATAGATGGTCGGCCGACCCTTCGGGTCCCGTTCGGTCGTCAGCAGGCCGGCGGGTTTGTGGAAACAGTATAGCTTGGCCGGGATGGGCTGGCCGACGGCCTCGCCGTCCACCGTCACGCCATGCAGCGATTTGACCAGCGTTGCCGGCGTATCGAGCGTCTTGCCGTCGATGGCGATCCGGCCTGCGGCAATCATGCGTTCCACTTCCCGCCGCGAAGCGACGCCGGCCCGGGCGAGGAGCTTTGCGATACGCTGGTTTTCCTGATTTTTCCCCTGTGGCGGCATGGCGCTGCTGTAACTCTTTTTCGGCCGATTGCGAATATCGGGACGAGTTTGTTAGGATTGGAAGCGACTATGCGGCTATTGCGTCACTCCGGACTGTTAACGGGCTTCGCCCTCTTCTTGGCGGCATGCAGCGGTGGTGCAACAACCGATCATACCGTGTCGGAGAGTGAAGATATCGTGCTGGCCTCCGCCCCGAACGAAGAAGCTGGCCCGGTCGCCATAGAATTGTTTACAAGCCAGGGCTGCTCGTCCTGCCCGCCGGCGGATCGTCTGGTCTCCGAACTCGTCGCGGATCCGGGGCTCGTGATCATCACGCGTCCGGTCACCTATTGGGACAGGCTGGGCTGGCGCGATACGCTGGCACGTCCGGAGAACACCGCGCTGCAGCGCGCATATGCAAATCGTCTGAGCCGCGGCGGCGGGCGATCCTACACGCCGCAGGCGGTCGTCAACGGACGGGTCGGACTGGTCGGCTCGCGCCGCGGTGAACTGGAACAGGCGGTTGCCGAAGCACGGGCCGAACGACCCAAGACCTCGATCACGATAGAGGAGAACGAGACCGGCTATCGCATTCTGATCGATGGTACCGCCGAAAGCGACGCAGTGGTGCGCTTGCTCGCGCTGGATAGAAGCGAAACGGTCGATATCGGTCGTGGCGAGAATGGTGGCCGATCGGTTACCTATACGAATATCTTGCGGGCTGAACGGGATATCGGTCATTGGACCGGGGGAGAGCTGGCAATCGAGATCGGAGCGGAGGATCTCTACGCGGAAGGCAGCGATCGATATGCGATCGTGGTGCGGAACGGCTCAAGCGGTTCTATCCTCGCTGCGCAATATCTGGACGGCTAGCGCTCGATTGCCGCCGAATCGTGGATAACAGGGCTATTCACGGCGGTATTTGCCGCTAGGTTCTCGCCGGAGTAGGGCGGGAGTTAGATTATGGACGATGCAGTACGACTTGGGCCGGTTAGAGAATTTGTCCTGGGCCTGCTGCCTTTGCCGATCAGAGGCGGCGTCCGCCCCTATCTCGAAAATGCGCCGCTTGCGGCCCTTTTCCTAGGCATGTCATCCGGCGCGCCGTTCGCGATGATCGCCGCGACTTTGACGACACGGCTCGCCCAAGCCGGTATCGAAAAATCGACCGTGACGGCCTTTGCACTTACGTTTCTCGCCTATAACTTCAAATGGATTTGGGCGCCGATCATCGATGCTGTGAGACTGCCGGTGATCGGGCGGTTCGGACAGCGCGTCTCCTGGTTATGGCTGACGGCGATCCTGACAATGATTTCGATCATGTATTTGGGCAGTCTCGATCCGACCGCTTCGATCATGCAGGTCGCGGTCGCGGCGATCATGGTCGGCGTCGCGGGGGCGACTTTCGATATCGTCATAGACGGCTACAGGATCGAGTTGCTGGAGCCTCGCCAACTTGGCGTAGGCTCGGGGATGAGCCAATATGGGTGGCGTCTTGGGGCTGCTTTTGCTGGAGGACTGGCGCTGCTTCTCGCGGAATGGGCCGATTGGTCGACGGCTTATTTCGTGTGTTCTTTCTTTGCGCTGTTCGCGTTTGTGACCGGTCTTGCAATGGGCGAACCCGAGCGACGCAGCGAGCCACAGCCGCTTCGCGGACCGATCGCCGCGGTCATTGCCTATGTGAGCCCGCTCACCGAATTCTTTCAACGTTCCGGGGCATTGGTCGTGCTGCTTTTCGTACTCGTGCACAAGATTGGCGACACGTTGGCCAACTTGACCTTCCGCTTGTTGTTCGAAGATTTAGGATTCACCAACAGCGAAATTGCAATTTACGACGTCTGGGTGGGCTTCTTTGCCCTGCTGATCGGAATCTTCGTCGGCGGTATTCTTTACGCCCGCCTTGGAATGAAAATCTCCGTCATGATCAGCCTCGTCCTGATGGCGGTTTCCAACTTCAGTTTCGCAGCGCTTGCCGCCGTCGGCCATAGTAATATTGGTATGGCGGCAGCAATCGGATTCGAGAATTTTGCGAGCGGTATCGGCGGGGTGGCTGTGGTCGCCTATCTCTCCGCGCTTTGCAATCTGCGCTTCACGGCAACGCAATTCGCACTGCTCTCGGCCGCGGCCAGCATTCTCGGGCGCTTCCTGACTGGCACGACCGCTGGATCGTTGATCGAGGCGATGGGCTATGTGAATTTCTACCTGCTGACGACCGCGGCCGCTTTTCCGGGTGTGATCCTCTTCTGGTGGATGATCCGGTCGGGTCTGGTCGATCGTTCCCTCGGAACGGCAGGTGAGGAAGACTCGCAAGATACCGAAGCGACGGAGGCACGACCTTAAAGGGCGATCGGCCTGCCCATCGAAGCGAAGCTCTCGGTCAATGCGAGGATCGTAGCCGGCACGATTGATGCTTTCCGGCCATCCAGCACGGCGGCAAGGTGGGTCTCCACGCTCTCGGGATCGCGAAGGGCGGATAGAATGGCGTGTTCATGTTCGGTCATTCTCGGCGCGCAACATGGCGACATGATGATATTGCCGCGTGCGGCACGGGCGATATCGACAAGCATCGCGCGCAAAAGGATCAGCGGCTTGCGGGCATTGACGCCATAGGCGTTGAGCATCGCGTTCGCGGCGAACGCATCATGCAGACCGTGGATCGCCATTCGTCGGATCGCGAAGAGGAGGGTGCGTGTATCGCCGCATATCGGAGCGGCATAGGGGAGTATGGTATCAAGCTTGCTGGGGTCGGACACAGGCTTCCTCTTTCAATTGGATGCCTTCAATTCAATATCTGCTATTGCAAGTCAATCGCAATAATTGTCATTCAGGTATTTGCCCATTCTGGCGTAGCGTCTCCCCGGCCAGATAGAGCGTCCCGGTGATGACGACAGGATCTTCCGCGCTTTCAGCATCATCGGCGAGCAAGGCCAGCGCCGATGCGACATCGGTAGCCGTGCGCGCGGCAATGCCGTGTACGGACGCCATTTGCGCGAGGACGGCCGGGTCATGGCAAGCATGGCCGTCGACCGGGATGAAGATCGCGGACCGGATGTTCGGCAGCGTCGCCAGAAACGCCTCGGCGTCCTTGTTCGCCAGCATGCCCATCACGAGATGGAGCGCTTCGCGATCGCCGAAATGTTTCGCCAAGGCCTCGGCCGCCAGAACATTATGTCCGCCATCCAGCCAGATTTCCGTATCCGCAGGAAACGGCGCAGTAAGCGGACCAGGTTCGAGGCGCTGAAGCCGGGCCGGCCAATCGGCCCATCCCATCGCTGCCCGAAGCGCGCCTTCGGGGACCGCAATCGCCTGCTGATGACTGAGCATGGCGATTGCCAGCAAGGCATTATCCGTCTGATGGGCGCCGGCGAGTCGAGGCAGTGGCAACCGCAACCGAATGCTGTGATCGCGATAATGGAGCGCGCCGCGATAGACGGCGCCGCGCCAATCCCGACCCCGCGCGATCCATTCCGCGCCACTGGCATCGGCGACATGCGCGATTGAGTCGGCCAGCGGCGAATCATATTCCTGCGTAACGAGGGGGCGACCCCGTTTCGCAATACCTGCCTTTTCGGCCGCTATCCCGGCAATGTCGGATCCGAGAAAGGCTTCGTGATCGATCCCGAGATGGGCGATACCGCTCACCGCCGGCCGCTCGATCACGTTAGTCGCGTCGAGTCTGCCACCCAAACCGACTTCGACGATACAGGCATCGGCCGGCGTGCGGGAAAAGGCGAGAAAAGCGGCCGCTGTCGTCGCCTCGAAAAAGCTCGGATCGATGTCCTCAGCTTGGTCGAGGACGTCCTCGAGCAGCGGCGCAAGCTCCGCATCGGCGATCAGTGCACCGGCGATCCGTATCCGTTCGTTGAACCGCACGAGATGGGGGCTCGTATAGACATGGGCCGAAAGGCCCGCCGCTTCGACCGCCGCGCGCAGAAAGGCGCAGGTCGAGCCTTTGCCGTTGGTGCCAGCAACATGAAAAACCGGCGGGAGCGCGCGATGCGGGTTACCGAGCCGATCGAGAAGCGCCGTAATCCGCTCCAGCCCCAGAGTATCGCGACCCGGAGATAAGGTTGCAAGCCGGTCGAGTTGCAACTGGACGGCCGGGTCGTCCGAACGCGCATGATCGGGCATGATCGGCGCGGTCAGGCCGCCCGCTTGGCCGGCACGAGAAAATCGATCAACTGGGCAAGCGTGTCGCGCAGCTCCTTGCGGGCGACGATCATATCGAGCGCACCGTGATCGAGCAGATATTCGGCGCTCTGGAAATTGTCGGGCAGCTTCTCGCGGATCGTATTTTCGATCACGCGGCGGCCGGTAAAAGCGAGGAGCGCCTTGGGCTCGGCGATCTGAACGTCGCCGAGCATTGCATAGCTCGCCATGACCCCGCCGGACGTCGGATCGGTCAGCACGACTATATAAGGCAGACCCGCCTCGCGCAGTTCCTCGACCGCAACCGTCATTTTGGGCATCTGCATCAGCGAGAGCGCGCCTTCCTGCATACGCGCACCGCCCGATGCGGTGAAAACGATATAGGGGCAACCCGCTTCGACGGCCGCGCGTGCACCGCGGACGAAAGCCTCGCCGACGGCAAGTCCCATCGATCCGCCCATGAATGCGAAGTCCTGCACGCCGATAACCGCGTCCTGGTCTTTGATCTTGCCCTTGGCATTGACGAATGCATCGGCTTCGCCGGTCGCGGCACGCGCTGCTTTCAGGCGATCGACATAACGTTTCTGATCGCGGAATTTGAGCGGATCTTCCTTCACCTTGGGCGCTTGCAGCACTTCCCAGCTATGATCGTCGAACAGCTGGAGAAACCGGGTCATCGGACCGATCCGCCCATGAAACCCGCATTCCGGGCAAACCGAGAGATTTTCCTCATACTCCTTGGTGAAAATCATCTGATTGCAGTTCCGGCATTTGTGCCAGAGCGTGTCTTCGGTCGTCCGCTTCGAGATGAAGGGGATGCGGTTTCGGACATTGTTGAACCAGTTCATGGACGGCTTCCTACGAGTTGCGCGCGGACTGTATAGCGTCGGACAAGGACGCAACATAGTCGCGAACCGGGCCGGATGCATCCTTGCCATGCGCACCGACCAGTTCGACGATGGCCGAGCCGACGACGACGCCATCCGCCACGCGAGCGATATCGGCGGCCTGTTGCGGTGTCCGGACCCCGAAACCCACGGCGACGGGAAGATCGGTTTGTGTTTTCAGCTTGGTGACAGCGGCCTCGATACTGTCCTGTTCTGCCTGTTGTTTACCCGTGATGCCCGCTACCGAAACATAGTAGAGAAAGCCCGACGCGCCGTTCAACACAGCAGGGAGGCGGGCGGTATCCGTCGTTGGTGTCGCAAGCCGAATCGTCTCCATACCGGCCTTGCGGAGCGCCGGGCCGAGCGCATCATCCTCCTCGGTTGGAATATCGACGCAGATCACGCCGTCCACCCCGGTATTGCGGCATTGTTCGGCAAACCATGCGGGCCCGCGCCGGATCATCGGGTTGGCATAGCCCATAAGAACCAGCGGGACATCCGAATGGCGCTCGCGAAAACCCTTGGCGATGGCGAAGATATCGGCCGTCGTCGTACCATTGCCGAGCGCCCGCAGATTCGCTTCCTGGATCGACGGACCGTCGGCCATCGGATCGGTAAAAGGCATGCCAAGCTCGACAAGGTCCGCGCCGCCTTCGACCAGAGCGTCGAGAATCGCAGCCGTGCCCGCAGGGGAAGGATCGCCGCCGGTCACGAAGGCAATGAGTGCCGCTCGATTGTCAGCACTGCAAGCAGCAAAGGCCGATGCAATCCGCGCGCTCACATCTTCACTCCCAGCGCATCCGCGACGGTAAATATATCCTTGTCGCCCCGGCCGCAGAGATTGGCGAGAATGATCTGATCGCGGTCCATCGTCTTGGCCCGTTCGACCACAGCGGCGATTGCGTGGCTTGGCTCCAACGCGGGAATAATGCCCTCCGTCCGACAGAGCAGCTGGAACGCTTCGAGCGCGTCGGTATCGGTCGCGCTCGAATAATCGACCCGGCCGCTTTCCTTGAGCCAGGCGTGTTCGGGGCCGATGCCGGGATAATCGAGCCCGGCCGAAATCGAATGCGCTTCGGCGATCTGGCCGTCCTCATCCTGCAGAAGATAGGTTTTGTTGCCGTGCAGCACACCCGGATCACCGCCGGCAAGGCTTGCGGCATGCCGCTTATTCAGGCCTTGGCCCGCCGCTTCGACCCCCAGCATCCTTACGTCGGCATCGTCGAGAAACGGATGGAACAGGCCGATCGCATTCGAACCGCCGCCGATGGCCGCGACGAGCAGATCCGGGAGCCGTCCCGTTCGCGCAAGTATCTGCGCGCGCGCTTCGGTGCCGATTACGCTCTGGAAGTCCCGAACGAGCTCGGGATAGGGATGAGGGCCGGCGGCGGTGCCGATGATGTAAAATGTGTCATGCACATTCGCAACCCAATCGCGCAGCGCCTCGTTCATCGCATCTTTGAGCGTTTTCGAGCCGCTGGTGACCGGCACGACCTTTGCGCCGAGCAATTTCATGCGGAACATATTGGGTTTTTGTCGCTCGATATCCTCGGCACCCATATAGACGACGCAAGGGAGGCCGAAGCGCGCGGCGACCGTCGCGGTGGCGACGCCATGCTGACCCGCGCCGGTTTCAGCGATGATTCGCGTCTTGTCCATCCGTTTCGCGAGCAGGATCTGGCCGATACAATTGTTGATCTTGTGCGCGCCGGTATGATTGAGCTCGTCGCGCTTGAACCAGATCTGAGCGCCCTTTCCATCGGCCGCGTCCCTGCGCACTTCCTCGGTTAGCCGTTCGGCAAAGTATAGCGGCGAGGGGCGACCGACATAATGTTGGAGCAGGTCGTCGAACTCGGCCTGGAAAGCAGGATCGCTCTTCGCGGCGCGATACTCTTTTTCCAGATCGAGGATTAGCGGCATCAGCGTTTCGGCGACATAGCGGCCGCCATATTCGCCGAAATGACCGCGGTCGTCGGGCTGGGAGCGATAGCTGTTCGGAGGTGGGGATTGATCGGTCATGCGGCTTTCACGGCTTCCATAAAGGCAGAAATCTTGGCGGGATCCTTGGCGCCCGGCTCGCTTTCGACACCGGAGGAGACATCCAGCATCGTCGCCCCGGTTATCGCGATGGCCTCGGCGACGTTATCCGGCGTCAGGCCGCCCGAAAGACCCCAAGGCATCTTGTGGCTGAAGCGGTCGAGCAGTTTCCAATCGAAGGCGATCCCCATCCCGCCCGGCAGGCGAGACGCTTTGGGCGTGCGCGCGTCGAACAGGATCATATCGGCATCGCTGCGATACTGCTGGGCGCGTTCGAGATCGCTTGCGGTGCTCACGGGAACGGCTTTCCAGATATCGACGTCGAGCCGGGCTTTGAGCGATTTCAACCGTTCCGGCCGCTCGTCACCATGCAGCTGGATGATATCGAGCCGCGCGGCCGCAATGGCGCGCTCCAGAAGCGAGTCCCCGGGCTCGACGAACACGCCGACGCGCTTCATGGATTTTGGCACATGCTTGACGAGCGCGGGCGCTTCGCGGGGCCGGATATTGCGTGGGCTGGAATCGTAAAAGACGAACCCCGCATGGCTGGCGCCCGCATTCGCCGCAGCTTCGATGGCCTCGACCGAGGTCAGACCGCATATCTTCACATCGATGTCGGCCATGGGTCAGAGCGTCGCTTCTATCGCCCTTGCCGCGAGATCCGGTTCCTCGGCCTGGGTGATCGGACGGCCGATCACTATGATCGAGGCACCGGCATGAAGGGCATCCGCCGGCGTAACGGTGCGCTTTTGATCGGCGGTCGCGCCGGTCGCGGGACGCACGCCCGGCACGACGAAGAAGCCGTCCGGCCAGATTGTCTTCGCCGCCTTCACTTCGTGGCCCGAGCAAACGACGCCATCCAGACCGGAAAGCTTCGCGAGTTCGGTCAGGCGCGTCACCTGGTCGTGCGGATCGCTGTCGACACCCATATCGTGCAAATCCTCACCATCGAGGCTCGTGAGCACCGTGACGCCCACGACTTTGGTGTTCATCGGCGCAGCCGCCTTGGCGTCTTCCATCATCGCTCGACCGCCACCGGCGTGGACGGTAAGGACCGCGGGTTCGATAGGGCGCAGCGCCTGGACCGCCTTGGCGACGGTGTTGGGAATGTCGTGCAGTTTGAGGTCGAGAAAGATCGGCAGGTCGAGCCCGGCCATCTCCTTGATGCCATCCGGCCCGTTAGCGGCAAAAAACTCCAGTCCCAATTTGATTCCGCCGATATGGTTGCGCACCGCCGCGGCGACGCTTTTCGCCTTCCCGATATCGGGTGTATCGAGCGCGATGAAGATCGGGCTCCTCATGCGCCACCGCCGCGCGGTGCGGGCGTATCGAGCATCAATTCGTCACCGGCGGGTTCTGCGGCAACATCGGCCCGTTCCGGCGCCCGAAACTTCTTCATGCCGCGTTCGTCCGCAAGCTCGCGCGAGACGATATCGAGACGTCGACCCAGTCTCCACGACTTGGTTCGATAATAAATGATGGTCGGCACGAATCCGACGAGGAAGAAAAAGAAGAGCAAGATCGGCATTTTCACATCCGCCTGCAGTCCGCCCCAAAGATTGACCGTGACCGGTAGCCAGTTGTTGATCGAGAACAATACGACCACCGTGGAAAGGACGATCCAGAATAGGGTTTTCAAAAAACTCATTGCGATCCCGTTTTTTGGCCCGTTGATCGGGTCGGCTCCCTTATTAGTGTGCGAAAGGGGCTATGACCAGAAGGGCGCGACGCAAATCGCCCAGCTGTCGCGTAGATCGGCATCATCGCTTGCCCTTATGTGCTGTGTTGGTATAGACGCCGCCGACCGGCGGTCCTCTGGCGGGCGTGGCGGAACTGGTAGACGCGCTTGGTTTAGGTCCAAGTATCGAAAGATGTGGGGGTTCGAGTCCCTTCGCCCGCACCAGGCTTGCCACCGACCCAGGACAAACCGTCAGCAGATTTTTCCCTTTTGACGAAGGCTTGATTGTTAGACCCATGCAGACCGTTGAAACGCTCAATGAAGGCCTGAAACGCGCCTATACCCTGACCATTCCGTTCGCCGACATCGAAAAACAGGTGGACGAGCAGCTCAAAGAGATTGCGCCGCAGGTGCGCATGCCCGGTTTTCGTCCCGGCAAGGTGCCGGCCAACCTCGTCCGCAAGATGCATGGCGAGGCGATCGAGCAGGACGTTGTCAACAAAGCCATACAGACGGGTATCCAGGAAGCGATGGCCGGGCAGGATATCCGCCCCGCAATGCAACCGGAGGTCGAGCTCGATCCCGATTGGGAACGCGGCAAGGATATCGAGATTTCGATGAAAGTCGAAGTCCTGCCGGAGATTCCGGAAACCAAGATCGACGATATTGCGCTCGAGCGGCTGACCGTCGAAGCGGACGACAAGGCTGTCGAAGCGGCGATCGAAAATCTCGCCGATAGCCAGAAAAGCTACGAAACCGCAGCCAAGACCTACAAAGCCAAAGAGGGCGATCTCGTCGTCATGGATTTCGAAGGCAAGGTCGATGGCGAGCCGTTCGAAGGCGGCAAGGGCGAGGAAATGTCCGTCACCCTCGGTTCCGGCCAGCTTATTCCGGGTTTCGAAGACCAGCTCGTCGGCGTGAAAGCGAACGATGCCAAGGAAGTGAAGGTAACCTTCCCGGACGATTACAATGTCGATTATCTGAAGGGCAAGGAAGCGATCTTCGACGTCACCGTCGGCGAAGTGCGCAAACCGAAGGACGCCAAGGCTGACGACGAGTTCGCCCAATCGCTTGGCCTGGAAAGCATCGACAAGCTGCGCGAACTTATGAAAGGCCAGGTCGAGCAGGAACTGAACGGCCTGACGCGCACGCATATGAAACGCAAATTGCTCGATTATCTGGCCGCAAATCACGAATTTCCCGTGCCGCCAACGATGGTCGAATCGGAGTTCGAGCAGATTTGGAAACAGCTGGAGCAGGAGGCGGCCAACGAGCCCGATCCAGAAGCCGCGCGCAAGGAGATGGAGGCCGAGAAAGACGATTATCGTTCGATCGCGGAACGCCGCGTTCGCCTTGGCCTACTCCTGTCCGAGATCGGTCAGCAAAACGGTGTCGAGATCAACCAGACCGAGATGAGCCAGTTGATCGCCCAGGCATCTCAACAATACAGCCCGGAAGACCGCGAGCGGTTTATCCAATATGTTCAGCAGGACCCGATGGCGGCAGCCCAGCTTCGCGCTCCGCTCTACGAAGATAAAGTGGTGGATTATCTTTTCGAGAATGCGACGATTACCGATCGCACGGTAACGCGCGAGGAACTGGAAGTCGCGATCGAGGCCGAAGAAGAAGAAACGCCGAAACCTGCCGCAAAGAAGAAGGCCGCTCCGAAGAAGACGCCGGCCAAGAAACCGGCTGCCAAATCCACTACCGCAAAAAAGGCGCCGGCCAAGAAAGCCGGCGTCAAAAAGCCGACACCGAAGACGACCGCCAAGAAACCGGCCGCGAAAAAGGCACCGGCCAAGAAGTCGGCAGCGAAGACAACCCCCGCTTCGGAAGGCTGATTTTCCGCGGGAAAAGCCGGTTTCCCAACGCATTGTTAACCATTGCCCGCCTAAGAGCTGTTGCGTCACCGGAACAGGCAAGGACGGGCAATGGAACATGTCAGGGAGTTTGTGGCGGAGCGCGAGGTAACGGTCCCCATTACCGGTTCACCGTCGATCGCGGTTATCCTGCCCTGCTACAATGAGGAAGCGGCGATCGGGCAGACCATCGCCGATTTCCGCGATGCGCTGCCCCAAGCCGATATCTATGTATATGATAACAACAGTTCGGACCGCACGGCCGAGGTAGCCGGCGATGCCGGCGCCATAGTCCGCACCGAAAGGATGCAGGGCAAGGGCCATGTCGTCCGCCGCATGTTCGCCGATGTGGAAGCCGATATCTACATCATGGCCGATGGCGATGCGACCTATGAAGCCGCCGCGGCGCCCAGGCTGGTTCGCCGGCTCGTCGAGGAGCAACTCGATATGGTCGTCGGTGCGCGCAAGACCGAGGTCGAAGCGGCTTATCGCAGCGGACACCGGCTCGGTAACGCCGTACTGACCGGCATATTGGCGCGGCTCTTCGGCCGCAGTTTCGAAGATATTCTGTCGGGCTATCGGGTTTTTTCGCGCCGGTTCGTCAAGAGCTTCCCGGTTCTGTCGCAAGGTTTCGAAATCGAAACCGAGATCAGCGTTCATGCGCTCGAGCTGAAAATGCCGGTCGCCGAGGAAGTGACCGAATATAGCGCGCGGCCGGAAGGTTCCGAATCCAAATTGTCGACATATCGCGACGGGTTTCGGATATTGCGGACAATGGCGACGCTGTTCCGGATGGAGCGGCCGGTTTTGTTCTTCGGGGCCATTGCGGGCATCCTCGCCCTGGCCGCGATCATTCTCGCTGTGCCGCTCGCGATCACCTATGCGCAAACCGGGCTCGTGCCGCGCCTGCCGACCGCTATCCTCTCGACCGGGCTCATGCTTCTCGCCTCGCTCAATCTGTTTGCCGGACTGATCCTCGATACCGTGGTCCGGGGGCGCAGGGAGCTGCGCAGGCTCGCATATCTGGGCTTTTCTGCGCCGGGAATGCAAAGCTAGACTCAAGCCCTCTTGAAGCCGACTGCATAAGTGGCAATGTTGGCCGAACCAGATTTCCCGGAAAGGCCTCTAATGATTGACCCCATCGAAAACGCGCTCGTCCCCATCGTCATCGAGCAATCCAATCGCGGCGAGCGCAGTTTTGATATCTTTTCCCGGCTCTTGCGCGACCGGATCATCTTCCTGACCGGCCCGGTCGAAGACAATATGGCGTCGCTGATCACGGCCCAGCTGTTGTTTCTCGAGTCGGAGAATCCGAAGAAAGATATCTACATGTACATCAATTCTCCCGGCGGTTCGGTAACGGCCGGCATGGCGATCCACGATACGATGCAATATATCCGTCCGCGCGTCGGCACGGTCTGTGTCGGTTTCGCTGCATCGATGGGTAGTTTCCTGCTCGCTTCCGGCGAACCCGGCATGCGAGTCGCGCTGGCCAACTCCAAGATCATGATCCACCAGCCATCGTCGGGCATGCAGGGGACGGCGGCCGATGTCGAAATCCATGCCCGCGAGCTTGTCAAAACGCGGGAGAAGATGAACGAACTCTACGCGAAATATACCGGCAAGCCGATCGATGAGATCGAGGACAATATGGACCGTGACAAATTTTTCGACGCCGATGAAGCCAAGGCTTTCGGGCTTGTCGACGAGGTTTACGAGAAGCGTCCGGAGACCGATGCGAAGGCCGACAGCTAAGAGCGGTTAAGCCATTAGGCATTTTCTTGTGCAATAAGTGATTGTCTAGTCCGATATCGAGGGGCTAGACTAAAGGCGGCCGCGTCGATGCGGCCGGAGGGAATTGAGAATGACAAAGCCAATCGGCGGCGATTCGAAAAGCACGCTATATTGCTCGTTTTGCGGGAAGTCTCAGCACGAGGTTCGCAAGCTTATCGCCGGGCCGACGGTGTTCATCTGCGATGAGTGCGTCGAACTGTGCAACGATATCATCCGCGAAGAAACCAAGGGATCGATTTCATCGAAGCGGGAAGGCGGTGTACCGACACCGGCGGAAATCTGCGAAGTTCTTAACGATTACGTGATCGGCCAGGATGGAGCCAAGCGCGTTCTCTCGGTGGCAGTCCATAATCATTACAAGCGACTTAATCATGGCGCGGGCGGCGGTGACGTCGAACTCGCCAAGTCGAATATCATGCTGGTCGGACCCACCGGCTGCGGCAAGACGCTGCTCGCGCAGACCCTCGCCCGCATTCTCGATGTACCGTTCACCATGGCCGATGCGACGACGCTCACCGAAGCCGGTTATGTCGGCGAGGATGTCGAGAACATCATCCTCAAGCTGCTCCAGGCATCCGACTATAATGTCGAGCGCGCCCAGCGCGGGATCGTCTATATCGACGAAATCGACAAAATCAGCCGCAAGTCGGACAATCCCTCCATCACCCGTGACGTTTCGGGCGAGGGCGTTCAGCAGGCGCTGCTGAAGCTGATGGAAGGCACCACGGCCAGCGTGCCGCCGCAGGGCGGGCGCAAACATCCGCAGCAGGAATTCCTCCAGGTCGATACCACGAACATTCTGTTCGTTTGCGGCGGCGCCTTTGCCGGCCTCGAAAAAGTCATATCGGATCGCATGCAGGGCAAGTCGATGGGTTTCGGCGCCCATGTGGAAGCCCCGGACGAGCGCCGCGTCGGCGAAGTTTTGCGCCATGTCGAGCCGGAGGATTTGCTCAAATATGGCCTGATTCCGGAGTTCGTTGGACGTCTGCCCGTGATCGCGACGCTCGACGATCTCGACGAGGACGCGCTGGTGCAAATTCTCAGCGAGCCGAAAAACGCGCTGGTGAAGCAATATTCCAAGCTCTTCGACATGGAAGATGTGAAGCTGGACTTTACCGACGACGCGCTGATCGCGATCGCGAGGAAGGCGATCGAGCGCAAAACCGGCGCCCGCGGACTCCGTTCGATCCTCGAAGGCATATTGCTCGACTCGATGTTCGATCTGCCGACGCTCGACAATGTCAGCGAAGTCGTGATCGACAAGGATGTGGTGGAAGGTCGTAAGGAACCCGTCCGCGTGTTCGCCAAGGCCGACGAAAAGACGGCCGACGACGCCGCATAAGCGTCCTTTCCGGGACCTTTACCATAGCGCCTTTGCACCGGAATCCGCCGATTTCGCGGGCCCGATCCACATGCGGACGAACCTCTCATGTTGAAGGCGGAGAGTACCGCCTCCATATTGTTTCGAAATACGGAGTCCGATCGAAAATCGGACTTCCTATCCGTTTGGAGTAATCGATGACCGTTTCCTTGCCTGTCCTGCCGCTGCGCGACATCGTCGTGTTTCCGCACATGATCGTCCCGTTGTTTGTCGGACGCGATAAATCGGTAGTTTCGCTCGAGCGCGCCATGGCGGCCGATAAGACGATATTTCTCGTGGCCCAGCTCGATCCGGCGGAAGACGATCCGGATCGCGAGGCGCTGTACGATATCGGCGTCACCGCGACCGTTCTACAGCTGTTGAAATTACCCGACGGCACGGTCCGCGTGCTGGTCGAGGGTCAGCAGCGGGCGTCGCTCGAGGATATCCATTATCGCGACGAGCATCTGGTTGCGGATATCGAAGTGATCGACGACTTGCCGTCCGACGGACCGGAAGTGACTGCGCTGATGCGTTCGACCGTCGAGCAGTTCGAAAACTACGCGAAGCTCAACAAGAAGATTCCCGAGGAAACGGCCGTCCAACTCGGCCAGATCGAAGAGGCCTCCCAGCTCTCCGACGCCGTCGCCGCGAATATCGGCGCCAAGGTTTCCGACAAGCAGACTATGCTTGTCGAGCGCGATCCCTCAAAACGGCTCGAAATGGCGTTTGCCTTCATGGAAGGCGAGCTCGGCGTGCTGCAGGTCGAAAAGAAGATCCGCAGCCGCGTGAAGCGCCAGATGGAGAAGACGCAGCGCGAATATTATCTGAACGAACAGATGAAAGCGATCCAGCGCGAACTGGGCAATGAGGACGAGGAAGAGGGCGACGAGCTCGCCGAACTCGCCAAGAAGATCAAGGAAACCAAGCTTTCCAAGGAAGCGCGGACCAAGGCCCAGTCGGAACTCAAGAAACTCAAGGCCATGGCGCCGATGTCAGCCGAAGCGACGGTCGTGCGCAATTATCTCGATACGCTGCTCGGTCTGCCCTGGGGCAAGAAGGCGAAACTCAAAAAGGATATCGGCGAAGCGCAGAAGGTGCTGGACGAGGATCACTACGCACTGGAAAAGGTCAAGGACCGGATTGTCGAATATCTGGCCGTTCAGGCGCGGACCAACAAGCTCAAGGGGCCGATCCTGTGCCTCGTCGGCCCGCCCGGCGTCGGCAAGACGTCGCTCGGCAAATCGATCGCCCGTGCGACGGGGCGGGACTTTGTCCGTCAGTCGTTGGGCGGCGTCCGCGACGAGGCGGAGATACGCGGGCATCGGCGCACCTATATCGGATCGCTGCCCGGTAAAATTGCGACCAATCTCAAAAAGGCCGGCACGTCCAACCCGCTCTTCCTGCTCGACGAGATCGACAAGCTGGGTCAGGATTTCCGGGGCGATCCGGCGTCGGCGCTGCTCGAGGTTCTCGATCCCGAACAGAATGACAAGTTCCAGGATCATTATCTGGAGATCGATCTCGATCTTTCCGACGTGATGTTCGTGACGACCGCGAACTCGCTCAACCTGCCGCAGCCGCTGCTCGACCGCATGGAGATCATCCGTCTTGCCGGCTACACCGAAGACGAGAAGGTCGAGATCGCCAGGCGGCATCTTCTGCCGAAGCAGATCGAGGCGCATGGCCTGAAAGACGGAGAATTCGCGCTCGACGAAGATGGTCTGCGCGCGATGATTCGCCACTACACACGCGAAGCCGGCGTTCGGACGCTGGAACGCGAAATTGCAAAACTTGCCAGAAAGGCGTTGCGCGAGATTCTCGAGGGCAAAACGGAATCGGTGGCGGTCACCGCCGACAATCTCTCCGACTATCTGGGCGTGACGAAATACCGGTTCGGCGTCAGCGAAGAAGAAGATCAGGTCGGCGCGGTTACCGGGCTTGCCTGGACCGAGGTCGGGGGAGAGCTTCTTACGATCGAGGCGGTCACGGCGCCCGGCAAGGGCCAGATCAAGACGACCGGCAAACTCGGCGAAGTGATGCAGGAGTCGATTCAGGCCGCGATGAGTTTCGTCAAGGCGCGTGCGCCCAGCTACGGCATCAAGCCGAGCATCTTCGGAAAGAAGGATATCCACGTCCATCTGCCCGAAGGCGCAGTGCCGAAAGACGGGCCTTCTGCGGGCATTGGCATGGTTACGGCCATGATCTCGACGCTCACCGGCATCGCCGTGAATCGCGAGATCGCGATGACGGGCGAGGTTACGTTGCGCGGACGCGTGCTGCCGATCGGCGGGCTGAAGGAAAAACTGCTGGCGGCGCTGCGTGGCGGCATCAAAACCGTCCTGATACCCGACGAGAATGAAAAGGACCTTGCCGAGATCCCGGCCAATATCCGCGAAGGGCTCGAGATCGTCCCGGTGGGTCATGTCGATGAGGTCCTGGCACTTGCCTTGACCGGACCGGTGGCGCCGATCGAGTGGAGCGACGCCGACGAGATCGCAACCGATCCGAGTCCGCAGATCGCTCCGGGCGCGTCGGGCGATGGAGAGACCGCGGTGCGTCACTGAATCGCAACAAAATTGACGCGATTAACCGAAAAGCTTGGAATTTTACCGTTTTTGTTCGTCTTGGGGCTTTACAGCCATGGGTGATTTGGACTTAGATGCACGGGTCGGCAACGCCGTGAGTCACAATTTCTACGAACGATACATACAAGGGGTGCGGAGAGCATGAACAAGCAAGAACTTATTTCTTCCGTCGCGGACGCATCGGGATTGAGCAAGGCTGACGCCGGTAAGGCGTGCGAAGCCGTGTTCGATACGATCACTGGTGCGCTGAGCAATGGCGGCGAGGTCCGCCTGGTTGGTTTCGGAACCTTCTCGACGACGGAACGCAAAGCTTCGACCGGACGCAATCCGCGCACCGGCGAGCCGATGCAAATTCCGGCCTCGACCCAGCCCAAGTTCAAGGCTGGTAAAGGTCTCAAGGACGCGGTCAACTAGATCGCTTCTGGGCCCCGGCCGCATTGGCCGGACAGGCGAGCGGCCGAGCCATACCGGGCCGCAGAAAATAGGCGGGCGCTGTAAAGGTGCCCGCCATTTTTCTTTAGCGATCGGCTGCGGGCAGGCAGCCGAAACGGGTATGGGCGCGTAGCTCAGCGGGAGAGCACTGCCTTCACACGGCAGGGGTCGCTGGTTCAATCCCAGCCGCGCCCACCATTTTAACTGTCCGAACATTGCTATTGCAATGTCGACGCACCGCCCTCCGATGGCATCCAACGACGCTTCGCGCCGCAGGAGCCTTTTGCCATCTCCGCCCGCTCCCCCTCCCGGCCTCCCACGAGTATACCCTGAATGGGAG
>JBCDDN010000010.1:0-69319 GCA_039180285.1 Pseudomonadota bacterium | reverse complement strand
CGGTACCGGCATCCCAAATATCGCCGCGTATGCCATTGATGTGCGCTTGACCGACCTGTACGTTCGGTCGTTGAACGCTTCGGCTTGGCGCTTCAAAGAAGCTTCTGATGTCCCGGCATCCCGACGATCGCTTGCTGTAGGGGTAGGCAATAATCCAGACACGCTCCCGATTGTGCGGTGCGCCCAAGGCACTAGCGGGTATATTTTCCCATTCCGCATCATACCCGAGTTCGGCCAAGTCTCCGAAAACTCGGCCTGCCCATCGTCCCGGGAAGGCGGAGGGGCCAGCAAGCAAATTTGCGACGTTTTCCACAATGAGGAAAGCGGGTCGTATTTCGCCAACCAGGCGTACGACTTCGGACCACAGACCGCTTCGCGCTGCGTCGATACCGCTTTTACGTCCCGCAACGCTGATGTCTTGGCAGGGGAATCCTGCGGTGATGACGTCGGCGTCAACTTCATCGGCTTTGAGGGTGCGGACATCTTCATAAATCGGCACCTCCGGCCAGTGTTTTTTCAGAATGCGGCGGGGAAAATCTTCAATCTCGCAAAACGCAACGGTCTTAAAGCCGCCCGTGCGTTCCAGCCCAAGCGAAAAGCCGCCGATGCCGCTGAAAAGATCAAGGACACGGAGCTTACCCATGATTAGGTTCGTCAGTATCGGAGAGACCGCGTGGCGCGTCGTCGCGGGCGTCGCCATGCGCGTACCCGGCATAGTCGCTGGCGTCGGTGAAGCCGCAGACGATGACGACAATCGCCGCCGGAATGCCGACGAGGCAGAGCATGTGCATGATAATGTGGCTCATTTCACACACCGCGCTTTATTCGACGACGCGGCTAGCACCCTACCCGTTTCGAGCGCACAACCTACCCGGGCGATTTTCGCCGGGGGGATTTGTATATGCAGGATTATCCGATTCTTATTTTCATGCTGGCGTCCAGCCTTGTCGTATGCGCGACGTGCAGCGTTCTTATCGCCCTCAAACTCTACAAAGCGCCCGCCGCCACCGGCACACCGGATACGTCTATCGTCCGACATCTCACAAAACCGTCCGAAGTCGAGATCGAAGAGGGCTATGTCTACGTCACCGACCATTCCGGTAAATTGCAAACGGACAGCACAATGCGGCTCGACCACTTCATGCGAACCCGACACAATTTCGACCTGGCGCTCAAGCGGTTTCGCGAAAAGCAGGCCGTCGCGGTTCTGGAGATCAAATCCGATTGACGTCATGCCGGGCGCTCCAACTTGCGGAGCGTGGCGATGTCTGCGTCTGATAAGTCGGCGAGGTGGCCAAGCTTTATCCCTACCGCGTCGTAAACTTCGTAAGCGCGCAATCGTCCGGGCGTTCGCTCTCCATTCAACAGCATGCTTGCGTAAGAAGGGCTGATCGTGGTTTTTGACGCTAGTTCGGATGGTTTGATTTTTCCGGCCATACAGAATTTATCACATATTGTGACTGGAAAAGCAAGCGCCAAAAATCACAGCTTGTTTGTCGCGCCGAAAATTGCGCTCGTTCATACTGTGACAATGGATGAGCAACCGAAAAACGGCGGCTTCAATTTTTTGAAAGCTTGGCGCGAGTATCGTGGCCTCAGCCAAGCCCAATTGGCTGAGATGGTCGGCACCGCCAGCAACATGATCAGTTATCTGGAGAATGGTGATCGGGCGCTAACGGCAAAATGGCTTCGCCGATTGGCTCCGGCGCTCGACACAACGCCGGGAATGTTGCTCGAACACGATCCGAACGATTTGGATACTGACATCATTGATATTTGGGCTAGCATTGAAGAGCGCGACAAGGATCGCGCCCGCCAGGTGCTCGTGGCCTTTCGGAAAACAGGAACTGATGATTAGGCCAAAGCTCTTTGAAACAAGGCTTTATTGGTATAATCGACTGATCGCCGCTCTATCGATCTGGGGATTGTTGATTGGCGCGTATGTAGTGGCCCTGCGAGAAAGCGAACGCCAAATTGAAAGCCGTAATACTAGCCTTGAGTTCTGCCTACGGACAGCGCAGATAGCTGAAACTCAACAAAGGCGCGATCGGCAAAGCGACGAATGCTATAGAGAATGGCGAGAAGGCCGTAGCTTTTCTGGTCTCTGGTCATTCGCATTTGGAATTTCCTCCATCATCGTTGTCTTTTGCCTTTTTGTCGTTGGTGCCATCTCGGTAACCGCCCGCTGGATTCTAGCTGGTCGGAACATGCTCAGCGACGAATAATTCACAATATGTGATTTATCGGTTGACAATATAATCACAATATGTGACACCATTCCTGCAACCAACGCAGGAGTGACCAGTGGCAGACGCAACCAACGATGCAGTAAAGCTTGGCAATGGAGCAATCGTCACAACAGTTGACGAGTTGTGCGAGGAGATCATCGCCTATGGCGGGGAGCATGGCCCAGCCCTTGTCAAGCAAATCCGCAAACTGGAAGGCGTGGGCGAGAGTCTTGGCGATATCTTCGATAGGCTACGGCGCGCCGCAAAAAATGCGGAGGCAGCGTGATGGCAGATGTCCTTTGCATAACGATCGCCGATCTCAACAAGCTGAACCCCTGTAAAGAAGACGGGGCGCGCGTTCGTAAGCTTCTGCGCACGCTCAATGCGAACAAGGCGCACTGCTTTACAGCTGCCGAGGCGCGGAAAGCGGGATGCACCTATGATGACATTATTTGGGTCGCCTCGGCGATTGCGATGAACAACGAGGCGGTTGCACGCCGCCTGACCGGCTATCTCAACGACAACGCCAAGAAGGTATTGCCGATATTCGAAGAGGCCGCCCCCGGCGACAAGCGGGTGCGTGATTGTATCAAGGCCACTGACGCATTCTTGGCGGGAAGAATATCCGAAGACGAGTGGCGCGACGCTGCACGGGCTGCATGGGATGCACGGGCTGCATGGGATGCACGGGCTGCATGGGATGCACGGGCCGCATGGGATGCACGGGCTGCACGGGCCGCATGGGATGCACGGGCTGCATGGGATGCACGGGCCGCATGGGCCGCATGGGCTGCATGGGCTGCATGGGATGCATGGGATGCATGGGATGCACGGGCTGTAAGGGATGCAGAACGTCAAAAATTTAGACGCTGGCAGTTTGACCGGCTTATCAAATGGTTGTCGCCCGAACCGCCCAATCCGCTGCGGATGCCCAAAATACCCGAAGCGCAAAAGGTGGCGGCATGACCCCCGCGACCCGCGTGACGGACCTTCTGGACAGCCTGTCCGCTGATCAGCTCCCCGAAGCAGCGGAAGCCTTCGCCGACTATCTGAGCGCCTACCGCGCCGATGATGCGCTGGCCGATGTCATCGCCGATCTGCGGCACGATGTTTCTGGGGTGGCTTACAATTGTGATCAGCTGTGCGACGAGCGAAAGGAGATCGCGGCGTGAGCAGCTTCCTACGCCGCATCCAAAGACAAGCCGCGCCTTCGCGCTGCATCCATCCCGTTATTGTCGGCGGTAAGAAGACCGGTGAAATGTACGCCAATCCACCGCGGGAGAAGTTTTACCAGGGGCGTGGGTCAAATCTCGGCGTCTGCAATCCCAAGGCCACAGATTTGGTGGCTCGCCTGAAACGCGAGGCGAAACGCGCTGCCAAGAGGTCGAAATAATGGCGCACCGCCACGGCCTCCCCCTCCCCGCCTATCACCGTGCTGCGGACCTTCGGATTGCAGACGCCAAGCTCGACGAAGCGCTATCCGCCTTCCGCGAGCAATGGTGGGATGCTCGGCAGTGGGGGCGACGCTTTACCGGTGTCCTGCCGCCGCTGAATGGAGCTGACGCCGAAACCGCGCGGGCAAAAGTTCACGCACATCTATGGAAGGCGTGGGGCTGGCGGCCTTGGGAGCAGTCGAAATTGCTAGCCTGCGCCACCTATGAGGCGATCGAGGCGGCCCATGCCGAATGGCAGTGCGGGCGCGAGAAAGGCCCGGCGCGCAGCAAAAGACTTCGGTCCATGTTGCGCGAGCGCGACGGCGACAATTGCTGGGTATGTGGCCACGAGCTGGGCCACGACTGCACGATCGAACACAAGCAGGCGCTCGCAAATGGCGGCACTTGGGCGTTCGAGAATCTCGCTCTTGCTCACCGCGAATGCAATCGCGCGCTGGGACGGCTTCCGCTGAAGGCGAAAGAGGCGGCCCGCAACGCAATTCACGCGAGAGTGCGCTGACGTGACGACCCCCATAACCCTCGCCTGGGAGCACCTGATCAACCTCGTCGAGGCGATGGCGGGCGCCGGCGATATCGAGATCAGCCGGGAGACGCTGGCCGCGTTCGAGGCGCGCGTGAACGCGAATGGCAACGTCGAGGATTGGGCGCTGCCCTCCCTGAACGCCGTACGCGAGCTGCTGGGCATGGACCCACTACCCACGGACGAGGAGCTTGACGATGACGGAGCGTGAAGAATTGCTGCCGTGCGAGATGTACAGCGTGAAAGACAGGCTTCCACCGGTCGACACGAAGTGCATCGTCGCTATCGATGATCCGATATACCGAGCCTATGCATTCGCGATCTATGATGAAGCGGGATGGTCGCGGCTCGATGTGGAGGCCGGTGATATTGAGCCGACGCACTTCCGCCCGGTTGTCAAGGCCCGCGAACCATTGCCGATCGTCGCGCACCCCACGCCACCCGCAGACGCATCGCTGGTGGAACTTGTGGCGAGGCTCGAAAACCAAATCCACATTCGATCGTCGTGCGGCCGAGAAACCGAAAGCACTACGAATGAAGTTCGGATCATGCGCGATTGCCTAGCCGCCCTCCAAAGCCGCGAAGCCCTGATCGGGGAAATGTGGGAGGCTATGCAGGACTTTGTGGACAAGGTTGATCGCGGGGAAGCGCGCAGTCGAAAAACATATGGACGCTTCAAAGCCATCCTCGCCCGCCTCCCCGACAAAGACGGAGACGGGGAATGAGCAGCGCAACCTATCCAAAGAGAGCAGACCAATGACAGAGAAGAAAGACAGAGAGATATTGGCGGCGGCTTATAGGCGCCATGGTCTTCAAATAAACGCGCTCGAGCTGCGGGGAGGCATCATGCACCCACTAGACAAGGCGGGCCTCGAAGCAATGGCCGAAGCCCGTACCGATGCACTCAACTTCACCGAAGAGCAGATTGAACGGGCGACCGAAGCCGCTGTTAGCATCATAGGTAACAGAAACGAGTGCGAGCTTTCGATCCACTTCGATGACATGCAGAAAATCATATCCGCCCTTCGCGAGCCGGAGCCGGTCGATGATTTTGAAGACTGGTGGGAAAATCGGGGCGGTAACGGTTGGACTGACCGCAAAGAAATGGCGCGGCATGCTTATGAAGCCGGTCAGAAGAAAGACGTCGCAAACGCCGCCCTCCGCGCCGCACCCGTTGGCGATGCTGCGCTAAGAGAGGCGGCGGACAAACTACAGCGCCTTGTTCGCGAGGGTGTGCAATTCAGCATAAATCCGCCCGATGAAGAACTGCGGCAAGCCGCGCTCCGCATTGAGGAAATCCTATCACCACCCCCGCCAACGCCTGATCTACTGGCGGAGGCGATAGATACGTTGAGTAACATCGCAGCGGATGCAAGCATCACTCTCGACGACTTGCCAGATCACGATCAACCGAACGGGTGGCGGAAGCTTGCCGTTGAGCGCATCGATATGGCCCGCGACACCCTTGCCAAGCTCAAAGCAGCCCAACAGCCGGGAGAGCAATCATGACCAAAAGAGATAAAGCTGATCTGCGTTGGTATGTGAGGAACAGCCCAAACCGGAGCGACGAGGATTTGGCAGCTCTATGCGACTGCACCGTTGCGACCGTCCGAAAATATCGCCGGGTTCTCACTAAGATTGAGGAACCCCGCCCATGACCGAGGACATGGCCATCAAGCGATTACGCAAACTGGCAAAAGATTGGCCCTCCGATCTGTGGTTGTTTGCTGAAGGTGGTTCACTTCATGTTATGCGGCTAGGCCCCGATGGTGCGCGCGCAATGAACAAGTTTGGCGGCGTAGACCATGCATACATTCAGGCCAGCATTGCAATCCCGAGCGATGGAGGCGCGTGGTGACCGACCAAACCGAATGGCTGCGTGAGAAGATCGGCCAAATCCTCGGCGATGATCCAATCTGTATCGGCCGCGTCACGAGCGAAACGGTCAACGCCATCGCCGCCCTATCAGAAGCAACGCCGGGTCAAGCTGCGGAACTGAGAAATAGCGACACCTATTATCTGCGCCCAATCTTGCGCCATCTCCGCGAATACCAAGGCCTGTGCGAAATGGGGCCGTCTGTAGGAACCGAGGCGTTAGCGGACAATATCGAATGGCTGGACTGTCGGATCGCAGCCCTATCCGCAGAGCCGCAAGCGGATGTCCCATACCAGCCCGAAGAGGATGCGCGGAACGATCAATTGCGCGAGATTTTCCACCGTGCCTGTCAGCAGAATTTCAACCGCTGGTCTACAGGCTATGGCGAACCTCCCGGCAGCTACAAACCGGAGAGCTGGTACTGCCACGCGGTCAGCGCTGTTTTCATGGCCGCTGGCTTTGAGGGGCCACGTCTCAAGGTGAGGCGCTGGCTGACAGACGGGGAGGCGGCGCCTTCGTCCCTCCCCACCGATGTTCCTGATCTGACGTCGGAAGAAGAGGCCAAGCTTGTCAAGCGGATCAACGCCAATCCGTATCTACAGCCATCCCATCCCGAAGAGGATTGTCATGTTAAAGAAACTCCGGGCCATAAACAGGCGTATATTTCCCACGTCATGCCGGATGAAATTGAGCCTGTCTGGTTTAAGCATATTTGGGCTTCCATTCTCTGCGCAGCGGGGTTTGAGTTAGCTTCCCTCGACCGCGAACGGTCCATAACCCCAGCCCAGCCCGAAGAGGATGCGCTGGTGATAGAGTGTGCATGGGGCGCGTTGACAAAAGGCGGCGGCTTCCCTGACGATCCTGTGACCCGTAACGGGTTCCGCGCTGGCTGGGTCGAGGCAATCACCACCGAGCGCGCCAGAACCGCGAAGATCGTGGAGGCTGCGAGGCAACGGTCTGTCGTCATCTTTCAGGATATCGCTCGCGAACTAGCGCAAGAGCATGATTGGACTGAGGATTTCTACACGGTCACGGTCGAACATTTCATCAAGGAAACCGATTCTGCGTTCGCCGCCCCCGAAACCCCGGTAAGCGATGGAGGCGATGATGGGTGAGCAAAAAGACCATATCGAGCACCTGATAAGCACTGTCGGAAACTTCATCGGCGATCACGGGTCATCTTTGACGGCTATGGGCCGCAAATGCCTGCCGCTCAAGCAAGCCCTGCCATCGGCCTCAAGGCAGTTCGAGGCGATGCAATGGAGGCCAATTGCCGACGCGCCCTATGATGAAGATGTGGAGGTTCGCGTTGGTGAAATGACGTTCATGGCGATTTTGTCGCGCAACGCTTCTCTGACTGCCGATATGAAGGAATGCGATCAATGGCAAGCGGCTCGCGAGAGCGAGCACCCGCCGTGTTGGTCCGGCGGCGCTTGCTGGAGATCAAACGAAGACGAGGCCGTGAGCTTACAGCCGGATGCTTGGAGGCCACTCCATGCCCAATAACCAAGACCCAGCGGCCATCGCGGCGGGGCTGACAGAGGCGCAACGGGAAGCAATTCTCGGTGACGCGAATGATGACATGCCCTTTGAGGCCGCCGGTTTCTTCATCGCTGAACGGCTGTTCAAGCCAGTGAGTCTTGAGCCGCCGCGCATGGAATGGACTGCCAAAGGTGAAGCCGTCCGAGATTACCTCACCAAAGCCGAGCCGGGCGGCACTGACCCGGCGGGAGATTGAGACATGCTGAAACTGAGTTATCCCGAAGCCATCGAGAAGGCCGATCACCTGAAAGCGCTGGGCGAAACCACCCTCTATCTGCGCGACGACGAGGGCTTTCCATACGGCAGGGTCGTATCGGTTGAACCAGGATCGTCATACCGATTGAACGGACCGACAAGCTGCTGGCTGGTAGCTGAAGATCAAGGGCTCACATTTCGCCTAT
Source organism: Pseudomonadota bacterium (assembly GCA_039180285.1). GTDB lineage: Bacteria > Pseudomonadota > Alphaproteobacteria > Sphingomonadales > Sphingomonadaceae > Parasphingopyxis. The sequence continues at coordinate 61,298 of JBCDDN010000010.1, read as the reverse complement.
CGATAGAGTTCGAGCCATATTCGGCCAATGGTTCGAACGTATCGCAGTTCGACCGCAAGCGGCTGCGCGACATCATGCTAAAGCTGCCAGGACCGGCGCGCATAGCTTTCGCAGACATGCTCGCCGACAAGGTTCTGCCCGAGATCGCAAAGCGCACAGCGGACCTCAGGAAGAGCCTGAACACCCAAGCCGATACCGAGGAATGTGTGCGCAGCCTGATCCGGGCGGCGGCCGAGAAAGAAGCCGCATGACCCCCACAGCCCAAGTACTCCCCATGCCCATCGCGACAGATCCCGAAAGGAGAGCTGACCATGCGTAATCGAGACAAACGCCAAGCCCGCAGACAGGCAGAGCGCAACCGCGACGACATGGCGGCGGGGCGCTGGGCTGACGATCGCCGTCAGCCGTACCGGCGAGCTCTCGCGCCATTCGATGGCAACTGGGGCGCTATCAGAGAGGATATCAGGGAGATGGAGCGTGGGTGACTTCATCATGACGTTAGCGATCATCGTACTAGCGTTTGCCACGCTCCAGCTTGCTCTTTCGTATTTCTTTATGCGCTTGCTCGCCAAAGAGTATCAGTGGCTAGCCAAATTCTTGCGCGAAGAGCGGAAGTCAATGGAGCGCACACAGCCCATGGACAGGGAGTGCGGGTGATGTCGACTGAGTTCCGTAAAGCGCCGAAGGTCGCCAGCACATGACAACCGGGGCGCTTCCCGAATTGGATCGTCGGCTCAGCCGGCAGATCGAGCTTGGTAAAGGTATCCGCCTGTCAGCGGATGAGCTTGACCTGTTCGTTGCAGCCGGGGGATACGATGCGATTCGCGAAGCGGCCAGCCAATATCAGAGACGCCTATGCCTAAAACGAAGCGCGGAAAACCGATCTATCAACGGGGGGAATTCAGGCTCTACGAAAGGCCGGAAAGAAACCTCGAAATCATCTGGTACGACGAGCGGAGAAAGCGGGAAAGATGCCGCAGCGCGGGCACGAAGAGCCGGCAGAAAGGCATGATCGCGCTCGACAATCTCTACGTCGAAATCCATGGTGGCGTCCCGGTCTGTCCGACCTGTGGACAGCCGCTTGACCAGAAGGGCGAAATGGCGACGGTGCTGATCGCCAATTACCGCGAGACCAAGCCGCCGAAAGATGCGATTCATTCCCGCCTCGATCACGTTCTCGATTTCATGGAGATGACCGACCGCATAGAGGATCGGTGTGAAGACCTCGACGAAGAATGGGCGCAATCGTTCCGGGATTGGCTTGGGAGCCGCGAAGATCGCGAACGGGCACCGGGCACGATCGAAAACGGCCTTATCCAACTTGCTGCCGCACTGCGCTTCGGCGGAGTTGAGCCCGGCTTCCAGACAATCCCCACGATTGAGGTCAATCGAACTCCTGCGTACCGTGCCGATGTCGAGACAATCGCCGCGATGTTTCGTTTTGCCATGTCGGAGAAGCGTCGCTCTGACAATCTTCTTCGATTCCTGCGCGCCTCCGTTGCGACTTGGGCGCGTCCCGATGCGGTCTATGACATCAACACAGCCGCCAAGCGTCGGCAATGGTTCTCCAATGCTCGCGTGCTCGCCCTCAATCCGGACGGACGAAAGCAGACCAAGAAATACCGCCCGACGATCCCGGTTGCGCACCAATTCGCGGCGCACCTCGACGGCACGAAAGGTGTGTACCTCCCGGTGACGAGCATCAAAACGGCATGGAAACTCATGGAAGCTCAACTGAAACTGCCCGGCCAGGGCGAGTCCGGCCAGAAGCTCATCCGCCGCTCGGTTTCAACGATAGCGCGCAAGCGCCTCGGCGAAGAGCATTGGGTGCAGGGCAAGATGATGCTCGGACATCACAAGGCGTCGACCAGCGACATCTACGCCCTGCCCGATCCGGTCAATTTGGGCCGCGCGCTGGCGGTAACGGAGGCCATTATCGACGAGATCGAAGCGCTTGCCCCGGGGGCGTTTTACCGCACTTTTACCGCAGATGACACCAAGGTGGTTCCGATCACAAACGGGAAAAAGACATGATTATCAGGGGGATAAAATGGTGGGCACGGCTGGGATTGAACCAGCGACCCCTGCGATGTCAACACAGTGCTCTACCACTGAGCTACGCGCCCACGCGAACGGGCTGTCTAGTGGAGCGGTTCGCCATGCGCAACCGCTGATTTTTAGGAACTGGACCTGTAAGTTACGAGTCCGGTTCCTAGAGTCCCGACGCGTCGCCGACTTCGAACATCCGGTCCACTTCGAGCACCAGATCGCGCAAATGAAACGGCTTCGACAACACCTTGGCGTTGGGCGGTGTCTTGTTGTTCTTCAGCGCCACGGCGGCAAATCCGGTGATGAACATGACCCGCATATCGGGCGCAATCTTCGAGGCTTCCTGCGCGAGTTCGATGCCGTCCATGCCGGGCATGACGATATCGGTCAGCAGCAGGTCGTAACTTCCATTCTCGAGCATCGGCATCGCTGAGACTCCGGAATCCGCCGTTTCGACGGCATAGCCGGTGCGTTCGAGCGCGCGCTTCAGATACTCGCGCATCGACTTGTCGTCCTCTGCCAAAAGGATACGGATCATCGTCGTTCCATTACCTGTCTGCACGTCACCCCCTGACGCTCGCCCATGGACTATAGAGCAGAGCCCTTAAAATTTTCCAGTCCCGAGCAAATTTTAGCCCGCTTGCCTTCGGCCGCGTGGAATAATAGGCCGAAACCATGGGAAATTGCGGTTCTGCCAGCGATTATCTGTCTCAGCTTGGACCGGAGATTCCACAATCGCCGGTTATCCTGTCCGTTCCGCATGCCGGCCGCGTATATCCGGACAGTCTGATGCAAACGGCCAGACTGGACGAAATCCACCTGCGGACGCTCGAAGACCGGCATGTCGATACACTGGTCAAACCGCTCGCGGAACGCGGCTATTCGGTTATCATCGCGAACGCAGCCCGCGCGTGGATCGATCTCAACCGGTCGGAACGCGAGGTCGATCCGGCGATGATTGCCCCGCGTCCGGCGAGAGCCGCTCTCGAAGTCACGGCGAAAGTGCGGGGCGGGCTGGGGTTAGTGCCCCGGCGTCTGGCCCGATATGGCAATATCTATCGCCATCCCATCGGCCATCGGGATCTGGCGGAACGCATCCGCCTCGCCCACAGGCCCTATCACGCGCTCGTCTCCGACATGCTCGCTATCGCGCATCGGCGTTTCGGCGTTGCGCTTTTGCTCGATTGCCATTCGATGCCGCCGTTGCGGCCAAGAAACGGCGAAGCGACTGCGCAGATCGTGCTGGGCGACCGCAACGGGCGAAGCGCCGCCCCCGCTTTCGCCGCGCGCGCCGCGGAAATCTGCCGGGAGCTCGGCTTTCGAACGGCTCTCAACACGCCCTATCCCGGTGGCCATATATTGGCGCGGCACGGTAAGCCGGAGCGCGACATCCATGGGTTGCAGCTCGAGATATGCCGGTCCCTCTATCTCGATCAGGCGCATGATCGGCCCGGGCCGGGATCCGAACGGCTTACGAATGCCATTTCCGCAATCGCCGACGCCATGGCCGAGGAGGTGACTTCTCCTCCGCAATCGCTGGCGGCCGAGTAAAAAACCGCCCCGCGCAGGGGAGCGCGAGGCGGCCAGGTTCAGGGAGGGGGAGCATCATGCGATGCACCCACACCGAGTTACGAAAGGGGGGCACGCAACCCGGTGCCCCCTTAAGATATTAACGACTTTGCGGGGTTTCAAGCAGGACCGAAAAGCACCCCGGAAACAACGGCTTGATCTCAGCTTTGCGGCATACCCTGAGGCACATTGGCTTCGGGCTGCGGCGGAACCTTGCCCTGCTGAAGCTGCATCGCGAAGATATCGCGAACAAGTTGCAGCGACATCATATGGGCATAGATCAACGGCATCATGCCGTTCTGGACGAATTTGCGAGCGAGATCGCCCCGGATTTCCTTGAGCTTTTCCTCGTTCACCATCTGAAAGCCGCGATAGACGAAGGGCTTGTCGGAATTGGGCGTATCGATAGCGACTTCGCCTTCCATCAGCAGATCAGCCTTGACCAGTTCTTCGACGAACGAAACGGTGCGATGCCCGGACGTTTCGACCTGCTCGCAAAACTGCAACAGGCTCTTGGTCGTCTCCGATGCTTCGCCGCCATCGAACAGCGCTTCGCCCTCGTCATATTCGCCGACGATATCGGTCGTCGGATCGAAACACAGCGACAGTTCTTCGGAATCCTGCCGCAGCTTCGCGAGGAGAAACGGGTAGCGGCGCGCATAGGCCGGCATATAGGTCGGATTGCCGGACAGTTCGCCATTCTCGTCGAGAAACACGTTGACGCCGGTGTTGAGGCCCATCAGCGCGAGCGGCACCGGGTTTTCGCCCGAGGAGAAGACGATCGGCATATAGCGTTGGACGACGACGAACTCATCGATCGTAACGGGAACGGCATGCGTTTCCGTGAGGAATGGCATTTTCGGCCTGACCTGCAATTTGTATTTTGCGTGCTCCTGGCTCGAAAGCGGAATCACGTCATTGTACAACAGCGGAAAATTCTGCTGCGGGGCAGCGCTAGCCATGAAATATCTCCTGTGGCCGGAATTACGGGAGAGCCGCCGGTTAGGTCGGCAACTCCGATTGCCCTGCCCTCTATGGATTATCGTTGGGATTCGCAAGCGGTACGAGCTTGCCGGGGTTCATAATGCCCTTGGGGTCGAGCGCGTGTTTGATAGCCCGCATCGCGCCCAGCCGCGCCGGATCGGCCAGCCGCGCAAATTCGGCCAACTTGAGTTGGCCGATGCCATGTTCAGCCGATAGCGACCCACCCGCAGCATTTGTCAGATCGTGCACGAAACAGCTTACGGCCTCGGCCGTCTCTGCAAACCAGGCGGCGTCGTCCGACCCGACCGGCGCGCGAACGTTGAAATGGACATTGCCGTCGCCGAGATGGCCGAATGCAATAACGCGCGCGCCCGTGAACCGGCCCTCAACGGCCGCCGTCGCCTCCTCGATGAATCCGGGCATCGCCGATACGGGCACGGAGACGTCGTGCTTAGCAGCCATTCCGTCGATCCGCTCGGCTTCGGAAATCACCTCGCGGATCTTCCAGAAATCGGCCGCCTGCGTCTCGCTCTCGGCGATCGTCGCATCGGCGATCAAACCATCCTCCAAAGCGCCGGCGAGTTGAACCTCGCATTGCGCCCGCAATGCGGCGAGATCGCCCGCGGTTCGCAACTCGGTAAGGATATTCCAGCGATACGTGCCGCCGAGCGGCGCCCGCGTCCCGGGAATATGTTCGAGCACGAGCGCGAGGGCCGCTTCCGGCACCAGCTCAAAACTCTCTACCGCCTCGCCGACCGACGCTTCCAGCGCGCGCAGTACCGAAAGCGCCTGTGCCGCCGTGTCCAAACCGATCCAGGCGACGACCCGATGCGGCGCGGCCGGAACCAGCTTGAGGCTCGCCGCCGTGATGATGCCGAGCGTCCCCTCGGAACCGGCCAGCATCTGACGCAGGTCATAGCCGCGATTGTCTTTCCGCAAGGTCGACAGGCCCTCGAAAACTTCGCCATCAGGCAGCACCGCCTCGACCCCGAGAGTCAAGGCACGCATCGGGCCAAACCGAAGGACCTGCGTGCCGCCGGCATTGGTTGCGACCAATCCGCCGACGGTCGCGCTGTCCTTGGCCCCCAGGGACAAGGGAAAACGGCGATCATGCTGTTCGGCCGCCGCGTGTACGGCACTCAATATCGTACCCGATTCGGCGGTCAGGCTGTTGTCGTCGGGGTCGATCGACCGGATCGCGTTCATTTTGCGCAACGACACGAGCAGCGCTCGATCTTCGGGCCGCGGCACTCCACCGGCAACCATTCCCGTATTCCCGCCTTGCGGTACGATCGCGATCCCGGCTTCGTTCGCCAGGCGGACAACGGCCTGCACCTCCGCAACGCTTTTGGGCGACACCATGGCCAAGGCGCTACCCGTCACCCGGCCGCGCCAATCCGTCAGCCATGGCGCCATATCTTCCGCCGCCACGACCATTCCCGGATCGCCCACGATTCCGGTTAACCGCTCAAGAATTACGCTATCGTCCATCGGTGGAAACGATAGCCGCTCTCAACCGGCAGGCCAATTCATCTTCGGTTAAACGGCGACAGCGGACAAGGCGATCACAATAGCCGAAATTGCCAGAACGACTTGGAATTGTACGTGTCGATCCTCGGAACCGCCCTATTGCTGTTGACCGCATCTGCGACACCTGCGGCGGCGCCCATGCAACTCGCGATGCAGACGACCGTCGAGCGGCGGATCATCATCCGAATCCCCACCCGGCGAACATTACGGCCCCGACGACGGGCGCCATCCGGCATTATCTGGCGCGAACGACCGACGGAAAATTGTCAGCCCGCCTCGGCGATATCTCGCGCCCGCTTCACCCGGCCCGGGGTGGTCGACCTGCTGATGCAGGATCGCAGCCTCGTTCGCGCCCGGCTCGATTCCGAATGCGTGGCGCTCGGCTATTACTCCGCTTTCTATCTTGTGCCGGGTGAAGACGGCCGAATCTGCGCCAGCCGGGATACGATCGTGTCGCGCGCCGGAAACGAATGTGCGATATCGGGATTTCACGTCTTGGAACCGCGCGAGACCGACTGAAGGAAAAGCCCGCTTTCGCTTGACTTTTCGCCGCTCAGCGCCCAATCGCCAGCCGCGAAAGCGCGACGTCTATAATCCGCGCGTTATCAGACTATTCCGGATACCGTATGACCTTTGCCGATCTCGGCCTTTCTGACGAATTACTGCGCGCCGTCGGCGATGCGGGTTATACCGAACCCACGCCCATTCAAGCCGAAGCCATTCCGCCCGTTTTGATGATGAAGGATCTGGTCGGAATTGCGCAAACGGGCACAGGCAAGACTGCCAGCTTCGTGCTGCCGATGATCGATATTCTGAGCCATGGCCGCAGCCGCGCGCTGATGCCGCGCTCGCTGATTCTCGAGCCGACACGGGAACTTGCCGCGCAGGTCGCCGAGAATTTCGAGAAATATGGCAAATACCAAAAGCTCGAAATGGCGCTGCTGATCGGCGGCGTCAGCATGGGCGACCAGATGAAGGCTCTGGAAAAGGGCGTCGATGTCCTGATCGCGACGCCGGGGCGACTGATGGATCTGTTCGACCGGGGGAAGATACTGCTCTCCGGCTGCGACATTCTCGTCATCGACGAGGCGGACCGGATGCTCGACATGGGATTCATCCCCGATATCGAGAGTATCTGCCAAAAACTGCCGACGAACCGCCAGACGCTGCTCTTCTCGGCGACGATGCCACCGCCGATCAAAAAGCTCTCGGACAAGTTTCTGAGCAACCCCAAACATATCGAGGTGGCGCGACCCGCGACGGCGGCTACGAATATCGATCAGCGGTTGATCGAAACCAGTCCGCGATCCAAGAAATCGACGCTCAAGAAACTGCTGCGTTCGGAAGATATCGGCACCGCGATTATCTTCGCAAACCGCAAGACGACGGTGCGCGACCTGCAAAAGGCGCTCCGGCAGGACGGTTTCAAGGCCGGTCAGATTCATGGCGATATGAGCCAGCCCGAACGCATGAAGGAACTCGACCTCTTCAAGTCGGGCGAGATCAACATATTGGTCGCATCGGACGTCGCGGCACGCGGCCTCGACATCAAGGGCGTCAGCCATGTCTTCAACTATGATGCGCCCTGGCATCCCGACGATTATGTCCATCGCATCGGCCGGACAGGTCGCGCGGGCGCCGAAGGCACGGCGATGACGCTCGTCACGCCCGCCGACGCGGAAGCGATCGAGAATATCGAGAAGCTGACCGGGCAGACGATCAATCGCGGGATCGATGATGGTAAGAAGACCGCGCCCAAAGCGGACGCATCGGATCCCGAGGAGCAGGACGAAAAACCGAAGAGCAAATCCAAAGGTCGCGCGCGTTCGAAACCGAAGGGCGAACCGAAAAGCAAAAGCTCCGCTCCGCAAAAGCCGAAAAAATCCGAGCCCCGGAAAAGCCCGCGCGCAAAACCCAACAAGGCGACTGCGCGCGAGGGTGACGATGAGGAATGGAACGGGCCGATGCCGGATTTCCTCAACGTAAAACTGGGCGACTGACACGCGTATTCGCCCGGAAAACCGGGCTTCAAACCCCTTGCTTGCCGTAAACGTCAATCCGTTCTACATTGCAACTGATTGGCGGAAGAGGAACGGCAAATGGCGCGAGAGGATGCACCGGAACATTTAGATGTCATCGTCGTAGGAGCCGGCATATCCGGCATCGGCGCCGGCTATTATCTTAAGCGCGACTGCCCCGGCAAAAGCTATGCGATCCTCGAAGGCCGCGACAATATTGGCGGCACTTGGGACCTGTTTCGCTATCCGGGCATCCGCTCGGATTCCGATATGTTCACGCTCGGCTATTCGTTCAAACCCTGGACGGCGCAAAAAGCCATCGCCGACGGCCCCTCGATCCTCGACTATCTCGATGAAACGGCCGATCAATACGACATTCGCGACAAGATACGGTTCAAACATCATGTGAAGGGCGCCGAATGGTCGTCCGAAAATGCGCGCTGGATCGTCGAAACCGAGCGCGATGGCGAAATCGCCTATCTGAGCTGCGACTTCCTGTTCATGTGCACCGGCTATTATAATTATCAGGCCGGCTACACGCCCGATTGGGAAGGGTTCGATCAGTATCGAGGCACCGTCGTCCATCCCCAGCATTGGCCACAGGATCTCGATTATTCGGGCAAGAAGATCGTGGTGATCGGATCGGGCGCGACGGCCGTTACGCTGGTCCCGGCGATGCTCGACAGCGAAAAACCGCCCGAGCATGTTGTGATGCTGCAGCGCTCGCCCACCTATATGATCTCGCGACCGTCCGAAGATGCGATGGCCAACACGCTGCGCAAATTCTTGCCGGACCGGCTCGCCTATCGATTCATCCGTTGGCGCAACACCGTGCTGCAGCAATTCATGTTCAGACGCGCCCGCAAGAAACCGGAGAAGGTCAGGAAATTCCTGCTCGACAAGATTCATGGCGAACTCGGGCCCGATTACGATATCGAAACGCACTTCACACCCAGCTACAATCCGTGGGATCAACGTCTCTGCCTCGTGCCGGACAGCGATTTCTTCCGCGTGATACGCGACGGCAAGGCCTCGGTATCGACGGGCCATATCAACCGATTCACGGAAAACGGAATTCTGCTCCAATCTGGTGAAGAGATAGAAGCAGACATCATCGTTACGGCAACGGGCCTGGACCTGCAGATGGCCGGCGGCACCAACTTGATCGTCGATGGCCAACCCGTCGATTTTGGCGACAAGATCACCTATAAGGCGATGATGTTCGACGATGTGCCGAACATGGCCTTCTCCTTCGGCTATACCAATGCATCCTGGACGCTGCGTGCCGATCTGACCTGCGAATATGTTGCGCGGTTGATCAACTATATGGATGAAAAGGGCGTCGATATCGCCGTGCCGCGTTTGCCGGAGGACGAACAGATCAAGCGCCTGCCCTGGGTCGATTTCTCGTCCGGCTATTTCAAGCGGGCGGAAGATAAGCTGCCCGCGCAGGGCGATCGCGGCGTTTGGCGCAACCTGCAAAACTATAATAAGGATGTGAAAGAGTTACGCGAGGCACCGATAGCCGACGAGGCGATGGTGTTCGCCAAGGCCGGCACGCTGTCGCTCGCTTCCGCCTCGACGGAAGCGCCCGCCGCCATAGCGGCCGAATAGAGCTAACCGCCCTGCCCGCGTCCGCGGGCCTGAACAGCCGCGCGCCGCTCTTCGATCTCTTCCGGCGAAATACCGGCATTGACGACGGCCCGCTTCTGCTCAAGCGCAAGCCCGTCTCCGAACGAAGCGGCGAAACCATCGTCGATGAGTTTCAGATAGTCGGTAAGCATCACCGGCTCGACCGACAGCATGTCTTCGGCAAGCCGGCGCGCCTCCGCAAGCAAATCGCCCGCGGCGACGACGCGATTGACAAGCCCCCAACGCTCGGCCTGCTCAGCAGCGATGAAATTGCCGGTCAGCGATAACTCCTTGGCCCGCGATATGCCGATCGCGCGGCTCAGCTTCTGGCTCAGACCCCAGCCCGGCATCACGCCGACCCGCGCATGGGTGTCGGCGAACCGGGCATTCTCGCTGGCAATCAGCACATCGCATGCCAGCGCGAGCTCGAACCCGCCGGTAATCGCAACGCCGTTGATTGCGCCGATTACCGGGCCGCTGAAACCGCCAAGAGCAGTCACCGGGTCTTCGACATCGACGGCATCGCCGACACTGGATGCACCGGAGCCCAATTCCTTGAGGTCGAGCCCGGCGCAGAAAGCGCGCTCCCCGGCTCCCGTCAGAACCAGCACGCGCATATCGGGATCCGCCTCCAACCTGCGAACGGTTTGCGCTAGCTCCGCCCGCAAAGCCGCGGACAGGGCATTCATCTGGTCCGGCCGGTTGAGAATCAGGACGGCATAGCCATCGCATCGTTCGATCTCGACAAGCGCCATCGCTTTACACCTCCTGTTTGTAGCGGCGGACGAAATCGCCGGCGAACGCGGCGAATGTGCCGTTCGCAATCGCCGTCCGCATCCCGGCCATCAAAGATTGATAGAAACATATGTTGTGCTCGGTCATCAGCATCGCGCCGAGTATCTCGCCCGACCGGACAAGATGATGCAGATAGGCACGCGACCATTGACTGCAGACCGGACAGCTGCATCCGGGATCGAGCGGTCCGGTGTCTTCGGCGAAGCGGGCATTCCTGATATTGATCGGTCCATTGGCGGTGAAGGCCTGACCGGTCCGGCCAGAGCGCGTCGGCAATACACAGTCGAACATGTCGATCCCGCGGGCGACGGCGCCGACCAGATCATCAGGTTTGCCTACTCCCATAAGATAGCGCGGACGGTCTTCCGGAAACTGGCCGGGCGCGAAATCGAGGCAGCCGAACATCGCCTCCTGCCCCTCGCCGACCGCCAGACCGCCCACCGCATAGCCGTCGAATCCGATTTCAAGAAGCGCATCTGCCGATGCCTTGCGCAGCGTCTCGTCCAGCCCGCCCTGCTGGATTCCGAACAGAGCACCGGGGTTTCCGAGATCGTCGAACGCAATGCGCGACCGTTTCGCCCAGCGCATCGATCGTTCCATGGCTTCGGCCTTTGCCTGCGGGTTATCGGTCGTCTTTACCAGCTGGTCGAACGCCATGATGATGTCGGAACCCAGTAGCGACTGGATTTCCATCGACCGTTCGGGACTGAGCATATGCCGCGATCCGTCGATATGGCTCGCAAAAGCCACACCCTCCTCGCTAACCTTGGTGAGATCGGAGAGGCTCATCACCTGATAGCCACCGCTATCGGTCAGGATCGGCCGCTCCCAACCCATGAAATCGTGCAGCCCGCCCAGTTTCGCGATCCGTTCCGCGCCGGGCCGCAGCATCAAATGATAGGTGTTGCCGAGAATGATGTCGGCGCCCGCCGCCCGCACATCGGCAGGCTTCATCGCCTTCACTGTCGCCGCAGTACCCACTGGCATAAAGGCCGGCGTGCGAATTTCGCCGCGTTTCATCCGGATAGCGCCAGCGCGCGCGGCACCGTCGGTCGCGGCAACGGAAAAGGAGAAACCATCGCTCATAGGCGCGGCTTAGGGCAGCAAGAGGCTCGCGTCACCATAGCTGTAGAAGCGGTACTTTTCGGCAATCGCATGCTCGTAAGCAGCCAGCATCCGCTCCCGTCCCATCAATGCGCTGACCAGCATGAACAGTGTCGAGCGCGGCAGATGAAAATTGGTCATCAGTCCGTCGATCGCCTTGAAGCGATAACCCGGCGTGATGAAGATCGCTGTATCGTCTTCGAAGGGATGGATGACGCCGTTCGCGTCAGCCGCACTCTCCAGCAAACGCAGGCTCGTCGTGCCGACGGAGATGATGCGGCCGCCCGCCGCGCGCGCATCGTTGAGTTGCGTTGCCGTATACCCATCGATGCGTCCCCACTCGGAGTGCATCTGATGATCGTCGCTATCCTCGGCCTTGACCGGCAGGAAGGTGCCCGCCCCGACATGGAGTGTCAGCGTGACATGGCCGACCCCGGCGGCGGCGAGCCGTTCGATCAGGTCCGGTGTGAAATGGAGCGCGGCGGTCGGCGCGGCGACGGCACCTTCCTCCCGCGCGAACATCGTCTGATAATCTTGGGCGTCGCGTTCGTCGGTCGGCCGCTTACCGGCGATATAGGGAGGCAGGGGCATGGTACCGGCACGTTCGAGCAGCAGTTCGACCGGTTCGTCGCCCATGAAATCGAGCAGGAAACTACCATCCACACCGCGCTTCGAAGCGATGGCAGCGACATCGCCGCCAAACTCTATCCGATCACCTTCGCGCACCCGTTTCGCGTTGCGGATGAAGGCGCGCCATTTCCGCAAACCTTCCCGCTTGTGCAACGTAGCGCCGATCTTCGCCTCTCCGCGGCGCCCCTCCAGCTGCGCCGGAATCACCTTCGTATCGTTGAAGACCAGAATATCCCCTGAGCGAAGGCAATCGGGCAGATCGCGCGCCAGCCTGTCATGCGTCTCATCGCCCTCCAGCACGAGCATTCGCGCGCTGTCGCGTGGACTGGCCGGGCGAAGCGCTACGCGATCTTCTGGGAGCGCGAAATCGAAAAGATCGACACGCACCGGGCGGTTATTGCGGCGTCTCGCCCGCAAGTTCGCCGAGCGCCGCCTCGAGCGCATTGGCCTGATCGTTGGCGGCCGGCTGGGTCATCGCGGCGATCTCGGCGGCCGTCGGCGGTGGCACGTTGTCAGCGGCAATCGAGGCGCGAACAATGCGCGCCGGGTTGGCGGGCGGCTCGCCGCGCGGAATGGCATCGACATATTGCATACCATCCGTGACGCGTCCGAAAGCGGTATAATTTCGATCGAGCCCGAGATTGGGCATGAACATGATGTAGAACTGGCTGTTCGCGCTATTTGGATCAGTCGCCCGCGCCATCGATACAGTTCCGCGCACATGCGGCAAAGTGGTAAACTCAGCACTCAGATCGGGGAGCTGAGAACCGCCCTGCCCCGTTCCGGTCGGATCGCCAGTCTGCGCCATGAAGCCGTCGATCACGCGGTGAAAGATGATGCCATTATAGAAGCCCTGGCGTGTGAGTGTCTTGATCCGATCAACGTGGCCCGGTGCCGCGTCGGGGCGCAAGCGGATCGTAACACGTCCGCCAGTCGAGAGATCGAGCAACAGTGTATTCTCCGGATCGGCCTCCGGCGTCGCTCCCGACGCATAGGTGACGTCGGGCGTCGCGCTGACATCGGTAATGCCGCTTTCGTCTTCCTGTGCATGGGCCGCACTGCCCATAGCCAGGGCGAGCATGGAAAACAGAATGATTTTCAAACGCATACTATCCTCGTAAATCCACTTCTGCTGCCTGAATCATCGCGCGGCAGATAAAATTTCCAATGCTTTAGCCCAACCAGCCCGTGGCTGAAAGGAGGATGAACGGCGAACCGTTAGTCGCCTTTCCGCCCGATTTTGTCGACACGCGCCTTCATGTCACTTTCGACCGCCGGGGTCACGAACTTGTGAATGGCGCCGCCATACATGGCGATCTCTTTCACCAGCCGCGAGGCGATGGGCTGAAGCGCAACATCGGCCATCAGGAACAGCGTCTCGATATCGTCGTTGAGCTGCTGATTCATACCCGCCATCTGGAATTCATATTCGAAATCGGCCACCGCGCGCAGCCCGCGCACGATAACCGTCGCGCCCTCCCGCTCCGCAAAGTCCATCAACAGCGAGTTGAAATGGACGACGCGAATGTCGCCCTCGCATGCCGCCACTTCGCGCTTTACCATCTCCAGCCGCTCGTCATCGGTGAACATCGGCGATTTGCTGGGGTTGGTCGTAACGCCGATGATCAGCGTGTCGACCAGCTTCGCGCCGCGCCGGATGATATCCATATGACCGAGCGTGATCGGATCGAACGTGCCGGGATAAACCCCTACCCTGTTGGCCCCCATCAATACGTCCTTTCTATCGAAAAACGGGCAATCGAGCGCAGCAAATCGGCTTCTTCGCCGAAATCGCGGAGGTGGTCGATCGCCTGCTCGACGAGCATTTCGGCCTGTTGCCGCGCGCGCTCCAAACCCAGCAGGGAAACGAATGTCGCCTTTCCGGCTTCGGCATCCTTGCCGACGCGTTTGCCGGTAATCTCTTCGTCACCGGTCACATCGAGCAAATCGTCGGCAATCTGGAAGGCAAGACCGAGATCGCGCGCATAGCCACGCAAATGTGTGCGGCTTTCGGGGGGGATGCGCGCCATGATACAGGCTGCCTCCAGGCAAAAGCCCATGAGCGCGCCGGTCTTGAGCTGCTGCAATCGCGTCACGGACGGCAGATCGAGCTGCCGATGCTCAGCCTCCAGATCCATCATCTGCCCGCCGCCCATTCCAGCGGGGCCGCTCGCCTGGGCCAACGCCGCCATCAACTCCGCGCGAACAAACGGATCGGCATGGGTTGCCTCGTCGCCGAGGATTTCAAAGGCCAGCGCCAACAGGCAATCGCCCGCCAGCACTGCGGTCGCTTCGTCGAACTGCTTGTGCACCGTGGGTTTCCCGCGGCGTATATCGTCATCGTCCATACAGGGCAGATCGTCATGGATCAGCGAATAGACATGGATGCATTCGACCGCGAAACCTGCCCGCATCGCGCTGTCGCGATCGACATTGAAAGCCTCGCAAGCCGCGACGACCAGCATGGGGCGCAATCGCTTACCCCCGCCGATCGCAGCGTATCGCATCGCCTCATAGAGTTTCGCGCGCGAATCGCCCGGTACCTTGAGCCAGGTATCGAACAGGATATCGACATCCTTGGCCATGCGCTCCAGCGCAGGCTTGAGGCCTATGGATACAACCGGCATCGGCTATGCCGGATCGAGCGGTTCGGCGCCTACCGGCTTTCCATCCGCATCGATCTGGAGCTTGTCGATCCGCGCCTGGGCGGCCTTGAGCCGCGCTTCGCACTGGGTCCGGAGCTTGTCGCCGCGGGCGTATAACTCGATCGATTCGTCGAGCGGTGCCTCGCCGGCCTCGAGTTTTCGAACGATCGCCTCAAGTTCTTCAAGGGCCGCCTCGAAGGACAGGGTCGCGATATCGGTAGCGCTTTCGTCGGTCATGCTGTCGCTATGGGCGAGCGAGCAAGCTATGGTCAAGCGACAGCCTGGCGCTATCAAAGATTCGACGGACCCGATAGGCTATTCGCCAAAATCAAAGGAGTGAGATCATGCCGACGCAAGTCAATCCGGCCACTGGCGAAGAAGGCGAAACCTTCCCCGCACTCGATGACGATCAGATCGAAGCGAAGCTCGCCAAGGCGGCCGACACGTTCCGCGATTGGCGCCTAACCGATCTTGCGGCGCGCACCGATTTACTATCTCGGATCGCCGACCAGTTCGCCGACGGCAAGGATTCGCTGGCGGCCATCATCACGACCGAAATGGGCAAGCCGGTTACACAGGCCCGTGCTGAGATCGACAAGTGCGAAAAGGCCTTCCGTTTCTATGCCGAAAAAGGCCCGGGGATGTTGGAGCCGGTCGCGCGCCAGCTTGTGAACGGCCGCTCCGTATCGCACTGGCTGCCACAGGGTCCCGTCCTGGCCGTCATGCCGTGGAATTACCCCTTGTGGCAGGTCGTGCGCTTCATGGCACCGACGATCATGGCCGGAAATGTAGGGCTGCTCAAACATGCAAGCTCGACGCCCGGATGCGCCGCGGCCCTCGAACAGATCGTTCTCGATGCCGGCGGGCCGGAGGGTGTGTTCCAGAATCTTCATATTAGCGCTTCGAAAGTCGCCGGTATCATCGCCGACGACCGCATTGTGGCCGTAACGATCACCGGCAGCGAAGGTGCTGGAATCAAGGTTGCCGAGGCGGCGGGCCATAACCTGAAAAAAGTCGTACTGGAGCTGGGCGGGTCCGATCCGTTCATCGTCATGCCGGGCGCGGATGTAAGGAAAGCGGCCGAAACGGCTGTGACAGCACGACTGCAAAATGCCGGCCAAAGTTGCATTTGCGGCAAACGCATGATCGTCCATGAAGATGTGTATGACGAATTCATGGAAATCTTCACGGACGGCGTAAAGACCATCCGGATCGGCGACCCGACCGACGAAGCGACCGAAATGGGTCCGCTGTCCAGCGAAGATGCGCGCAACGACATTGCCGAACAACTCGAAAAAGCGGTCCAGTCAGGTGCGAACAAGATTTATGGCGGTGATATTCCCGACAAGCCCGGGGCATGGATGACGCCAGCTATCCTCACCGACATTCCCGAAGACGCGCCGGTGGCCCGCGAGGAGTTTTTCGGCCCGGTCGCCATGGTCTTCAAGGTAAAGGATATCGACGAAGCCATTCAGGTCGCCAACGATATACCTTTCGGCCTCGGATCGAGCGTCTGGACGAATGACGAAAGCGAAAAGGCGCGCTTCATCCGCGATATCGAAGCCGGAATGACGGCCATCAACCAGATGCTGGCGTCCGATCCCTATGCACCCTTCGGCGGCGTCAAGCGATCGGGCCATGGCCGCGAACTGGGGTCGCACGGGTTGCATGAATTCATGAATCTCAAAAATGTGATGCTGCCTGAATGACGGAAATCGGACTCGCCGTTCCGATCGCCCTGCCCTGCGGCGCGATCCTGCCGAACCGAATTGCCAAAGCTGCGATGACGGAGGGGCTGGCGACGCCCGACGGCATGCCCACTCGCGCTCTCAATCAGCTTTACGGAATATGGTCGGACGGCGGCGCGGGTATGCTGTTGTCCGGCAATATCCAGATCGATCGCGATCATCTCGAACGGCCCGGAAATGTCGTAATCCATGGCGAGCCGGACGCCGATCTGGAATCGCGGCTCGCGAGCTGGGCGCAGACAGCCACGCGCAACGGGAATCATTTCTGGGCGCAGCTCAGCCATGGCGGCCGGCAGACCCAGGCAATGGTCAATCCGCATCCCAAAGCGCCGTCGGCGGTGAAGCTGGGTCTGCCCGGAGGTCAATTCGGCGAACCCGTGGCGCTGACGATTCCCGAAATCGCCGACATCCGGGGTCGGTTTGCGATCGCGGCAAGGGTCGTGAAAGACGCCGGCTTTACCGGCGTGCAAATCCACGCCGCTCACGGCTATCTGCTCTCCTCTTTCCTTTCGCCGCGCGCCAACCGGCGTGACGACGGTTATGGCGGCTCGCTGGAAAATCGCGCGCGCTTTCTCATCGAAACCGTCGCGGCGGTTCGCGAGGCGGTCGGCCCGGACTTTCCCATATCGGTAAAGCTCAACAGCGCCGACTTTCAGCGCGGCGGCTTCCAATTCGAAGACAGTCTGCAGGTCGCGGAGTGGCTCGGCGATGCCGGAATCGATTTGCTGGAGATATCCGGCGGCAATTACGAGCAGCCGAAATTGCTTGGCATCGAAGGCATGGAGGCCGAGCAGAAGCAGAATATCGCGCCTTCAACGGCGCGACGCGAGGCCTATTTCGTCGATTTCGCCCTGGCGATGCAGGACAAGGTATCGATCCCGCTCATGGTGACCGGCGGTTTCCGCAGCCGCGAGGCGATGGATTATGCGCTGGAAAGCGGCGCGGCGGATGTCATCGGTATCGGCCGCCCCTTCTGCCATATGCCCGATGCGGCCAACCGCCTGCTCGACCAGCTCGAAAAATTGCCGACGCCCGAGGATGAGCTCGCATTGATTCCCGGCTGGCTCGGTTTCCTCAAACGGTTTCAGATGCTCAAGGCGATCGATGGTTTCGCGACCCAATATTGGTTCTACAGTCAGCTGTATGCCTTGGGTCGAACGGGCGATACCGTGCCGGAGAAATCGGTTTTCGCAGCGTTTCGCGAAGTCGAAAAGACGCACAAGCGCCTAATGGTTGCGCGTACCGGCTAGACGTCTTTATCTTCGATCTTCGTACGCAATGACGCGAACGTATCGGTCCAGGTCGAAAGCAGAAGTTCGGCCATATCGCTGTCCGAAACGCAATGCGTTAACACCATGCGCGTTCCACCCGATCGCGGTTCAAAGTTTATCGAATAGATATTCTCATCAGGCGGAATCGGCGATGTCACTCTGGCCGTCAAAAAACAGCCCTCGTAAAGCGCCAAATATTCGGCTTGAAATTGACCTCCAAAGGCGCTGGTGGCGCACAACATTCCACCCACTCTGGCGTCATTTTTCGCATCTTCGCCGACCCATTGCCGAAACAATGTCTCATCCGTGCAATACCGATAGGCGAGCGATGGCGGTACAGGAAGCTGCGTAACGACGCGGATCTCGTGGAAAACGCTGATGCTGGATTCGATGCCATCCGCAACTTGCGGACAGTCCTGGGGTGTCCAAAAAGCACTGAACTTCGCGCTGAGATTCTCCCGCAATCGTTCAATTTCCGGCTGACGAAGTGAGTAATAGCGAACGTTGCGCACCGACCGATACGTGACGAGCCCAGCCTCGCGCAACACGCGCAAATGGCGAGAGATGGCGGGTCTTGCGACGTCGAAATGCGTCGTCAGCTCGGTGACCGATTTTTCGCCCTCAGCGAGCAGTTCCATCAGTGCCCGCCGCCGAATGTTGGCCACGGCACGCATGGATTTTTGACCGGCATCGCTATTCACGGTCGCCCTCATTGCATAACGTAACAATCCTGTTACTCTATATTTCTCCAACTCAGTCGGCAACCCGACAAACGGAGAACCGCATGGGCAATTTTCCTTGCGCTGATTATGGTCGCAGATTGGCATCTCTCGCCGAGCGCGAGACCTTCCTTGAACTGTAGAAAGGACCAAGACGATTCCCGATCGATGCAGTGACAAGAAATGCCCGAACCACAACCCGCATAAATTGCGTAGAGAGTAAGGGGCGCTCGCCAGACGGCGCGGAAAACCGAAACTAGAGTTCCTCGGCGCGCAGCGCCTTGCGGTCCAGCTTACCGATCATCGTTTTGGGTAGTTCGTCGCGAACGACGACGGCGGCCACCTGCTCATGCTTGCCGAGTTGCGGGTTCAACCATTTCGTCAGATCGCCACCGGTAACATCCGCATTCGTCTCGAGCGCGACGAATGCCTTGGGTTTCTCGCCGGTGTAGGAATCGGGAATGCCGATCACCAGCGCCTCTTTGACGGCCGGATGCTTGTAGAGGATTTCCTCGAGCTGGCTGGGAAACACCTTGAAGCCCGACACGGCGATCATGTCCTTCAATCGGTCGACGATGAAAATATAGCCCTCCTCGTCGATCGTCCCGACATCGCCGGTGCGCAGAAAGCCATCGTGGAGGATCTGGTCGTCGGCATCGGGCCGGTTCCAATAGCCGTACATGATCTGCGGCCCGGCGATCACGATCTCCCCGGGCTCGCCCTCTGGCGCCGGCTGGCTCGGATCTTCCTTGTCGACCAGCCTGACGATCGTGGACGGTGCCGGCTGGCCGATGGAGCCGGTTTTGTTCTCTCCCTCATAGGGGTTGCAGGAGACGACACCGGAACTTTCGGTCAGGCCATAGCCTTCGACGAGTTTGGCTCCGGTCAACGCTTCGAATTTGGTCTTGGTTTCGGCCGGCAGCGGCGCGCCGCCCGAGATACAGACCCTCAGCGAGCTGAAATCGGTTTTCGCGGTCTGCGGATGATCGAGCAGCGCGGTGTACATGGTCGGCACGCCGGGCAGCGCCGTCGCCTTGGTCCGTTCGATCGCCTTCAGGGCCTGTACCGCGTTCCAGCGCGGCAGCATGATGATCTCGCCGCCTCGCAGCACGGTGCGGTTCAATACCGTCGCGTTCGCGAAAACGTGAAAGAAAGGCAGCACGCCCATGATCCGGTCTTCGGCATCGGGATCGGGATCGAGCGACTGAATCTGGCGAGCATTGGCCGTGATATTTTGATGGGTTAGCATCGCGCCCTTGGGCGTCCCTGTTGTGCCCCCGGTATACTGGATGAGCGCGATATCCTTGCGCGGATCGATCGGCACGCGTCCGCAATCGCCCTTATTGTCGACCAGTTCGCTGAACGGAATGACATCGCGGCGCTTGGGAATGTCGACCGATTCCCCGCCCTTGAACACCCTAAACATCAGAGATTTGGCAAGCGGCAACGCCTCGACCACCGTCCCAACGACCAGCTTCTCCAGCGCGCTATTGTCGAGCACCTCCATCGCCGTCGGCAGCAGCGCCTTTGCCGATAGCGTAAAGAGCAGTTTGGTGCCCGAATCCTCGACCTGATGCGTGAGTTCGTCGACGGTATAGAGCGGCGAGAAATTCACGACCGTCGCCCCCATCTTCATCGCGCCATAATAGGCGGCGAGATAGTGCGGAACATTGGGCAGGAAGAGCCCGACCCGATCGCCCTTTTTGATGCCAAGCTTCTGGAGCCCGCGCGCGACGCGGTTCACGCCGAGCCGAACGTCCGCATAGCTATATTTGCGGCCCATGAAATCCGCCAGATAGGCATCGGGGTGCGCCGCGGCGCTGTCGGCGAACATTTGCGGCACGGTCAGCGGAGCGAAGTTTTTATCCCAAGTGTCGGGATGGCGATAGTCTTCACGCCAAATATCGGGAATCTCGACCATATCCGCCCTATAGCAAGGCATTGCTACAAATCAAGTTACTGACACTTCTGTCAGTAAAAAGAGCAGCGTGTCAGTCGTCCTTTTTCTTGAAAAGCTCCTCCGCGCCTTCCGGCAACGGCTTGGCGGGCGCGTCTTCGGCCGGCATATCCGGCCAGCCCGACGCCGTTTCCGGATCGCCTTCCGCAGCCGGTTCCTCGCCCTCGCCCGCTTCTTCGGCCGCCAACGCCGCTTCGGCTTCCGCCGCCGCGACCCGGCGTTCGTTGCGCAACTCCTCGATCAGCGCTTCGCGATCGCCCTCTATCGTTTCGTCCTTCGGCGCTTCGATGCCGGCTTTCTTGGCCGCCTTGGCGACGACGGCATCGAGTTCGCGCTGCGAGCACAGGCCCAGCGTCACGGGATCCTTCGGAACGATCTCGGCAATATTCCAATGGGTGCGATCACGGATCGCGTTGATCGTATTGCGTGTGGTGCCGATCAGCTTGCCGACCTGCGCATCGGAGATTTCGGGATGATTACGCAGCAACCAGGCGATACCGTCGGGCTTGTCCTGCCGCTTGGAAACCGGAGTGTAACGCGGCCCCTTGGTCCGACGGACCTGTTCGGGGCCCTGAAGCATTTCCAACCGGTAATCGGGATCCGCCTGCCCCTTCTCGATTTCCTCCATCGTCACTTCATGCGCGGCGATCGGATCGCGACCCGTAAGCTTGGTCGCGGCCGTATCGTCGGCGATCGCCTGCACTTCGAGGATGTGCAAACCGCAGAATTCCGCAATCTGCTCGAAAGACAAGGCAGTGTTATCGACCAGCCAGCTTGCTGTGGCATGCGGCATCAGAGGATGGGCCATGACGAACTCCAGAAATTAAAAGGGCCGCCCCCGCGGGACGGCCATCATTGACGCTCAGAATAGGTGCAAAGTACGCGTTCGGCAAGTCTTGCCTTGCCGCATGGCACCGCGCGCTTATCAGGCCGCCGCGTCGAATTCCCCATCGATCGGCTGCAGTGCCTCCAGGAACTGACGGGCGCTTTCCGCCCAGCTGAAACGCGCGCCATAGGCCGCACAGGTTTCTCGGTTACGGGTCAGCGCGCCGGCGATCGCGGTTTCGAGATCCGAATCGAGACAGGCGACCGCGTCGGTGACAACGTCGACCGGCCCGGTTACCGGATAGGCCGCAACCGGAGTGCCGGATGCCAGCGCCTCGATCATCACCAGGCCAAACGTATCGGTCTTGCTGGGGAAGACGAACACGTCGGCGCCAACATAGGCGCTCGCCAATTCCTCCCCGAACAGCGATCCCAGAAAGACCGCATTGGGGTAAGCCTTTTCAAGCGCCGCGCGCGCCGGGCCGTCTCCGACCACGACCTTGGTGCCGGGATGGTCGGTCGTCAGAAACGCCTCGATATTCTTTTCGACCGCAACCCGGCCGACATAGAGCTGGATCGGCCGCGGCAGATCGTCAAATACCGGATGCGGCGGACCGTCCGGCGAAAACTGATCGAGATCGACGCCGCGGCTCCATGGCAACAAGTGGGTGATACCATGGCTTTCCAGCTCCCGGCGGATCGAATCGGTGGTCGTCAGCACCCCGCTCGACGCTTCATGAAACCGGCGGATCAGCGGCCAGACGAGTTCGGCCGAGAGACCGGTCCGTTTAGCGACATAGTCTGGGAATTGCGTGTGATAGGCCGTGGTGAAAGGAAGATCGTTCCGCTTGCACCAGCGACGTGCGGCGAGGCCGAGCGGCCCTTCGGTCGAGATATGGATCGCGTCGGGCGCGATCTCGGCCATCCGCGCACCGAGCTGTTCGGCCGTAGTCAGCGCCAGCTTGATTTCCGAATAGGTCGGAAGGGGCACCGAGTGAAACTGATCGGGCGAGAAGATATGGACGTCATGTCCCAGTTTCTCGAGCTCGACCTTGGTCGCCTTGAGCGTGCGCACGACGCCGTTGATTTGAGGCTCCCAAGCGTCGGTGACCAAGGCGATCCTCATGCCGCCGCCTTCCCCTCGGCCTGTTCGGTCTCGAAGGCTGCGATCGCCTTGCGGGCGGCTATCTCATCGGCCCAGTGAAGCACCTCCATCCGGCCGTCGAAATGCTCGACCAAGGCCGTGCATCCCTCGACCCAATCACCGTCATTATAATATTCGACACCATCGATATTCCGGATCTCTGCGGTGTGGATATGGCCGCACACGACCCCATCGACACCCCGTTTTCCGGCTTCCTCGGCAACGATCTCCTCGAATTTCGAGATGAACTCGACTGCATTTTTCACTTTGTGCTTGGCATGTTTGGATAACGACCAATAGGGCCGACCGAGCCGACGGCGCACGGCGTTGACCCAGCGGTTGAGTGCCATCATCGCGCCATAGGCCATGTCGCCCAGATGCGCGAGCCAGCGATGCGAGAGCATGATCGCGTCGAACTCGTCGCCATGCAGCACGAGCAGCCGGCGGCCATCCGCCGTCTCGTGGATCGCCTTGCGGCGGATCTCGACACGCCCGAAGTTGAGCCCCGTAAACTGGCGGAACATCTCGTCATGATTGCCGGGAATGTAAACGATCCGCGTTCCGCGCCGTGCGCGCTTCAACACGCGCCAGATCACGTCATTATGTTCGGGCGGCCAGTAGAATTTCTTCTTCATACGCCAGCCGTCGATAATGTCGCCGACAAGATACATCGTATCGCTATCGGTGCTGTCGAGGAAATCGATCAGCATGTCCGAATTGCAGCCCTTGGTGCCCAGATGAATATCCGACACCCAGATCGTGCGATAGCGTTTTCGTTCCCGATCCGGCTCCGGCCCGGAGACACGTTGGTCTTCCAGATTGTAGATGGCGGCGTCGTTCAGAAAGTCCTGCGGTGCATCCATGACAAACCCTCTCGGTTGCTCCGCCTGGAAGCCTATGACGTTTTATTGTTACAGCTAAGCGACGGATCGGCGATTTGTTGAACCGCAGCGGCGCGGCAAACGGCGTCAGGCGTCCATCGAAATATGGCCGGACTGCGAAGCCACGCGGTCCAGCCAGCGTTGAACGGCCGGCCAGCGAGAGAGATCGAAGCCGCCTTCTCCGGCCACATGTGTGTAAGCGTAAAGTGCAATATCGGCGAGCGTGAACCGGCCGCCAACCATGAAATCGCGATCGAGCAGATGCCGGTCCATCAGGGTCAGCGCCGCCTCTCCATTTGCGATGCGGCCCGGAACCGCCGCATATTGTTCTTCGGAGAGCTTGTCACGCCCGACATAGAGATAGAGGAAGCGCATCTCCGCGACGCTAGGTTCATGACGATGCTGCTCCCAAAACATCCAGCGCAACATATCAGCGTGATCGAACCGGTCTTCGGGGATAAGCTCGCTGCCTTCCGCCAGCCAGTGGCAGGCCGCATTGCTTTCGGGCAGGAAATGGTCGTCGATCTGAAGCAC
This sequence comes from Pseudomonadota bacterium, assembly GCA_039180285.1. Classification (GTDB taxonomy): domain Bacteria; phylum Pseudomonadota; class Alphaproteobacteria; order Sphingomonadales; family Sphingomonadaceae; genus Parasphingopyxis. The sequence continues at coordinate 37,263 of JBCDDN010000010.1, read as the reverse complement.
CGGGATCTTGCCGTTCGCGTTGATTTGGGAGAGATATTCCGGCGTCCGGGTCTCACCGTTCAATATGTCATAGGCACGGCGCTCGATCGGGATAGAGAGGTGCGCCGCCGTCAACCGAATCTTGTAGCAATTGCCGCTGCGCGCATCCTCGTGGAGGACGAGTTTCTCCGTCATCAGGCCTCCAGTACGATCTTTCCGATATGCGCGCCCGCTTCCATCCGCTCGTGCGCCGCGGCCGCTTCCGTCAGCGGAAAACTCTGATCCATGACCGGACGGAGCTTGCCCTGCTCGACAAAGGGCCAGGCGGTCCGCTCGATCTCGTCGGCGAGCAGGCCCTTGAATTCTACCGAACGCGCCCGCAGCGTCGAACCCGTCAGGGTCAGGCGCCGGCTCATCACCTGCGCCATATTGATCGTCGCCTCGAGCCCGCCCTGGACGGCGATGGTAACATGGCGCCCGTCTTCCTTCAGACATTGGAGATTGCGCACGACATAGTCACCCGCGACCATGTCGATCAGGATCTCGACCCCGGCGCCGTCCGTGACCCGCCTCACCTCCTCGACGAAATCCTGCGACTTGTAGTTGATGGCGTGTGCCGCGCCTATCTTTTCGGCCGCAGCGCATTTATCGTCACTGCCGCAGGTCACGATCATGGTGAGCCCGAACAAGTTACCGAGCATGATAGCCATCGATCCGATCCCGCTCGTCCCGCCATGGACGAGGACGGTTTCGCCTTCACGCGCATAGGCACGTTCGAACAGGTTGTGCCACACGGTAAAGAGCGTTTCCGGTAAAGCCGCCGCTTCTCGCAACGACAATCCTTCCGGCACCGGCAAACACTGCGCCACGGGCGCCGTGCAATATTCGGCATAGCCGCCGCCGGCGACCAGCGCGCAGACGGCCTGGCCCATCAACACGGTGTCGGCCCCCTCGCCCAGACCGACAATCTCGCCCGCAATCTCCAGCCCGGGGATCAACGGTGCGCCGGGCGGCGGCGGATAAAAGCCCTTGCGCTGAACGATATCGGGCCGATTAACCCCGGCCGCCGCAACTTTGACGAGAACCTCTCCAGGGCCGGGCTCGGGCACCGGACGGGTAACCGGTTGCAGAACCTCCGGTCCGCCCGGATTCTCCATATCTATAGCTGTCATCTGATCTGGCAGCGCGGCCATGTTTATCCCCTGCTCAGGCTCGCGAAATCGCGCTGCCTTATTGACAGGCGCGGGTCGAGGGTCAACGTTGCAGTCATGGATTTGGACGAACTCTTTGCGAAAAAGCCCAGCGATCCGCTGACGCTCCTGTGCAAGGAAGACCTCGACCCTCTCTCTGTGGAAGAGCTGGAGGCGCGCGTCGAAGCGCTCAAGGGCGAAATCGGACGAGTGAAAGCGAAAATTGAGGGGGCGGTGACCCACCGCAAAGCCGCCGACGAGCTGTTCAAGCGATGAGCGAAACGGCGGAAAACGCTTTCGAACCCGCGGATAACCGCGCTTTCGCCATCAAAAATCATCCCTTTGTTAACTTTTCGGACAAGCATTCCCATATAGGTTCGACCGCGTCTCAGCTGTGTAGAGACCGGCAAGGAGTTGATTAATGCCCTCTTTTGCTCGTGAACTGGAACAAACGTTGCACAATGCGCTCGCGGAAGCCGCGAACCGCAAACATGAATATGCGACGCTCGAACATCTGCTGCTCGCTCTTACGGACGACGATCATGCCGCCCAGGTGATGACCGCGTGCGGAGTCGAGATTTCGGAATTGCAGGAAGCGGTCGCTGTCTATCTCGACAACGAGCTCGAGGCACTGCGCATCGACGGCGCAACCGATCCTTCGCCGACCAGCGGTTTCCAACGCGTCGTGCAGCGCGCGATTCTGCACGTGCAATCCTCCGGCCGCGATGAGGTGACGGGTGCCAATGTGCTGGTCGCGCTCTTCTCGGAACGCGAAAGCTATGCCGTCTATTTCCTGCAGCAGCAGGATATGAGCCGCCTCGACGCCGTCAGCTATATCTCGCACGGCGTCGGCAAGGGCGAAGCGATCAGCGAGAGCCGCGAAATCAGTGGCGCGGACGAAGATGAGCAGCCCGAACAGAAAGCGACCGGCAAGAAAAAGGCCGAGAGCGCGCTGAAGCAGTTCTGCGTCAATCTGAACGAAAAGGCGGAAGCCGGGAAGATCGACCCGCTGATCGGCCGGGGTGTCGAGGTGGACCGGACCGTGCAGATCCTCTGCCGCCGCTCCAAGAACAATCCGCTCTATGTCGGCGAACCCGGCGTCGGCAAAACGGCCATCGCCGAGGGCCTGGCGCGTCGGATCGTCGAGGAAGATGTGCCGGAGGTGCTGAAGCCTGCGGTGATCTACGCACTCGACATGGGCGCGCTGCTCGCGGGTACGCGCTATCGCGGCGATTTCGAGGAACGGCTGAAAGCGGTCGTCTCCGAACTCGAGAAGAAACCCGACGCGATCCTGTTCATCGACGAAATCCACACGGTCATCGGCGCGGGCGCAACCTCCGGCGGCGCGATGGACGCGTCGAACCTCTTGAAGCCGGCGCTGTCGAGCGGCGCGATCCGTTGCATCGGCTCGACGACCTACAAGGAATTCCGCAACCATTTCGAGAAGGACAGGGCCCTGCTCCGTCGTTTCCAGAAGATCGATATCAACGAGCCGACGGTCGAGGATACGATCAAGATTTTGCAGGGTCTCCGCCCGCATTATGAAGAACATCACAACGTCAAATATACGCAGGACGCCATCAAGGCGGCGGTCGAGCTCTCGTCGCGTTACATCAACGACCGCAAGCTCCCCGACAAGGCGATCGACGTGATCGACGAGACCGGCGCGAGCCAGATGCTCGTCGCGCCGTCCAAGCGCCGCAAGATGATCACGCCGAACGAGATAGAGCAGGTGATCTCGATGATGGCGCGCATTCCGCCGAAACAAGTGTCGAGCGACGACAAGCAGGCGCTGGAATCGCTGGATACGGATCTCAAGCGCGTCGTGTTCGGCCAGGATCTGGCGATCGAGACGCTGTCTTCGGCGATCAAGCTCAGCCGCGCTGGCCTGCGTGAGCCGCACAAGCCGATCGGCAATTATCTGTTCACCGGCCCGACCGGCGTCGGCAAGACCGAGGTTGCGCGCCAGCTTTCCTCGATCATGGGCATTCCGCTCGAGCGGTTCGATATGTCCGAATATATGGAGCGGCACAGCGTGAGCCGCCTGATCGGCGCGCCTCCGGGCTATGTCGGTTACGATCAAGGCGGGCTCCTGACCGACGCCGTCGACCAGCATCCGCATTGCGTATTGCTGCTCGACGAGATCGAGAAGGCCCATCCGGACCTGTTCAACGTGCTGTTGCAGGTGATGGATAACGGTAAGCTCACCGATCATCACGGCAAGACGGTCGATTTCCGTAACGTCATCCTGATCATGACGACCAATGCGGGCGCCGCCGATATGGCGAGCGAGGGGATCGGCTTCGGCGATATCTCGAAGGAGGATGCGAGCGAGGAAGCGGTGAAGAAGATGTTCACCCCAGAATTCCGCAACCGCCTCGATGCGATCGTGCCGTTCGGCTATCTGCCGCCGGCTGTGGTCGCGCGCGTCGTCGACAAGTTCATCCTCGAACTCGAACTGCAGCTCGCCGACCGCGAAGTGCATATCAAGCTCGACGAGGAGGCGAAGACCTGGCTCACCGAGCGCGGCTACGACAAGCTTTACGGCGCGCGCCCGATGGGCCGGCTGATCCAGGAAAAGGTCAAACAGCCGCTCGCCGAAGAGCTGCTGTTCGGCAAGCTCGTCAATGGCGGCGAAGTCGATGTGACGGTGAAGGACGACGCGCTCGACTTCCAGCTCACCCCGGCCCCGCCCAAACGCAAGCCGCCGAAAAAGAAGAAAAAGAAGACGCCCGAACCCGAAGCGTAGAAATCACCAAAGGCGGGCGGCTTCCGGGCCGCCCGCCATTTTGTGTCTTCATTACGGATCGGGCAGCTTTTCCGGCAATACGAACAGCGTCACGAACCGCTCGAACAGCGCGCGATCGCCTGTCACCTCTAACACGCCCTGCGCCTCCAGATCTGCGAGCGCCTGGCCGCCATAGACGAACGCGGCGAGCATCGTCGCTTCGCCCGACACCTGCACTTCGCCCGTTTCCGAATCGCTGCGCGCAATGTCTATCCCGCCGTAATGCACATGCGCGACGAACGCATCCTCCCCGATCCGGAACCCGAGCCGGGCGTCCATCTCCCCTGCCCGGTCGGCATCGATCATCGTGCGGAACGACATCATGATCGACGCGGCGCTCAGCGGCAGGGTCGGATCGTGTTCGGGATGCCGCGTCGCCCAGCGTCCCAGCATCTGCACGATCGGTTCGGATTCGTAGCCCCATTCGGTCAGCTCATAGACCTGGGCCGAGGCCGGCGGCGGCAGCTTGCGCTTCGCCAGAATCCGATTCTCTTCGAGCCGTTCGAGCCGCTGGGTCAGGATATTGGCGCTGATACCGGGCAGCCCGGCGCGCAATTCGCCAAACCGTCGCGGCCCGAACATCAGCTCGCGGATAATCAGGATCGACCAGCGCTCGCCGATCAGATCAAGCGCGAACGCCGTTCCGCACGCATCGTTATACCAGCGCCTTTTTTCGACTTGACCCGTTTTGGTTTCTTTTTGTAACTTCACAGTTGCTTTTTATAACTCACCAATGCATTCAAATCAAATAGCGAGTCGCAGGAGAGACCAATGACGAGCGAGCAGCCCAGCGAACTGTCCGTCACCCGCCATATCGCCGCGCCGCCGGAGACGGTCTGGAAAATGATGACCGAACGGATGGAGGAGTGGTGGTGCCCGAAGCCCTGGCGGATGGAAATCATCGAATGGGATTTTCGCCCGGGCGGGCGCAGCGCGATGGTTATGAAAGGGCCGGAGGGCGAGGAATTTCCCGGCGACGGCATTTTCCTCGAAATCACCCCCAATCGCCGTTTTGCCTCGACCGACGCGATCACCGCGGGTCTTGTGCCGCAGGAACCGTTCATGATCGGGATCTGGGAGATCGAGCCCGAGAATGACGGCACACGCTATAGCGGCCGGGCGCGGCACTGGACCGAAGATGGCAGGAAACGCCACGAGGACATGGGCTTCGTGGAAGGCTGGAATGCGGTTGCCGACCAACTCGCCGCACTGAGCGAGGAGATGACGGCCGACGCCTAGCCCGGTTTCCGCCGCTTGACCCGAAACTGCAAACGAACGACGCTATGGGAGAGACAGGATGAGCTATATTGACGGATTCGTAATCGCTGTGCCGACAGCGAATAAACAAAAATTCATCGATCATGCGGAAATGGCCGACGGCATGTTCATGGAAATGGGCGCGACGCGCATTGTCGAATGTTGGGAGGATGACGTGCCGGACGGCAAGGTCACCGATTTCCGCCGCGCGGTGAACGCGGAAGAGGATGAGAGCGTGATCTTCTCCCTGGTCGAATGGCCCGACAAGACGACGCGTGACGCAGCGATGGCCAAGATGATGGATCCGGACAATTCCGATCCGCGCATGGATCAGGAGAAGAATCCGATTCCCTTCGATGGAAAGCGCATGATCTTCGGTGGATTCACGCCCGTCGTAACGTTTGAAAAATAGGCGAAAAGTAGGAGAGTCGCGATGGCCATCACCATCACCGCGTTCAAATGGGTGCCCGATTTCGCCCAAGGCTATGTCCGTGATCTCAGGCCGCGCTGGGCCTGCGAGGAGATCGGCCTTGTCTATGAGGAGCGTCTGATTGAGGGCGATCCGCGGCCAAAAAGCTATTTCGCGGAACAGCCTTGGGGCCAGGTCCCGGTGCTCGACGACGATGGCGTCCATCTGTTCGAAAGCGGCGCGATCCTCCTGCATCTTGCCGAAAAGGACGAGACACTGATGCCCCGCGATCCACAGGGCCGGGCCACGACGATCAGCTGGCTTTTCGCCGCGTTCAACAGCATCGAACCGTTCATCTTCGAACTCAACGAGATCGATATCTTCTCCAAAGACGAAGAATGGGCGACGCTGCGCCGCCCGAGCCTGCTCGATACGCTCGGGGGACGGCTCGACCGACTCGCCGATGCTTTGGGCGACAAAGACTATCTGACCGGTACCTTCAGCGTCGCGGATATCGCGATGGCGACGACGCTGCGCGACACGGGCGACACCGATCTCATCCCCAACCGCCCGGCCCTTGCCACCTATGTCGAGCGCTGTCTCGCTCGGCCGGGTTTCCAGAAAGCGCATGGCGATCAACTCGCTGCGTTCAAAGGCAATGCGCCGGAAGCGGAACGAGCAGCATGAGCGAGGTGTCGCCCGTCGCGATCGCCAAAGCCGCATTCCGCGCTTACGCCTCCGATGACCGTAAGGCGATCGAAAGGCTGATCGCACGAAATTTTCGCTTCGTGAGCCCGTATGATAACGGGCTTGACCGCGAGACATATCTTTCGCGCTGTTGGCCCACGCACAGCAACGTGAAAAGCTATCGCTTCCCGCGCGCCATCGAGAACGGCGCGGAGGCAATCGTCACCTATGAAATGGAGACGCATGACGGACGAACTTTCCGCAACACCGAAGTGCTGACCGTGGACAACGGCAAACTGGTTTCGGCCGAAGTCTATTTCGGCTGGAACATTCCCCACGACGCCCCCGAAGGCGGTTTCAAGGACACAGAATAAAAGGAGAGACAAAATGCCCGACAAACATGGCGATTTCATCTGGTATGAATTGATGACAACCGACGCCCAAGCCGCAACGGACTTTTACGGCGCGGTGATCGGCTGGGACGCAGAAATCTCGGGCCAGCCCGAAATGCCCTATCATCTCTTTTCGATGGGCGAGACCCAGATCGCCGGAATGATGACACTGACGGACGAAATGAAACAGGGTGGCGCCAAGCCCTGCTGGCTCGGCTATATCGGCGTCGACGATGTCGACAAAAGCGCGGACGCTATCAAAACAGCCGGTGGCGCAGTCCATGTGCCGCCGACCGACATTCCCGATGTCGGCCGCTTTGCGATGGTCACTGATCCGCAGGGCACCTTCTTTTACATCATGCGCAGCGCGTCGGACGAGGAAAGCCTTAGCTTTGCCTCCACCGAAGCGCGCGACGGGCACTGCGCCTGGAATGAATTGTTATCGTCAGATCCGGACGCAGCGATAGCATTCTACGGCGATCAGTTCGGCTGGGAGAAGGTCGAGGAAATGGATATCCCGCCCATGGGCAAATATCACATGCTCGGTCATGGCTATGCGCTTGGCGGTGTCATGCAGAAGCCCGAACAGATGCCGGTTTCGGCCTGGACCTTTTATTTCCGCGTACCCGATATCGATGCCGCGCTCGCCACAGTGAGGGACAAAGGCGGCCAGCCGCTGACCGAGCCCATGGAAATCCCCGGTGGCGAGTACACGATCAACGCTATCGATCCGCAAGGTGCGCCCTTCGCGTTGGTCGGACAGCGCAAATAGGAGCGCGGCTATGACAGCCAAAAACACTCTCTGCCTGTGGTATGATGGCGATGCGGAGGATGCGGCCCGTTTCTATGCCGAGACCTTTCCCGATAGCGCGGTGACCGGCATCCGGCACGCACCGAGCGACAATCCGGGAACCGAAGAGGGCGACGTCCAAGTGGTCGAATTCACCGTTGTCGGCATCCCCTGTATCGGCCTGAATGGCGGGCCGACATTCACGCACAGCGAAGCCTTTTCCTTCCAGATCGCGACCGACGACCAGGAAGAGACGGACCGCTATTGGAATGCGATCGTCGGTAATGGCGGCGCGGGAAGCATGTGCGGCTGGTGCAAGGACAAATGGGGCATCAGCTGGCAAATCACGCCGCGCGCGCTGACCGATGCAATGACCGGTGATGATCCGGCCGCGACGAAGCGCGCCTTCGAGGCGATGATGACGATGCAGAAAATCGACATCGCACGGATCGAGGCGGCTTTGGCGGGCGATTGACGGACGACGATACGGGCTCTGCCGTACAGCCCAGCTTCACATTCGCACATTAGAACTTCCCACGGGTCACGATCTGGGGCAGCACGGACTGGCGCATAGCCTTTTTGTGTAGTATATGACTAATACACTATGGCCGATTATGACGACCCGTTCCGGCGCAAAAGCTATGAAGACCGCCATTCCCGGTTGATCGGACCCTATGCGGACGACCCCGCATTCGATCCCTATTATCGCAGCGATCCGCGGCGCGCGACGGACCGAAATCCGTTCGAACCGATCGACCCCGATTATCCGGGCTATACCGAGTATGCCCGCGAGCCCGACTATCGCGACTATATCGAATATCCACCGGAGCAGGATCGCCCGGAGATCGGGGAGCCTGAACCGCCGCGGCCCAAGCGTCGTTGGCGCATCCTAAAATGGGCCGCCCGGATCGTCCTCGGTCTGTTCACGCTTCTGCTGCTATGGCTGATCATCTTCACGCCGATCTCGCGGACCGAAGAACCACTCGTTCCGCCGCCCATCGTACTGACCGCGTCGGACGGCAGCCCGATCGCACGTATGGGGCCGGTCATGGATCGCCCGGTCCGCGTGTCGGAACTGCCCGATCACGTTCTCCATGCGTTTCTGGCGATCGAGGACCGGCGGTTCGACGATCATTGGGGCATCGATCCGCGGGGCATCGCCCGGGCTATGTGGACCAACCTGACCTCGGACGTGACCCATGGCGGAAGCACCATCACCCAGCAGCTCGCCAAGCTCACCTATCTGGATTCGGATCAGACCCTGCTGCGCAAGATCAAGGAAGTGCCGATCGCGCTGTGGCTCGAGATCTGGCTCACCAAGGACGAGATCCTCGAACGCTATCTGTCCAACGTCTATTTCGGCGACAATGTTTACGGCTTGCGTGCCGCCTCGCTCCACTATTTCTATCGCCATCCCGAAAATCTGACACTGCCCCAGGCAGCTATGCTCGCCGGTCTCGTCAAGGCGCCCTCGCGACTCGCCCCGACCCGCAATCTCGAAGGTGCGCAAGACCGGCAAAGCCTGGTGCTCGCGGCGATGGTCGATGCGGGCTATCTGACACAGGAGGAAGCCGATGCGGCCGGGCCGGCAACGGTCGACCATCGCCCGCCCCCGCCCCTGCCCCGCGGCAGCTATTTCGCGGACTGGGCGATCGAGGAGGCGCGCGCAATCCGCGGACGCGGCTATGAAAGTGTCGAAATGGCGACGACACTCGACAGCGAACTTCAGGCGCTCGCCGAACGGGTCACGCGGCAGCGCACGCCGGCCGGGGCGCAGGTGGCACTGGTTGCGATGCGCCCGGATGGCGAAGTCGTCGCCATGGTCGGCGGGCGCGATTATGCCGAATCCCCTTTCAACCGCGCAACCCAGGCCAATCGCCAGCCCGGCTCGACATTCAAGCTGATCGTCTATCTGGCCGCGCTCGAAAGCGGCATGACTCCGGATATGCTGGTTGACGACAGTCCGATCGAAACCGGGGCCTATCGGCCGGAAAATTATGGCGAACGATATCGCGGCGAGATTACGTTGCGTGAGGCCTTCGCTCGGTCAAGCAATGTCGTCGCCGTACGTCTCTATCAGGAGCTTGGCAGCGAAGCGGTGGCCGATGCAGCCGAGATGCTCGGGATCGATCGCGAATTCCCGACTAATGCGAGCGTTGCGCTGGGCAGCGCCGAGATGCCGTTGATCGAGCTTGTCTCCGCCTATGCCGTAGTCGCCAATGAGGGCTATCAGGTCGAGCCGCATGCGCTCGAACGCGCCGGTCCCGGACTGCTGGAGCGGCTGTTCGACCGGCGTTCGCGGTTGTCGTCCCACCGCCGGAGCCAGCTGCGCGATCTGCTGAGCGCCGCCATTACGGACGGTACGGGCTCGGCGGCCCGGCTCGCCATCCCCGCTTTCGGCAAAACTGGCACGAGCCAGGACAGCCGGGATACGCTGTTCGTCGGTTTCGCAGGCGATCTCGTCGTCGGCATATGGATCGGCCATGACGACAACAGCCCGCTCGGCAATGCCAGTGGCGGCGGGATTCCGGCGCGGATCTGGCACGACTTCATGGCGAGCGCGATTCCGAATGCCGCACCGAGACCGGCACGCCGGGAGCAACGGCCACCGGCGGAGGCGGAGCCCATGATCGACAATCCCCAGATCCGCATCGATCCCAATGGCGACATCGCGATCGACACCCAGATGGGCGGCGCGCGGATCACGCTGGACGGGGATCAGGTCAGCATCGAGCCAAGTGAGGAAACCCGCCGCCGGCTCGACGAACTGGAACGGATCGGCGACGAAATGGAACGCGCTACCGAGGAAACCGAACCGGCGAGCCGCTAGATCGGCGCGCCGTCATTCCCCTGTCACGCCGATAACGCTAAGCCTCGACCGAATTTTTAATAGGGAGATGGAAGATGACGCTGACTTTCTACACCAACCCGATGTCGCGAGGCCAAATCGTGCGCTGGATGCTCGAAGAGGTCGGCGTACCTTATGAGCAGGTGTTGCTGGACTATGGCACGACGATGAAAGCCGAAGAGTATCTGGCGATCAATCCCATGGGGAAAGTGCCCGCGATCACGCATGACGACAAGGTCGTCACCGAATGCGCAGCAATCTGCAGCTATCTGGCCGATGTCTTCCCGGAAGCCGGTCTCGCGCCGCAAACGGATGCCGAACGCGCCGATTATTATCGCTGGATGTTTTTCGCCTCCGGTCCGCTGGAAAGCGCGATCATGATGAATGCGCTCGACTGGTCCCCCACCGAGGAGCAGCAAGCCACGGTCGGATTCGGCAGCTACGACCGGATCATCGATGCGACGGATGAACTTATCGGTGGCCGCGATTACATATGCGGCGATCGCTTCACGGCCGCTGATGTCTATGCCGGATCGCAAATCGATTGGGGTCTCACTTTCGGGACCATACCCAAGCGCGACGCGTTCGAGACCTATGCCGCGCGGCTACGGGAGCGCGACGCCTATAAGCGCGCCAAGGCGATCGACGCCGAGCTCATACCCGAACAGCCAGCTGCGACCTGAAGCGCCCGCGTATCGGGACATCCGTCGCAGTTGGATTGTCGTTTGAGGCTTGGTTCGGTGGACGAAAAAGGCCCGGCAGGTTCCCCCGCCGGGCCTTCGATTTCAAAAACTTCGAACGCTCTATTCGCGGCTGCCCATGAACTGCAGCAGGAAGATGAACATGTTGATGAAGTCGAGATACAGGTTGAGCGCACCCATGATGACCGTTTTGCCCATCATGTCCGTGCCCGCCACATATGCGTACATCGATTTGATCTTCTGCGTATCATAGGCAGTGAGGCCAGCGAAGATCAGTACGCCGATACCGCTGATCACAAAGGCCATGGCATCAGACTGCAGGAACAGGTTGATCACCATCGCCACGATCAGGCCGATCAGCCCCATCAGCAGGAATGTGCCCCAGCCGCTCAAATCCTTCTTCGTCGTGTATCCCCAGAGACTGAGACTGACGAACGCCGCCGATGTGGCGAAGAAAGTCTGGGCGATCGAAATACCCGTATAGCGCAGGAAGATCGTGGAGAGCGAGAGGCCCATAACGGTCGCGAAAGCCCAGAAGAGCACCTGCAAAGTGCCAGTCGAGAGCCGGTTCATTCCGAAGCTCATCACGAGGATGAAAGCGAGCGGCGAAAGCATGATAATCCAGGCCAGCGGACCGCCGGCGAGAATGATCGTCGCGGCCGGCGACTGTGCGCCGCCTTGCGCGAACAACATTGCGACGATGCCGGTCAGCAGAACGCCCGAAGCCATATAGTTGTAGACCTTGAGCATGTACGAACGAAGGCCGGCGTCATAAGCGACATCCCGCGCCCCGGTATCGAGCCGGCCGCGGGCTTGGCCCTGAAGACCGGCATTGTTGTCGGACCAATTAGCCATGGTAACTTTTCTCCTAACGAGATCGGCAGAAAATCGCCGATTTCTCAGCAATATCGGATATCGGCGGCCATTTTTCAAGGCGAATCCATCCTAACATTTGGATAGAAAACGTCTATGGTCGGGATAGATGCACAGGCTTTTCGTCGCCATCCGCCCGCCCCCGGGCATCCGCGCACAGCTATTGGCCCTCATGCACGGCGTTTCGGGGGCCCGCTGGCAGAATGACGGCCAACTGCATCTCACCCTGCGCTTTATCGGTGAAATCGACCGTCATCGGGCCGAGGATGTGGTTGGCGCGCTCAACGCGATGGATTTTCCGGTGTTTGAGATCGTTTTGAACGGCACAGGCTATTTCGAATGCAATGGCCGGCGGACAACGCTCTGGGCCGGCATCGCACCGTCGAGGCCGCTGAAGCAACTGCGGGACAAGCTCGAAAACGCGTTCCGGCGGATCGGTCTGGAGCCCGACCATCGGGTATTTCTGCCGCATATCACTATCGCTCGACTGAACGCGGGCACAGGACCGATCGACGACTTTATCGCCGATAATGCGGCGCTTTCGAGTCCGGCCTTCGCGGTCGAGAATTTCGATCTGTTCGAGAGCTTATTGGGAAGCGAAGGTGCGCATTACGAGAGTGTCGCGCGCTATCCGTTACGCTAAAGGCTTTCTATGCGCGCGCGATCTTTGCCAGCAACGCCTCGGCGCCCTCTGCAACATCGCTCCAGACCTCGAGAAACCCGTTTTCGCCGCCATAATATGGGTCGACGACATCCTGCCCTTCCCGGCCCGGGACATGATCGAGGAGCAGCGATATCGCGCCTCGCGCCGCCTTGGGCCGCAACGCCTGGACATCCGCGAAAACCGATCGATCCATGGCGACTATCCGGTCGAAACGATCGAAATCCGCCGCGACGATCTGCCGCGCGCGCTGACCGGAGATATCGACGCCGTTGGCCATCGCCGCAGCTTGTGCCCGCCTGTCCGGCGGATCGCCGATGTGCCAGCTCCCTGTTCCCGCTGAATCGACGACGAGCGCCGCACCGCGATCTTCACCGGCCGCGCGCATCGCGCCTTCGGCCATTGGCGACCGGCAGATGTTGCCCAAACACACGAACAGGATGGAATGGTTCATTTTCCCCGATCCTCATAAAGCTTTTGCCAATGACGCTGACGCTGTTACACCAAAAAGAAAAGCGTGAGAGTGGGATTGCTTCATGACAGATACGGTTGACGGGCGCGGCGGCGCAGCAGCAAACGCGCAGCAACCAGCGGAAGAGCATAAGGCGACCGGCTATAGCTGGTATGTGCTCGGCGTTCTCGTCATCGTCTATATGCTCAATTTCATCGACCGGAATATTCTGAGTATTTTGGCGAACGACATCAAAGCCGATCTCGGCCTGTCCGATGCCGATCTCGGTTTTCTGTACGGCACCGCGTTCGGCGTGTTCTACGCATTGTTCGGAATTCCGCTCGGCCGTTTGGCGGATAGCTGGAACCGCACGAAACTGCTGACGATCGGCCTGGCGCTCTGGTCATTTATGACCGCGGTATCGGGTTTTGCGAAAAACGGCCTCGCACTCAGCGCGGCTCGGATCGGTGTGGGCATCGGTGAGGCAACGGCAAGTCCCAGCGCCTATTCGCTGCTGTCGGACTGGTTTCCGAAGAAAATGCGGGGCACCGCCCTCGCCATATACTCCTCGGGTCTGTACATCGGCGGCGGCATATCGCTGCTGATCGGCGGCTTGATCGTCGAACGCTGGAACGCTGCCTATCCCGATGGCGGTCCGCTCGATTTGGTCGGCTGGCAAGCGGCTTTTCTTGCCGTCGGCATTCCGGGCCTCCTGCTTGCGATGTGGGTGTTTACGCTGCGCGAACCCGTGCGCGGCCAGGCCGACGGGATCGAGACCAAATTGCCCGACCGGCCGTTTCGCGGATTTTTCCAGGAGCTCGGCGCGGTCGTTCCGCCCTTCACCTTTATCGCGGCTGCGCGGCGTGGCGCCCAACCCCTGGCCGTCAATTTGGCGGCGGCGGCGGTGATTGCGATTATCGCCTATGCGCTGATTCGGTTGACCGGCAATATTCAGCAATGGATCGCGATCGGCATCGGCTATTATGCGATCTTCTCCTGGGCCTTTTCGCTGCGACACCGCGATCCGCCGACCTTCAAGCTGATCTGGGGGTCACCGGCCTTTCTCTACACGATCCTTGGTTACGGGATGGTCGCCTTCGCGTCCTACGCGGTCGCCTTCTGGGCCGCCCCCTATGCCGAGCGCGTACTCGGCGAATCGAAGAGCGTGCTGGGCTTCTGGATCGGCGGCGGCGGCGCGGCAGGCGGCTTCCTCGGTGTCATACTCGGCGGGCGCATCTCCGACTGGCTGCGTCAACGCAATCCGTCAGGCCGCATCCTCGTCATCCTGTTCGGCGTGCTTTCACCCGTGATCCCGCTGATCATCGCCTTTACGACCGAGAGCATTCCACTCTTCTACTTCCTCAATTTCCTGCTCTCGCTGCTCGGCAGCACGGCGCTGGGCGCCGCGGCCGCGACGACGCAGGATCTGGTACTGCCCCGCATGCGCGGAACTGCGACGGCTACCTTCTTCCTGGCAACCACCCTGGTCGGTTTGGCGCTCGGCCCCTATCTCGCAGGCCAGGTTTCGACGGCACTGGGCGACAATCTGTCGGCCGGTATCCTGTCGATTCTCGTTGCGGCGCCTATCGGTACGGTGTTGTTGATTCTCGCCTATCGAACTGTGCCGGAGGCTGAACAAACGGTCGTCGAGCGCGCCCGGGCCGCCGGCGAGGACATTTAGCGCGGCTCGATAACGCCGCAAGCGACACGTCCGCCGGCATTGCCGGTGGGGTCGGTCCGATAATCGTCGGGGCCCGCATGCACCATAACGGCCGCGCCGTCGGCATCGCGCAGTACGGCCTCGGCGATGTCCGCGGGCGCTGGCGGCGCGAAAACCGGTTCTTCCGCCGCAGTCATACAACCGATAAACATGATGGACGAGGCCATCGCCAAAGCGGCGAGTGTGATACGCATCGCGATTCCCCTAGCGGTAACGGTCTCCAGAGAGACGAATATTTGCAATATTGCTCTATGGCATTTTCCGCGCGGTGGGCGCTATAGGGGCGCGCGATAGAATTTCGCTGCATGACAGGGATAACAGCAATGAACGCAGCGCGGGACGTCCGCATCGCCGTCATCGGCCTGGGATATGTCGGCTTGCCGCTCGCTATCGCCCTTGCCCGGCATTTCACGGTTTTGGGTATCGATACGAGCGCGAGACGGATAGCCGAACTGCGATCGGCGCATGATCGCACGGGCGAGATAGATGATGCCGTGTTGCAGGCCTCTTCTCTGCAGCTATGCGACGATCAGGCGGAGGCGCACGGTGTCGACATCTTCATCATCGCGGTACCGACGCCGGTCGATGCCGCCAAGCAGCCCGACCTTTCGGCGCTGCGCGACGCAACGGCTCTGGTCGCGCCACTGCTCGACTCCGCCAAACAGCCGGTCATCGTGTATGAATCGACCGTCTATCCCGGCGTGACCGAAGATATTTGCGGCCCGGCACTCGAGCAGGCTTCGGGTCTGACACGGGGCAGCGATTTCTTCCTCGGCTATTCGCCGGAGCGGATCAATCCCGGGGATCGCGAGCACAGTATCGACAGAATCGTTAAGGTCGTGGCGGGCGAGAACCCGGACGTTACCGACCGGCTGGCGGATATCTACGGCACCATCACCGAGGCCGGTGCGTTCAAGGCAGCCTCGATCAAAGCCGCCGAAGCCGCCAAGGTGATCGAAAACGCGCAGCGCGACATAAATATCGCCTTCATGAACGAGATCAGCCGGGTATTCGGGCCGCTCGGCCTGTCGACCTGGGACGTGCTGGAAGCGGCGGGCACGAAGTGGAACTTCCTGCCGTTCCAGCCGGGTTTGGTCGGCGGTCACTGTATCGGCGTCGACCCCTACTATCTCAGCCACTGCGCCGAACAGCTCGGCCACGATCCTCAGGTCATTCTGGCCGGCCGCAAGATCAACGATACCATGGGCGAATGGATTGCCGATCAGCTCCACGCACGACGTGGCGGCCGGGCAGGCAGCGTTCTCGTTCTCGGACTGACCTTTAAGGAAGACGTCCCGGACCTTCGCAACTCACGCGTCATTGACGTGATCGAACGTCTCCGCGCGCTTGGCCATGACGTGTCCGTGCACGATTCGCTGGCCGATCCGGACGAGGCACAGTCGGAATATGGCATTGCTCTGGAAGCCGACGAACCGAAGGGACGTTACGATCTGCTATTCGCCGCGGTGCCGCATCGCGCCTATCAGGACATGGCCGATGGCGTGATCGCTGGCCTGGTCGAGGATGGCGGCCTCGTCGCCGATCTGAAAGGCATCTGGCGGGGTCGCGATCTTGGCGCGATCGACCGCTGGACACTCTAGTCGGCGAGCAGGGCCTCCACGACAGCGACATCCTCCGGTGTGTCGACGCCCGGACCGCTGGGCTCGGTCTCGATCATCCGTATTTTGATGTCGGCCGCCAGATAGCGCAGCTGTTCGAGCGCCTCGGCGCGCTCCTCAGCCGGTACCGGCAGGTCGGAGAAGGCCAGTAAGGTTTCGCGACGATAGGCGTAGATGCCCGCATGCTGAAAATAGCGCGCCGCATCGGCCTGACGCGGATGTGGGATCCGGGACCGGCTGAAATAGAGCGCGTTGCCCGCCGCATCGCGGACGACTTTGACCCGGTTCGGATTGGCGGCCTCTTCGGGGGAAATCGCATGGCACAGGCTCGCGACTTTCACGCTCCGGTCGCCGCGCATCAGCATTGCCAGCCGGTCCAGATCTTCGGCCCGAACCAGCGGTTCGTCGCCTTGGACGTTGATGATGACATCCGCATCGATCCGCGCCGCCACTTCGGCGATCCGGTCGCTGCCCGATTCATGATCGCTACGGGTCATCTCGACCGTGCCGCCGAACGCGCGAACGGCATCGGCGATGCGGACGTCATCGGTCGCGACGATGGCCGTATCGATCTTGGCTGCGGAGGCGGCCTTGTCCCAGACCCGCTCGATCATCGGCTTCCCCGCGATCGGCGCCAGTGCCTTGCCGGGAAAACGGGTCGATCCCCATCGCGTCGGGACAATCGCGACGATTCTCATCAGGCGATCGTCATACGCGGCGCGAGATTGCCGCAATCGCTTTCAGTTCGGCGAGCAGATCGGGCAGCCATTCGAACGGCAGCATATTGGGGCCGTCGCACGGGGCGTTGTCGGGATCGGGATGGGTTTCCATGAACACGCCGGATACCGCGCCGGTCGCGACCGCCGCCCGCGCGAGCGCGGGCGCATGCTGCCGCTCGCCGCCGCTGCTTTCGCCCTTGGCGCCGGGCAACTGCACGGAATGGGTGGCGTCGAAGATAACGGGGCAGCCGCTGGTCTCGCGCATTATCGTCAGTCCGCGCATATCGACGACGAGGTTGCCATAGCCGAAGGACGATCCGCGTTCGCACACGAAGAAATTCGACCCGACTCCCGCTTCATCGGCTGCAATACGGGCTTTCTCGATCACTTTCGCCATATCCCATGGCGCCAGAAATTGTCCTTTCTTGATGTTCACAGGTTTGCCCGCCGCTGCGACCGCCGCGATGAAATCGGATTGACGGCACAAAAATGCCGGCGTCTGGATCATATCGACAATCTGTGCGACGGGGGCGGCCTGCGATGCGTCGTGGACATCGGTGATTACGGGAATGCCAATCTTTTCGCGAATTTCCGAGAGGATCGCGAGACCGGCATCCAGACCCACGCCGCGAAAACTGGCCGCCGAAGTGCGATTGGCCTTGTCGAACGACGATTTGTAGACGAGCCCGATCCCCGCAGCAGCAAAGATATCGCGCAATTGTTCCGCGGTCTCCAGGGCGAACTCCCGGGATTCTATAGCGCACGGGCCGGCGAGTACGAACAACCCCTCCCCCGCCCAGGGCGAAGGGATGGAATCAGTCATGGATCTGGATGACGCCGAGGACCTGCTTGGCTGGATCGGCGACGACGAGCGCCGTCACGCGAGCCTCGTGCATCTTGGTATCAGCCTCGTAGAGCGTCGCATCCGGTCCGATGGTAAGCGGATCTGCGGTCATTATTTCCCGCGCCTGCAAATCGCCAAGTTCGTCAGCCTCTTCGAGCCCGCGGCGCAAATCGCCGTCGGTCACGATACCGCTCAGCGTTTGATCGGCCATCACCAGCACCAGGCCGAGCCGACCGTCCGACATGACGGGCAACATATCCTTGAGCGGTGTATCCGGCGCGCAAATCGGAAGATCGCTGCGATGCATGGCATCGCGCACCGGCGTTTTGAGGCGTTTGCCGAGCTTACCGCCCGGATGGTACTGCGCGAAATCGGCCGCCTGAAACCCGCTGGCCTCGCACAGCGCGATCGCCAATGCGTCGCCCATAGCCATGGCGACGATCGTCGACGTGGTCGGTGCGAGATTATGGAGACATGCTTCGCGTTCGATCGAACCGTCGAGCGCAATATCCGACTGGCGCGCCAGGGTCGAGCGCATATCGCCCGTAATCGCGATGATCGGAACATCCAGCGTACGCAGATAGGGAATAAGTCCGAGGACTTCATCGGTCTCGCCGCTCGCCGAGATCAGGATGGCGGTATCGCCGCGCGTAATCATGCCCAGATCGCCATGGCCGGCGTCGGCGCTGTGAACGAAGATGCTCGGTGTGCCGAGCGAGGCGAGCGTGGCGCTGATCTTGCGCGCGACGAGCCCCGATTTGCCCATGCCGGAGACGACAGCCCGCCCACTCCGGCCGAGAATCAGGTTCACCGCCTCGCCGAAACTGCCATCGATCCGGCTGGCCAGAGTTGCAACGGCAGCCGCGTTGATGGACAAAGCATGGGCGGCCGCTCGAAGCGGGCTGGTAAGCCCATCGTTGGAATCCAGACGTGTACGCATTACGGAATCGGTCATTGGGGCCCCTTTGGCGACCGGTCTGCAGCATTTTGGCCACAATTCGTCGGTCTCTTAACTAATTTACTGACTTTTCTTGCTTCTAATGATGACTTTGACGTTGCGCAACAATAGTACATGCGGCGAGCGGGCGCGGAGGGAGTGACATATTTATGAACAGCCCAGTGCTGCCCACTCGGCTCGTCTCGGATAATCTCACGGAATCTCTCGATTCCGATCGCCGACCCGACTCGCTCCCTTCGATACCCGAAGATGCGCCTTATTGCTTTCGGGGCCGCAACATATTGATGTTGCAGGGCCCTGTCGGTCCCTTTTTCGCGCGCCTCGCGAAAGATTTGCAATGGGCCGGAGCGAATGTCCACAAGATCAATTTCAACGGCGGCGACTGGTTCTACTTTCCGGCCGGGGCGACCAGTTTCACCGAAACGCCCGACAGGTTTCCCGAATTCCTGAACCGGATATGCGACGAGAAACGCATCGATACGATCATGCTGTTCGGCGACTGCCGGACCATGCACCGGATTTCTAGCGAAATTGCCGCCGAGCGTGACGTCGAAGTATATGTTTTCGAGGAGGGCTATATCCGGCCCGACTATATCACGATGGAATGCCATGGCGTTAACGGTCGCAGCACCATGCCGCGGGCGGGAATATTCTATCTCAACACGCCCGCTCCCGAACCGGCAGCGACGAACACCGTCGGCCAATCCATCTGGCACGCGACTGGCTGGGCCTTTACCTATTATTTTTGGTCCATCATCCTGTGGCCGTTCTTCCCGCGCTATCGGCACCATCGTCCGCTCAGCTGGTTCGAAGGCTTGGCCTGGGTGCGCGGCGCAGCGCGAAAATATTGGTATCGCTGGAAGAATAGGGCCGACGTCACGCGATTATTGGCGGATGATCCCCCGCCTTTCTTCCTCGTCCCCCTGCAAGTGCACAATGACGCGCAGATCGGCGTACATTCCGAGTTCGATTCGATCGAACATTTTGTCCGTCATACGGTAAAATCCTTTGCCCATCATGCGCCCGAAGAAGCCCTTCTGGTCTTCAAGCATCACCCGATGGACCGGCCATACACTGACTATACCCGTTTGATGCGGCGCCTGCGTTCGGAAACCGGGCTCGGCGAACGGCTGATCTACGTTCACGATCCGCATCTGCCGACACTGATCAACAATTCGAAAGGATTGGTGACGATCAACAGCACGACCGGCATGTCCGCCATTCATCACGGCAAACCGACCCTCGCGCTGGGCGATGCAATCTATCGTATCGACGGGCTGACGGCCTCGACGAGTCTGAACGAGTTCTGGTCTCGCGCGGAAGAATTCCCGGTGCACAACGACCTCTATCGGAATTTCCGACACCAGCTGATCCATCGGACACAAATCAACGGCAACTTCTACCGCCGAATCAAGATTCCCGGAACGCTTGCCGGAATCGACTGGACCCGCGGACAACTGGAAACCGACCCGACGGACTGAGTCGAGCCGCCGGTTCGTTCCGATCGGACAGTCGCGCGGCCTTCGCGCTACCGGAAAACGGCGGCTGCAGCGATCCCGACCTGCGCGAAAATCTGGGTGATATCCCGAATGAATTGGAGGGTTTGACCCGGCGCCTTGGGCGGAACGAGGATGCGATCGCCGGCACGCACAGGCCCGCCCCGCTCGACGCTGCCGTCAGGATGGATAACAAGCGTGTCGGAACGGTTGGCAAGATTCGTAAACCCGCCTGCCCGGCGTACATAGTCCCGTGCGTCATTGCCCGGCGTCCAAAGCAGCGTTTGCGGAAGTTCGACCTCGCCGGCGACTACCACCGTCTGCGTCGCATAGGGAATCACGATCACATCATCGGGTTCGAGCAACACAAGGTTAAGGTCGGCATCATCGGGAAACGCAACAAGACCGCGCGGTTCGACTTGGCGAGCCCGTTCGATGAACGATCCGAGTGATGCCGCTTGGGTGGCGCGCGCTTGCGCCGAGGCCGCGGATGTCGAAGGCGCCGTGTAGATGGCGCGTTCCAGCCGCGCCAAATTCTCCTGCAGCAATATCCGTTGGGTTTCGGCGATACTTTGGCGCTCAAGATGGATCATCGGCACGTCAGCGAGTGGATCAAGGGGTATCTGGTTTAGAAGCGGTCCGAGATAATCGCCCCGATTGACCACATAGGCAGATGGGCCGTCATGTGCGCCGACCACCCGAACGACAAAAGTTCCGGACGGTGCATCGGCTTCGTATCGGACGCGATCACCGTCGGCGAGCATCATAGCGGCAAATTCGTCACGGGTTACATAAGCATTGAACGGAACGCCATCTCGCGTTCCCAATACCGAAACATGCGTCACCTCGGGGCGCGGACGCGAATATTGCAGCAATTCGCTGCCGGTACCCGCAATATTGGCAAATTCGAACGTGTAAGGCGCTCGCGCATCGCCGCTCACCGAAACGACAGGCCCCTGCTGACCGACGACGATTACATCCCCGTTGCGAAGATCGACACCCGACAAGTCACCATTTAGGAGAAAGTTGTAGAGATCGATCGACCCTATGGTCTCGCCATTTCTGCGAACGATAATGTGGCGATAGCTGCCGCGATCCGGATCGATGCCGCCGGCAGTCTGTAGAAAGCCGATCACCGAAGACTGGCTAACCCCGGAATGGCCGCCGGGTTGTAGCACCGGGCCGGTGACAAAAACCTGAATCTCACCGGCATCGGCGACCGTCGCATAGACTTGCACCGTCGATTGATAAACCTGCGACGCAGCCGCGCTTACGACGGCATTCACTTCCGACGATCGCGTTCCCGCCAGCCGAACCGGGCCGACATTGGGTAACGCTATATTGCCTTCGGCATCGACGGGCAGTTGCGTCGTTTCGTTAACCAAACCATATGTCGTTACCGAAACGACATCTCCCGGCTGCACGACATAATTCGGGTCTGCCGCGCCCGATACCGATTCGGCTTCCACTTGCTGAAAAAGCTCCGAACCGAATGGTGCCGCCCGGCGGCCGGCCAGCTGGTCTTGCCGCAATGTCGTTTCGCCAGTCTCGCTTCCCCGCTGATCATCCTGAATCACTGCGGATGGTGCGGAACCCGCTCCAACCGCGCTGGCACCGACATCTTCATCGATCTGGGCGGTGGCCGGTATCGCCGCGAATACCAAGAATAGCGATCCGAAGACGGCGAGGAAGCGGGTTTGCAGGTGCGACACGACGGTCATTCCATATGATCCTTGACGACAGAATAGCCCAGCGTCGCGATGGCCATCAAAAGGGCAGCTGCGATCGCAAAGGCGAATATATTGGAGAATCGGCCCCAATAATTTGATATTTCTGCTGCGCGAGGTGGAACAAAGGCGACCAGATAGCGGCGCTCATTGGCGCGCGTGGCGATCGCCTGTCTTTCGGCCTGGATCGCCGCATAATAGCCCTGCTGCGCAAACTCATAGTCGAGCAGCGCGGTTTGCGCGCTCACGTCCCGAGATGCCTCCGAAACGCCGAAGCCACCGCGCGCATCCTCCAGCGCTTCCCGGCGTTGCGCTTCGAGAGCGGCGATCCGTTCGTCCATCGCCCGTATCTGCGGAGAGTTCGGTCGGAACTGCGCAATCGCGGCCGCGCGTTCGACCCGTGCGTTGGCGAGCTGACCCTCGATCTGGCCGACCAGGCCCACTTGCTGGGCCGCCTCGCCTTCCAGCGTGGTTGCCCGATTTGCGCGCGACGCAATTACCCTTTGCCGCGCCTCGTTATAGGCTTCGCGCCGCGCTGCGACTTCCTCACCGGCAACCCGAACCGCCTCGTCCTGAACCCGGCCGTTCAGCGCATTGACCACATTTTCCGTTTCCGTCAGCACGCCCTGCGCCAATCGAAGCGAATCCTCGGGGGTATAGGCGCGCACGTTTACCGTAATGATTTTCGAAGTCGCGTCATAAGCAGCCGCGACCTGTCCTTGCCAGTACCGCGTCTTCGATTCGATCGCCGCCGACGGCGACATCCATGCGAACGGGTCCGCACTCCAGCCTCCATATGCCGCATCAAAACCGTAATCTTCTTCCAACCGCCGGACCAATGCGCTCGACGTCACGAACTCCGTTACCACCAACCCATCGTTGGTTGTCGCCGAAATCGCCGGGAGGCCGATACCGCCAAGCAAATCCGGTTGCTGCTGTTCGAGCCCTTGGATCGTGAACATCATTTCGGTATCATATTCGGGCCGCGCGAGAAGTGCATAATAGATGAAAACCAGCAGTGTCGGAATCAGGATGCCAGCAGCTATGATGCGGAAACGCAGGCGTCGGCGGGCGTGCCTGTCATCGGCCTCTTCGGGGCTTATACGGAACCAGTCCCGTGTGCGTTCGATAATCTCCGCCCGATTCATTTTCGTGTGACCTGCTCGTAATAGTCTGTCGCTTCTTCGACGCTGTCGAACATCTCCAATCGCCCATGATGAACAACGCCAGCACGATCACAATATTCTTCGATGGCTTTTGGCATATGCGACGTCAACAAAATATCCGACTCTTTCCTGCGCCGTTCAAACTCGGCTTTGGCTTTCTCTTGAAAGGTGAAATCGCCGGCGGCCAGCGCTTCGTCGATCACATACACTTGGAACTTGATAGCCATGCTGAGCCCGAATGCCAATCGCGACCGCATTCCGGACGAATAGTTGCGCACGGGCTCGTGGATCGCATTCCCGATCTCGGCAAAATCTTCCACGAAATCTGATACTTCCTGAATATTCGCATTATAGATCCGGCAGACGAAACGGAGATTCTCCATCCCCGTCAGCGAACTGTTGAAAGACGAGGCGAAGCCCAGCCGCCAACTGATAGAGACGTCTTTGCGCACTTCGCCGAATGTCGGCCGTTCCGCTCCGCAGATAATCCGCAGCAAGGTGGATTTGCCCGCTCCGTTCACGCCCAATATGCCATAGCTATGACCACGTTCGAAAACCGCATTGATGTCATGCAACACGGTTTTCCGGCCCGTGCGCCGCGAACGGTAGGTTTTGGTGACGTTGCGCAGTTCAATGGTCATCGGGCTTAGCTAACAATCTCTTCGTCGCCCGTGAGCAACAACATCCGGTCTATCACCAGTCCGATGATGAGTGCGATGGTCGCAAACGCCATGGGATAAAAGATCGAATAGGCTTGGCTGTCAAATGTGGGAATGGCGGCGGATCGGAACCATTCGACCATGTGCGCGACCGGATTGTACGTCATGTACGCGCGGATGCCGGTCGGCAGCTGTTCGAGCGTGAAGAACAAGCCGGACAGCAACCATATCGGACGGCTCATATAGCCCCAGATATTCTTCCAAATGGGCAAAATACGGGCCAGGCTGGAACTGAGGAAAGCCGATCCGATTGTGAAATAGAACAGGCCCAGACTTGCAAGGAGCAGCTGGAGCGGATCGCCAAAGAACCAGCTCGGCGAAACGCCTATCAGGATGTTCAAACCGATCAGAAAGAGGAAAAAGACGATCACCGTCGTCGCAGCTTCGAGCAGAAGCCGGGCGATGATGATGTCAGCGGGCATTACCTGCGGATAGCTCAACAGGCCCAGACTGGCGCTAATCGCATTCGCCGCCTGCCCCACCGCTCCGCGCCAGAAAAAGAGCGGTATGATCCCAGTTACGAAAAAGACCGTGATCGGCGCCGCTACCGGCGACGATCGACCCAGCGCCGAAAACGCTCCCACGAAAACGGCAAGCGTAACGAGCGGGTCGATGATGGCCCAGGCATAACCGATATTGGAGTTGCCGTAGCGCGTTCGCGACTCACGAAGAATGACCGCAAAAATCACGCGCACCATGATCGTAAGGCATTGCCCCAGCTCAGCAAACCAGCGCGTGCTGAAGGGAGCGGCATATCCTTCGCTGGTGGGGAGCTGTTTGGCCATGATCCTCAGGCCGCTTCATTCACCTGGCCGATGCCGACATAGCGCAGCCCGGCATTGTCGGCCTCGTCAGGCGAATAGATGTTCCTCAGATCGACGAGCAAAGGCTGCACGAGCATTCTGGCGATCCGCTTGAGATCCAATGCGCGAAACTGATCCCATTCGGTCACGATGACGAGCGCGTCGGCGCCGTCTGCCGCATCGTAGGGGTCGGTGCGAAAATCGACATCGTCCAGGACCGCTCGTGCTTGCTCCATCCCCTCCGGATCGTAGGCGCGCACCGTGGCGCCTTCGTCCTGAAGCGCCTGAACGATCGCGATCGACGGCGAATCGCGCATATCGTCCGTATTTGGCTTGAATGTGAGGCCAAGCAGCGCCACCGTCTTGCCGCGCACCTCCCCGTTCATCGCCCGCACGATCTTGCGGCCCATGGCCCGTTTGCGCGCATCGTTTACCTTCACGACCGATTCCACGATCCTGAGCGGCACCTGCTCGTCTTCCGCAGTTTTCAGCAGCGCCAGGGTATCCTTCGGAAAACAGGACCCGCCATAGCCGGGTCCGGCATGCAGGAATTTGGGGCCGATCCGATTGTCGAGCCCGATCCCGCGTGACACGGACTGGACATCCGCGCCCACCGCTTCGCACAAATCGGCAACCTCGTTGATGAAGGTGATCTTCGTCGCCAGAAACGCATTCGCCGCAGATTTGATCACTTCAGCCGTGCGGCGCGTCGTGAACAGTAACGGCGCCTTGTTGAGGTTGAGCGGACGATAGATCGCTTCGAGCACGTCCCGCGCATGATCGTCTTCGACGCCGACGACGATGCGATCCGGATGCTTGAAGTCGGTTATCGCCGCGCCTTCGCGCAGAAATTCCGGATTGGATGCCACCGACACCTCTCCGTTCGGCGCGGTTTCGCGGATCAACCGTTCCACCTCGTCTCCGGTTCCGACGGGGACGGTCGATTTGGTGACGACGACCGCGGGGCCGGTGAGCGCGGCGGCGATCTCTTTGGCCGCGGCATACACATAGGACAGGTCGGCATGGCCGTCGCCGCGCCGCGATGGCGTGCCCACGGCGATGAACACCGCATCGGCCCCGGCGACGCCTTCGGCCAGGTCGGTCGTGAAGGACAGCCGGCCGCCGCGCGCATTATGTTCAACCAGCGCATCGAGACCGGGCTCGTAAATCGGCATCACACCGTCTTCGAGAGCCGCGATCTTGTCCGCGTCCTTGTCGACGCAGATGACTTGGTGGCCAAAATCCGAAAAGCAGGCTCCGGAAACAAGGCCGACATAGCCCGTCCCGATCATCGCAATACGCATTACAATCGTCCCAAAAAATGGCTGTTGCGCTGTTACATGAGCCGATATCCGAGCGCCACCCCGGTCAATATACTTATTATATTACAAGGATTTAACGATAGCTTTATAGATATCAACCATCGATTCGCCGGTGATCGACTCCATATCCGGAGCGATTGCCATCGCCAGCATGGCCCGCATCTGATCTGCCCAATCGCCATTCTCATCGAGCGTTGCGGTGGAATCGCGTTGCCAGCTGGCCTGGGCATTCCACGCGGTTTCGCTCGCGAGAACGGGTCGATTCCGATCGATGGCCTGCACCAACAGCGCCGGAATCTCCGAACCCAGCGGCTCGTCGAGAGCGCTCGGAAAAACCATCAGCTCAAGCCCGGTCAGCAGCGCGGGCCAGCGCTGTTGGGGCGGAAGTCCGACGAAATGCACCCGGCTTGCGATACCCAATGTGCCGACTCGGTGCGCGAGGATGGAGGCATAGCGTCCCTTTCCGAAGACGAGGAGTTGATCCGTTTCCTCGGCGATCGCGGCGAATGTTTCCAAGCATCGCAGAAGATTCGCATCTTCGTCCAGTGTCGCGGCCATCGCGATGGTGCGTGTGCCCGGCGCGGCGCCATATTCGACAAAGGCCGCGGAAACGGTTGCGGGGGCAGGTTCCGGCTGCGTTTCCGCACCGGCATCCGGCACGATTGCATGGGCAATGCCGAGCTGCTGCAACTGGCGGGCCGCGGCCGAGCTGCGCGCGATGACCATCCGGGAAAGCGCAGCGACGCCTTTCAGCCGGGCCGTCTCGACGGCGGCTCGCTCGCTACCGCTCATATCCAGCACGGTACCAGGCGGATTTGCGATATCGAGGATGATCCTGCCTCCATGCCCGGCTGCTTTGAACGCCGCATCGCAGGCACTGCCGACTGAATCGGCGAAGATATGCACGATTGAATTCTTCGCCAGATCGGCATCGTCGAAGGTCATGCGGATCGTCGGCACCAAGCCCGCCGATACCGCCGCGTCCTGCGCGGCCTTAACGCGCGATGATCCCGCCCAGCGCGGCGGGCAGAGTATCGCAACACCCGCACCCTCGGCGTCGCTCCGATCGACCGGATCGGACGAGCCGGCCCAGACGCCGGTTTCCAGAATCGCGGCATCCTCGATCAGCAATTCGCACAAGACCCGTTGACCGGGCGATAGAGACTGCCGATCCACGATCGCCGTGCACAGTTCCGCCGGCACACGCACTTGGCCGGCATCTCTCAAACGCAATGCCAGAGCCAACAGCCGATGCTCCTTCGGATCGAGCGCCAAAGCCTCAATTCCGAGGCTGGCCGCCAGTCGCACGTCGCGGTCCACCACCCAATGGGCCAGCTCGGTCAGTGCCCGCGCCTTTGCGCTGGATGACGCCTTCTCGGAACGGATCCATATGGCGGCCGCCTCGATGCCCTGTTCGCCGGCCTGATCCAGCGCCGGATCGACAAGCCGGAGCCGCTCGCCGATGTCGTCGGCAAAGCTGTTGGGTACGCGTTCGCGACGCTTGGCTTTTTGTTTGGAGCTGAGCCGGCGAATCTTGCCGGGCAAGGCGATCAGCCCCTTCAAACTCCGCGCCTCGATGAGCGCGCGGCCGAGTCCATATGCAAGAGTCCGGTTGGCGTTGATCACCCGATATTCGAGTGCCCGCTTCTCGGTCGTCAGCGCCAATATCTGCCGTTCGGCCGCCTCGCGCGCGGCCCGCTCAGCCGCAAGCTCGGCGTCCGGAGGCGCAGTATCCTCATTGTTGTCGGTATCGCTAATCGGCCTCGTCCTCGATTTCCGTTCGCCGCGTGTCTATTCCGCGCTCGGCTCTGCTGGCAAGCGTGGGGCTTCGCGTCCCGCATGACGAAACATCCAGTTCGCGCGATACTCATGGCGTTCCATACCCAGCAGACCGCCCTCCGCGTCGCGGCTGAGCGAACCCGTGCGCCAACGCGCCACCAACAATACGGCCGGATCGCGCCGCACCGCCGCCTTTCCGTGCGCCATCTCGAGCCGGGCGAGCATCTCCGAATCCGCACCGGTTTCGACTTCTTCAAACGGTCCCGCCGCCAAAAGCGTTTCCCGGCGCACAAACGCCGTGATCGGAACGGGGCGCACCAGCGGGAAGACGCGCGGGGCGATCGGCCGCCCCCGTTCATCCATCCGGATATGGTTGGCGATACCGAGCGCAGCCGGACCCAGACCATCAAGCTGGCGCGCTATGCGCTCGACGGGCGACCAGTCGTCGGCGTCGAGAAATGTCAGATAATCGCCCGTCGCCGCATCGATCGCCGTGTTGCGCGCGCCATAAACGCCGGGCGTCCGCCGATTGGCGAGCGCGACGATTCGATCGTCCGCCTCGGCCAGGCGGTGCACGATCGCCGGCCCCGAATCCTGCGACCGATCGTCGACCAGCAATATTTCGAGATTGCGCCAGCTTTGGCCGGCAATCGAACGAATGGCCGTTTCCAGCGTTGCGGCATCGTCATGGTAAGGGATGACGACCGATATTTTGGGGCCAGTGCAGATGGCCTGCGTCGATCCGCGCAGATCGTCGATACCGAACTCCGTGTCGGCGACCGGCAACGGCGCGCTCAATCCGTCATGTCCGAACATCGCGTTCAACGCTGCCCGAGCGGCAGCGTAGTTCCCGGCGCTGACCTCGATATGCGCATGTATCGCAGCGTTTTCTCGCGAAGCCTGCGGCCCGCCGGTCGACCGCAATCGCGCGTCTTCGGGCCGGTCAAGCGCGAGCAGGCAAGCAGCCGTTGCCGCGACATCGCTCTCGCCGAGCAAGGAAAGCGCCGCTTCGCAATCCTGCAGAGCGAGCAATCGCGCAGCGAACCGGCGCTTGCCGGACGGGAGCGCTCTCAGAGATGACAGCGTGTGAGCGTCCGCCTGGCCCAGCGCCGCGGCCGCCAGATCGCGTCCGATCTGCGACATCGCATCTTCCGGCGAATAGTGCATCGCGAGCGGATACAAGCCCAACCGGGCGAGCACATAGGGATCCTCGGCCCCTCTTTTGAGCGCTGCCCAATGCATCGACCGGTCGGCCGCTTTACGGCTTGCCCAGCGGCTTAGCGGCATCGGAGACGAAACCGCGAGACGCTCGACAAGGCTATCGCTCGGAAACCGTTTCAGAATTCGCCTTCCCTTTCGCGTTTGCGGCGCGCGCGCGCGCATTCTATGGCGAGGACCGTGACTGGCAGCTTACCCGTCTCCGCGCAACGCCCGACCCGAACGGCACATGACCCCGTCCCGGCCACCGACCCGTTGACCGGCGCATTGGCTCGCATGGATAGCGATCCGGTTGCCGCGATCCTTTCGGAATCCGATGCCCATGCCGAAGCCACTGCGTTGGTCGACGAAGCGGACCGCGGCGATTTCACTCCCTGGCTGGTGTCCCGGGCGATCGACCTCGCCGTGCAGTTTCCGGATAGCGAGCAATTGCAATATCATGTCGGACGGCTGATCTCTCTGTCGGGCGACGCCGAGATGGCACGGCTGTGCTGGCGGGGAATGGTCGAAAGATTTCCCAATTCCTACAACATCTTCCCGCAATATCTTCGGACTGTTCTGAAGGCTTTCGGCCCGGATACGGCGTCCGAAATTCTCGCAAGCCACTGCGGCAACGCGGATCCTGCGAGCGACGCGTCAAGTGCGCTGCTGGTTGCGCGATGCCTCGCCCTTCTCGGTGATCGCGACGCAGCTCTCGCTCTATTGGAACGCACCGATGCCGGCCCACTCGGTACCGAGATCGCAATCGAGCAGGCGCAATTGCTGCGTATGGCGGGCCGTTTCGACGAGGCGCTCGCCATGCTGGAGTCGACCGAAGCGCAGTCGGCCGCACCTTTGCTGGCGGCCAATATCCGCCAGGCGGCAACCTTGTTCAGCGGACCGCATGCCGCGGGGCCGCCAAGCGTCGCCGCTCTCGATACCTTGCTCGCCGCGGCTATGGAGAGGCGCGAAGCCCGCCCCTCCGTCCGCCTTGAGGATGCGGTGGGCGGGGTCGTATTGATCGGCGGAACGCTGGGCGGCGGCGGCGCGGAACGACAGCTCGCCAATACAGCGCTCGGACTGACGGCCCGCGCAAACGATCGAGACGGGATTTACGGCCCAGTCAGCATCTACTGCCGCAAGCTCGATCGCCGGCGCGGCAACGATTTCTACCTTGCCCGGCTCGAAACGGCCGGTATTCGGGTCGCCGACTATCTGGCGGCGCCCGCCTGGGGCGGCACTCCCGATACCAGTCTCTTCTGGCCGCATCGCGAACTCGTCGAACTGCTGCCGCCGCGGATGCGAGAGGGTGTCGTCAAACTGACCGAGACATTGCGTTACGAAGCGCCGGATGTGGTACAGATATGGCAGGACGGCATGATCTTCGCTGCGGGCCTCGCCGCGCTGATGGCCAATGTGCCGCGCATCATTCTCAATGTGCGCACTATGCCGCCCAACCGGCGGACCGATCGGCAGAAACCCGAGCAGGAGGTGCTCTATCGCGGCCTGCTGGCGGCGGCGGGTGTGTCCCTGACGGCGAACTCGCGCGTGGCTGGCCGGGCGTATGAGGATTGGCTCGGACTGCCCCGGCACAGCGTAATGACGGTCGCCAATGGCGTGGAGCCCTTACCGGCCGAAGCGCCGGACGAGGAGCATGATCGCTGGGACATGTTCGACATGCGGACGGGACGGAAAGGCTTCGTCCTGGGCGGCGTTATGCGGTTCGACGACAATAAGCGGCCGCTTTTCTGGCTGGAGATCTGCGCGGCGCTCGCCCCGCATGTCCCTGACGCCCGGTTCGTGATCGCCGGCAGTGGCCCGCTGCGGAGCGCGGCGGAGGAATTCGCCCGCAATGCGGGCATTGCCGAGCGAACCCTGTTCGTCGGCCGCACGACGCATATCGGTTTCTGGCTGGGAAAAATGGACGCGCTGGCACTGACATCGCGTCACGAGGGCGTGCCCAACGCGTTGATCGAAGCGCAGCTCGCCGGTCTACCCGTGGTTACGACACCGGCAGGCGGCGCAGCGGAGGCCGTCGCACCGCATCCGGCCAATCATATCCTGGCCGACGCCGAAATGCCCGATCCGGAAGAGGCTGCCCGTCATCTTGCGAATCTGGCGACCGGCAATGCGCCGGCGCTCGATGGCGCGCGCGCCAGCGTGCGGAACTGGGCCAGCGATCATTTTTCCATGGAGCGGATGATCGACCGCACGCTCGATATTTTCACGCAGCTCTGACCAGCAGCTTCGATACAGTATCCGGGCGGAGAGTTGGTCTTCTGCGACTAGGCAAAGAAAAAGGGGCCGGTCGCAAGACCAGCCCCTCTTCTGTGTGGCTCGCGCCGATCCTTACATGCCGGGGCCGTAAGTGATCTCAACGCGACGGTTCTGCTGTTCGCGAACCCCGTCGGCGGTGTCGACCAGCGGCCGGCTCTCACCGAAGGCTTCGCTCGACATCGCACCGTCCGGAACACCGCGCGAAGCGAGATATGCACGGACCGAAGCGTTACGACGCTCGGACAGACCAACATTGTAGGTGGCCGAACCCGAACGGTCAGCGTGACCAGCAAGCATGACCGAGGTCGGGCAACGACCGGTCTGATACTGGGCAGCAACCGCATCAAGCACCGATGCCGCGTCCGGACGGATGTCCGACTGATCCCAGTCGAAGAAGACCAGGAACGGCCCAGGCTCACACGCCGGCGGAGGCGGCGGCGGCGGTGGGGGCGGCGGAGGCGGCGGCGGAGGAGGCGGAGGCGGCGGCGGGGGCGGCGGCGGCGAACCAAAGTTATAGGTCAGCGTAACCAACGCACTGTGCGACCGGACATCCGTTTCGTCCGACGTGCTGTAGAAGCTGTTCGTTCCAACATCGTCATGATTGAAGAAGCGATACTTCACACCGATGTCGAAATTCCGGGAAAGCGGATAGCGCACGCCGGCAACGAGTTGCCAGGCGAAGCCTGAGTCCGAATCGTCGGTGATAACCGGAGCGGCATCCGTAACGCGGATACCATCGAAGCTGGTGCGGGCGATGCCGACACCACCACCGATATAACCCTGGAAACCATCGTCATCGCCGAAGTCGAGAAGACCGTTAGCCATGAACGCCAGGATGCGAACGCTACCCTGAGCACCGTTCCACTGGAAAGGGTTGCCCGGAGGCGCGCCATTCGGGCCGCCCGGGTTGTAGTTTACGCCACCGTCAGCGCGGGGCGTACCCGCGATCGGCAGACGGGAACCGAGATTTTGCTCGATACCGGTAACTTCGGCACGGCGATACGAAACGTCGGCTTCCAGACGGAACCAGCCGAAATCGTAGCCGAGAATGCCGCCAACGTCGAAGCCAGGCTCCGTGTTGACGCTATATGCATTGTTGGTGAACACACCGGCCGAATTGGTGACATCAATGTCAGCATTGCTGATGATCGTACCACCGGCTTCTGCACCGATGTACCAAGAATCGTCGCGAGCCAGCGCTGGCGTAGCCGCCACGGTGAGCGCGGTTGTCGCGAGCGCCGCTTTGATGGCGAACTTGCGCATAACTTTCCCCTTTCTTACAAATTCCTAGCGTAGGAATACCAAAACCATTATCGAAACCATACCGACCGCGCAAGCGGACAATTGGCCTTTCTGTTGCCAAAATGCCGCATCCGCACCGTCAAATGACACAGCGCATGGACTACGGAATCCAGCAACAGAGTACCTAACGCTTCTATGACGTGAAGGTTGCATAGTGGCAAGTGAAGTTGGTTATTTAATTGTGATTTTTGGAAAGATCATGTCGCGATCAGACCGTGAGCGCGCAGCGCGGCGAGTATGGAAACGACCGCTGCCCGGGCTTCGCCGTCCACGGTGGAGCCTCCGATCGGCTCTCCGATAGCGGATTGTTGTGGCCCGACAACAGTTTTCCCAGCGATTACAAGAAGATCGCCGACTACCTCGCCATCGCGCCAGCTCGCCCCCGTCCAAAATGAAAAAAAACCTGCGTCGCGACGCCAAATCCGCATCCCTTCGATCGGTGCGACAAAACGCCAGCCCCCGGCAGTCCAGGTCGCAAGATCATTTGCATGACCGTCCCACTCCCCGGTGGGCGCGGTTCCGACGATCCAGCTCCGGCCCTCGACGGGAATCGCCGGCGGCACGTTGTCGCCCCGGCTCTCCGCCGTCGGATGTACGGCAGCATCGAGCAGAGCGAGCGCCTCGTTGTGGAAAACTTCCTTCTGCGCCTGCCCCGGCTGGATGAATGGCAGGCCAAAACGCGCGGTTGTATCGCTCATGGTTGGTGCTCCTATGTCAAAGCGTGAAGGCGGCCCGGGCGGGTGGATATGATTCGGCAATCGTGCCGAGCTGCACGACCGCAATCGTGAAATCGGCGACCGCTTCCGTGCCGTCCGCCAGTTGCTCCGCCGCGCCGTAAACATATTCCGCCGCAGCTGTTTCGACGGTTCGGGCCGTGCCTGATGCCGGCGTGATCACGATCCGCCACCGCTCGGCTTCCTCCGCCAGCGGTACATCGCTGCCGGACGTCCAGGCCCAGCCGAGACGGCTGCGCCTGACCCATGCGAAGCGAACGCCGCCATCGGCGCGGCGTTCGGCGGACAGATGAACCGGCGCGGGCGGACGAACCGACCGGCCGACAATAAGCGCGCTCGCCGAGACCGGAGAATCGGCCTCGCCAAGTCCGGTAGCCAGCAATTCGACCGATCCGCCGAGCGCCGATGCCGGTGCGTTCAACGTCTTGGCGGCGCCGGCGTCGACCAGGACGAAGCGCTCGCCGGCTGCATGGCCTGCCATCGCCCATTCGGTACCGCGCCGCCCCCGCAGCAAGCGGGAGAGGCGAAACCGGTTGGCGCCGAGCGCTTCCGCAAGACCGAACTGGAAGAGCTCATCGCCGAGCAGCGCGAGATTGGCTCCACCCGCCAACGCTTCATCGCCAACGCCGGTCAGCCACATATCCTCGTGCAGCAGCTCGACCTCGACGGCGGTGCGCGCATCGAACATGGCGGATTGCGACGGGCCCAAAGTATAGCGCGCCTCGCCCAGGATCGCGGGCGCCGCCGTGCGGCCCAGCGATTCGAATGTCGCGCCGCCGTCGAAACTGGCCTCTAGCGCGGCCGAACGCCAGCCGGACGACACACCGGCCGCAACGGCAAGCAGTTGCGGCACCGCATGAAGGCTTTCGTCGAGCGCCGGAAGATCGAGCAAGTGCAAGCGGGTCGGGCCGTGCTCCAGATCCGGGTCCGAGACAATGCGACCGGGCGACGCGGTATCGGCGAACGCCGGACCGGCCGATCCGATCCGCACAAGATCGAGCGAGACCGCCATCCGCTCCAGCCCGAAACCGGCCACCCGCCATTCGCCTGCAATGTCCGGTATCCGCACGATATCGCCGGGCCGCAGGGTGAGCCCCGACCACGGCAGGCGGATCGTGGCCGCCGCCTGTTCGATCCAGCGCCGCTCGAGCCGGGATTCGGCGATCGCCTTGGCGCGGCCCGCGGAAAGCGTCGCGGGCAGATCGATCCGTTCGACGGAGCGCAGCGGTCCGTCCATCCAGGCGCGCTGGACGCCGGTCTGATAGTCGCGCGCCGGTTCGTAATAGCGCAGGACGATTTCGCGGGCCGCCCGGTCGGCCCCTTGCCTGTCCGTTCGGTATCGATGATCGCCCTGCTCGCCCGCTTGCGCCCCCAGCGTGTCTGCATCGAGAGAAACGGCGGGGCCGACGGCGTTGGAGAAAAACAATCGGCTCGGATCGTCCCGGCGATAATGCGGCAGCGCAGCCGTGAGCGATTCGATGGCGGCGCGCAGGCTTTCGCCATGGGCGGCATAGCCGGTGAGCGCGGTATCGCTGTCCGACACGATGTCGCCGTCTCCTAATTCCCCGACTATGTCGGCGAAGGAAACGCTCCCGCTATCCGCCTCGAGCTCGAAGGTCAGCGACGGGATGCGGTTGCCAAAATCGGCAAGCTGGCAATTTTCAAACACCGCCAGCGCCAGGCCGCGATAGGCCGGCGTTCCCGCCGCCCCTTCGGCCGACGCGATCAACGGATCGACGGCCTGATCCTCCTCGCCCAGATAGAGCCGAAGCCCAGTCTCGCTCTTGAAATCGCCCGCCGCGCCGCGCAGCAATTTTCCGTCGGCCCAAATGCGACGAACGGCGCGGATCGGCCTCGCCGACAGGGCGACGGCGAAGGACGCACTATAACTGTAGGTGGTCGTGCTCGGCCGCCCCTTGCCGCCACCCTCCCGGTTGCGGTCTTCCTGCAGGTCGGTGGCCCAGACCACGGTGCCGGCCACGCGCATCGTACCGAAGATTTTGGGGAGCGGTGTGCCGTAGGCCGATGTCTGCAACCGCAGATCGTTGAGGCGCGGCCCTTCCCGGCCTTTGGGCTTGAACAGCGTGTTATCGACCTGCTGGCCTATGATCGCGCCGATCGATCCGCCGACCGGGCCGAATAACAGGCTGCCCGCCGTGCTCAATATCAATGTGGCCATGGCTCAAACCTCTTCTTCGCGCGGATCCGGTCGCCAGCGCCAGACGCTCAAAATCGGCCAGCCCGGCGCGCCCGGTGTTTCGACGACGCGGCGCAGGCCGAGATCCGCGTGAATGAAACCCGTCCCGCTATGGACGGCCAGATGCAGCTGACGGGCGCCGGGTCTCAGGAGCAACAGATCGCCGACCCTCGCAGCGGCGTCGGCAATGCGATGGAAGCCGCTAGCCATGAGCCAGTCATGCGCACTGCGCACGTCACCGCCGCGCAACGTATAGCCCGAGGGCAGCACGGGCCGCGCGTCGGCGGCCCGATAGGCGAAAGCGGCGAGCCCGATGCAGTCGAGACCGATCGCCGGGTCGCGTCCCTGCGGCCGGAAGCGCGCACCGGTGCAGCTACGGGCGGCCCGGACGATCCGGCCGGCGACCGATGCCTCGGTCCGCATCAGCTCGCTCCCGGATAGCGTGTCAGCAGGTCGTTACCGGGCAGATGAGGCTCGCCCCGGAAATTCTCGGCATTGGCAAAACGGTCCCGGCAGGTCGCAAAACTGCGGTCGCAACCCTCGACGATCTCGATCGATGTGCCGGCCGCAATCGCGAATGGCGGTGCCTCGCGAAGGGTGAGCCGATTGCCTGCGGACCGCAGGATCGCGCTGGAAAGGCCGCCATTTTCGCCGCCGATCCAGCGCAACCGGCCATAGCCATAGGCGTTGGCCATACCCTGGGCGCTCGCTACATCCACCGTCCGTTCGTCGATCACGGCCGCGATTTCGGTGATCCGCGTCCGCGAAGCGAGATCGATCCGGCAGCGCCGATCGCCGAACCGCGCACGGCATTCGGGCGATGTCGCCTCGTTGACCGGTCGGTCGAGCGTCGCCGCCGGCCCTCGCAACTCGGCGGTGAACGCCCCGCCCTCCACCGAAACCGCGCCGAGTTCGCCATGCGCCACCGCTACCGTGGCCATGTCGGGCGCCGTCCAGTCGGTCACGAAAAGCGCGACCGCCGCGCCGTCCCATCGCCCCGCCCGCAGATCGTCGGCGGTGATGGCATCGCTGCTCAGGGCGCCGGAGACATCCATCGAGTCCGCCTCCAGCCCGTCGCTGAGATTGACCGCCGATGGCAGCATCCCCGGCGCGGCCCGATAGGCAAGCCCGTCGATCGTCAGATCGCGGTCGTGCGTCGTAAAGCCGAGCGTCACCCCGTCGCGCCGGGCAAGCCGCCAGCAAAAGGCCACGGTCGTCAGCGAACCTTCGAGAAAATCCGCCATCAATCGGCCCGGATTTCGATCAGCGGCACGCTGACCGCCTCGCCCGCCAGAAATGTCGCGCGGCTGATTTCGAGGCGGTCTTCGGCGAAGCGCACCGGAACGTCGAACAAATAACCGGCGCGAATTTCGGCATCGGCAGCCGGCGGCGCATCGAACCGGATCTCGCCCGCCTCGGGCGCCCAGCCGCTCGTCCGTTCCACGCCGCCAACCGAGACGCGGACCGATCCGGGCACCGGATGGGTGATCGGCCGAACCTGCTGATCCGCTTCCGCGCCATAGCGTTTGACCAACGCGAAACGCATCGTCTGCCCGTCGCCGATCCCGAGAAACTGATCGCCGGAACCGGGCGTATCCGTCATCCCGTTCGAACTGCGATCGAACGGATCGCGAAAGCGAAACCCTCGCGCCGCGCCG
>JBCDDN010000009.1:0-71709 GCA_039180285.1 Pseudomonadota bacterium | reverse complement strand
GGGCTGTTCGCCTTCAACCGGCAGGGCATCGTGGGCGCGATGATCTTCTTGCTAAGCCACTGCTTCGTATGGGGCGCGCTGTTCCTGTGGGTCGGCGTAATCTACGACCGGCTACATACGCGCGAGATCGAGCGCTATGGCGGGCTCAGCGACAATATGCCCAAATATGCAATCCTCTTCATGCTGTTTACTATGGCTTCGATCGGCTTGCCCGGCACGAGCGGTTTCGTCGGCGAGTTTCTGGCACTGGTCGGTGCCTATGAGGCGAACAGCTGGGTCGCGTTCGTGTGCACGACCGGGATCATCCTCGGCGCGGCATATATGCTCTATCTCTACTGGCGCATCTGTTACGGCAACCTCGAAAAGGAAGATGTGAAGGCGATGCCGGACCTGTCCGTTCGCGAGATCGCGACGCTCGGCCCGATCGCGGCGGTCGTCCTGTGGATGGGCGTCTATCCCGAAAGCTTCCTCGCGCCGATCCGCGATGATGTCGGCACCTTGCTGACGCGTATCGAGCGCGCCAACCCGCCCGGCGATGCGCAGCTCGCCATGGGGGCCGGCATGGTGCTCGAAGCCGAACATGGTGACGGTCATGGCGGCGACCATGGCGGGGAGGGCGCGCACTGATGACCACGCTCGAAAGCCTTCTCGTCGTCGCGCCCGAGTTAATCCTGACACTCGGCGCTACCGATTTGCTGCTCGTCGGTGCATTCAGCAAGAAGCCCGATGTCGGTCGCCGGGTCAGCATCTATGCGGTGTTGATGCTCATCGCCTGCGGTCTCTCGCTGCTCGGTCCCGCCGGGAATGGCGGCGCAGTGTTCGGCGGTCTCTATGTGGCCGACGCCTTTTCGACCTTCTCGAAGGTGCTGATCTACGCTTCGGCCGCCATCGCCATCCTTATGGCGCCGCGCTTTTTCGACCGGCGCAGCGAAATGCGGCCCGAATATCCGGTGCTGATCCTGTTTGCGGCACTCGGCATGGGATTCATGGTGTCCTCAGCCGATTTGATGCTGCTCTATATCGGCCTCGAGATGCAGAGCCTTGCCGCTTATGTGCTGGCAAGCTTCATGCGGCGCGACACGCGTTCGGCCGAGGCGGGCCTCAAATATTTCGTTCTTGGCGCCTTGGCGAGCGGTATTCTGCTCTATGGTGTGTCGCTGCTCTACGGCTTTACCGGCACGACCAGCTATGCCGGGATCGCCACCGCGATGGCTGCGGGCATGTCGACGGGCGAACTGTTCGGTCTGGTCTTCGTGCTGGCGGGCCTGGCCTTCAAGATCAGCGCCGTGCCGTTCCATATGTGGACGCCGGACGTGTATGAGGGCGCGCCGACACCGGTGACCGCCTTCTTCGCATCCGCACCCAAGATCGCGGCCGTCGCCCTTTCGATCCGCGTGATGTTCGATGCACTGGGACCGGCGACGGATGCCTGGCAGCAAATCGTGATCTTTGTGGCGCTTGGCTCGATCGCACTCGGAGCCGTGGCCGCGATCGGTCAGTCCAATGTCAAACGCCTGCTCGCCTATAGTTCGATCAACAATATCGGCTTCGCACTGATCGGCCTTGCCGCGGGCACCCAGGCCGGCGTCGCCGCCACCATGTCCTATATGGCGATTTATCTGGTGATGACCTTGGGCAGCTTCCTATGCGTCCTCCAGATGCGCGATGCGAACGGTCGTCCGGTCGAAGATATTGCGAGCCTAGCCGGACTCTCGAAATCGCAGCCCGCGCTCGCCGCCGCCTTTGCGATCTTCATGTTCAGCCTTGCCGGTATCCCGCCATTGCTCGGTTTCTGGGGCAAGTTTCTCGTTTTCGACGCCGCCGTGGCCGCGGGTCTTTTCCCGCTTGCGGTAATCGGTATCGCACTGTCGGTGATCGGGGCCTATTACTATCTACGTATCATCAAGACGATGTATTTCGACGATGCCGCACCGGCCTATGCGCCGGCCAACTCCGTCCTCGAAAACGGTTTGATCGCGGTGACCGCCGCGGCCGTTTCGCCGCTCGGTTATCTGCTCGTACCGTTTCTCGCGCTGACGGCGGGAAATGCGGCGGCGGCCCTGTTTTAGGATGATCGGGTTCTGAATATCCGTATTCAGACAGTCGCCGAAACCGGCTCGACCAATGACGATGTGATGGTGTTGGCCCGACAGGGGGAGCCTGAGGGCTTGTGGTTACGTGCCGAACGTCAGACGGACGGCCGAGGGCGGCAGGGGCGGACATGGGAATCTCCACCCGGCAATCTCTTCACAAGCGGACTGATCCGGTTGCGCGACGGCGATCCGGCACCCGGGACGCTCGCTTTCGTGGCGTCGCTCGCTTTGTATCAAACGGTCTCGCATTGTCTGTCGCTTCTTACCGTAGACGATCCGGAGGCAATCCAGCTCCTCTTGAAATGGCCCAATGATCTTTTTCTGGATGGCAAAAAGCTGTCGGGTATTTTGCTGGAGCGCGAGGCGGACGCGATCGTCATCGGTGTCGGCGTCAATCTCGCGCATCATCCCGGCGATCTCGATCGTCCCGTCACCAGCCTTGCCGCATATGGTCCGGCGCCTTCGCCCGATGATTTTCTGGCCGATCTGGCCGGCCGTTTTTCGGCGCTTCTCGGCGGATGGCGCAGTCACGGACCCGCTCCAATCCTCGCAAACTGGCTGCGGCATGCCCACTCACAAGGCAGTTCGCTTACGGTCCACGATCCGTCTGGCGAGATCATGACCGGTACGTTCGACGGTCTGACAGAAGAGGGCGCTCTGCGTCTACGCTTGGCGGACGGGTCCGTCCATGTCATGCACGCGGGCGATGTATTTTTGGTTTAACGTGCTCCTGCGTAGGCAGGAGCCTAGAGCTGCAGGCGATAGTATCTGCCGCCCTAGACTCCTGCCTACGCAGGAGTACGAGATGCAACGGAAGGCTCTTTCATGCTGCTCGCTATCGATGCCGGAAACACCAATGTCGTCTTCGCGCTCGTCGAGGACGGCGAGATCAGCGCGCGATGGAGAATCGCGACCGACCCACGGCGCACCGGCGATGAATATGCGGTCTGGCTACACAATCTCATGGCGCTCGAGGGAACTACGCCGGACGATGTCGAGGCCGTGATCATCTCGACGGTCGTTCCGCGCGCGCTGCACAATCTTCAGGTGCTGGCGTCGAAATATTTCGACGTCGAAGCGTTGGTTGCAGGTGAAGCGCCCGTCGAATGGGGTATAGCGCTCGATATCGACGAGCCGTCGAGCCTCGGCGCGGACCGGGCAGTCAATGTGATCGCCGCCCATGCGCTGCATCCCGAAGATCTGATCATCATCGATTTCGGCACCGCGACGACCTTCGACGTCGCGGATTATGAGGGGGCGTATAAGGGCGGCATTATCGCGCCGGGCATCAATCTGTCGCTCGATGCGCTGGTCGGCGCCGCGGCCAAACTGCCGCGCATCGCGATCGAAGCGCCGGGCGACCGGTCCGTGATCGGCACCAATACCGAAGACCAAATGCATATCGGGGTATATTGGGGGTATATCGCCATGATCGAAGGGCTCGTTGCGCGCACCCGCGCGGAGATCGGCCGCCCCGCCAAGGTCGTTTCGACCGGCGGGCTGGCGGCGCTTTTCGACCAGCATACGGATGTGTTCGATGTTATCGAGCCCGATCTCACCATCAAGGGGCTGGCGATGCTCTATCGAAGGGCTACATCGGCCGCATGACTCCTGGAAACGAACTGCTTTTCCTCGCGCTTGGCGGGTCGGGCGAGATCGGCATGAATGTCAATCTCTACGGCACGCAGGGCAAATGGGTTATGGTCGATTGCGGCATGACTTTCGGCGATCCCTATTATCCGGGGATAGAGTTGGTGCTTCCGGACCTCGAATTCATCGAGGATCGCGCGGACGACCTGCTCGGCATCGTGTTGACCCATGGGCATGAGGACCATATCGGCGCGCTGCCGTATCTGGCTGGCGATCTCGGCGTACCGCTTTACGCCACGGCATTCACCGCTGGTCTCATCCGCAGAAAACTGGAGGAAGCCGGTTTGCTCGAGGAGATCGAGCTTCACGAGATCGAACCCGATAACGGTTTCGACATAGGTCCGTTCAATTTTCGCTATATTCCGCTGGCTCACTCGATTCTCGAGGGTAATGCGCTCGTGATCGAAACCGAGCATGGCCGCGTTTTCCATACCGGCGATTGGAAGCTCGACGACGATCCGCAGACAGGCACGCCGACGACCGCGGAAGAACTGACTGCGATCGGCGATGCCGGTGTGCTGGCATTGGTATGTGATTCGACCAACGTGTTCAACGAAACCGCCTCGGGGAGCGAAGGCGCCGTCAAAGAGGGGCTCGCCAAGGTTATCGGTAAGGCGAAGGGGCGCGTACTGGTGACGACGTTCGCCTCCAATGCGGCACGCCTCAAGACCCTGGGCCGGATTGCGAAGGATACAGGGCGTAAGGTCTGCGTGGCCGGACGCTCGCTCGACCGAATACTCGATACCGCGCAGGCTGCCGGCTATTTGCAGGATTTCCCGGATACGGTCGATTTCGATGAAGCGATGCGCGTGCCGCCGCGCGAATTGCTCATCATCGCCACGGGCGGGCAGGGCGAAGCGCGCGCCGCGCTATCACGGATCGCAGAGGACAATCATCCGCTGACACTCGACAGCGGCGATCTGGTGGTCTTCAGCTCCAAACAGATACCCGGCAATGAGTTGGCGATCGGCCGCGTCCAGAACGCGCTGGCAGCGCGGCAAATTCCGATGATTACCGATCGTCAGGCTCATGTGCACGTGTCCGGCCATCCCGGGCGACCGGAACTGGCCGATATGTATCGCTGGATCCGACCGGAGATATTGGTGCCTGTGCATGGCGAGCGGCGTCACATGGCCGAGCAGGCACGTTTCGGCGCGGCGCAGGGTATTCCCGAGACGATCGTCCAGCAGAATGGGGATGTCGTGCGGCTCGCCCCGGATGGGCCTTTGGTCGTCGGGCATGAGCGAACCGGCCGCCTCGTACTCGATGGCGATACAATCGTCGCGGCCGACGGGGAAGCGATGAACGAGCGCCGCCGTATCGCGCAGCGCGGGATTATCGCGGTTACGGTTGCGCTGGATGGCCAGGGTAAGTTGCGCGGAATGCCGAGCTTCTCGATGGCGGGCGTCCCGGTCGAAGAAGATCGCGACGAATTTATCGATGATGCGATTGCGGCCGCCGCCGATGCCGCGCGTAAAGGTGGCAAGGATTTCGAAAAACTGCGTGAGGCGGTTCGCCTTGCCGTACGCCGGACCGCCACCCATTGGACCGGCAAGAAGCCCGTCGTTAATGTGTCGCTGATGGAGGTTTGACCATGCAGGCGATTTCGGCCGTCGCGATATTCTTCCTTTTCTGGTTCCTGTGCCTGTTCATGGTTCTGCCGTTCGGCGTTCGAACCGATCGTGAAATGGGGGTCGAACCGGAGCCGGGCCATGCCGAAAGCGCGCCGCACCAGTTTCGCGCAGGGCGTATCGTGGTGCGTACGACAGCCCTTGCCGCAATCTTCTTTGCGCTTTTCTACGCGAATTACAGCTATGGCTGGATCGGCTCGGACTTTCTCGATTTCCTGAAACCGGAATCGATCCGGAACGCGAACGGCGCTTAGCGCAACCGCTCGATCGCCTGAGCGAGTGCAACGTAGAGCTTGCCGTTGTCCGAGGACAGCAGCGTCACCGCCAGCGGCGATCCGTCTCGTGTCGTGAGCACCCGGCGCAACATGGCCTCGAAGTCATGAACATAGCGGTTCACATGTTCGCGGAACTCGCTGTTGTTTTCATATTCCGCTACGATTTCGCGCGCCTCGCCGGTATCCAACAGGCGCACCGCGCGCCGCGAGAAGATACCGCGATCGCCTTTCAGATAAGCGGCCCAAGCGGTATCCGTGACCTCGTTGGAGAGGATCTTGCTGACGTCGATGGCGGTGGAATTGAGCGATTCGATCAGTAGCGTCACACGTCGCGCAAAGCCGTCCAGACTTGCTTCCTCCGCTTCGGTTTCCACTTCCTTGATCTGATGTTCGAGTGCGGTGCTGCGGCTCTCGATTTCGGCTATCTTCGCATCGAGACCGGCAATCGCATTCTGTGCGGTTTCGGCAGCGCGTTCCGAGGCTGCTGTCAGTTCCGCGATCCGGCCTTCGACATTTTCGCCCAGTGCCTCGGTCATGGCCAACTGTGTCGCTTCGCTCAGTGCTGCTGCGCTTTGTGGGATAACGTCGCCGAAGGCGGCGCGCGCCCTTTCGGCGGCTTGTTCCGCCGTCTCGCGGACTTGCATCAGCGTCTCGATCAGGCGCGGCGCGGCACCGTCGGCGATACTGTCGGCCTGCTCGGCGGAATGGGTCAGCGCGTTTTCGATGCCATCGATATCGGTCCGCATCGCGGTTATCCGATCGCCCACCTGATCGACGAACGTGGCAACCTCGGCGCGCTGCTCTTCCAAGCTCTCGCCGGTCACACCGATAAAACCGCGCGTGTCGTCTGCCAGTTTCTGAAGCACTTCCAGATCGGGAACGAGGCCGGCGATTGCCGTTTTGAGATCGGTTGCCCGGCCTTCGGTTTCGGCAAAGGCCTGGGGCAGGGTATCATCGAGCGACGCCGCGCTGAGATCGAGTGCGGCCTTCACTTCCGCGGCGCGCGCGATCAGTCTTTCGGTCGCTTCGTCATTGCCGCCGATACTCTCGCCGAGCGCCGACATTTCGCGGCCAAGCGCGTCTAGTTCTTCGCCCAATGTTCGCGCATGGGCGGCGCCATCCTGCGACAGGCTGGCAAGCCGTCCCTCGATATCGCCAAGCCCCGTATCGAGATCGCCGAGCGTTGCTGCCGTTGCCGCGCGCTGCTCGCTCAGCCGGTCGTCGAACGCTTCGAGCGCTGCGTCCGTGGCGACGATCCGTGCGTCGAGCGCGGCCGCCGCTTCCTCGCCTTCCTTGCTGAAACTGGTTCGTGCGTTTTCGATCATCGCGGTTAGAGCTACGCCGATCTCGTCGACAACCTTACGTGTGTCTTCGACCGCTGCACTCGACCGGTCGAGCACCGTGTCGACCACGGCATTGATCCGTTCGCCGGTCGTATCGAGCTTCGCCGC
Source organism: Pseudomonadota bacterium (assembly GCA_039180285.1). Taxonomy (GTDB): domain Bacteria; phylum Pseudomonadota; class Alphaproteobacteria; order Sphingomonadales; family Sphingomonadaceae; genus Parasphingopyxis. The sequence continues at coordinate 64,609 of JBCDDN010000009.1, read as the reverse complement.
CGATACTTCGGCAACGCCTTCGATTCGCGCAAGATTTGCCGCAAGCGCCCGCGCCGCGCCGCTGGCCACGTCATTCGCCTGCTCACCGCGCGATTTGAGAGTCAATAACTGGGTATCGAGCGCGGCCGCCTGTTCGTGCGCATTAATGCCGGCTTCGCGCAATCCCGCGCTCACCGCGCGTGCTTGCTGCTCGGCTCGCGGGAGATCGGCCATCAGTACATCGACATCCTCACGTGCCGATTTCGTCGCGCGGTCAAGGACGCCCGATTTCTGTTCGATCGACGTGCCCGCCTCGCGCATCATGTCGCTCACAGCGCGCAAACGCCCGGCGGTTTCGTCACCCAGCACCAGTAGACGATCGGTTTCGATCGAAACCCCCTCGCGAAGTTCGGCGAGCTGGCTCGACACCACAGCCATCGCATTGTCGAGACGCCGAGCCTCGGCGCGCATGGCTTCCGAAGTTCGGCCGAAGCGGACCGCCTCGCGCCGGCTGGTGCGATGAGTAAGCAGCCAGATGACACCGAGCAAGGCGAGCGGGACGCAGGCGATGGCGATCCAGTTGGCAATCTGGGTCAGCGTCGGGGTTTCGATTGCAATGCTGGTATAGGCCGTCCAACCGATAAAACCGGTCCAGCCGAGCCCAAGCAGGGCGATCAGAATGGTCGGCAATCGTTCGGCAAAGGTCGGCGTTTCGACATCGAAATCCCATTCCTCTTCGCCGATCCACTCGGCGGTGCCCGATTCCGTGCTGGCGGGTGCGTAAGAACCGTCTACCGGGCTTTCGAGCTCGGTTATGTCATTTGCTGGTTCGGCCATCGCATTTCCCTCTCAATCAGCCGTGTTTACCATGTTTTTAGCCCTTCGGAAGCCTCGCATGGCAACGGAGCGTTAACGGCGATGCGTTAGTGCCACACCATGGCTTATGATCCTGGAGCATTGGACAAAACTTTGGCGGCTGCTGTCGGCGACGATCCGTCGTTGATTTCCGAACTGCGTTCGGCCTTCGTCCAAAGTGCGCAACGGCAGGTTTCCGCGCTTCACAATGCTGTAAACGATCAGCAATGGCAGGTCGCGGCATGGCGGCTCAAAGGCCTCGCGGCGAGTTTCGGCGTTACCGATCTGATGATGTTGGCCAACGAGGCCGCCGAGGGCACGCCGTTCGACAGGGTGTTGCTGGACCGGATCGACAAATCGCTCGCGAGCTTTTCCAGCAACCTCGATTTCACCGCCAAAGGCGACGCCTAGTCCGCTTCCGATACTGCGAGAAATCCCCGCTTTTCCGGGATGAGTGGCTTTGCAACCTACCCATTCTGGGCCTATCCCATTGAGCCGATGGAATTGGGATACACATCATGGCTTTTGCGGCGCTGATCGCCGCCTATCAGGAAGCCGAAGAGGGCGAAGCCGGTCTGCGCGCCATGTTGCCGATGGCCGGGCGCAGCCTGTTGGAACATCAGGTGCGGCGAGCCGTTGCCGCAGGAGCCAGCCATGCCGTCATACTCGTGGAGCGGGTCCCCGCCGCTCTGAGTGCGGCGCTGGACCGGTTGAAACGGGATGGGATTACCGTCCAGCTTGCTCGCGATCCCATGGATGCCGCCGATTATTTTCATCCGGAAGAAAATGTCCTGCTGGTCGCGGACGGTCTGGTCGCGGCCCCCGATTGTTTCGAGGCGATGGCCGCGCGTCTCGCTCCGGCGTTGCTCGTCGTTGCCGATACGCCGGAAAATGACGAGTTTGAGAGAGTCGACGCGGATAATCGCTGGGCCGGGCTTGCGCTCACGACCGTCGATACGGTCGAGGCAACGGCGCAAATGCTTGGTGATTGGGACCTGCAATCGACGCTGATGCGCCGGATCGTGCAAACCGGCGCGGATTTCCTTCCCGTCGATGGTGAGGCCGGTGTCGTCATCGACGCCAGCGAGGCGGTCTTGCTTGCCGAGGGCAGCGAGAGGAGCCGGAGCGCTGGCCGGACCATGCTGCGACGGAACAGCCTGCTGGCGGACAGCTGGCCCGAGAGGTTTCTGTATGGACCAGCCGCCGCGCGTATTGCTCCGATGCTGCTCGATCGTGGCGTCGAGGCGCTGTGGTTGCGGATCGCCGCTTTGGTCTTCGCTCTTGCAGCCGCGGCAGCCTTTTGGTGGGGGTGGTTGTGGGTCGGGCTGGGCTTGGCCCTGATTGCCGGACCGATCGATGCGATAGCCGGACGGGTAGACCTTGCGCAGCTGCGCGATCATGCGGGTAGCTGGGAGATTAGGCTGGTCAAGGGCGTAGCGCAGGCGCTGACTATCCTTGCCGTTGGCGGGCTTGGCATGACGGCGACTGGCGAAATTGCCTATCTTGCCGTGGCTCTGATCGGAGTATTGCTTCTGATCCTTGCGCGGCGGGGGATCCAGGAACTGCGCAAGTTAATCGAAGCGGAGAACCGTCTTTTACCGTGGCTGGCCGACGGAAATGCGGCAATCTGGCTCATATTGCCGTTCGCGGTCACCGGTTTCTGGTTCCATTGGCCGATATCGGTGGCGATTTATGCTTATATCACGTTGTTCTTACAGCAAAATATGATGAAAGACGCAATTCGGAAGCGGAACTGAGCAATGCAAACAGGATTAGCACGGTCTTAACGACGTTTCGGCTATGCCCCGCTCATGTCCGATCCGGCCAATTCTCGCCCGGAAACCGCCGAAAGGCGGGCCTCCGCGTTGCTTGCCGCTGCAGCGCGCGCCGCGCACGACCGTTCGTCATATGGTGGCGTAACGGTCGCTGGCCTCGTGCAACCCGAAACATCGCGTTTGAGCGAAGTCGAGCGCCTTGCCATGCGCGGCATGTTCGTCGGTCTCATCGAAACCATTGAGAACGAGTTGCGGGCGCGGTTGCTGGCGTCGTCGGAGTTGCCCGATTCTCCAGAATTTCGGGCTTCCATGGGGGCCGCGCACGTCGCCATCGCCTGGCCGATATTGGCCAATGCCGGGATGCCCGAAGATTCCGAACTGATCGATACTCTGATCCGCCATGCTCGGGCCTACTCCGTAACGCGGCAGTTACGCCGTGCCGGCGTGATCAGTGAAGATGGCAGGCTCGACATGCTGACCGATGCTGACGACGCAGCTATCGCCGCGAGTGCAATGAAACTGCTGATAGCCGAAAGCCGGTTCAATGACCGGTTCGAAGATCCTCGTCTCGGACGGAGCGATCTGCCTGACGGGGTCGATCGCCGGCTGGTCTGGACCGTCGCGGCGGCGTTGCGCGATTATGGTGAGCGCGTCCATCGCCTGGACGGCTCAATTCTGGATTTCTGTATGGCCAAAGCGGCGCGCCAGATGCTCGACGATCATGGAGAGGATCGGCCGATTGAAGTTACCGCCATGGCGCTCGCCGCCCATCTCAAGACCAAGGGGCTGGTCGATAGCGCCTTACTCATCGAAGCTCTGAACGGTGCTCGGCTGGCTTTATATATTGCGATGCTTGCCGTGCGCGCCGGAATGGCTTTCGACATCGTTTGGGACATGGCAATCAATGCCGATGCGCCGAGCCATATGATCATCTTGAAATCCATCGGTATCGAACGCGACGCGGCATCGCATCTTCTGACTGCGATGACGCGCGCGGTGCTATCGGATCAGGCCAAGGCCGATGCCCGTGCCGTCAACTGGATCGAGAGCTATGACGCGCTAAGCGCGGACGACATCGAAGCGGCGATGCGGAGTTGGCGGCTGGATTCGGTCTATCGCGGCGCGCTGGCGCGATTTTCGTCCGTTGGTCTTGAGGCACGATGATGTCCGGCTTGGAAAGTTCTTCGGACCGGTTCTTCGGGCGCCTGGACAACAAGGGGTGCCTCGTCACCGCCGATCCCACGCTTGAAGATTTGCACGTGCGCGCCGGTGGCGTACCGGGCGGGCATCTGGCAATTCCGCAGATCGCGGCATTGGCCAAATTGTCCGAGCGGCTCGGAATCCCGGTGTCGCGTTCGGTGATTGCGGCCGATGGCAATCGCGATATCGAACTGCATATTCAGGCCGAGCCAGATAGCGATGGCGTGAAATTGGCGGTTGGGGGATGGGTTAGCCGGGATGCCGCTCAGCCTATAGGTAATGATCCGTCTTTACGAGAGCATGATTTCATGCGGGCCGATGCGGATTGGCTATGGGAGACCGATCACGCGTTGCGCCTGACCGCGCTCTCGCCCGATGCGGAGGAGATGCTGGGGGCGATCGACACCTATATCGGGCATCCGCTTACAGGCTTGTTTCGTTTTGTCGAACGCTCGGATGGTGCTCTGCCCATTCTGAATGCGCTGGCCGAGCATCGGCGTTTCGAGCGGCAGGAAGCGGTTCTGCGGCCGGACGGCGACCAGCGTGTCGAACTGACAGCGGTTCCCCTCATGCATGGTAACGGCCACTTCGCGGGCTTTCGCGGGACCGCGGTGGCCATCGAGCAGAAGTCCGCCCGTCCCAGTGCCTTGCAGGGCGAAGCGGATATCCCGGATGCCTTCGGTCGGCAGATCAATCGCGCGTTGCGTGGGCCGCTCGACCGGATCGTTGCAAGCGCTCATAGCATAGAAGCGCAGTTGGAGGGACCGATCCGGGGCGATTATGCGGAATATGCGGGCGATATCGCGAGAGCGGGCCGGCATTTGCTGGGTTTGATCGACGACCTGGTCGATCTGCAGGCGGTTGAACGAGACGATTTCGCTCCGGAAATCCAGAATGTCGATCTGGCCGATATCGCGCGCGACGCCGCGGGTCTGCTTTCGGTTCGGGCAAGCGAAAAGAGTATAAAGATCGATCAGCCGGCCGACGATGAGAGTGTGCCTGCCACCGCAGATTATAAGCGGGTGCTCCAGATTCTCGTCAATCTGGTTGGCAATGCGGTGCGCTTTGCACCGTCGGACAGTCAGATCTGGATTCGCTGTGAAACCGAGGGCGATCTCGCCGCCGTTATTGTCGCCGATCAAGGACGCGGGATCGCGTCTGAATACCAAACGCGAATCTTTGAAAAATTCGAACGTTTGTCGGCCGAGGAACCCGGCACAGGTCTCGGCCTCTATATTGCGCGTCGGCTTGCCCGGGCGATGGGCGGCGATATCGACGTGGACAGTGCACCGGGGCAGGGGGCTCGTTTCGTGCTGACCTTGCCCGTCGGCAACTAAGCTCTAGCGACTGCCGATCGGCACATAATCGCGCTGCGTCGGACCGGTATACAGCTGACGCGGCCGACCGATCGTTTGGCCGGGATCCGAAATCATCTCGTTCCATTGTGCAACCCAGCCGACCGTACGGGCGAGAGCGAACAATACGGTGAACATGGTGGTCGGGAAGCCGATCGCGGAAAGGATCACGCCCGAATAGAAATCGACGTTCGGGTACAGCTTCTTTTCGATGAAATATTCGTCGTTGAGTGCAATCTGTTCGAGTTCGCGGGCTACATCGAAGATCGGATCGTCCACACCCAACGTGTTTAGAACGTCCGCCGCCGTTTCTTTCATTACCTTCGCGCGCGGATCGAAATTCTTGTAGACCCGGTGCCCAAAGCCCATCAGGCGGAACGGATCGTCCTTGTCCTTTGCCCGATCGATATATTCGGAAATGCGGTCTGGCGTGCCGATTTCACGCAGCATGTTGAGCGCCGCTTCGTTTGCGCCACCATGGGCCGGGCCCCAAAGGCAGGCGATGCCGGCCGCGATGCACGCAAACGGATTGGCACCGGAGGATCCGGCGAGCCGCACGGTTGAGGTAGAGGCATTCTGTTCGTGATCGGCATGGAGGATGAATATCCGGTCCATCGCTTTTTCGATCACCGGATTGACCTCATATTCCTCTGCTGGAACCCCGAAAGTCATCCGCAGGAAGTTCCCGGTATAGGACAGGTCGTTATCGGGATAGAGGAACGGCTGACCGATCGCATATTTATAGGCCATCGCCGCGATCGTCGGCATTTTGGCGATCATCCGGTGCGATGCGATCTTGCGCTGCTCGGGATCGGTAATGTCCGTCGAGTCGTGGTAAAAAGCGGAGAGCGCGCCCACGACACCGCACATGATCGCCATCGGATGGGCGTCCCGCCGAAAGCCGCCATATAGCTGTTTCAGCTGCTCATGGACCATCGTGTGCAGCGTGATCGTCCGTTCGAAATCGACAAATTCTTTGCGATTCGGCAATTCGCCGTTCAGCAGCAGATAAGCGACTTCCATGAAGTTGGATTGCTCGGCAAGCTGGTCGATCGGATAGCCGCGATGGAGCAGGATTCCTTTGCCGCCATCGATATAGGTCAGCCCGGATTCGCAGCTTGCGGTCGACTTGAAACCGGGATCGAAGGTGAACAGGCCCGTCTCGGAATAGAGTTTGCGGATATCGATAACGTCGGGACCGCAAGAGCCCGACTCCACCGCATAATCATGTTCGTTGCTATTGACCGAGAGTTTGGCGCTGTTGTCACCCATATATTCGCTCCTGCTATCCCGCCTGATCGGCGATCCGCGCCAATGACTCCTCACGACCGAGGAGTAAAAGCACATCGAAAATTCCCGGCGATGTCGCACTGCCGGTCAGCGCCGCACGCAGGGGTTGCGCAACCTTGCCCAGCTTAAGCTCCCGGGTCTCGGCAAATTCCCTTACGGCGGTGTCGAGCGCGTCTTCCGACCAGTCCGGCAGTCCCTCAAGGAGCGGTACGAGATCGGCAAGCAGCGCTGGCGGGGCACCCTGTAGCAGCATTTCGGCCTTCTCGTCCAGATTTAGGGGGCGAGTGCGAAATAAAAATGCCGCTCCTCCGGCCAATTCGCCGGTAGACTTGGCTCGCGGCTTGATGCTTTCCATGCTGCGCTGCAGCAATTCAAGCTCATCTTCGGCGAGGGTACGACCGATATCGGCCTCGATATGCGAAGCGGCGAGGGTGGCGAGCCGCTTGTTGTTCGCTTCGCGGATATAATGGCCGTTGAGATTTTCGAGCTTTTTCAGGTCGAAGCGCGCGGCCGATTTGCCCACACCGTCGAGATCGAACCATTTTATCGCCTGTTCGCGGCTGATGATCTCGTCATCGCCATGGCCCCAACCGAGACGCAGCAGATAATTGACGACAGCCTCGGGCAGCATGCCCATCTCGTCGCGATAGGCTTCGACCCCGAGCGCGCCATGGCGCTTCGAAAGTTTCGCGCCGTCGGGACCATGGATCAGCGGAACATGGGCGTAGACCGGCTGTGGCCAGCCCATCGCGTCGATCAGTGCGCGCTGGCGAAACGCATTGTTCAGATGATCGTCGCCGCGAATGACGTGGGTGACATCCATGTCGTGATCGTCGACAGCGACGGCGAGCATATAGGTTGGCGTGCCGTCGCCGCGCAACATAACGAAATCGTCAATCTCTTCATTGCGCACGACCACCCGGCCCTGCACGGCATCCTCGATCACGGTTTCGCCCCCGATCGGCGTTTTCAGCCGGATGACGAAGGACGCGCCCTCGGGAGCTTCGGACGGATCGCGATCGCGCCACCGGCCGTCATAGCGGATCGGCTGTTTGGCCGCGCGTTGCTGTTCGCGCATCTCGGCGAGCTCTTCCGGCGTCGCATAGCAACGATAAGCATGGCCTTTCTCGAGCAGGGCGTTCGCGACTTCGACATGCCGGTCGGCGCGCGAGAATTGGTAGACCGCCTCTCCGTCCCAATCCATTCCGAGCCAATGCATGCCGTCGAGGATCTTTTCGATCGCTTCGTCGGTCGAGCGTGCGCGATCGGTATCCTCGATGCGCAGCTTGAATTCGCCGCCATGGTGACGGGCGAACAGCCAGTTGAACAGCGCCGTGCGCGCGCCGCCGATATGCAAAAAACCGGTGGGTGACGGAGCGAAGCGCGTGACAACACGTTCATTACCGTCGGCTTTTTCGGTTGCGCCCATGCGCGCTATCTCCAAGACTGTAAATGATGCGGGGAATATTGGGAGCGCGGATTAGCATAGCGCCTGGCGGGCGACAATCGGGACTATCGCATGTCATCGCCGCGACTGAACGGCGGTTGGAACGCGAACGGGACCAGTTACCGCTCTGGCTGCCGGTTGCGCTCGGTTTCGGCATCGCGATCTGGTTCGCCATGGCAGACCGAAACGGCTGGATAGCCTTCCTGCTTCTCTGTCTGTCTTTGGCCTGCGCCGCACTGGTTTTCGGTCATGGTTTACGGGCGATCCGCGGGATCGGGATCGTCGCGCTGATCGCAGCGATTGGTTGCGCATTGATCTGGGTTCGCGCCGAGTGGATGGATACCGAGACGCTCGAGCGGCCCGTTGCCAGTCGCTTTACCGCCGAGATCGTTTCGGTCGAGCATTTACCAGCCCGCGAAAGCGTCCGCCTGTTGCTGCGATCGCCGAGCGATACCGATCTGCCGTATCGGTTCCGGGTCAATATCGAAGAGGAGGCCGCGCCGCTGGGATTGGCGACAGGTGCATGGGTGTCGCTCGAAGCTCGGCTCATGCCGCCGCCGCGGGCTGCCGTGCCGGGCGTGTACGATTTTTCGCAACGCGCCTGGTTCGAGGGCATCGGTGCGACGGGCCGGGCATGGGGCGATATCGAGATCATACGCCCGGCGAGCGGGGGCAGTTGGCGCGGTTGGCTCGAGGAACGCCGCGCCAGGCTCGCCGCACATGTTGCCGAGCAGGTCGGCGGAGGTGAGGGGGCGATCGCGGCGACGCTCGCAACCGGCGATCGGGGCCGGATTGGGGAAGACGATGCGGAAGCCATGCGACGCAGCGGTCTCGCACATCTTTTGGCGATCAGCGGATTGCATGTAACAGCGGTGATCGGCGTGACGATGCTGCTCGTGCTCAAGCTGCTCGCGGCGAGCCCCAGATTGGCGCTCAACGCGCCGTTGATCCTCATCGCGGCCGGGTCGGGCGCGCTGGCCGGTCTTGCCTATACGCTGTTCACCGGTTCACAGGTACCGACCGTCCGTGCATGTGTCGCCGCGATGCTTGTGCTGGTGGGGGTCGCAATGGGCCGGGACGCAATCACCCTCCGGCTGGTAGCCGCCGGGGCGCTGTTCGTACTGCTGCTATGGCCGGAGACGCTGGTCGGCCCCAGTTTTCAGCTGAGCTTTGCCGCCGTTACCGCTATCATCGCGCTGCACGAACATCCGCGCGCCAAAAAATTGCTGTCCCGTCGGGACGAGCCCTGGATGGCGAAGCTCGGACGTTTCGCGCTCGGGCTTTTGCTGACTGGGCTCGTCGTCGAGATTGCGCTGATGCCGATCGCCCTGTTTCACTTTAACAAGGCGGGTCTGTATGGCGCACTCGCCAATATCCTCGCTATCCCGCTGACCACTTTCGTCATCATCCCGCTCGAGGCACTGGCGCTATTCCTCGATATTTTCGGGCTCGGCGCGCCGGTCTGGTGGTTGGTCGGGAGGACGCTCGGCCTGTTGCTCGATTTGGCGCACAGCGTATCCGGGACACCGGGCGCGGTTGCGCTGCTTCCCGCCATGCCGATGGCGGCCTATGCGTTGATGATCGGTGGCGGGCTATGGTTCTGCCTTTGGAAAACGGATTGGCGGGTCTGGGGTCTCGTTCCTGTCGCAGCGGGCGCGATCTGGGCGCTTGTCACGCCGCCGGCGGATATTCTGGTGACCGGAGACGGCCGCCACATGGCGATTCGAGATAGCGAAAACCGCCTGTCGCTGCTTCGCCCCCGGGCCGGCGGCTATGTGCGCGACATGTTCAATGAGACGTCCGGGCTGGAGTCGAAGGCGAGCGCGTTGGACGAACTGTCTACAGCCCGGTGCAATGCGGATAGCTGCCGAACGACGCTATGGCGCGGGGATCGCCAATGGCGTATTTTCGCGACACGGAGCAGCTATTATCTACCCTATCCGGCGTTGATCGAGGAATGCGCGGCGGCTGATATCGTCGTCAGCGATCGGCGGATGCCCGAGGGCTGTACGCCGCGCTGGCTGCTGGCCGATCGTACTTTGCTACGCGAAACCGGCGGTCTAGCGATCACCCTGTCACCACCGTCCATTCGCACTGTAATGGAGCCGGGTGACGATCGCCCATGGCGGCGATCCGCTCAATAGCGGCGGAGCAGACCAGCCAACGTTCCCTGTATCGCAACCTGTTCCGGCGCATAGCGCTGCGGTTCGTAGTTGCGGTTGGCGGGATCGAGGCGAACCATAGAACCTTCACGGCGGAAAGTTTTCAAAGTCGCTTCGGTCTGGTCGATCAGTGCGACGACGATTTCGCCCTCACGAGCCGTATCGACCTTTCGGATAAGCGCATAATCCCCGTCGAGAATGCCTTCTTCGACCATCGAATCTCCGGCCACTTCCAGCGCATAATGCTCGCCGCTGCCGAGAAATGCGGCAGGAACGCTCAAGCTTTCCTGCCCTTCGATCGCCTCGATCGGCTGACCGGCAGCGATCCGCCCGTGCAGGGGGAGGTCGAGCACATCGTTGGCCGCAACCGGCATCAGCTTCGGCGCGGTCGTTACGGGCGAAGACTTGCCGCCTGAAATTTCCGGCATACGCACAATTTCGAGTGCTCGCGCGCGATTGGGTAGACGGCGAATGAACTGACGCTCCTCGAGAGCCGAGATCAGCCGATGCACACCCGATTTCGATTTGAGGTCGAGTGCCTCTTTCATCTCCTCGAACGAGGGAGAGATGCCGGTATCGGCCAGTCGGTCATGAATGAACATCAGCAGCTCATGCTGTTTCTTGGTCAACATTGCTTTCGCCTCCTACCGCCCGAACCCGGTTCGGATTTGTTCTCATTGGAACGAACGGAGAACGTGTAGGAAACAAAAGATTCGCTGTCAAGCGAGAGGCAGGATGTCGACCGTGTCCCCTGGCCGGGCTGCCGCGCTTCCCGCCGGCCGGCGGATCAACAGTTCCGATTTGGCAAGGGCGGCAAGTGCGGCGCTGCTTTGTTGGGTCAAAGCTTCCACATCTCCATCGCGCCAGCGCCCACGGACATATTCAGCCCGCTCGCCGATCGCGGGCATGGCTCCAGCGAGTATTGCAGGCTGGAAACGGGGCAGCGGATCGTCGGCGCCGGAGAGATGCGCGATCAGCGGCTCAAGAAAAAGCGTGGCCGTAACGAATGCCGAAGCCGGATTGCCGGGAAGGCCGAGCGTAACCGCATTATCCAGCCTGCCCGCCATTAACGGTTTGCCCGGTTTCATCGCGATCCGCCAAAAATCGATCGTCGCGCCCGCCGCCTCGAGTGCGGGCCGAACAAGATCATGATCACCAACCGAGGCGCCCCCGATGGTGACGATTATATCGGCGGTTCGCGCGGCATCCAGCGCTTTGGCCAGCGCTTTCTGCGTGTCCGGGACGATCCCGAGATCGTCGAGCTTTGCAGGCAGTGCCGCGAGCTGCGCTGCCAGCATCGGTCCGTTCGAGGCGGGCAGTTGAGCGACATCCGTCGGCTGTCCCGGCGGAACAAGCTCATCACCTGTCGAGATCATCGCAATACGGATGGCGCGCCGTACCGGCGCTGCGCCATATCCACCGGCGATCATCAGCGCCAGTCCCGGAGGCGCTAGCCGCGTTCCGGCCGACAGCAGAACATCGCCTTCGGCAAAATCCTGTCCTGCTCCGCGGACATGCGCGCCTCTTGCAGGCGGGCCGTTGCCGGCCAGCGACAATGTATCGCCTTCGCGTTTCGCCTCTTCCTGTACGAGTATCGTATCTGCTCCCTCCGGCACGGGTGCGCCGGTAAAGATGCGAGCAGTTTCTCCGGCGGCCAAGGCGCCGGAGAAAGGCGAGCCCGCTGCGCTTTCCCCGACACAGGTCCAGGGGCCCAAGCGTTCGGCAAAACGGATTGCATAGCCGTCCATAGCCGACAGATCGGCCGCGGGCTGGGAGCGTAACGCGCGGACATCCTCGGCCAACCAGTATCCGGCGGCATCATCTATCGGGAGCGTCTGCATTTCCACGGGCGCCTTCAGCGCAAGAAGTCGCGACTGTGCGTCTTCTACCGACAGCAACCCGCTCATTCGCCAGTCCAGTCGCCCGAACGCCCTCCGGATTTCGCGAGCAGGCGGATCTCGCCGATAGTCATGCCGCGATCGAGCGCCTTGGCCATGTCGTATACGGTCAACAGCGCGACCGAAACGGCGGTCAGCGCCTCCATCTCGACGCCCGTTTTATGTGTGGTGCGCACGGTGGCCGTGGCGGTTACGCCGGTGTCTTCATTTTCGAGGTCCAGCGTTACACCGGTCAGGGGCAGGGGATGGCAGAGTGGAATCAGATGGCTGGTCTCCTTGGCAGCCATAATTCCGGCGATCCGCGCCGCGCCGAGCACATCGCCTTTTTTGATGTTACCGGCGCGGATGGCGGCTGCAGCCTCAGGCGACATCACGATCCGTCCTGTCGCGCTCGCCTCGCGCACCGTGTCCGGTTTTTCGGAGACATCGACCATGCGCGCGGCTCCATGCTCGTCGATATGCGTCAGATCAGCCATGGCCGGTCAATAGCATCCGCGTGGCGCTTTCGACATCCGGTTGTCGCATCAGCGATTCTCCGACGAGAAAGCTATGGACACCGCTTTCAGCCAGCCGGTCGCAATCCGCCTTGGTCGCAATGCCGCTCTCGGAGACCAGGACATGTGTGTCGGGAACGCGGGCTACCAGCCTTTCGGTCGTCGCAAGATCGGTCGTGAACGTTTTGAGGTCGCGATTGTTAATGCCAAGCAGTGTCGACCGGAGAGCCAGAGCGCGATCGAGCTCCGCCTCGTCATGCACTTCGACCAGCGTGTCCATGTCGTGCGCCATCGCCGCCGCTTCGATTTCCGCCATCGCCCCATCATCGAGTGCGGCGACGATGATCAGGATCGCATCCGCGCCGAGCGCGCGCGCTTCGGCCACCTGCCATGGATCGACCATGAAATCCTTGCGCAACACCGGCAGGTCGCACGCGTCGCGCGCCGCGATCAGATAGTCGTCCGCTCCTTGAAAATAGGGCTCGTCGGTCAGCACCGAAAGACACGCAGCGCCGCCCGCTTGGTACGCACTCGCATGGGCGGGCGGGTCGAAATCCTCACGGATGAGGCCCTTGGACGGGCTGGCCTTCTTGATCTCTGCGATCAAGGCATAGCCGGTTTCGGCTTTCAATTTGAGTGCTCCGTGGAAGCCGCGCGGCGGTTCGACGGCAATGGCGCGCTCTTCCAACGTAGAGCGAGACGTTGCCGATTTGCGGCGCGCAACTTCCGCACGTTTGACGTCACAGATTTCGGCCAGCTTGCCGTTCATCGCCAGACTTTCATCGCCAGACTTTCATCGATAGTCGATCCAGCGGTCGAGCAGGTCCTTGGCGCCGCCGTCGTCGATGGCGTTTGCCGCCTGTACGACGCCGTGCTCCCAACCGCCCGCCCGGCCGGCGACGATCAGCGCGCCCGCGGCATTCAGGAGCACCGCGTTGCGATATCCGCCCTGCTCGCCGTCGAACAATCGCCGTAGCGCGGCGGCGTTGAACTCCGGATCGCCGCCGCGAATGGCATCGATCGGGAAATCGTCGAGTCCGGCATCGTCGGGCGTCACGCTTTCGCCGACATCGACGCCGCCGAAACTGCCGATCCGGCTTGGCCCGGAAATCGAAAGCTCATCCAACCCTTCCTCGCCCGATACGACCATCGCGCCATCGGCCCCGAGCTGACGCAGCGCTGCCGAATAGACGGGCACATAGTCGGGACGCGCAATCCCGATCAGCTGTCGCTTGACGCCTGCGGGATTGGAAATGGGGCCCATCAGGTTGAAGATAGTGCGTTTGCCGATGCGTTTCCGGATCGGCGTGATCCGCTTCATCGCCGGGTGATGATTGGCGGCGTGCAGAAAACAGATGCCGAGCTCGTCGAGGCTGCGTTCCGCGATTTCGCCCGCATGATCGAGATCGATGCCCAGGGCCTCGAGCGTATCCGAGGCGCCCGCCTTGCTCGATGCCGCCCGATTGCCGTGTTTCGCGACCGGTACACCGAGAGCGGCGACCACGATGGAAACGGCGGTCGAAACGTTGAGCGTATGCTGTCCATCGCCGCCGGTGCCGCACACGTCGATCGCGTTCTCCGGCGACGCGATCGCGATCAGCCGCTCGCGCATTGCCGACGCGGCAGCCGCGATCTCAACCGCCGTCTCGTCGCGTTCCGTCATCACGGTCAGGAAATGCTCGATCGCCTCTTCGCTCGGCTTGCCATCGAGCATGTCGGCAAAGGCCTGATAGGCGGTCGCCTCGTCGAGCGGCGTAGTGGGGTCGGGCAGAGCAGTCATGGCGCGCGGTCAAAGCATGGGAAGAGACGAAATGCCAGATAGAAAATCTGCTCGCCGGCTTTTGTATCGGGATGCGGATACGGCCTTTTTTGCTGAAGATCTTGTGGTCAGGCCCGGAACTCAAGGGCGAGGGCGTGATCTTAGCTAGAGGGTGACCATATTGGGTTTGGCCGTGTCAGCGGCCTGGAAGGCGCGCGTTGGAGCATCGTCCGACCGGGAGGTGAATCAAATGGCGCGCGCCTCCCGCCAAATTGCCGACGGCATGGGGATCGGTCAGTTCGTCTCGACCGTTTCCATTCCCGCGAGCCGCATGAAGTTCGCGAGCAGTGCGTGGCCATGTTCGGTTGCGATGCTCTCGGGATGGAACTGGACGCCGTGGATGGGCAAGCTTTCATGATGGAAACCCATAACGGTCGCATCGGGCCCGCGCGCGTTGATCTTCAGGCAATCGGGCAGGCCGGCCTCAGGCACGATCAGCGAATGATAGCGGGTAGCCGTAAAGGGTGAGGGGAGACCGGTGAACACGCCGCTCCCGTCATGCTCGACCGGCGAGGTTTTGCCGTGCATAAGGCCGCCCCGGATCACGTGTCCGCCGAAATGCTGGCCGATCGATTGGTGCCCGAGGCAAACGCCGAGCAGTGGTTTCTTCGTCTCCGCGCATGCGGCGACAAGATCGAGGCTGATTCCTGCCTCGTTCGGCGTGCAGGGTCCAGGCGAAATGAGAAAGGCCGCTGCGCCGGAAGAGATCGCCTGCCCGGCGGAAATGGCGTCGTTACGCACTACTTCCACCTCGGCGCCCAGCTCACGCAGATAATGGACGAGGTTCCAGGTAAAGCTGTCATAATTGTCGATGACGAGGATCATGCGGGCCTGCCTATCGGCTCCACCTCACGCCGCCAAGTGGCCTTGGTCCAGCGATCGGCGCAGACGGGTTGCGCAAAAGCGCTGTCCTAGTTAGGTAATGCACCAATATTTGCAAGTCCGCGAACCCGCAATCCCGTTGGATTTTTGGAGTGTGCCATGATCACCCGTTCCTTAACCCTTGCTGCCGCCTCGATACTCGCACTTTCCGCCGCAACCCCCGCGCTGGCCGACCATCATGCCGGAGCTGGCGAGGCCGCTACTGCCGCAAATGGCTCCGCCGAAATCGGCTCATGGGGTATCGATCTCGAAGCGCGCAATCTCGACGTCGAACCGGGCGACGATTTTTATCAGCATGCCGGTGGCACCTGGATGGAGAATACCGAGATGCCGGGCGATCGCTCGCGCTATGGTTCGTTCGACATTCTGCGCGAACGCGCCGAGAATCAGGTCCATGCGATTTTGAACGATCTGGCCGACAATCCTGAAGCGGCCGGTCCGATGGGCCAAAAGGTCGGCGATTTCTACGGCGCGTGGATGGATACCGATGCTATCGAAGCACGGGGAACGGCACCGCTGGCCCCGTACCTGGCGCGCATCGACGCGATCGAGGATCGGGCCGGATTGCTCGAGATTTTCGGCAGTATCGGCTACGCCTCTCCCGTTAGCGTTGGGACACTGCCCGATCCGGCCAACCCGACACGATACATCGCCGCTGCCGGTCAGGACGGGCTGGGGATGCCTAACCGCGACTATTATCTTGAGGAAGGCGAGGAATATGATGCGTTTCGCGCCGCCTATCGCGATTACATCGTCCAGCTGCACGCGCTTGCCGGTATACCCGATGGCGAAGCCCGGGCCGACCGCATAATCGCCCTCGAGACCCAGCTCGCCGAGAGCCATTGGGAGCCGGCCCGCCAGCGCGATATTCAGCAGATCTACAATCCGATGAACCGCGAACAGCTGGCAGAGCTCGCGCCGCAATTCGATTGGAATAACTGGCTGGAAGGGATCGGTCTCGGCAGCGTCGATACCGTAGTGGCGGCCGAAACGACTGCAATCTCGGCTGCCGGGGCCCTGATCGAGAGCATCCAGCTAGACACGTGGAAGGAGTATCTGACCTTCCACTTCATCAGCGACTATGCGCCCTATCTGCCCGCGGCGTTCGATGAGGCGCGGTTCAACTTTTTCGGCCGCACGCTGCGCGATACCGAAGAGCAGCGCGAACGCTGGAAGCGCGGCGTGGGACTGGTCAACAACAATATCGGCGAGGCAATCGGCCAGATCTATGTCGATCGGCACTATCCGCCCGAATCGCAACGCCAGATGATCGAATTGATCGCCAATCTGCGCGCCGCGCTCCGCGAGCGGTTACAAAACAGCGACTGGATGGACGAGGAAACCCGTACCGAGGCCTTCGCCAAGCTCGACGCTTTCGATCCGCGCATCGGCCATCCGGAAAGCTGGATCGACTATTCGGATCTCGAGGTGCGGCGGGACGACCTGCTCGGCAATGTGATCCGCGCGCAGGAGTTCGATTTCAATCTCGATCTCGAAAGACTGCCCGAGCCCGTGGACCGCTCGCTCTGGGCGATGAATCCTCAGACGGTGAACGCCTATTACAGTCCGCTGACCAATCAGATCACTTTTCCGGCCGCGATCCTGCAACCGCCTTTCTTCGATCCTAATGCCGATCCGGCGGTCAATTACGGTGCGATCGGCGCGGTGATCGGCCATGAGATCGGCCATGGTTTCGACGATCAGGGCCGCCGCTTCGACGGTACCGGGCGCATCCGCGATTGGTGGAGCGAAACCACCGAGCAGCAGTTTCAGGAACGCGCTTCGCGACTCGGCGCGCAATATAGCGCCGTCGAAGTGCTGCCCGGACTCAATCTCGACGGTGATCTCGGGATGGGCGAGAATATCGGCGACCTTGGCGGGCTTGAAATGGCCTATGCCGCCTATCGCCGCCACGTCGCCGAATATGGTGAGCCGCCGGTGCTCGACGGGCTAACCGGCGACCAGCGCTTCTTCCTCTCTTGGGCGCAGATCTGGCGCGGCCTGATCCGTGAGAACCGGCTGCGCGAACAGGTGCTGACCGGCCCGCACAGCCCGCCCGAATATCGCACCAATGTCGTCGTGCCGAATATCGACGCCTGGTACGAGGCGTTCGATGTCGGTCCGGAAGACGCAATGTACATTCCGCCCGAAGAGCGGGTGACGATCTGGTAGCAAGGAGCGGACGATGGCCGAGACGATAACCGCGAATATCGCGCATCAGCTCGGCCGCGTCGAAGCGCGCCGGAGGATCGCCGAGGGGATGGACGGCTTTGCCGATGCCATCCCGGGCGGTGCGGTGACGGAAAAGCGCTGGGAGGAGGATACAGCCTTCTTCACGATCGAAGCGCTGGGTCAGCGGCTGGCCTGCCGCCTCGACGTGATGGACGATGTCGTCGTCGCGACGTTCGAGTTGCCGACGCTGCTTCAGCCGTTCGCTGGCGCAATTCGCAGCAAGCTGGAGCAGTATGGGCCGAAACTGCTTGAGGCGTGAGGCCGCCGTTGCAGTTAGTGCCGCTCGAACCGCGATATCGCGCCGTCCGAGCGCCGGGATTCAAGCGCGACGACGGCGCCGGCTTCATCGCGGGCGAAGCGGTAGCGCTGCAGCGGATCGTCGGCGCGGTAGAACAGGTCCGGGCCGAGTGGCACGAGGGTTCTAAGCGGCCGGCGGCCGCGCTGGAGGTGCAGTCCGCTGTCGCTCCGGCTCACCATTAACCTGCCATAGTCGCCGACCAGTTCGCCGGAATCGAAATCGATCTCGGGCGCCGGACGCAGAGCCGCGAGCGCCCATTCCCGATCCAGTCGGTAGGCCGCATCGCTGCCTTCCAGCAGGCCGGCCAGCGCCGCGATCTGGGCGATTTGCAACGCTTCAGCGGACGGGCTTTCGAGATCCGGGCGAACGCCGATACCCTCCCAGTTCACTCCCGTGATCGGGTTGACCGGACTGCCGGTCGCAATGAACACGGTGAAGCCATCGCCGGCATCGAAACTCTGGCCGGGATTGGCCGCGCCGTAGCTGGCCTCGCCGATGATCGTCGCGCGGTTTGCGGCCTGCAGCGTATAGGGAAGGGCTTCGCCCGCTGAACCGGTTCGCCCGCTCGTCAATATGTAGAGCGGTACGTCCAGCAGCGGTTGCGGATGGAAGACGCCGGGTGCTTCGCTTTCCGTTCCCGAGCGCGATTGGAAGATGTTATAGATTTCCGCGTCCGGCGCGGTGAATGCGCTCGTCAGATAACCGACCATGGCCGGCGATCCACCGCCATTTTCGCGCAGGTCGATGATGATTGCGTCGGTCGCAGATATCAATGCGATTGCGGCGTTGGCGCTGGCCCATGCCGGATCTTCCGAATTGTCGAATTCGATATGGGCGAAGAATGTCATATCGATATAGCCGATATTGCCCGGTAATATACCGACCTCGCGAAACCCGTAGCCGGACCGCCGAAGACGATCGCCAAATCCGTAAAGCCGACGTCCGTCCGTTTCCGCGATTGTATCGTTGCCGCTATCCGGTTGCGACCAGGTGACCCGGAAATGGCCGTCATGCGGCGCGATGACGTCCGTCAGGGCGGATGCGAGAGCCAACGGCGCCGATATCCCATCCCAGGTGCCGGCTGAGTTTGCGGCGCGAATCTCTTCGGCGATCATAGTCGCTCTGGCTTCGTCGAAGAAATTGTCTTCGATCAGAACGGCGACGGAATCCGCAACCGCGCGAGGCTCGAAGGTTTGCGCCGAAACCGGCTGTGCCAACAGCATCGTGCAACAAAAAACTATCAAACGCATATGGGCCTTCCCTTCTTCTCGTGGCGTTTGCCGTGGTTTCTGGGAGCGCCAACCATGATTCGACGTATCATCCTATTTTCACGACATACGTCATAATTGCCCGATCGCAATAAAAGGCAATTCGGCCTGAGAGGTGATCTCGGCTGTTGAAATCCGGCTGTCACCGGGCGTTACTGTCCGAATCCCGGTTCGTCCGCCCGCTCGACGGCTTCTTTTGCAGCGGCGAACAGTGCGCCGGCCTTGGCTTCGCATTCGCGTTGTTCATAAGCCGGATCGCTATCTGCGACGATGCCCGCGCCGGCCTGAATATGCATGGTTCCATCTTTGACTACGGCGGTACGCAATACGATGCAGCTGTCCATCCCGCCATCGGGTGAGAAATAGCCGACGCCTCCGGCATAGGCACCACGCGTCTCGGGTTCGAGTTCGGCGATGATTGCACAGGCGCGGACCTTGGGTGCCCCGGAGACCGTGCCTGCCGGAAAGCCTGCGAACAGCGCGTCGATCGCGTCATAGTCGTCGGCCAGCTCGCCCGTCACGTTCGAGACGATATGCATGACATGGCTGTAGAATTCGACGCCATAGCTGTCGGTCACCGTTACGCTACCGGCCTTGGCGACGCGGCCGATATCGTTGCGACCCAAATCGAGCAGCATCAAATGCTCGGCACGTTCCTTCGGATCGGCGAGCAGACTCGCCCGGTTCGCGGCGTCCTCGCTTGCGGTCTTGCCACGCGGACGCGTCCCGGCAATCGGCCGGATCGTCAACTCGCCATCGCGCGCGCGAACGAGGATTTCGGGGCTCGATCCGATTAGCGCGAAACCTGGCAGATCGAGAAAATAGAGAAAGGGCGAGGGGTTGATACGCCGCAATGCACGGTAGAGATCCACGGGCGGCAGCGGAAAGGGTTGGGTGAAGCGTTGGGCCAACACGACCTGAAAGATATCTCCAGCGGCAATATAATCCTTCGCCGTTTCTACCATGTGTCGATAATCGCCAGGATCGAGCTCGGCTTGTGGTGCGACCTTCGGTAAATCGGTGACTTTCCGATGGCGGGGCAGATAGGGCGCTGCAAGCCGGGCGGCGGCCGTTTCAATTCGTTCCACAGCTTTGTCCACAGCTTTGTCCGCAGTTTTGTCATCAGCACTCCAGATCGGAGCGACGAGATGCAGACGATCCTCAAGCCTGTCGAAGATAAGAATAAGCGTCGGCCGGACGAATAGCATGTCGGGCAGTTCGAGCGGGTTATCCGGAGGCCGCGGCAGATCTTCGATCAAACCGATCGTCTCATAGCCGAAGTATCCGACAAGGCAGGCCAGCGATTGAGGCAGGCCTTCGGGCAACTCCATCCGGCATTCTTCGGCCAGTGCGCGCAGCGCGGCAACGCTGTCTTTCGCCGTGTCGGTGAAAGCGTCTCGATCCGTATCCCAGCAGCGATTGATCGACGCTTTGGCACCGTCGGCTCGGAACACGAGATCGGGCGCCAGGCCGATATAGGTATAGCGGCCGCGCACATTGCCGCCTTCGACGGACTCGAGAATGAAATCGCCACGTCCCGGCTCGATCAGCTTGAGCGCAGCGCCGATCGGCGTATCGAGATCGGCGAGCTGCTGACGCCAGATTAGCGCCGGCCGGCCCGCCACTAACGCCGCAACGGCATCGGCGCGCGCGGTCATATCAATTGCGGCGGCCGGTGATCAGCCGCTCGCCGAGCGCCTCGATCGCTTCTTCGTTCCGTTCGATCGGATAGTCGGCTAGAACCGCATTGACGAACTGCTCGGCATATTCGTTCGCCGTAACGGTAGCGAATTCCTGGCGCGTCGCCTCGATAAGGTCCGGTGTCACAGCCTCGGGGTCGCTTTCGATGCTATCCAGCACGACCACATACCAGCCCTGATCTTGCGGTAAACGAACAAGCTTGGCCGTGTTCGCAGCCATCCGGAACAACAAGCGAACTGGTTCAGGCACATCGATGCCGGCTTGCGATATGGCCTGACGCGTTGCCTGCGCCGGTTGCGGCGCCGGAAGCGTGACGTCGGCCGCGGCCAGCGCTTCGGAAAGCGGTGTGCCGTCGTTCACCTGGGCGGCGATCTCCGTCGCGATGGCGCGGGCGCGGCGCGCGGCGCGGTCCAGCAGGTAATCGCGGTTCACGAACTGACGGATCGTATCGAGCGGCTGCGGCGCAGTCCGGGCGATTTCGGTAACATCGACCATCGCATAACGCTGATTTTCGACGATCGGTACCAGCACCGCTTCTTCGTCATCGTCCAGTGTGAATGCGAGTTCGAGGATCGGCTGGAGATCGATCGAAGGCCGATAATCCGGCTGTTGCGGTGCGAGACCGTTCGGCGCGAGCAGCGGCGTCGAAACGATCGTCAGGCCCTTGTCGTCGGCGACTTCCTCGAACGATGCGCCATCGTCGATCGCATTTTCGATATCGAGATAGAATTGCGCTAGCGCCTCGTTTCCGGCCTGTTCGCGTAACGCTTGAACGATTTCGGGACGGACGCTGCCAAGGGGTGTCACGCTGCGGTTGACGACATCGGCAACCCGGATGACATGCCAACCGAGACCCGAACGTATCGGTTCGAGCAATGACCCCTCGTCTGCGGCAAAAGCGGCTGTTGCGATTTCCTCCGACGTTGCCCGTTGAAAGCTTTCCGGCGTGGCGCCGCTTACTTGGATAGAGGGCAGGGAGAAGCCGCGCTCGACCGCCTGGGCGCCAAAATCGGCTCCACCGTCGACTGCTGCATAAAAGGCCTGTGCATCGGCCTGGTCGGCCAGGATGATCTGTTGAAAGGTGCGGGTCTGGCTGCCGCCATAGGTATCGCTGTTCGCCTCGTAATAGGCGCGAACTTCCTCTTCGGTCGGTGCGGGCACGTCGAGCTGATCGAGCGTAAACACGGCGTAGCGCACCGATCGCCGTTCGGGCAGCGTGTAGCGGCGGATATTCTCGTCATAAAAGGTTCGGAGTTGCTCGGCCGTCGGCGGGTTGCCGCGCGGCATGGCACTTGAGGGGATTGCCGCGACCTGTCCGCTGCGCTCCTCGAGCAGCAATTGGGCATAGGGTTGGGCGATAGCGGCGGGTACCTGCGCACCGGCGGTCACCGGGCCCAGTAGCAAGCTGACCAAAGTCTGGCGCGTGATGTCCGTGCGCACCTCATCCTCGGTCAGACCCTGCTGCGCGAGCACCTGACGGAAGGTCGGTTCGTCGAAATTGCCGGTCAGCCCCTGAAATGCCGGAATCTCGGCAATGGTCGCGTCGATCAACCGCTTGCTGATGAGCAGGCCATGGTCGCGGGCAAAGGCGCTTAGTGCCTCGCCCTGCATATATTGCTGGATGGCATCGTCCAGCCCGCCGCCTTCGATAAGCGCCGCCATGTCAATGCCTGGCTGCTCCTCGCGAGCATTCTGGAGCGCGCGCGTCATCAGTTCGGAAATGCGTTCGTCGTCCACATCTGTGCCGTCGACCGATGCAACGGTCGTGCCGCCGCCGCCGAAGAAACCGGTGCCGCCGCCGCCGGGCGCGCTGATATCGGCAAGCGCGAAAGCCGCGGCGATAAGCGCGACAAAGGCCATGGCGAGAAGCAGGCCAAATTTCGACGCGAACAGTCTGCGGAAGAATGTGATCATGATATTGGCAACTCTGCGTATGTGGGGGCGATTTGCCCAGTGCTTTACGGATGTGCTGGCATGGCTTCAAGCATTGTCGCGCGATTGGCAGATCGCGATCGCGGGGCTATCAGTCCGAACGCACATTATGCGAAACATCCGAAGGGGGACGCAGACATTATGGCGCGACGCAAGCTGATCGCCGGCAACTGGAAGATGAACGGCCATCTCGATCATCTGCGCGAACTGCACGGGATCGAGAAGGCGGCTAAAGCGCACCCGCAGGTCGATGTTGCCATCTGTCCGCCTGCGACCTTGATCGCATCCGCCGTGGCGCGCGTTCCCGGTCTCGCGATCGGTGCGCAGGACTGTCATGGTTCCGACAAAGGTGCGCATACCGGATGCCTGTCGGCGGCGATGCTTAAGGAAGCGGGCGCGCATCACGTGATCGTCGGCCATAGCGAGCGCCGCGCCGATCAGGACGAAAGCGATGAAGACGTTCGCAGCAAGGCAGAAGCGGCGCATCGTCATGGGCTGACGGCAATATTGTGTGTGGGAGAAACCGAAGGCCAGCGCGATGCCGGCGAGGCCGAGGCTGTGGTGACGGCGCAGATCGCAGGTTCGATTCCGGACGGCGCCGGAGGCGATTGGCTCGTCATCGCCTATGAACCCGTCTGGGCTATCGGTACGGGCCGTGTTCCGACACTCGACGATGTCGCAGCAATGCATGGCGCGATCCGCGCCAAATTGACGGCGTTGATCCGCACCGAGGCGGAGGGCGTGCGCATTCTCTACGGCGGCTCGATGAATGGCGACAATGCGGGAGACCTGTTGGCGGTCGATAATGTCGATGGCGGGTTGGTCGGCGGCGCGAGCCTGAGTGCCGACAAATTTGTGCCCATCATCGAGGCCGGTGCGGCTCTCGCTTGAACCTTGCATCGGAAACGCCTATTTCGCGCTGCGATGCATAGCTGAGCCGCCCGTCGGCCGTTTCAACCGAATAGAGATTTCCTATGTTCACCTTCTTGTTGGTCGTTCAGGCCGTCATCGCCGCCCTGCTTGTAACGCTGATCCTGATGCAGCGTTCGGAAGGCGGTGGCCTTGGCGTTGGTGGCTCTTCCTCTGGGCTGATGACGGCGCGTGGCCAGGCGGATTTTCTAACTCGGGCCACGGCTTTCACCGCAATCACCTTCGTCGGACTCAGCATCCTGCTGGCGGGGCTCGCAACGACGCAGCAGTCGGAGTCGACGATCGATACGAGCCTTACGCGTCAAGCCGAGCCTGCCGCACCGCTTGCGCCGATCGGCGACGATGCCCCGGCGACCGAGCCGGTCGACAGTGACATATTGAGCACGATCGCCGGTCAGGCGGAAAGCTCCGGCGCGGACGATGACGAGGCTCCGGCCGAATAATCGGGCACCCTTATTCACAAAAATTTGCGCTGGCGGGATTCGCTGTCTTGCGCTTTGCCGCTAATCCTGCGTAACCCTTTCCTCCCATGGCGCGGTTCATTTTTGTCACCGGCGGCGTGGTTTCCTCGCTCGGCAAAGGTCTTATGGCGGCAAGCCTGGCGGCGCTGCTGCAGGCGCGCGGCTACAAAGTCCGTATTCGCAAGTTCGATCCCTATCTGAACGTCGATCCGGGTACGATGTCGCCCTATCAGCATGGCGAAGTCTATGTGACCGACGACGGTGCGGAGACCGATCTCGATCTTGGCCATTATGAGCGCTTTACCGGTGTCTCCGCCCGCCAGTCCGACAATGTGACATCCGGTCGCATCTACCAGACGATCATCACCAAGGAACGCCGCGGCGACTATCTGGGCGCGACCGTGCAGGTGATTCCCCATGTCACCGACGCGATCAAGGATTTCGCCAAGGCCGATCTCGGTGATCTCGATTTCGTCATCTGCGAGATCGGAGGCACGGTCGGCGATATCGAAAGCCTGCCGTTCATGGAGGCGATTCGGCAACTCCGGAACGAGCTGGGCCGCGGCCAATCGGTCTCGATCCACACGACTCTGGTTCCCTTCATCGCGGCGGCCGGCGAGTTGAAGACCAAGCCGACCCAGCACAGCGTCCGCGAACTGACATCGCTCGGTATCCAGCCTGAAGTGTTGGTCTGCCGGTGTGAGCAGCCCTTGCCGGATAGCGAACGCGCGAAAATCGCGGCCTTCTGCAACGTCCGGAAGAGCGCGGTTATTCCGGCGCTTGATGCACCCAGCATCTATGCCGTGCCGCTCACCTATCATGAAGCGGGCCTCGACGACGAGGTTTTGCGGGCGTTCGGAATCGAGGACGCGGCAGAGCCCGATCTTACGAAATGGGTCGATATCAATGATCGGCTGGAAAATCCGGAAGGCGAGGTCACGATCGGCGTCGTCGGCAAGTATGTCGGGCTGCAGGACGCATACAAATCGCTCAACGAAGCGCTCGTCCATGGCGGCATCGCCAACCGGGTGAAGGTCAATATCCGCTGGATCGACGCTGAGCTTTTCGAGGAAGAAGATAGCGATATCGCCGCTCAACTCGAGCCGTTGCATGGGATTCTCGTGCCGGGCGCATTTGGCGAGCGGGGGGCGGAAGGCAAGATTGCCTCTGTGCGTTTCGCGCGCGAGCGCAACGTTCCCTATTTCGGTATCTGCTTCGGAATGCAAATGGCCTGCATCGAGGGTGCGCGCAATCTCGCCGGTATCGACGCCGCCTCGTCGACGGAATTCGGGGAGACCGCGGAGCCTGTCGTGGGTCTGATATCGGAATGGATGTCCGAAGAGGGCATTCAGAAGCGCGAAGCAGGTGGCGATCTTGGCGGCACGATGCGATTGGGGGCCTATGACGCGAAGCTCGACGGCAACAGTCATGTTTCCGCTATCTATGACGGTGCCGATTGGGTGAGCGAACGTCATCGACACCGTTATGAAGTGAACACCGGTTATGTCGAAGCACTGGAGAAGGGCGGGCTGATCTTTTCGGGCATGTCGCCCGACGGCGAGCTGCCGGAGATCATCGAACGACCGGACCATGACTGGTTCGTCGGTGTACAGTTTCATCCGGAACTCAAGTCACGCCCGTTCGATCCGCATCCTCTGTTCGCCAGTTTTATCGAAGCGGCGGTTCGACAGTCTCGGCTGGTCTGACACTGCGAAATGCGGCATAGCGGCGTTTCACCTTTGTCGAGGGAGGGTTGAATGGCTTTGGATCGCATGAATGCGCAGGATCTGTTGCGGTTGTTGCCCGACGGCTCCTTGCTGTCCGCTTGCGAGCCTGATCAGCTTGACGACCTGCTTTCCCGGTCGAAAGTCGAATTTGCCGCCAAGCGCGAAACACTGATTCATCAGGCGATCCGGGCGATTCCGCGATCATTCTCGTCACCGGCACCGCGCGAGTGAACATGGTTTCGGCCAATGGCCGTGAAATCGTGCTCGACTATCTCGCGCCCGGCACGGTTATCGGCGAGATCGCTTTGCTCGATGGCGGTGAGCGCACGGCCACAGTGACTATGGTGGAGGACGGCAGCATCATGCGACTGTCGCGGACCGAATGCGAGGATTTCATCACGAGCAATCCGAGTGTCGCATTGCGGATGCTGCAGGAAATGGCGCGGCGGCTTCGCCAGATGAATATGACGGTCGAAAGCGATCGCGCCTTTTCAGCCGGCCCGCGGCTTGCGCGTTACCTGCAGCGGCTGACCGATGAAGAAGCCGCCAGCCAGAAACTGAAGATCGATGTCAGCCAGAGCGAGCTTGGTCATTTCGTCGGTATCAGTCGTGAGAATATCAATCGCCAGTTATCGGCATGGGCCGATGCGGGGCTGATCGAACTTGATCAGGGCAAAATCCGAATTATCGATTGTGAAGCGCTTTGGGAAATCGCCGCAATGGGCGATTGATTGATCTAGACGGGAACTCACCATGACAATCAGCACGGACTTTCTGGTCAGCAAATCTGACCTTGGCGAAACACGCTTAGCAGAAACCGATCTTGGTGGCCTGGATGATGGGCAAATCCTTCTCCAGGTCGAGAAATTCGCGCTAACCGCGAACAATATCACATATGCCGTTGTCGGCGAGCAGATGGCCTATTGGAATTTCTTTCCGGCCGAAGAGGGGTGGGGACGCGTACCGGTGTGGGGTTTCGCCACGGTTGCGGAATCGCGCCATCCGGATATCGCCGCCGGCGAGCGCGTCTATGGCTATCTGCCCATGTCCTCGCACCTGATCGTCGAGCCCGGCAAGGTGACGGACGGCGCGTTTTTGGACATGGCCGCGCATCGTCAGCCGATGAACCGGGTCTACAACAATTACCGCCGCCTTGCCGCCGATCCCGCGCACAATCCCGATTTCGAAGAATATAGGGCGCTGTTCGAACCGCTCTTCATGACATCCTTCCTGATCGAGGCGTTCATGCGGCGCGAAGATTATTATGGCGCGAAATCGCTGATCATGACGAGCGCCTCTTCGAAGACCGGTATGGCGCTGGCACAGGTTGCCAAAGCGCGCAGCTCGGAGATCGAGCGGGTTGGCCTGACGAGCGCGGGCAATGTTGCGTTCGTCGAAGGGCTTGGGCTCTATGATCGGGTGATTGCCTATGATTCGGTCGGCGATCTCGATGCGACCACGCCTTCGGTCGTCGTGGATTTCGCAGGTAACGGCAAAACGCTGTCGGCGATCCACAATCATTTCGCCGACGCTCTCAAATATAGTTGTCTCGTCGGCGCAACCCATTGGGATGCGCGCGGCCTCGCCGACGATATCGCCGGGCCCGCACCGATCCTCTTCTTTGCGCCGGATCATGTCGTCGCGATGACCGAGGATTTGGGGTCGGAGGGCTTCGCGATGGAAGTCGGCAAGGCCTGGGCCGGCTTCATCGGTGAGGCCAAGGGCTGGGTCGACGTCATCCGACGCGACGGCGGTGACGCGGTGGCCGAAACCTATGCGACGCTGCTGCCCGGCAATGCGAGTCCGCGCGACGGTTTCATCCTCTCGCTGTAAGGCGCGTCGCGTCAGCGCCCGCCAGCAGCCCGTTCGCGCGAACGGGTTGTGGTTCCGTCGCAAAAATTCCGTTAATCGGCCGCCGCTTCGCGCCGTTTGGCAAGCTCGCGCAGATTTTCCTCATGCCCGCTGCGATCGAGACTGTAGAAGCTTATAAAAGCGATCATCGTCATCCAAAGCGCAAGGATTGTGGGAACATAGACGGCACCGAGATTCCAGAGCGTTTCTTCCGAAACTTCTCCCTGGACGGCGCCGGCCGCCAGCCCGACCGCCGATAGGACGACGGTCGCGACGACGATGCCGAGGCCTTCGCCCCATTTGCGCATGAAGGTGGCGGCCGCAAAGAACAGGCCTTCCGAGCGGCGTCCTGTTTTCACCTCCGCCTGCTCGACGAGATCGGCGATCATCGATGCCGCCAGGATTTGATAGCAAATGATCAGCCCAACATCGATCGTGTTGGCGATAAGATAGAACCAGAAGATGAAGGGCGAATCGTTATCCGGCAATACGCCGATCAGTCGAAGAAAGATCGGCATCGGCGCCCCCAGGAAAGCGATGAGCCCGATGGTGATCGCGCCGCGCTTCTTTCCGAATCTACGTGTAACGATGGGGGCCAGCGCGGCACCGATGATCGCGGAGAGAAAAACGCCCAGAGTGATCATGCCGAGCTGTTGCGGGCTGAAGCCCCAGAAATAGGTTCCGAAATAGAAGACCAGACCTGCGGCAAGCCCGCTGGCCGTCCAGGCGAGCAAGGCAGCGCAGAACAGGGCGAGGAATGACCGGCTCGACAGCGTTTCGAAAATCTCGCCAAAGATCCGGCGCAGCGTTAGCTCCCGTTTGGGCGGCGGTGCTTTGAGATTGGGGATTTGCGAGTGGGTGCCGAGCGCGGATATCATGATGGCTGAAAAAATAACTCCGGCGGCAATCAGGCCGTAGAGCGAATACGCATCCGGATTGAATTGACCGTTAGGGATGGCGAGCGTCGCAAAGGCGGGGAAGATCATCGCGAAATTGATGACGGTCATCGCATTGCCGCCAGTCCATCCGAAATAGTAACGAAAGCTGAGCAGCGAACTGCGTTCGTCATAATCCTCGGTCAGTTCGGGCGCGAGCGCGGTATTGGGCGTTTCGAAAAAGGTTATGAAGGTCCGGATAACGATGGCGAGTATGGCGATATACCAAAATAGAGCCTGATCACTCCAACCCTGGGGCGGGTTCCAGATGAAATAATAGCTGACCGAGATCGGGATCGCGGCCGCATACATGAAAGGATGTCGCCGGCCCCAGCGAGAGCGGAGATTGTCCGACCAATAGCCGACGATCGGATCGCTGAAGGCGTCCGCGACCAGCGCCAGCAGGATCGCCGCACCTACGAGCAGCTGGTCGACGCCGATGACCTGGCCGTAGAACAGTAAGAGGAAATATTTGAGGCCGCCGTCTTTCACGCCATAGGCGACCGAACCGAAACCATAAGCGAGCTTTGTCCAGACGGGTATTTTCCTGGATGTGCCACCGTCCGCCGGAGCTTGCTGCAACAGTTCGCGCTCTTGGGCCAACTGGCCCGAGGCCGGCGGTTCTCTCATACAGGCTACCTCTCGCGATTTCTTTTCTTTCGTTATGAAGCCAAGGATCGCGGCTGGCAAATTGCCATCGGTCCGACGTCAAACTGTCATGGCCCGGTAATGGCTTCGCCCTAGAGCGGCAACCGATCGGAGACCGCCATGACCCAATTCCATTCGCTCATGCCCCGGCCCGCCTCGCGTAAAGTCAAAAACCGCAAGGTGCGCAGCGCTATCCACCAGCATGAGCATATGAGCCGTCAGGGCTTGCTCGAAAGAACCTTCACATTCGCCTTTCGCGGGCTCGTCTATGCGCAGATCTGGGAAGATCCGGTCGTCGATCTCGAAGCGCTCGCGCTGCGGCCGGACTCCCGGCTGGTGACGATCGCCAGCGGTGGGTGCAACGTGCTCAGCTATCTGACGGACAACCCGGAAAGGATCACGGCACTCGATCTCAATCCGGCGCATGTCGCGCTCAATCGGCTCAAGGTTGCGGCGGCCGCGCATTTGCCGGACTATGAAAGCTTCTACCGCTTTTTCGCCTGCGCCGACGACAAGAACAATATCGCTGCCTATCGCGATCACGTTCGGCCGCATCTCGACGAGACGACGCGGTGTTATTGGGAGCGGCGCGATCTTCTCGGCCGCCGGCGTATCGGGGGGTTCGCCAAGAACTTCTATCGGCGCGGGCTGCTCGGACGATTCATCACCGCCGCGCACCTGGTCGCCAAGCTCTATGGCGTCGATCCGCGCGACATGCTGGCTGCCAAGACGCCGGAAGAGCAGCGGGCGCTGTTCGAGGAACGCCTCTCGCCGCTCTTCGATCGCAAGTTCGTCCGCTGGCTGACCGATCAACCGGCCTCGCTGTTCGGTCTCGGTATTCCACCCGCTCAATATGTCGCGCTGGTCGGCGATGATCCGGGCGGCATGGCCAACGTGTTGCGGCGGCGACTTGAGAAGCTGGCCTGCGATTTTGAATTTTCGGATAACTATTTTGCCTGGCAGGCCTTTGGCCGGAGCTATGATAGGAGGGTCGATGCGCCGTTGCCTCCCTATCTGCAGGAAGCGCACTATGCAGACATTGTCGGGCGCGTCGATCGCGTCGACGTCTACCATGCGAACTTCACCGAATATCTCGCCGGTGAGCCGGCGGCGAGCCTCGACCGGTACGTTCTGCTGGATGCGCAGGACTGGATGGACGATGAGCAGCTGACGTCGCTCTGGTTGGAAATCACGCGTACGGCTCGAACCGGCGCGCGCGTTCTTTTCCGTACGGCCGCCGAACCCAGCCTCCTTCCGGGGAGAGTGCCGGACGGCATTCTCAATCGTTGGGACTATCGTGCCCAACAATCGCTATCGCTTACACAGCGCGATCGCTCCTCCATCTATGGCGGCGTCCATCTCTATGTCCACGCAGATTGAACCCGCAGCTAGCGCCGCCGCGGGACGAATGGATGCGATCTATCGCCGCCAACGCCATATCTACGATCTGACCCGCAAATACTATCTGCTCGGTCGCGACCGATTGATCGCCGATCTGGCGCCGCCGCCGGGTGGGTCGATATTGGAAGTCGGCTGCGGAACCGGGCGCAATCTCGTGCTGGCAGGGCGACGTTACTCCGATGCTGCGCTGTTCGGTATCGACATCTCGGCCGAGATGCTGATGACCGCGCGTAAAATGGTAAGTCAGGCCAACCTGGTCACGCGGATGGCGCTCGCGCGGGCCGATGCGAGCAATTTCGATCCCCAAAGACTGTTCGGCCAACCCAGATTCGACCGCATATTGCTGTCCTACACGCTGTCGATGATCCCGCCCTGGCGGGAAACACTCGCCCATCTTCCCGCGATGCTGGCGCCGGGCGGATCGTTGCACATCGTCGATTTCGGGCAGCAGGAACACTTGCCCCGCCGGTTCAAGGCGCTGCTTTTCGCATGGCTCGACCGATTCGATGTTTCGCCGCGGGCTGACCTGCCGCGCGAACTGAGGCAGGTTGCCGAAGAGGCCGGTTTACAGTTCGCGTTCCAACCGCTGTATCGCGGCTATGCCTGGAGCGGGACGCTGCGCGCCGACTGATGGCGAGCTATCCCGGATATCTTAAACGAAAGTGCCCGGGCCGTTAGACCCGGGCACAAACGTGACGAACACCTGTTCGCCCCCTTTTTGTCGGCTCCCGGTTCGCGCACATCCCTTCCCCTCGAGGTGTGCCGCGGGGAGCCTCCCTGAACCACGGCCGGTCGGCACGTGACGCGTTGGAAGCGTTTGCTAAGCCATCTGGACGACGCTTGTCATGGGGGTAGAGGGATTATGGCAACATTAAGTTCGCGCCTGTGACGATAGCGCAACAGCGTTGACGCTTGCGGCTGTCACCCGGCCCGCTTAGAGACGCCAGATATCCACGGCCCTTTACCGGACCCTTAACCATGCGCCTATCCCACTATTTTCTGCCCGTCACCAAGGAAACGCCCGCCGATGCGGAGATCATCAGTCACAAGCTGATGCTGCGAGCCGGGCTCGTCCGCCAGACCTCGGCCGGCATCTATGCCTGGCTGCCGCTCGGCCATCGCGTCCTGAGGAAGATCGAGCAGATAGTCCGCGAAGAACAGGACCGGATCGGGGCAGCCGAGATGCTGATGCCCACTCTCCAATCCGCGGAGCTGTGGCGCGAGAGCGGACGCTATGACGCCTATGGCCCGGAAATGCTGCGGATCGAGGACCGCCACGGGCGAAACCTGCTCTACGGCCCGACGAACGAGGAGATGATTACGTCCATCTTCAAAGATGGTGCGCGAAGCTATCGCGACCTGCCGAAGATGCTCTACCATATCCAGTGGAAGTTTCGCGACGAAATCCGCCCGCGGTTCGGCGTGATGCGCGGCCGCGAGTTTCTGATGAAGGATGCATACAGCTTCGATCTGGACGAGGCGGGTGGCCGGATCAGCTACAATAAGCAGTTCGTTGCCTATCTGCGCACCTTCGCGCGTATGGGATTGCGCGCGATTCCGATGCAGGCCGATACGGGGCCGATCGGCGGCGATCTCAGCCATGAATTCATCATTCTCGCGCCGTCGGGTGAGAGCGAGGTCTTCTTTCACAAGAGCTGGGAAGAGGTGCGCTCCGCCGACGACTATGATGTCGATATCGAAGATACTGGCGCGCTTCAGAGATTCGTCGACAGCATGACAGCCGAATATGCGGCGACCGACGAGAAGCGCGACGAGGCACGCGAAGCGGAGATGGGCGATGACCTGCTCAAATCGCGTGGCGTCGAGGTCGGCCATATCTTCTTTTTCGGCAACAAATATTCCAAGGCCATGGGCCTGAAGGTTTCCGGCAATGATGGTGACATGGTGACGCCGGTTATGGGGAGTTATGGCGTCGGCGTGTCGCGTCTGGTTGGCGCTATCATCGAAGCGAGCCATGACGATGACGGGATCATCTGGCCCGAAGCCATCGCGCCCTACACGGTCGGCCTGATCAACATGCGCGCCGATGACGAAGCCTGTGTGGCCGCCGCCGACGACCTATATGCCAAGTTGAGCGAGGCCGGCGTCGACGTGCTTTATGACGACCGCGATGAACGCGGCGGTGCGAAATTCGCGACGATGGACGTGATCGGGCTGCCCTGGCAACTCGTGGTCGGCCCGCGGGGCCTGAAGAACGGCCTGGTCGAGTTAAAGCGACGTTCAACCGGCGAGCGTACAGAAGTGGCACCCGAGGTCGCTTTGGAGACACTTATATGA
Source organism: Pseudomonadota bacterium (assembly GCA_039180285.1). Classification (GTDB taxonomy): domain Bacteria; phylum Pseudomonadota; class Alphaproteobacteria; order Sphingomonadales; family Sphingomonadaceae; genus Parasphingopyxis. The sequence continues at coordinate 31,771 of JBCDDN010000009.1, read as the reverse complement.
TCCTGTCCCGCCACGAGCGGATGATCGCCAAACGCTATTTGCTGCCCGGCAAGGGGGAGCGTTTCATCTTCGTCGTCGCCTCGATCAGTTTCGTCGCGGTAATGCTCGGCGTCATGGCGCTGGTCGTCGTGATGAGCGTGATGAACGGCTTCCGGGCCGATCTGTTCGACAAGATTGTCGGGCTGAACGGTCATGCGGTGATGCAAGGCTATAGCGGTCGGCTGCCCGACTGGCGGCAGATCCTCGAAGAATCGCGGGAGATCGACGGGGTGGTGTCGGCGACGCCGCTGATCGAACAACCGTTGATGGCGAGCTATGACGGCCGGGTCGAAGGCGTGTTGGCGCGCGGCATGCAGGTCGAGGACATTCGCAGCAACGAGACGATCAATTCCAATATCATTGCGGGCGACATGTCACGCCTGACACCGGGCAGCAATCAGGTCGCCATCGGCTCGCGGCTCGCGACGGCGCTGGGCGCGGTGACGGGCGGGCAGATCAGTCTGATTTCGCCGCAGGGACGCACGACTCCTTTCGGAACGGTCCCGCGCATCGTCTCATACGACGTGGCGGCGATTTTCGAGGTCGGCGTCTATGATTTCGATAAGGCCTTCGTGCTGATGCCGATGGAAGATGCCCAGACGCTGCTATTGCTGGATGATGCCGTCGGCATGATCGAGTTCGACACCGCCGACCCGCAGAACGTCGCCGAGATATTGGAGCCGATCGCGATCAACTACGCAGGGCAAGGCGTACTGACCGATTGGCGGGAGATGAATAGCCAGCTGTTCGATGCGCTGGCGATCGAACGCGTCGTGATGTTCTGGGTGCTCTCGTTGATCATCCTCGTCGCCGTGTTCAATATTCTCTCTTCGCTCATCATGCTGGTGCGCGCCAAAAAGCGCGATATCGCGATCCTGCGCACCATGGGTGCATCGCGGCGATCGATGATGAAGATATTTCTCACCATCGGCATGACGACGAGCACATTGGGAACCCTGGCCGGGTTGGGCCTCGGTTTCCTGTTGCTTCATTTCCGTCAGAATGTCGTGAACTTCGTGCAGACGATGACCGGTCAGAATCTATGGGATCCCTCGGTGCGGTTCATCACCGAACTGCCCGCGCGCACTGATCCGTTCGAAATATTGGCGATCGTTGCGCTGGCCCTGGGGTCGGCCTTCGTCTTCACCCTCTATCCGGCCTTCAAGGCGGCGAGTACCGATCCCGTTGAAGTGTTGCGCTATGAGTGAGCCGGTTCTCCAAGTTCGCGATCTGAAACGCAGTTTCGAGCAGGGCGGCGTGACGATTGAAGTTCTGCGCGGTGTCGATATTCGCATCGACCAGGGCCAGATTGTCGCGCTGCTGGGGCCGTCGGGTTCCGGTAAATCGACGATTCTTCAGGCGGTCGGCCTGCTCGAAGGTGGTTTCCGCGGGTCCATCGCCATCGACGGTGAAGAGGCCGGCAATCTCGAGAATGACGCACGCACCCGGTTGCGGCGCGATCATCTCGGTTTCGTCTATCAATTCCACCATCTGCTTCCCGATTTCTCGGCCAAGGAGAATGTGGTGATTCCACAGCTCATTCGCGGTGCCATGCCTGGTGAGGCGGAAGACCGCGCGATGTCGCTGCTAGACCGGCTTGGGCTCGGCCATCGGCTTGATCATCGTCCCTCTCAGCTCTCCGGCGGCGAGCAGCAACGCGTCGCGGTCGGCCGCGCGCTCGCCAACCGGCCGTCTCTGGTCTTGGCCGACGAACCCACCGGCAATCTAGACGAGGCTACGGCCGATATCGTTCTGGCGGAATTCCTGTCGCTGGTTCGCGAGGAGGGGAGCGCAGCGCTAATCGCGACCCATAATGAGCGCCTCGCGAAAAAGACCGATCAGATCTATCGTCTGCATGAAGGCCATCTGGAAAGGAGCGCTGCATGAGCGTTCATGACTATGCCGTGAAATTGCCCGATGGGGCGGAGCAGAAACTGGCTCAGTATGCCGGCAAGACGGTGTTGATCGTTAATGTCGCGTCAAAATGCGGCTTTACGCCGCAATATGCAGGGCTTGAGGAACTGTATCGCAAATATCGAGATCGCGGCTTCGAGATTCTCGCTTTCCCCTGCAATCAGTTCGGTGCGCAGGAGCCCGGCGATGCAGATGAGATAGCGAATTTTTGTACGCTGACCTATGACGTGACTTTCCCTCTGTTCGCCAAGATTGACGTGAATGGAGACAATGCCGATCCGTTGTTCCAGCATCTGCGTGCCCAGAAGCGCGGAGTGATGGGCGATCGCATAAAATGGAACTTCACCAAATTTCTGGTCGATGCCAATGGCGAAGTGGTCAAGCGCTATGCGCCCACCACGAAACCCTATCAGATCGAGAAAGATATCGCCGCGCTGCTCGGTTAGCGCCGCTATCCACACGCTGCTCCCGCAATTCGCTTTAAAGAATCGGACTGGCTCCCCATAATCGGTCCATGCGATCCGCGCCTTTCGTCCCTTTGCGCATCTTCTCGGCCTATACGATGCTCGAGGGCGCGATCCAGCCCAAGGACATTCCGGCTCGCGCCCGCGAACTTGGCTTTCCTGCCGCCGCGTTGGTCGATCGCAACGGGCTCTACGCGGCCATGCCGTTCTGCGCTGCCGCCTTCGCCAAGGGCGTGCAGCCGATCATCGGCACGCTGCTCGCGGTGGCAAGGCCGGGCCGCGCGGACGGCGAGGATCCGATTATCGACTGGCTGCCGCTGCTGGCGCAGGACGAAGCCGGATATGAAAATCTCTGCGCGCTGGTTTCCCAAGCGCATCTCGACCGGCCGCTTGAAGAGGCACCGCATGTGCCGTTCGAAGCACTGGACGGCCGGACGGCCGGGCTGATCGCGCTGACCGGGGGAGGCGAAGGAACGCTGGCTCGGCTGTTCGAAGGCGAGCAGACGGATGCAGCGCTCGCCATTGCCGAACGGTTGATCGCGCTGTTCCCGGGCCGGCTGTATGTCGAGATCAGCCGGCGCGGCGATTCGATCGAAGATGCGAGCGAGGAAGCGCTCCTCGATCTGGCCTATGCGCGCGACCTGCCGCTGGTTGCGACCAACCCCGCCTTTTTCCAGCGTGAAGACTTTCACGGCGCGCATGATGCGATGCTGTGCATTGCCGACAGTAATTATGTCGAAAGCGACGACCGCCGGCAAAGCCCCGAAAAAGGGTGGCTCGTCCCCTATGAAGCGATGGAAGCACGCTTTCGGGATTTGCCGGAAGCGCTCGCAAATACGGTCGTTATCGCTCAGCGCTGCGCTTTTGCCGCGCCCGAGCGCGATCCGATTCTGCCCAGCGTTGCCGGCGATCTGGACGGGGAATCCGCCCAGTTGCGAGAAGATGCGGGGGTCGGGCTCGAGGCCCGTCTGAAGGCGATCCACGGCGATAATCTCACCGATGAGATCCGAAAGCCATATGCCGAACGGCTTGGCTATGAGCTCGATATCATCATCAAGATGGGTTTTCCGGGCTACTTCCTGATCGTCGCGGACTTCATCAAATGGGCCAAGGGTGAGGGGATACCGGTCGGGCCGGGTCGCGGATCGGGTGCCGGTTCGGTCGTCGCCTGGGCGCTGACGATCACCGATCTCGATCCGCTGCAATTGGGTTTGCTGTTCGAACGTTTCCTCAATCCCGAACGCGTTTCGATGCCCGACTTCGATATCGATTTCTGTGAAACGCGACGGGGAGAGGTGATCCGCTACGTTCAACAGAAATATGGTCGCGATCAGGTGGCACAGATCATCACTTTCGGGACGATGAAATCGCGCGCCGTGCTCCGCGATGTCGGCCGCGTCCTGCAAATGCCTTATGGTCAGGTCGATCGGCTGACTAAGATGGTGCCCAACCACCCGACCGATCCCTGGACCCTTGAGCGCGCGCTAAACGGCGTCTCCGAGTTCGAAGCCGAGTACAAGACCGATGCGGAGGTCAAAAAGCTGGTCGATCTTGCGATGAAACTCGAAGGCCTGCCGCGCCACAGCTCTACCCATGCAGCCGGCGTGGTGATCGGCGATCGGCGTCTCGACAAGCTCGTGCCGCTCTATCGCGATCCGCGCTCGGACATCCCGGTCACCCAGTTCGATATGAAAAATGTCGAGAATGCCGGGCTCGTCAAGTTCGATTTTCTCGGCTTGAAGACGCTGTCGGTTCTGAAGAAGGCCGTGCAATTGCTCGCGCAACGCGGAATCAGCGTCGATCTCGATCGGCTCGGTTGGGATGACGAAGAGGTCTACAAGCTTTTGCAGAGCGGCAATACCGTCGGTGTGTTCCAGCTGGAATCGGAAGGGATGCGGCGTACCCTGGCGGCCGTGAAGCCGACCTGTTTCGAGGATATCATCGCGCTCGTATCGCTCTACCGGCCGGGTCCGATGGACAATATACCGATGTTCGGAGCGCGAAAAAACGGTCAGGAGGCGATCGAATACCCGCATCCCGAGCTCGAGCCTATCCTGAAAGAGACATATGGCATCTTCGTCTATCAGGAGCAGGTAATGGAAGCGGCGAAAACGCTGGCCGGCTATTCGCTCGGCGATGCCGACCTGCTTCGCCGTGCAATGGGTAAGAAGATTCAGGCGGAAATGGATGCGCAGCGCGACCGTTTCGTATCGGGTTGTGCGCGCAACGATATCCCGTCGGGCAAGGCGAACGAGCTTTTTGACTTGATCGCCAAGTTCGCGGGCTACGGCTTCAACAAAAGTCATGCCGCGGCTTATGCATTGATCGCCTATCAGACAGCTTGGCTGAAAACGCATTACCGTGAGGAGTTTTACGCGGCGTCCATGTGTTACGATATGGGCAATACCGACAAGCTGGGTATCTTCCTCGAGGATATGCGGCGGGCGAAGGTCGGCTGCCTCCCGCCCTGCGTGAATAGCAGCGAGGCGCTATTCTCGGTCGAGGAACAGGGTGATGGTTATGCGGTCCGCTATGCGCTCGCTGCGCTCAAGGGCGTAGGCCAGAAAGCTATGGAGCAGCTTGTCACAGAACGTGAGACGGAAGGCGCGTTTGCGAGCCTCGACGATTTCGCGGCGCGTGTCGATCCGCATTTGCTGAACAAACGGCAGCTGGAAAGCCTGGCGGGGGCCGGCGCCTTTGACGGTCTTGAGGAGAATCGGCCCGCCGTCTTCGCGTCTGCCGAGACGATTCTCGCAATAGCATCGAGCGCCGCGGATGCGCGCGAGACGGGACAGGGCGGGCTGTTTGCCGATGGCGGCGATGCGGATATCGCCCATATCCGTTTGTCCAACGAGGTCCAATGGCCGCTCGCCGAGCGTATGGCGCAGGAGAAGGAAGCGTTCGGTTTCTATTTCTCGGGCCACCCGGTCGACAATTATAAACATCTTGCCGACGCCTATGGCGCGCAAAGCTATGGCGTTCTGTGTGGCATGCCGGCTCCGGCTGCAGGTGGCCGGATCACCGACGTCATGGCCGGGATGGTCGAGAATGTCCGCAAGCGCACCTCGCGGCGCGGCAATCCCTTCGTCACCGCGACGCTTTCCGATTCTTCCGGCCAGTTTTTCGCCAGCGCGTTCGACGAGGGGCCGCGATTGGCGCTTGAAGAGGCAGCGCAGAACGGCAGTTGCGGCTTGCTCAATGTCGAGCTGGATTGGCAGCCCGGCGAGGATATGCCGCGCGTTACCGTACAGCGTTTCCAGCCGTTCGAAGCGCTGGCCAACAGCAAACGGGTCATGATGACGGTGACCGTTGCCGAACCAGCGGCGCTGGCGAGGATCGCGGATTTGCTGGGCGAGAACAGGGAAGGACGCGGTACGGTTGTCTTCAATGCGCCGTTGCCGAAGGGCGGCGCTGCCCGCGTCGTCTTGGGCCGCCATTTCGTACTCGATGCCGAGCTTAGCGAAAAGATCGCCCGGACGCCCGGCGTGACCGAAGCCCGGCTTGCGCCCGACAATGGATCGGCCGACGATCAGCGAGCGCCACTGGCGCTGGTCTCCTGATTTTCCGCGCCTGGGCGGCCATTAGGGGCTGGACGATTGCCGGCGTGCCGGTAAAGTAAGCCAAAAATCAGCATCATTGAGAGGATGACCATGCTTGGAGGAATGCAGGACGCGCCGCTGCGCATCAGCCGGATTATCGACCATGCCGCCCGGGAACACGGCGCGCGCGAAGTGGTGACGCGCTGGGCGGACGGCAGCACGACACGATCGAACTGGGCGGGCATCGCCGAAGATGCGCGCAAATTCTCGCAAGCTCTCGAGAAGCTCGGCATGAAGAAAGGCGATCGGATCGCGACGCTCGCCATGAACCATGGTCACCATCTTGCCGCCTGGTACGGCATTAGCGGCATGGGCGGGGTGGTCCATACGATCAATCCGCGGTTGTTCGCCGAACAGCTCGTTTACATCATGAACCATGCCGAGGACCGGATTCTCCTGTTCGACAAGATGTTCGAACCGCTGGTCGCCGGGTTGAAGGATCAGCTCGAGACGGTCGAGCATTATATCCTGTTCGACGGGGAGGGCGATTATCCGACCTTCCGCGCACTGGTTGACGCCGAGGATGGCGAGTATGAATGGGTTGAGGGTGACGAACGCGAGCCGTGCGGGCTTTGCTATACGAGCGGCACGACCGGCAATCCCAAGGGCGTGCTCTACGAACATCGCTCGAACGTGATCCATGCGATTACCGAGGGTCAGCCCGACGCGATGAACCTGTCGCAGAGCTCGGTGATGTTGCCGATCGTACCGATGTTCCACGCCAATGCCTGGGGGCTGCCCTTCGCCTGCGCGGTTACCGGATCGAAGATGGTCTTCTCTGCGTCCAATGACGGCGGCGTTCTGCATAATCTGATGCTCGACGAGGGCGTCACCCATTCGGCCGGGGTTCCCACCGTCTGGCTCGCCATGTTCCAGCATATGGACGCAAATACCGTCGATTACGGCAAACTCCAGATGGTCGTGATCGGCGGTTCTGCGGCGCCGCGCGCGATGATCGAACGGCTGATGAACGCGGGGGTCTATGTCCTTCATGCCTGGGGCATGACCGAGACGTCGCCGATCGGCACGATCGGGATGCGGCCGCCCCATTGGGACGAACTCAGCTTCGACGAAAAGGTCGACATCATCTGCAAGCAGGGGCGCACGCCCTTCGGTGTCGAGATCCGGGTCGTCGACGACGACGGAAAAGATCTGCCGCGTGACGGCGAAAGCTCCGGCAGCCTCCATGTCCGCGGACCCTGGGTGCTCGATCAGTATTTCCAGGATGAGAGCGGCAAGTGCGTCGGCGGCGACAATTGGTTCGACACCGGCGATGTTGCGGTCATCCATCCCGATGGCACGATGCAGATCACCGACCGTGCCAAGGACGTCATCAAGTCGGGCGGCGAATGGATCAGCTCGATCGAACTCGAAAACGCCGCGGTCGGCTGTCCGGGCGTGGCTGAAGCCGCTGCCGTCGGCGTCTATCATCCGAAATGGGACGAGCGGCCCTTGCTGTTGATCGTCAAGAAGGACGGTGCGGAATTGAGCGGCGATGACGTCGTCACCTACCTCAAAGACAAGGTCGCCAAATGGTGGCTGCCCGACGAAGTGAAGTTCGTCGACGAACTGCCGCATACCGCGACCGGCAAGATCCTCAAACGCGCCTTGCGGGACGAGTATAAGGACTACACGCTGGCGACGGCTTAAAAGAGCTCGCCCTGCGGTCCGCCGGGTGGGCGAAACAAATCGGAACGCAAGCTGATCCTCTCTTGATTGAGTCCGTGTTTGCGGCAGGCTTTGATAAAACGCGTGCGGATGAGTTCCGCCCACGGTCCGGCGCCGCGCATGCGCGTAAAGAAGCGCGGATCGTTATCACGGCCTTGCCGGATCGATCGCACGATGTTCATAACCTTGCCTGCGCGGTCTGGATAATGTTCGTCGAGCCAGGCGCGAAACAGGGGGGCGATCTCGTGCGGTAGGCGCAAAGGGATGAAAAAGGCGGCTTTGGCGCCGGCTTCCGCGGCCGCTTCCACCAGATGTTCGATCTCATGATCGGTGATTGCCGGGATTACCGGCGACATGGACGCATAGGTTGGAATGCCGGCTTCGCTCAGCGCGGCTATCGCGGCCAGTCTTTTGTGTGCCGAGGGCACCCGCGGCTCCAGCGTGCGATGCACTTTGGGGTCGAGCGACGTTACCGAGATCGCGACGGCGACGAGCTTGTCCTTGGCCATATCGGCGAGCAGGTCGATATCGCGTACGACCCGGTCGGACTTGGTCGTGATCGTCAGCGGATGGCGCGTTTCGGCAAGGATTGCGATACAATCGCGCGTTATCCGATAGCGTCTTTCGATCGGCTGATAGGGATCGGTGTTCGTGCCCATGGCCAACGGGGCCGCGCGATAGCTGGATCGAGAAAGCGTCTCTCGCAAAAGTCTCGGCGCATCGGGCTTGGCGAAAAGCTTGGTTTCGAAATCGAGACCCGGCGAGAGATCGTGATAGGCGTGGGTCGGGCGAGCGAAACAATAGATGCAGCCATGTTCACAACCGCGATAGGCGTTGAGCGAACGGTCGAACGGAATGTCGGGCGAACGATTGCGCGACAGGATCGATTTGGGCCGTTCTATCATGACTTGAGTCCGCATCGGCGACGGCGCACCGTCGATCGCGTCCCGTTCGTCGAGCCAGTCGCCATCGTCTTCACGTGCAGCCAGCCCGAATCTCGACGAAAGCATGTTACGCGTCGCGCCGCGACCGGACGCAGTTTTCGGGAATCTGTTCGGCATGGCCATAGCTTAGCATTTGTTCGGAACATAACAAGAACATTAAGGTAAAGTTGGCGGAATTGACTTAGCCGCATCGGGCAGGGAGATATCGAATATGCGCGAAGCCCGTTACACATTGACCGAACGGGATGCGGTCGACGCCACCAAACTCTTCTATCGGCGGCAGATGTTCGGCCGGTCGAAGCCGATGGTCTTCCTGATCGTGGTGATCATCGCGGCCGTGACGGTACTTGTCGGTTTAGGCGAAGCCGATCGCGTCCTGGACAACAGCCTTTTGCAGATATTGATCAGCGTCATTATCCTGGTCGTCATCGTCATCGCGATTTTCTATCTCTTTTTCGTCGCGCCGATGGCTCGAAAAAATTATCGGCAAACAAAATTGCTGCACGGCGAGGTCGAGATCAGCTGGACCCCCGAAGCGATCACCTTTGCCGGCGACTGGGGTTCGACGATCATCGCCTGGGGCGACTACCACAAATGGGCGGAGAATGAGCGGCTGTTCGTGCTGTTTCAGTCCGACGCGCTGTTCAACATCCTGCGAAAGGATGCATTGGGCCCGGAAGCGAGCTTGGAAATTCGCCAACTCCTGGAGCGTGCTTCGGTTAAAAAGGCTTGAGGCTTCAGGCGGGTCTTGCCGGAACTGCGATTTGGCTGCACTGATGGCCATCCAGACGGAGAATGCGCCCATGACCCGATATATGAAACCAGCGATGCTGTTGCCGATACTGGCCATCGCTGCCTGCGCGTCGGAACCCGCAAGCGACGATGAGGCGGCGGCCGATCCGCTTGCCGCCGAAGACGAAAGCGCACCCGCTCCGGCGGGTTTCGCCTTGGATGATGAAGCCGCCGAAGGCGCGACTGCAGTGACGTCCGAGGGAACGGCCGTCTCGTTTGATGCCGATTGCACGATTACCGAAACCGGTGTCGCCGGTATCGAAACGCCCCGGACCCTCGGCGATTTCGTCGAGGCCTTCCCGGCGGGCACAGCGCTAAGCTTCCAGCCTGTCTACATGGTCGATTTCGGATCGCTATGCGCGCGGTCGGGCGGAGAGGATGCGATCTGCGTGATTTTCGAAAGCTATGATGTCGAAAACTATCGGGCCGACATTCCCGTCATGGCGATGGGGGTCTATTCGGACCAATGCCGAACCGCCGAAGGGGTCGGGCCCGGGACCAGCATTGCCGATACGGTCGCTTCCTACGGTGCGGCCCGTTTCGGCTATAGCTATGAAAACGAGGGTCGCGAATATGTATCCTTCGCCAATGCGCCGGACGCCTATAGCTTCCGGGCCGAATCGGAAACTGGCGAAGCGATGCAGGGCGAAGCCAACCAACCGCCGGGCCGACATGGCGGCGATTATGCCGGGGTGGAGGGCGATAGCTATTTCGAGACCAATGTCTCTCAGCCCGATGCGCGGCTGTGGGAAATCTGGATCTCTACGCCTCTTTAAGGCGTGGCATCAGGTCGACGAAATTGCAGGGGCGATAGCGGCTGTCGAGCTGCGTCGCCAGGATGCCGTCCCAACCATCTTTCACTGCACCGTTCGAGCCGGGTAGCGCGAAAATATAAGTGCCCCGCGCCACGACGCCGCAAGCGCGCGACTGGATGGTCGATGTGCCGATTTTCTCATAACTGATCGAACGGAAAAGCTCTCCGAAACCGGGGACCGGTTTGTCCTGCACCCGTTCCAGCGCTTCGGGCGTGATATCGCGCCCGGTCAGCCCGGTGCCGCCGGTCGTGATCACACAATCGATCTCCGGATCGTCGATCCAGGCGTGGAGCCGGGAGACGATATCCGACATTTCGTCCCGCACGATCTGGCGTGCGCCGAGCAGATGTCCGGCATCGGTTAGTCGTTGCTCGAGAATGTCGCCCGAACTGTCCTGTTCCCGATTGCGCGTGTCCGAAATCGTCAGAAGGGCAATCCTGACCGGCTTGAATTCGGCGCTCTCGTCAATCGGCAATGCGGGTGCCTCCCTGGCCGGATAGCCGAACGGCGACGGCGCCCGGTACGCCGGGAAAGCGCGGCCACATGCCTTGAGCCAGCGCGGCGCGGCTGGTTGTCTCTTCACCGGCATTGCGCTGATACATCCAGTAGTTGCGCAGGATGATCGGCACATAGCCGCGCGTTTCATAGAATGGGATACTCTCGATATAGAGCAACGGATCGCCGCGATCGCGCAAGCGGCCTTCCCAGTTGGCTACCGCGCCGGGGCCGGCATTGTAGGAAGCGATGACTTTGGGCAACAGGCCTTGCATGCCAGGGCGATCGCGCATCGCTTCCATATAATGCTGGCCATAGGCGATGTTGACCTCCGGCACATTGAGCCGCGCGGCGTTGACGGTCTCACCGCGCTCGCGGGCGATATCGCGCGCCGTGCCGGGCATCAGCTGCAACAGGCCGCGGGCACCCGCATGGCTGACCACTTCGGGCCGGAAGTTGGATTCCTGGAGCGCGTGGGCATAGACGAGCGATCGATCGACGCGCCAGCCGCCGACGGGCTCATAGCCCGGTGCCGGGAAACGATTGCGCGCCGACGGATGGTGAGCCACCGGTGCATTGCGCGCGATCCAGAGTTCGGCATTGGGCAGGCGCAGCTGATTGGCTAGATCGAGCCAGGCATTGTTGTGATGCGGATTGCCGATCGTCGCGCCGTGCCGGAGATATTCGTCAGCCAGTTCGCGTTCGCCGATTTCTACCAGAGCCATTGCGCGGCGTGCATTGGTGAACGTCGCGACCGAATCCCATCCCGGCGACAGCAGGTCGCGATGCTGCGGTGTCTCCGCTATTCCGAGAGTCTGAGCGGCAAGCAGACCATAGAATGTCTCATCCATCCGGGCTGCGATGCGCAGCAGGCTTTGCACATTTTCAGGGCGACCGGCCGCCATTTCGGCCCGGGCTGCCCAATAGAGACCGGCGGTCATCTTCTCGCTGTCGGCCGCCCGGCGTCCAACCGAGGTGAAGGCATCGGCTGCCGCGTCGAAGTCTCCGGCCCGCCACGAAGCGAGACCATCGACCCAATCGCCATGCACGGCCCATTCACCGGTTCCGGTTCGGGCTTGGCGGGCGAGCCTCTGCGCATTGCGGTCATCGCCTGTCAGATAATAGGACCATGCGACACGCTGCCGGACTTCCGTCAGACCCGCAGGCGAGAGATTGTCGCCGTGCCGGTTGATCAGATTCTCGGCTTCCCGCGGACTGTCTTGGACGATCAACGGACGAATCCGGCGAACGAGGGATCGTGCTGCGCTATCATTGCGGACCGGCTGCGCTCGGCCGCGGCGAGACGGTCCCGGCAAGCGGCGTAGGGTTTGCGCTTCCGGAAGCACGGGCGCGCGCTCGAGACCGCGGTTTTGAGCCAGGGTCAGAATACGGCGTGCGTCTGGCAAGTCGGGCGCTTCGTTGAGCAGATCGCTCAGCGGCTCCAGTTCGACCCGCGGCGATCCGGGGGCGAGATAGAGTTCGGCCCGCGCAACGGGTTCGAGAACGCTTTCGGGCGCTCGGGCCAGTCGACCCTGTGCACTTTCCCAGTTGCGATTGCGGATATCGGCGAAAATTTGGCGATAGACTTCACGCTCATTGCGATCGAGCACGCTATCGATATCCGAATGCGCGGCCGAAGCGCGCGGCGCCGATATGCTTGCGCTATCCGCAAGGACCGGGCCGGTTGCGATGGAAATCAATGCCGATGCGGTAAGAAGCTTCAGTTTCACGCAGTCATTCCTTCGATAATCATCTGCAGGTCTTGCCAGCTTTGCGCCTTGAGGCGCGGTTGCCTGAGCAGGAACCGCGGATGAAAAGTGGCGGTCACCGACACAGTGCCGCCATCATGGTTAAAGATGTGTTGCTTTCCACGGCTTTCATTGAGGCTGGCCCCGCAAAACACACGGCTCGGCGCGTCGCCCATCAGGAGCAGGTGGCGAGGTTCCGCCAGCGCCGTGTGATGGCGGGCTGCACGGCCGAGCGTATCGAGCAGGGTGTCATCCACGGCACCACCGGCGATACGAGCGGGTGCAAGCGCCGCGATATAGGCTGAAGCGCGGTCCCGCCCGATCGCGGCCAGCATCCGGTCGAACAACAGGCCGGCGTCTCCGGACAGCAGTTGCCCGGCCTGTGTATCCCCGCGCTCGGGCATGTCGACGAGGATCATGAGGCCGCTGGCCGGATCTCCGCTCGCGTCGAGCCGCTCGGCCGCAGAACCATGCAGCGCGTCGGTGCTCAACATCCAGGCACGGAAGGCGGCAAGGTCGCCGGGCATGTTCAATGGCAAGGCAGCCGGTTCGGCAGGCGCGGGCGTTTTGCCCATGGCCGGTTTCGCCTTGGGCAGTTTCGGGTCTTCGAGCCAGGCGCGCGGTTTGTCGCCCACAATCGTGTCGACGCCCGCTTCGCGCCACCAACCGACCGCATTTTCGAATTCGCCGCTAATCGCCAGCACCCCCGCCTTGCTTGGTTTTCCATAGAGTCCAAGGTTGACGGCTTGGTCAATCGCCGGGCAGTGACTATCTGACAGATAGGTTGCTGGCCGCGACGATATGAGCGAATAACGGTCGGCTGAAGGAGAATGCGTCAAAATGTCCGAACGGGAATCCATGCCCTACGATGTCGTGATTGTCGGCGGCGGTCCTGCAGGGCTGGCCGCGGCGATTCGGCTGAAACAGCTTGCCGAGGAGACGGGCGAGGACATTTCGGTGTGTATTCTGGAGAAAGGTAGCGAAGTTGGCGCGCATATCCTGTCGGGCGCGGTGGTCGATCCGAAGGCGCTGGACGAGCTTTTTCCGGATTGGCGCGATTTCGACGACAATCCGCTCACCACGCCAGTCACCGAAAATCATCACTGGATCCTCACGGCGACGAAAAAGCGCGAGTTTCCGCATCTCCTGATGCCAACTTTCATGAACAACAAGGGAACTTACACGGTCAGCCTGGGCAATTTCTGCCGCTGGCTCGCCAGCCGCGCGGAAGCTTTGGGTATCGAGATTTTTCCCGGCTTCGCGGCCGCCGAAATCCTCTACAATGACGACGGCTCGGTCAAAGGCGTCGCGACCGGCGATATGGGCATCGCGCGCGACGGCGAAAAGAAGCCCGATTACATGCCGGGTATGGAGCTTCACGCCAAATACACCTTCTTCGCCGAAGGCGTGCGCGGACACCTTTCCAAACAGCTGATCAACCACTTCGCACTCGATGCCAACTCCCAGCCGCAAGTCTATGGTCTCGGGATAAAAGAACTATGGGATATCGAGCCGGACAAACATGTGCCGGGCCGGGTGATCCACACCCAGGGCTGGCCGCTCGACGAGGCCAATGGCGGCGGCTTTCTCTATCATCAGGAAAACGGCCAGGTCGCGCTCGGTTTCGTCACCTGGCTCAACTATGCAAACCCGTGGATCTCACCGTTCGAGGAGATGCAGCGCTGGAAAACCCATCCGGCGATCCGCGAGATTCTGGAAGGCGGCAAGCGCGTCTCCTATGGCGCGCGCGCGATCAACGACGGCGGCTGGCAATCGGTGCCCAAGCTCGCCTTTCCGGGCGGCGCGCTGATCGGCTGTTCGGCAGGTTTCGTGAACGTCCCGCGGATCAAGGGTAGCCATACGGCGATGAAGACCGGCATGATGGCCGCCGAAGCCGCTTTCGAGGCTGTCCAAGCCGACCGCGCGGGCGACGAACTGACCGCATATGAGCAAGCCTATGAAGAAAGCTGGGTGTACAAGGAACTGCGGAAAGTCCGCAACACGCTGCCTTTGGTCGAGAAATACGGCAATTTCGCCGGTACCATCCTGTCGGGCATGACGATGTGGGCCGAACATATCGGCATCCGCATGCCGTTCACGATGAAGCATCACCCCGATCATGAAAGCCTGTGGCGCGCCGATCAGGTGAAGAAGATCGAATATCCGAAACCCGACGGTGTCATCAGTTTCGATCGGCTGTCGTCGGTGTTCCTCTCGAACACCAATCACGAGGAAGACCAGCCGGTCCACCTGACCCTCAAGGATCCCGACGTGCCGGTCGCGCATAATCTGCCGCTCTATGCCGGCCCCTCGCAACGCTATTGCCCGGCGGGCGTCTACGAGTTCGTCGAGGACGAAGCCGGCAATCCGAAGTTCCAGATCAACGCGCAGAATTGCGTCCATTGCAAGACATGCGACATCAAGGACCCGACCCAGAATATCAACTGGGTGGTTCCCGAAGGCGGCGGAGGACCGAACTATCCCAATATGTAGGCGCCTCGCCGGGCATGGAGCCCTTGCTCTCGTCGCTGCGCTGGCCACTTCCGGCGCCGCCCAGGCGAGCAATCCGCTGGCCGACTATGCCCGGGCTCGGGTTGCCGACGCCTCGGGCCAGATCGGCCTGGCCGCGCAAGGCTATGCCTCCGCGCTGTCCGACGCTCCGTTCGACGAAACGCTGGCCGCCCGCGCCTATCGCCGCGCCGTGGCCGCCGGCGACCGGGGGCTTGCCTTGCGCGCGGCCCAGTCCCTGCGCGCCGCCAACGCGCTCCCGCCCGACGGCGAATTTCTGTTCCTGATCGAAGCGCTCGAGGATGGCGACTGGGCCGAAGCCCGGCGGATCGTCGACCGGATCGAGGAGCAGGGGCTGTTCGCCTCGCTCACCACCGTCATGCGGGCCTGGATCGCCTATGGCGCGGGCGACGAGGATCCACTCGCGATCCTTTATGCCGAAACCGACGGCGAAGTCGCGACCGCCTATATTCGCGAACATCGCGCGCTGATGCTGCTGGCGATGCGCCGCTATGACGAAGGCGTCGCCGCGACACTGACCTTGAGTGAGCTCGGTCCGCCGCGCTTTTTGCGATTGCGTCTCGCCGCGGCGGCCCGGCTTGCCCAGGGCCGGCAACGCGACGAAGCGCTTGCCCTGCTGCCTGGCGAAAGCCGCGCGGAACGGGCGGCGCGCGCCAATATCGAACGCCGCCGGGCGGTGCCGGGCGCGATCGATAGCGCTTCGGACGGGATCGCCGAGATGTTCGTGCGGCTCGCAACCGAGATCAACCGGCAAAACGCCTCCGCTCTGGCGCTGACGATCAGCCGGTTCGCGACCTTTCTCGCGCCCGACAATTCGGTCGGCTGGTTCGTCACCAGCGGCATATTGACCCAGGCCGATCAGGAAGGCGCCGCCCTGGCCGCGCTGGAGAGCGTCGGCAACCGCGATCCCTTCTTTTCCGACGTGCAGGACATGCGGGTCCAACTGCTGGCCGAGACCGACGAGCCCCAGGCCGCGCTCGAGCTGGCGCGCGAACAGGCCGAGCGGCGCAACGCGACGGCAGCGGACTGGCAGCGCTATGGCGAGCGCTACGCGGCGCTCGACCGCTATGACGAGGCGGCCGAAGCCTATGGCCGAGCGGTAACCCTGGCCGGCGGCGACGAGGCGCCCTGGACCGCATGGCTGCTCTACGGCGGCGCGCTGCTCGATGCGGACCGTTGGGCGGAATCGCGCCCGGCGCTCGAAAAGGCTGTCGAACAGGGGCCGGACCAGGCGATCGTGCTCAACTATCTCGGCTATGCGCTGCTCGAACGGCGCGAGGAACTCGAATATGCCGAAGAGTTGATCCGGCGGGCGAGCGAACTCAATCCCGACAGCCCCTCGATCACCGATTCCCTGGGCTGGGTCTATTATGTACGCGGCGACCTCGACCGGGCGATCCCGATCCTCGAACGCGCGGCGGTCGGCGAGCCGGCCGAACCGACGATCAACGAGCATCTGGGCGATGCCTATTGGGCGGCCGGGCGCCGCCGCGATGCCCGTTTCGCCTGGCAGGCGGCGCTGGTGTCGGCTGAAGACGATGCCGCCGAGCGGATCCGTTCGAAGATCGATATCGGCCTGACCGCCGAGACCGCCTCGCCCTGATGGCCGCCACCTCTTCGGCGTTGCGCGAAACCGCCTATGCCAAGATCAACCTCGCGCTCCACGTTCGCGAACGCCTGACCGACGGCTATCACCGGATAGAGACGCTATTCGCTTTTTGCGCCGACGGCGACGAATTGCGGGCCGAACCTGCCGCGGAATTGAGCCTCGCCATAGACGGGCCGTTCGGCGAAGCCTTACCGCATGGACCGGAAAATCTTGTCATGCGCGCGGCCGAAGCGTTGCAGGCCGCGGCGGGCGTCGCGGAGGGCGCGGCGCTGAAGCTCGTCAAGAATTTGCCGCTGGCCTCGGGCGTGGGCGGCGGTTCGGGTGATGCGGCGTCGGCGCTGCGCCTGTTGCGGCAGCTGTGGAATGTGGCGCTGGACGATAGCGCGCTTCACGATATCGCCGTCGATCTCGGTGCGGACGTACCGGCCTGCCTCGTGTCGCAAATCTGTTACGGCAAGGGCAGGGGCGACGAGTTACGGCCGATCTCCGCCGGCGCTCTGACCGGTAAACCGCTGCTCCTCGTCAATTCGCGCATTCCGGTCGAGACCGGCCCGGTCTTTTCGGCATGGGACGGGCAGGATCGCGGGCCGCTCGATTTTGCCGAGCCGCTGCGGCTCGATCCGGCATGGCGCAACGATCTGGAGGCACCGGCACGCGCGATCGCGCCGCAGATCGGCGCCGTTCTGGAGACTTTGGAGCGAATGCCGGGAAGCGTGTTCGTCCGCATGTCGGGTTCGGGAGCCACCTGTTTCGCGCTGTTTGGCGACACCCGGAAACGGGACATCGCCGCCGAAATCATCGCGGCCGATTACCCGGAATGGTGGGCGCTGCGGACTGAATTGCGTTGAGCCGATCGCCCGTTAACCCTCTTTTTCCGCCATTTCGAAACCGAAAGGCCTAATATTGGGGAATGAACGGATCGAGCCCTTTTTCGGGGCGACGTCCGCCAATGATCTGCGCAGCGACACGCACGTCATTGAAACGGGCGGTTGTGCTTCGGCATGGCCGCCCGTTTCGATTCCGCTTTCGATGACTCCGCTTTCTATTCAGGAACTGGCCGCCACACCCGTTCGGCCACCAGGGCGAGCGGCATGGCGCCCTGGCTCAGCACGAGCGCGTTGAAATTGCGCACATCGAACGCATCGCCCTGGGCGGCGCGCATCTGTTCACGCAATTCTATCAGGCGCAGCTGACCGAGCTTGTAGCCCAGCGCCTGGCCCGGCCAGGCCATATAGCGTTCGATCTCGGCGACGACGCGGCTTTCGGCGATGCCCGTCGCGCCCTGCATGAAGCGGATCGCCTGTTCGCGCGTCCACCGCTTGTGATGCAGCCCCGTATCGACGACGAGGCGAACGGCGCGGAACAACTCGTCCTGCAGCCGCCCGAGATCGCCGAACGGATCGTCTTCATAATAGCCGAGTTCCTTCGCCAGCAGTTCGGCATAGAGCGCCCAGCCCTCCTGATAGCCGTTGAAGCTGGCGATCCGAATGATCAGCGGCGCTTCACCCAGGCCGCTCGCGATGGCGACCTGCGTATGATGGCCGGGCACGCCCTCATGATAGGTGAGCGTGGGCAGGCGGAAGCGCGGCACGGCGCGCATGTCGCGCAGGTTGATCCAGTAGGTGCCGGGGCGCGTTCCGTCGAGCGAGGGGGCGTCGTAATAGCCGCCCGGCGCGCTGTCTTCCGTCGCGATGGGGATGCGGCGGATCACGAGCTGCTGTTGCGGGATGATGTCGGGCGGCAGAATGTCGGTGTAATGTTGCTCGGCGTCGCGCGCGAGTTCGCCGACATAGTCGAGCAGTTCGCGCCGCCCGGCATCGCTGTCGTCGAACAGGAAGCGCGCATCGCCCGCAAGCCGCAGCATCCGCTCGCCGACACTGCCGCCGGTCTCGCCGTTCGCGATAAGCAGCGCGTCCATCTCCGCGGTGACCCGGCGGGTTTCGTCGAGCCCGATATCGTGGATCTCGTCCGGCGACAGTTCGGTATCGCCGAGCGCGCGGGTATTGGCGGCGTAGAGTGCGTCGCCGTCGGGCTGCGCCCAGATCCCCGCAGCCTCCTGCCCGCGCGGCAGCATCTCGGCGATATGGTCGCGCAGCCGCTGGAAGGCCGGGCGCGCCTTGGTCTCCAACGCAGTGATCGCGAAATGCAGGGCCGTGGCGCGCAAGGTCGTGTCGGTCACCGCGGCCGCCATGCCCTCGTCGAATGCCTCGATCAGCGGATGCGATTCCGCCGGACCCTCGAGAAAGGCGTCGAGCACCGGCAAGGTTTTCGCGAGCAGGGCCTGGGGCGGACGGCATCCGGCCGCCTCGTCCGCCCGCACCTTTTCGAGGACGCCTGCAAATCCCGCCTCGAAGCCGTTCAACTTCTCCAGCCAGGCATCGATCGCTCCGGGCGTCCGCAGCGATTGCTGGCTCTTCATTACCGCCGGCGTATCGATATGCGGCCCGCTGATCTGCGACACGAGATAGGGGAGGTGATTGACATAGCTGAACGGGTTGATCCGGCCATAGGAAAGGCCGCCCGATCGCTCGGCATTGGCGAGCACCGCTTCGGATACCGCCGCATGCAGCGTCTCGTGCGAGCCCGGTGCGCAGTCGAGCGCGGCGATCCGTGCGCGGCTGGCGGCGGTGCCGTCGCGCAGCGCCTGCTCTCCGGCCGGGGAATAGTCGGCCATCCGGCGCGCCAGCGGCCCGCCGTCGAGCGCCGCCTCCGCACCGTTATAGGTCGCGACTTCGGGCAGCAGAGCGAGCAGCCGGTCGGCCTCGTTCGCGAGCACCATGCCCGCGTCGCAGCTTCGTGCTTCCGGTGCCGGCAGCGACGCGCACCCGGCCAGACCGAGACCCGCTCCGCCGAGAAATGTGCCCGCAGCCAGCCCCGCCATGGCCTGGCGGCGCGTCAGTTCGAAACCCATGTGCGACATCCTGTGTTTTGCTTTGGCTGACGACTTCCCTGGTGACATAGGCCGCGCGGAACGGCAACTAAGCGGAATGCGCGGCGCACATAGACCAAGCCTATCGGGAATAGGCCGATGAAAGACGTATTTACCGAGATCGAGGGCGGAGCCGGGTCCGGCCTGATGCTGATCGCGGATCACGCGTCGAATCGCGTGCCCGACGATATCGATCTCGGCGTGCATCCGTCCGTGCTCGACAAGCATGTCGCCGTCGATATCGGGGTGGATCGGCTGTCGGAGCTGGTCGCCGGAACGCTCGAATGCCCGGCGATCATCGCCAATATCTCCCGCCTCGTCGTCGATCTTCATCGCGAGCATGACAATCCGGCCGCGACGCCCGTCCATAGCGACGGTCATCATATCCCGGCCAATGCGGCGCTCGACGAGGCCGCGCGCCAAGCGCGGATCGAGCGCTTCTGGCATCCCTATCACGGCCGGGCGGCGGAAATGATCGATACGCACGGACCCGACATGCTCTTCACGCTGCACAGCTTCACCCCGCAGCTCGAAACGCGCACCCACGAAGATCGTCCGTGGCATGCGGGCATCCTCTACAATCGGGACGACCGCGCCGCGCGCGTTGCGATCCCCAAGCTCGAAGCGTTGGGCCTGCATGTCGGCGACAACGAGCCCTATTCGGGCAAGGAGCTCAATGCGACGATGGACCTCCATGCCGAAGCGCGGGGACTGCCCTATCTCGCCATCGAGGTGCGGAATGACTTGATTGCGGACGCGGAAGGCGCAAGGAAATGGGCCGAATTGCTCGCCCCCGTGATCGCCGAGACGCGGGACGCGCTGAAGAAATAGGGAATCCGTGATGTCCAACCGTTTCGACAAGTCGCAACTGCCGAGCCGCCATGTCTCGGTCGGCCCGTCGCGCGCACCGCACCGCAGCTATTATTATGCGATGGGGATCAGCGAGGAGGAGATCGAGCAGCCCTTCGTCGCGGTCGCGAGCGCGGGTAACGACAGCGCCCCCTGCAACACGCGGCTCGACCATCAGGCCGATATCTGCCGAGAAGGCGTGATTACGGGCGGCGGGCTGCCGCGGCGGTTCAACACCATCACGGTGACCGACGGCATCGCGATGGGCCATCAGGGGATGAAAAGCTCGCTGGTCAGCCGTGAGGTGATCGCCGATTCCGTCGAACTGTCGGTGCGCGGCCATTGCTACGACGCGCTGGTCGGTTTCGCCGGCTGCGACAAATCGCTGCCCGGGATGATGATGGCGATGCTGCGGCTGAACATCCCCTCGATCTTCGTCTATGGCGGCTCGATCCTCCCCGGCCGCTACCACGACCGCGACGTCACCGTCGTCGACGTGTTCGAGGCGGTCGGCCAATACGAAGCCGAGGCCTGCCCGCTGCAGGAGCTGATCGAGCTCGAAAAAGTCGCCTGTCCCGGCCATGGCGCGTGCGGCGGCCAGTTTACCGCCAACACCATGGCCTGTGTCGGCGAAGCGATCGGCCTCTCGCTCCCGAACAGCAACATGGTGCCCGCGCCCTACGAATCCAACGACGATATTGCGCGCGCGGCTGGCGAGCAGGTGATGGAACTCCTTGCGAAAAATATCCGTCCACGCGATCTCTGCACGAAAGAAGCGTTCCAGAATGCGGCGCGGGTCGTCGCGGCGACCGGCGGTTCGACCAATGCGGCGCTCCACCTGCCGGCCATGGCCAATGAATGCGGAATCGATTTCGACCTGTTCGACGTCGCCGAAACGTTCAAATCGACGCCCTATCTCGCCGATCTCAAGCCCGGCGGGAAATATGTCGCCAAGGATATGTACGAGGCGGGCGGCGTCTATATGCTGATGAAGACGCTGCTCTCCGAAGGTCTGCTCGACGGCGATTGCCTGACGGTGACCGGAAAGACCTTGGGCGAGAATATCGACGCGGTGACGTGGAACCCCGATCAGAAGGTCATCTACGCGGTCGATAATCCGATCACGCCGACCGGCGGGGTCGTGGGACTCAAAGGCTCGCTCGCCCCCGATGGCGCGATCGTGAAAGTGGCCGGGATGGAGCGGCTCCAGTTCGAAGGGCCGGCCCGCTGTTTCGACAGCGAGGAAGAGTGTTTTGCGGCGGTCGAGGAGCGCGACATCGCCGAAGGGTCGGTCATCGTCATCCGTTACGAAGGCCCCAAGGGCGGCCCCGGCATGCGCGAGATGCTGTCGACGACGGCCGCGCTTTACGGACAGGGCATGGGCGAGAAGGTCGCGCTGATCACCGATGGCCGCTTTTCCGGCGCGACGCGCGGCTTCTGCATCGGCCATGTCGGACCCGAGGCGGCGGACGGCGGGCCGATCGGACTGATCGAGGATGGCGACACGATCCGGATCGACGCCGAAGCCGGGACGATCGATCTCGATGTAGCGGATACCGTGCTCGAGCAGCGACGGGCGGCCTGGACACCCCGCCGCAACGATTATCAGGCGGGCACGCTCTGGCGCTACGCGCAGAATGTCGGCCCCGCGCATGAAGGTGCGGTCACCCATCCGGGCGCCAAGGCGGAGACCCATGTTTATGCGGATATATAGCATGTCCTCGATCTTCGACCGTTCCGTGCTCCTACGCAGGAGCACGGCGGTTGCGATGCTGCTGGCGCTTGCAGCTTGCGGGTCGGCGACGGATGAACGGGCCGTGGAATCCGATCCCATCGTCGAAGCGGAAGTTGCGGCGCGCGCCGAACTTGCGGAAAGCGGCACGATCTATTGCGCGGTCGGCGGTGCCGCGGAGCTCCGTTCGGAATGCCGGATCGAACGAAACCGGAGCGATGACGGTCTTGTCCTCACTCTGCGCCATCCCGATGGCGGATTCCGGCGTCTGCTGGTTACCGGCGACGGCCGGGGCCTGGTCGCGGCCGACGGCGCGGAGCCGGCCGTCGTGAACCCGGTATCAGAGCGCGAAATCGAAGTGGCCATCGCCTCGGACCGGTATCGGCTCCCGGCAACCGTGCGGTGATCGCCGGTCCAATCCTGACCGCCGCCGAGATGGTTGCAGCCGAAGAAGCGGCCATGGCGGATGGCGTGTCGGTCGGCGAATTGATGGAACGGGCAGGCACGGCGGTTGCCGATATCGCCTGGCGTATGGCCGGCGAAACGGACACGCTCATCCTCTGCGGTCCAGGCAATAATGGCGGCGATGGGTATGTCGTCGCGCGCCTGCTGGCCGAACGCGGGTGCGATGTCCGCGTCGCCGCGCTGACCGAACCGAAAACCGATGCCGCGAGGGCCGCACGCGAAAGATGGACCGGTCCGGTCGAGCCGATTGCCGGCGCCAAGGGCGCACCGCTCGTCATTGACGCCCTGTTCGGGACCGGGCTAGTCCGGCCGCTGAGCGGAGCGCTCGCCAATGTGTTGGCCGTTCATGTGAACGCCGCCCGACATAGCGTCGCCGTGGATCTGCCGAGCGGGATCGAGACCGACAGCGGCGCGTTGCTCTCGCCCGTTCCGAGTTTTGATGCGACGGTGGCGCTTGGCGCGCTTAAGCCCGCGCATCTGTTGGAGCCTGCCGCGCGCTACCTAGGGCGCGTGATGCTCGGCGAGATCGGCGTTCCGTCCGAGAGCAAGCTGCGCGCGCTGGGCCGACCTAAACTGGGCGCGCCCGGGCCGGACGATCATAAATATTCGCGTGGGTTCGTGCTCGTCGCCGGCGGCGTGATGGCAGGGGCGGCCAACCTCACCGCCGATGCCGCGATTCGGGGCGGCGCGGGCTATGTCGCGCTGGCCGGACCCGATCATCCCGACGGGCCCCTGGCGCTCGTCTACCGGCTGGCGGCCGATCCGCAGACGCTGGGCGATATACTCGATGACGACCGGGTCGATGTCGCGGTGATCGGGCCGGGATTGGGGCTCACCGGCAAAGCCGAAGCGCGACTGGATCAGGTGCTGGATTCCGGGCGGCGCATCGTCCTCGATGCTGATGCGCTGACGTTGGTCGCCGGGCGCGGAACGGACAGCCTCGCCGATCTGGCGCATGTGCCGATCTTCACACCGCATCACGGCGAGTTCGTGCGGTTGTTCGGCGAAGGCGAGGGGAGCAAGGTCGAGCGGGCGCGCGCCGCGGCGGAACGGGCAAACGCGGTGATCGTCTACAAGGGCAGCGATACGGTGATCGCCGCGCCGGACGGTCGGGCGGCGATTGCATGGCCAGCGCCGAGCTGGCTTGCGACGGCAGGGACCGGCGACGTGCTGACCGGGATCATCGCCGCGCGCTACGCACAGGATGACGATCCGTTCGAAGCGGCCTGCGCGGCGGTCTGGCTGCACGGCGAGGCGGGACGGCGGGCGGGGCCGTTCCTGATTGCCGACGATCTGCTGGATGCATTGCCGGGCGCGTTGGCGGGGTGTGTGAGTAGCCTAGAGCGGTAGACGGTATCGCCAGAGGCCCTGGGCTCCTGCCTTCGCAGGAGCACATGAACCGCCAGCTTTATTCTTCGAAAATGACCCCCGGCTGTTCGGCGGTATTCACCCGCAACTCGAACACATCGTGCCGGGCGTAATGCCCATCCGTATCGAGCGAAGCGAGGCCCTGGCCGATCAGATCGAGATCGAGCTCGGCGTGCAGGATTTCGCCATGGCTGCCGGCCTCGGCGAGAATCTCGGCATTGGGCGCGACGATCATGCTGCCGCCGAACTGGAGCCTGTCGTCCGGCATCGCATCGATCAGCGCGCGCGCTTCAGGATCGTTGCCGCATCGATCCAGACCCGTCAGCAGTGCATCGCGGTGCAGCACGGTTCCGGCGGCCAGCACGAAGCACCGCCCTTCGAACGCATAATGGCGCGAGGCGATGGCATAAGTGTCGCGTACCGTCGGCCATGCGGCCACATGCACGGCCTCGCGCTGATTGTGCATCGCCGCGCGGGCGAGCGGCATCCAGTGCTCCCAGCAAATGAGGTTGCCGACATGGCCCCAATCCGCCTCGTGGACGCCGAGGGTCGACCCGTCGCCGCGCGCCCAGATCAGCCGTTCGCCATGGGTCGGCACGAGCTTGCGATGGGGGAGGGGTGGCAGACCCGGCCGGAACAGGAACTGTGTATTGACGAGGCTCGATCGCACCCGTTCATGCGCGCCGACCGAGACGATCAACCCGCGTTTGTCGACCAGTTCCTGCACGGGCGCGAGTCGGTCGTCGCCCGGCCGGATCGCCTGGTCAAGCAGGATGCGGTGCAGCGCCTTGCTCCCCGGATGGTCCCAGAGCGCCGCGCCCGGCGCCTCGTCGAGCCAGATCGGATAGCCGCCGAGAAACGTCTCGCCGAACGCGATCACCGCGGCGCCGCCGTCCGCCGCCGCTGCGATATGGGCGGGCAGCGCCGCGAGCCCGGCCGTGATGTCGAGCGGGACCGGTTCGGCCTGGACGATGGCGGCGGCGATGCGCGGCATCAGAAGACGAGCAGCGCGGTGTTCACGATCAGCCAGATGAGTATGATGGTGCTCAGTGCGAAGATCAGGAACCGGACGGGCACGATGTTGACGGTGGCCTGCCAGATGCTGTGGGCGACGCGCAGCCCGACATAGACCCAGGCCAGCGTCAGGTTGAGCCCGTCCCCGGCGCCGATCAGGGCCAGCGTCAGCGCGACCGCGTAGAAGACGGTCGGGGCTTCGTGCAGATGATTGTAATTGTCCGCCTGCCACTGGACCTTGACGGGCAGTTTTTTCAGATCGTCATTCGTGTAGACGCCGGGCGTGAAATCGACCTTGGCCGCGTTCATCGCCGGGATGCGGGTGGCGTACATCCACAGCCACATGATCATGGTCCAGATGGCGAGCGCCACGACGGGCGCGAGGATGGGGCTGTTGCCGTCCATTTTCGATTCTCCCTTGAGGTCTTAGTGCAACGCAGCGGCGGCCGCGTGAAGAGCCAATGCGAGAAGCGCGATGCTGCTCAGCACGAATGCCCAGAAACGGGCGGGCACGTGATTCCATGTCGCCTGAATGATGCTGTGCACGATGCGCAAGCCGACATAGGCCCAGGCCAGCCAGACATTGAGCCAGACATCCCCGGTGCCGGTCAGTGCGACGATGAAAACCGTCGCGTAGAAGATCGTCGGCTGTTCCATCAGATGATTGTAGTTATGCGCCTTCCAGTTGACGCTGTCCGGTATAAGGCCCTGCAGATCCTGACCGCGGCCGCCGGGCCGCGCGCCCATGTCGATGCCCGCCTTTTTCATGGCCGGCAGGCGGGTC
Source organism: Pseudomonadota bacterium (assembly GCA_039180285.1). Lineage (GTDB taxonomy): Bacteria > Pseudomonadota > Alphaproteobacteria > Sphingomonadales > Sphingomonadaceae > Parasphingopyxis. Next base: position 6,014 of record JBCDDN010000009.1, on the reverse strand, counting down.
GCCATCACCCAGATCATCATGATCAGCGTCCAGACGACGAGAACCGACGCCGGCGCGAGAATGTCACTATTCATTGTGCTCCCCTTGTCTTGCGATGCGCGGAAACTGGGACAGTGTAGAAAAGTTGTCAAATGCAACGGGCTTGACGTTGCGGCAGGGCTGCGCGCGCGGTAGCGGAAACGCATGACGGATACCGAATCGCGCAAACCGACATTGGCGGGAATAGGGCAGGCGGCGGCGCGTATTCGCGACGTCGTCACGCCGACCCCGCTCATTCCGTTCGAGACGGCGCATGGCGAGATCTGGCTCAAATGCGAAAATCTTCAACCCATAGGCGCGTTCAAGCTACGTGGCGGTTACCACCGGCTCGCCGCGATGAGCGCGGCGGAACGCGAAACAGGCATCGTCGCTTTCTCGTCCGGCAATCATGCGCAAGGCGTCGCCTGGGCCGCAAAACGCCTCGGCATGCCGGCGCTGATCGTGATGCCCGAAGACGCGCCCCGGGCGAAACTCGACGCGACCCGGGCGCTCGGCGCAGAGATCGTCACCTATGACCGGATGAGTGGCAGTCGGGAGACGCTGGCGGCGGAACTCGCGGCCGAGCGCGGCGCGATCGTCGTTCCGAGTTTCGACGATCCCTGGGTGGTCGAAGGGCAGGGGACGGCGACGCTCGAGGCGACCGAACAGATGAAGACGCTGGCGGGCGGGCCGCCGGACAGCGCAGTGATCTGCTGCGGCGGGGGCGGCCTCGCGGCGGGGGCGGCGCTTGTGCTGCCCGACGCCCGGATCACCGTCGTCGAGCCCGAAGGCTGGGACGATATGGCGCAGTCGCTGGCCAACGGCGCGATCGAACCGGTCGGTCCCAATCCGTCGGACACGCGCTGCGACGCGCTCCAGACGATGCAGGTGGCGCCGATCACCTTCGATATCCTGTCGGCCCATGGCGCGACGGGCGTTGCGGTAACCGAAGCCGAAGTCGCCCATGCCGTGCGCACCGCCTATTCGAAGCTCCGGCTGGTCGTGGAACCCGGCGGCGCGGTCGCGCTGGCCGCGATACTCGCCGGCAAGGTAAGACCGGAGGGGCGGACGATGGTCACCCTGTCGGGCGGCAATGTCGATCCGGCGGTTTTCGCAGAGATCATCCAGGGCTAGAAGGCATCCATGCTGCTTGCCGCCAATATCGCTCTCTCGATCGCCATGTTCGCCGTGTTCGCGCTTAGCGCGGCCGGCATCTATCTCTGGGCGAAGCGCGGCGAGAAACAGCGCGGACTGCTGATGCTGGCCGCGGCCATCGTGATTTTGGCGAATGTTCTGATCTGGACGGTGCCAGGGCCGGCGGTCTGAAAACCCATATGCTCCCGCGAAGGCAGGGGCCCAGGGCCGATAATGCCGTCGCTTGCGGCTCTAGGCTCCTGCCTTCGCAGGAGCACGGCGTCACTTAATCGGGCAATCCGGATCCAACCGCATATCCAGATAGTCGTCGACCGACGTCATCAGCTTACCCATCTCCTTTTCGAAGAAATGGTTGGCGCCGGGGATCACGTCGTGCTGGATCGTGATATGCTTCTGGGTACGCAACTTGTCGACGAGCTTCTGCGTGCCCGATGGCGTCGCAACTTCGTCGGCATCGCCTTGGATGATCACGCCGGAGGCGGGGCAGGGGGCGAGGAAACTGAAATCATACATGTTGGCGGGCGGGGCGATCGTTATGAAACCGCGGATTTCCGGACGCCGCATCAGCAACTGCATGCCGATCAGGGAGCCGAAGGAAAAACCCGCGACCCAGGTGGTTTCGGCTTCGGGATGGAAGCTCTGGACCCAATCGAGCGCGGCAGCCGCATCGGACAGTTCGCCGACACCATTGTCGAATTCGCCCTGGCTCTTGCCGACACCACGGAAGTTGAAACGCAAGGTCGCAAAACCACGACGCACGAACGTCTTGTAGAGCGCCTGCACGATGGCATTGTTCATCGTGCCGCCCCCTTGCGGGTGTGGATGGAGGATCATCGCGACCGGCGCGCGCGGGCGCGGCGGCGGAGAGAAACGGCCTTCGAGGCGGCCGTCGGGACCGGGAAAAATGACTTCAGGCATAGCTGTCTGGTTCAACCCTTAGCTGGAAACGGGTAGGAATCGGGCTTATGCGGGCATAAGCAAAGGCGCGGCTATAGAGTATCCGCCGCATCTTTCGCAAGAAAAACCGGATAAGCTATTGAAAGAACGCCTTTATTTAGACCATGCGGCGACCACGCCGATGCTACCGGAAGCACGCGACGCGGTCGCGGCTGGCTTTGCCGACTGGGCCAATCCGTCTTCGCCCCATAGCGAAGGCCGCGCGGCGCGAGCGGCCCTGGAAGGCGCGCGCAAGCGCGTTGCAGACGCGCTGGACTGGGATGGCGAACTCGTCTTCACGAGTGGGGCCAGCGAAGCGATTGCGCTGGCGCTGTCCTGCGCCAAGGCCGAGCGCATGATCGTCAGCGCCGTCGAGCATGATGCCGTGTTGCGGGCGGGTGGCGATGTGGAGCGCATACCGGTCGATGCGAGCGGGCGGGTCGATGGCGGAAAACTGAACTGGATGCTTTCCGGCGCCGAGGAACAGGCGTTGGTCGCCATCCAGTCGGTCAACAGCGAAACCGGCGTCACTCAAGATCTCGACGATTTGCGCGGCCGCATCCATGTCGGCGGAAATTGGCTGTTTGCCGACTGCAGCCAGTCGGCCGGCAAGCTGCCGCTCCCCGATGCCGATCTCATCGCGATTTCGGCGCACAAGCTGGGCGGACCGCCTGGGATCGGCGCGCTGCTCGTCAAGGATTTTGCGACGCTGCATGCGCTGGGCGGGCAGGAGCGGGGCTATCGGCCCGGTACGGAAAATCTGCCGGCCGCGCTCGGTTTCGCGGCTGCGCTCGAAGCGCCGTCGGGCTGGGTTTCGCGCGCGGCCGAACTGCGCGAACATCTTGACAAGGCGATCGAGCAGGAGGGCGGCTCGGTCGTCGCGGCCGACGCCGATCGCATCCCGACGATCGCCTCCTATCGGATGCCCGGCATCGCCGCGAATGCGCAGCTCATTCAGTTCGACATGGCCGGGATCGCCGTGTCGGCGGGGAGTGCCTGTTCGTCGGGCAGTCTGAAACCCAGCCATGTGCTAACGGCGATGGGCTGGAGCGAGAGCGAGGCGGCCGAAGTCATCCGGGTGAGCTTCGGCCCGCAAACCGGCCGGGCCGATATCTATCGCTTCATGGATGTGTGGAAGCGATTGGCAGCCGAAGGGAAAGGCCGGGCGGCATGAACGGGCCGATCTATCTCGACTATCAGGCGACCACGCCGCTCGCGCCAGAAGCGCGCGATGCGATGGGGCCCTATCTCGAAGAAAAATTCGGCAATCCGCATTCGCCGCACAAAATGGGGCGGGAAGCGGCGGCGGCCGTCGAGATCGCGCGCGATCAGGTGATGGACTGTATCGGTGCGGATAGCGGCCATCTCTGTTTTACGAGCGGCGCGACCGAGGCGGCGAACTGGGCCATCAAGGGTACGCTCGCCAAAGCTCCGGAAGATCGCCGCCGCATCGTTACCGCTGCGACCGAACATGCGGCCGTGCTCGATACCTGCGAGTTTCTGGAAGCCTGGGGTTGCGAACTGACGGTGCTCGACATGCCCGCGGACGGTCTCGTCGATCCGTTGGCGGTCGAGGACGCGTTGGGCGACGATGTCGCGCTGGTTGCGCTGATGCTCGTGAATAACGAGATCGGCGTGATTCAGCCGGTCGCGGAGATCGGGAAACGGGCCAGGCGGCATGGCGCGCTGATGTTCTGCGATGCCGTGCAGGGGCTGGGCCGGGTCGAAATTCCGTGGGAACAATGCGACATGATCGCGATGTCCTCGCACAAGATTCATGGGCCGAAGGGCATCGGCGCGCTGTGGCTTGCCGATGGCGTGAAACCGGCACCGCTTATGCATGGCGGCGGGCAGGAGGGCGATCTGCGCTCGGGCACGCTGGCGCCCGCCCTGTGCGCGGGTTTCGGCGCGGCTGCAGAGTTGATGGTCGAACGGATTGACGACGATCGCACCCATGTCGAGGCGCTTTGGACGCTGGCTCGTCGGAAATTCGGCAATAGCTGGATCGTCAACGGTTCGGAGAGCGCTCGCTATCCCGGCAATCTCAACATCCGCCGCGACGGGCTGGATGCGGCACGGCTGATTTCCGAGGTGCGTGGCGTGGCTTTTTCGGCCGGATCGGCGTGCGCCAGCGGATCGGGACGGCCGAGCCATGTTCTATCGGCACTCGGGCTCGGCGAAGCCGAGGCGAAATCGTCGATCCGCATCGGCTTCGGTCGCTATACCAGCCCACGGGATCTCGATACGGCGATCGATCTGATCGTCGAGGCCGCAACGGCGCAGGATAGCTGGGCGGCATGACAAAAGTCCGTTTCATATCCGCCGATGGTGAAACGGTCCGCGAGGTCGAAGCGGCGGTCGGCGATCGTCTCTTGGACGTCGCGCAGGCCGATGGGCAGCCGCTCGAAGGAACCTGCGAGGGGCAGATGGCTTGCTCCACCTGCCATGTGCATGTCGATCCGGAGGATTTCGCGCAACTGCCGCGCGCGGAAGAGATGGAGGACGATATGCTCGATCTCGCCGCCGATCTCAGCCGCTACAGCCGGCTCGCCTGTCAGATTTGGTTAAGCGAAGACATGGAAAGCCTGACCGTCAGAATCCCGGATTCGGTCCATAACATGCAAGGGAGATAAGAGTGTTCAAGCGTATTTCCGGCTTATTCGTCGCGGCCTGTATCGTCGCGGGGTGCGCCGCCGAGCCCCAGGGGTCGCCGCAGATCGAGGCGATCCTCGGCGATCAGGTCCTGGAGGGGATCGAGCAACGGATCGGCGGCAGGCTCGGCGTGGCGCTGACGGACGATAGCGGAAATCTGCTCCGCGCCTATCGCGGCGACGAACGGTTCGCGATGTGCTCGACCTTCAAACTGCCGCTGAGTGCGGCGGTGCTTGAGCAAGTGGACGCTGGCGAGATGGCGCTTGAAGATGCGATCGCGTTCGGGGAAGCGGACATGGTCGACTATGCGCCGGTGGCCGAACAGCATATGGAAACGGGCGAAATGAGCGTCGTCGATGCCGCCGAAGCGATCAGCACCCTGTCCGACAATGTTGCCGCCAACCTGCTGCTTGCGGCGATCGGCGGACCGGAAGGCATGACCGCCTTTTTCCGGCGTCATGGTGACGAGGTCAGCCGGCTCGACCGGACCGAGCCCGAGCTCAACGAGAATGCGCCCGGCGACGAACGCGATACGACGAGCCCGGTCGCGATGGCAGGCCTGATCCAGCGGTTGATGTTCGGGGATGCCCTGGGCGAAGAAAGCCGTGCGCAGCTTGCCGCCTGGGCCATCGCCAATCGGACCGGGGACAATCGCATCCGCGCCGGCGTTCCCGAAGGCTGGACCGTGGGCGACAAGACAGGCAGCTGCGGCACCGCTTACAACGATGTCGGCATCATCTGGCCGCCCAGCGGTCCGGCTTTCGTGCTGAGTGTCTATGTCGACCGGCCGACCGCGGATTCCGCGGAGGTCGATGCCGCGATCGCGGAGATCGGAGAATTGGCCGTGCTCTACATGACCGAGCGGAATATCGGCTGACATTGCATTCCGGCGCGGACATCGCCATATGCCCCATCGGAAGTCGGGCGGACGTGGCATTCGCCAACCCGGTCAGGTCCGGAAGGAAGCAGCCGTAACGATTTCGTCGCGGGTCGTTCCGGCTTCCACTTCAAGAAAATTTGCCAGAGTCTTTTGTGTCGGTCGAACGCCGCACCGTGTTTGGTTTGTCAAAAACTTCCTTTCGGAAGTTCGCGGCTCCGGCCCACTCCCCCTCCCGACCGCCCATTCAGGGTACACTCGTGGGTGGTCGGGAGGCCCGCCACCGAGTTCTTCTCAGCGTCTCGTCTCCGTCGCATGGTGCTAATGCCTGTGGTGAAATGTGCTGCTGGGTGGAGAGTCACTAGTGGCACTAGCG
>JBCDDN010000008.1:0-73045 GCA_039180285.1 Pseudomonadota bacterium | reverse complement strand
CCGGCGCCGCGCCTGAGGCGAAGCCGAAGGTCTGACAAAAGAACCCTGGCCTGCTGATTTCCCGCGAAGGAAATTTCGACAAAGCTAAAGCAGCTCGTTGCCGCCCGCGTCGGTCTTCAGCGCGTCCACGGCTTCTTTCACGCGCTGGCTTTCGCCACGGGGCACGACCAATATCGCATCCTTCGTCGCGACGACGATTAGGTCTTCGACGCCGATCGCCGTGACTTTCGGTCCGTCGGACAGGATCAGGCTGTTCGTCGTGTCGATGGCCAGCGTATCGCCGGACAGGCTATTGCCGCTCGCATCTTTTGCGGAAATCTCGTGGAGCGCATCCCAGCTGCCGACGTCGGACCAACCCATGGCGACCGGAACTACGGCGACGCGCTCGGCCTTCTCCATGATCGCATAATCGATCGAGATGGCGGGTGCCCGGCCGAAGGCTGCCGCATCCGGCCGGTGTATATTGCCGTCGCGATGGCCCTTGTCGAACGCCGCGCGCGCTGCTGTCAGGATATCGGGCGCATGGCGGTCCAGTTCTTCCAGATAGCGCCCGGCCGTGAACAGGAAGATGCCGCCATTCCAGTGATAGCCGCCGGTGTCGAGAAAGCGCTGAGCCGTTTCCCGGTCCGGTTTTTCGACGAAGCGCACGGCGCGAAAACCGTCATCGTCGAGCGCGTCGCCCTGCTCGATATAACCATAACCGGTCTCCGGGCCGGTCGACGCGATCCCGAAGGTGACGAGCCAACCCTGGGCGGCCAGTGCCGCCGCCCGTCCGATAGCGGCTTGGAAAGCGGAGACATCCGCGATGACATGATCGCTCGGCATGACGAGCATCGGCGCGTCCGGCGGCAACACGAGCGCCGCGAGCGCGATGGCCGGGGCCGTGTTGCGGGCCTCGGGTTCCAATATCATCGCGGTATCGCCGCCCGCCAGCAGCTGCAGCAGATCCTCCTGCGCCGCGCCGCCGACCAACAGGGGCGCGTCGAAACCGTCGCCCGCCACGCGTGCGATCGTCTGTTCGAGCATCGTCGCCGCCCCGGTCAGCGGCAAAAACTGCTTCGGCCGCGCCGCGCGGGACAGCGGCCAAAGGCGCGTTCCGCTGCCGCCGGTCAGGATTACGGGCGTGATGGAGGGGGGTGTCATGCGGCCCTTATGGCGAGTCCATGGCCGGGGCGAAAGCCACTAGCCGGCTGCGCGGTAATAGCGGCGCCAGATCTCCTTGCCGCGGGCGTCATAGTCTTTCATCGCGCGCACAAGGCGATCGAGCAAGGCTCTGTCGATCATTGTGTCGGGCAGCAGCGGATCGAGATTGATCAACCGGATCGCGGCCTGCCCGAGGAGCAGGGTTTCGCGTGCCGCATCGGCCAGCGACAAAGCATCGATCCGCGCGCGGCTGGTTTCGATTGCCGCGAGCGCTTCGGCGTACCGGGCCTGCAGAGCGTCCACGTCCCAGAGCGTCCGGAAATCGACGCCGTCCGGAGCGGCGTAATCGCGCAGTTCGAACAGCATCGCACGGTCGTCGAGCCCGATCGTGATCAGCTCGGTACGCAGTTCTGGAATGGCGATCGCCAGATTGGCGGGCCGCACCCATAGATCGGGCTCGGTTTCGGCGAACCCGAACAGTTTCAGCGCCTGGAAGCGCGCGGCCAGGCGCTTGCGGTCCGTGCGGCCGAGATTGCCGGCCGGTACGGCGAGCCAGCCGCCATCCCATGATTTGGTCCGCTCGCCGATCGCGCGCCAGCCGCGCACCTGATCGCGCAGGGGCCGCGAGGCCGCGCCGGATATGTAGAGCCCGCGTCCGGCGCTTTCGAGCAGGCCGTCCCTGGTGAGCCGCGTTGCGGCCATCCGCATCGCGCTGTCTTCGATGCCGAAAGCGTGGCCGGCCGCGATCAGCTGCGCGGCCGTCATCTGCCGCGTGCCGACCGCGTTCATCAGAGAGAGGATCAATCCCCGCCCCGTCATCTCGCCCGTATCCGGAGTCTCGAATGAAACAGGAATTGACATAATATGCAATTATCCGTTACAAAATGAAGCGCATCCCGACAAGGAGTCGATCGTGTCTCAGCCCATCAGCCTATCAGACGCCGTCACCAAGGACGAACTGCGCGAACTTGTCAAAACATCCGACCTGAAAGCGCTGGGCATCCTGGCTGGAACCTACGCCATTATCGCCAGTGCTTTTGCGATGGCGATCCTCTGGCCGAATCCGTTGACGATCGTCGTCGCGATCGCCTTGCTGGCGGGCCGGCAGCTCGGTTTGGCGGTGATCATGCACGATTGTGCGCATCACGCCTTTTTCTCGAACCGGAAAGTCAACGAGTTTGTCGGCCATTGGCTTGCCGGCGGTCCCATGAACGTATCCGTTCATGCCTATCGCGCGTACCATCTGAAGCATCACCAGCATGCCGGAACGCCGAAGGATCCCGATATAGCGCTCGTCAAAAACTATCCGGTGAGCCGGGCCAGCCTGCGTCGCAAATTCACCCGCGACTTCACCGGGCGCACCGGTATCCGCGATCTGATTTTCAAGCTGCGCAAGCTCAAACTCCCGAAGGATCTGCCCTGGCTCGTCTTCCATGCGACGCTGTTCGCGGCGCTCTGGTTCGCCGGCGCCCCCTGGGTCTATATGCTGTGGTGGGTCGCCGAGCTGTTCGTCTATCCGGCGGTCACCCGGCTCAGAAATATCGGGGAGCATGGGGTGGTGAAGGACCGGCTGAGTCTGGAGCCGCGCGATAACACCAATACGACCATCGCCAATCCGATCGAGCGGTTGTTCCTCGCACCCAACTATGTGAATTTTCATTGCGAGCATCATCATTTCGCGGCCGTGCCGCCCTATAATCTGCCCCGGCTGCATCGGCTGATGCGCGAGCGCGGCTATTACGATCATCATGACAGCGTGACGCGCGGCTATCGCGACGTCATCCGCCGCGCCATGCGCCCCGACACCGTACCGGCGGCCGCCTGACATGGCGCCGGACGGCTTGACCGAGGCCGATATCGCACCCTGGCTCGACGGCCGCAGCTTTGCCGACTGCCGCGCGGAATTCGACGAGGCCGGCTATATCGTCTTCGAAAATGTCCTGCCGCGCGAGCAAGTGGACCAGGTGCGCGCGGCTCTGCAGCCCTTCCTGGACGCCGATATCACCGGCCGCAACGATTTCGAGGGCCTCAAATCCAATCGCGTTTATGCGATGCTGGCCAAATCGCCGATATTCGCCGATCTGGTGACGCACCCGCTGGCGCTCGCTTTCGCCGAAGCCGATCTTGGCCGGAGTTGTCTTTTGTCGGCCTGTCTCGCGATCAATCTCCAACCTGGCGAAACGGTTCAGCCCTGGCATTATGACGACGAGCATCTGCGCGTGCCGCGCCCGCGCGCGCCCTTTGGCGTCAGCACCTTCTGGGCGATCGATCCGATGACCGAGGACAATGGCGCGACCGAGCTGCTGCCGGGCAGCCATCGCTGGGGTGACGGCGGCATAGCGGGCAACGATCTGGCCAGCCAATTGGCCGACACCGAAATCCGCGATGTGAACGACGATCCCGCACCGCGCGACGATGCGATAAAAGCGATCATGCCGTCCGGCGCGCTGATGGTGACCAAGGGCACGTTATGGCATCGTGGCGGAGCGAACACATCCGATGCGCCGCGACTGATCGTCACCCCCCAATATTGCCCGGGCTGGGCGCGGCAGCTGGAAAATATGGCAATGACGATGACTCCCGAACAGGCCGCCGCGCTGCCCGAACGCGCGCGCGAACTGATCGGCTATTCAATCCATCCGCCGTTCATGGGCTATGTCGACGGCATGCACCCGAACCGGGTATTGAGCGGGGAGGATCGGCAAGGAGCATAGGGCATGGCGGGATCGGCAATCGTTTTGGGCGTCGGGGCGGAACGGGGGCTGGGCGCCGCCATCGCACGACGCTTCGCACGGACGGGACTCCACACGGTCGTTTCGGGCCGGACGCAGGAGAAGCTCGACGCGGTCGCGGGCACCATCCGCTCGGCAGGCGGCAGCGCAGAGGCGCGTGTCGCCGATGTGACCGAGGCGGGCGCAATGGATGCGCTTTTCGCCGATGCGGTTGCACGGGGACCGGTCGATGCCGTGATCTACAATGTCGGCAACAATGCGATCATCCCGTTCGCCGAACTGACAGCGGATCAATTCGAGCAATTTTGGCGGATCTGCTGCCTTGGCGGAATGCTGGTCGCGAAAAGCGCGATGCCGATACTGGCGGACCAGGGTCACGGCTCGATGCTGTTCACCGGCGCATCGGCGTCGATGCGCGGCCGGCCGTCCTTCGCGCATTTCGCGGCGGCGAAGGCCGGGCTGCGCATGCTCGCTCAATCGCTGGCACGCGAATACGGGCCGCAAGGCGTGCATGTCGGTCATGTCATCGTCGATGGCGTGATCGACGGCGATATGGTGCGCGACCGCTTCGGAGACTATCTCGAAAAGCTGGGTGCCGACGGCAGCCTCGATCCCGATGCGATTGCCGAAAATTTCTGGCATCTGCACACCCAGCCGCGCTCGGCCTGGACGCACGAACTCGACCTGCGGCCGTTCAAAGAAAATTGGTAGCGCGAAACTCCGGCCTAACACGCTGTTTTCAAAATACTAACGCTTGATCCTGTATGATCACTGCCGGATCGCATCGTAAATCATACCGACAGTCCTATTGTGTCGGATTTCTTTACGATTTGCGGCTAAGACAGTCTTCACAAGGAAGCGATAACGGGCATTTGCGGGCGTGATCAGGCTGTTCAAACATTATGTGCCGAATGCGGTGCTGCTGCTGGGCATCATGGATTTCATCCTGTTGCTCGTCGCGGCCGAGTTCGGCTGGGTATATCGCCTGAGCCAGATTGGCAGCGTTCCCGAACCGATGACGACCCGCATTCCGCAATTGCTGGCCTTTGCCGTTGCGCTCGAGGTCGCGATGATCGCGGTCGGCGTCTACGGGATCGAGGCGCTCAATTCCCTGCGCTTCGCGCTGGCGCGCCTGCTGGTCGCGGTCTCGATCGGGATCATCTGCCTGTCGGCGATCTTCTTCCTCGTTCCCGATCTCTCGGTGTGGCGATCGAATCTTTTCTATTCGATGATCATGTCGACCGTGCTGCTGTTCGGGATGCGGATCGTGCTCGGCAAAACCCTGGGAGGTGCGGCCTTCAAGCGCCGGCTCGTCGTACTCGGCGCGGGCAGCCGGGCGCAGCGGATCAAGGATCTCGCCAACGATCCGGGGTCGGGCTTCGTCGTCGTCGGCTATATCGCGATGAACGACGGGGTTCAGGAAATTCCCGAAGCCATCAACCGCGATGCGATCTACAATCTTGCCGATCATGTCGTGCTGCTCAATGCGAGCGAAGTCGTGCTCGCGCTGGAAGAACGCCGCAACGCCCTGCCGCTCGACGATCTCCTCCGGATCAAGACGACCGGCGTTCATGTCAACGACCTGTCGAGCTTTCTCGAGCGCGAAACCGGCCGGGTCGATCTGGACAGCGTCAATCCGAGCTGGCTCATCTTCTCCGACGGTTTTTCGAGCGGCCGGCGGATTTCGAGCGCGCTCAAGCGGTTGTTCGATATCGTCGCCAGCGCGGTGCTCCTGATCGTCACGGCGCCGATCATCCTTGCGACGGCCATCGCCATCAGACTGGAAAGCCGCGGCCCGGCTTTCTTCAAGCAGAAGCGCGTCGGCCAATATGGCCAGGAGTTCGAACTCATCAAACTCCGCTCGATGCGCGACGATGCCGAAAAGGAAGGCGAAGCCGTCTGGGCCCAGAAGAACGATCCGCGCGTCACCCGGATCGGCAAGTTCATCCGCAAGATCCGGATCGACGAACTGCCGCAGGCATGGACCGTGCTGAAGGGCGAAATGAGCTTTGTCGGCCCCCGGCCCGAGCGCAAGCAGTTCGTCGACGATCTGGCGACCAAGATGCCCTATTATGCCGAGCGCCATATGGTGAAGCCGGGAATCACCGGCTGGGCGCAGGTCAACTATCCCTATGGCGCGAGCCTGGAAGACGCGCGCCACAAGCTCGAATATGATCTCTACTACGCCAAGAATTACACGCCGTTTCTCGATCTGCTGATCCTGCTCCAGACCGTGCGCGTCGTGATCTGGCCGGAAGGCGCGCGCTGATATGATCGCGCTCGCCGGTATCTGGAGCCATGCCATCGCCGCGCTGTTGTTCGCGCTGCTCGCCGTCTGGCAATTCGCCCGTTACGAGCGGCGCGCGGCGATGGCCATTCTCGGTCTCGCTTTCGCGCTCACCGCGATCTGGTCGGCCGTCGCGGCGGTCACCGCGCCGGGTTCGATCCTGGCAGGCCTGGGAGAAACGGCCCGCAATCTCGGCTTTCTCACCTTCATGTATGTGCTGCTCCGCCACGGCCTGGGCGACGATCGCCGGCCCTTTGTCGGGTTGATCTATGTGGCGCTCTTCGCGGTCGCGCTGCTGCAAATTTTGGTCGACGGCGCGATCCTGGTATTCCCCGCCGATGCCGGTTGGCAGATGCTGGCCTATCGCTCGACCGTCATTCTCGATCTGTGTTTCGCGATCGGCGCGCTGCTGCTCGTCAATGCGCTCTACACGGCCTCGGCGCCCGAAACGCGCTGGGGCATTCGCCTGACGATGATCGGCATCGCAGCGATGTGGGCCTATGATCTCAACCTCTACACCATCGCCTGGCTGACGGGTCGGCCGCCGATCGAACTGCTGGCGTTGCGTGGAGCGCTGATGATCGGGCTCGTGCCGACATTCCTGCTCGCCGCCCGGCGCAATGCCACGCTCAAGATGCAGCTCTCGCGCAAGGTTACCTTCCGGTCGCTCTCGTTACTCGCGATCGGCGGCTATTTCGTCATGATGTTCATCGCGACCCAGCTGATCGATCTGTTTGCCGGGTCCAGCGCGGCCCTGGTTCAGGTCGCGCTCGTCTTTCTGATGTCGGCGGGCGCGATCGTGCTGCTGCCGTCCAAACGGGTGCGCGGTTGGCTGAGAGTCAAGGTTGCCAAGCATCTGTTCGAGCACCGCTACGATTATCGCGCCGAATGGATCCGCTTCAACCAGACGCTGGCTCGGTCGGATGCAGAGGGTGGCGCGCTGGACATGCGTGTCGTTCAGGCCCTGTCGGAGATTACCGAGGCCGAGGGCGGGCTCCTGCTCGTCCGCAACGGCCAGCATCAGCTGCATCCCGGCGCGCGCTGGAATTGGGACGACTTGCCCGAGGCGCGAACCACGGCGGACGGCACGCTCGGCCATTGGCTCGAGACGAGCGGCCATATCACCGAGCTCGATCCGTTGCGCCGGGGCGATCACGGCAATTCGGACGAAATCGCCACACTGATCCCGGCCTGGATGATCGCCGAACCCCAGGCTTGGGTGCTCGCGCCGCTCATCCATCGCGACCAACTCATAGGTGCGGTGCTGCTCAAGCGCCCGAAGGCCGATCGCACGCTCGATTGGGAAGATCTCGATCTGCTGCGCATCGTCGGCCGCCAGGCGGCGAGCTACCTTGCCGAGGCGCGCAGCCAGGAGGCGCTGGCCGCGGCGCGGCGCTTCGACGAATTCAACCGCCGCTTCGCCTTCATCCTGCACGACATCAAGAATCTCGTCAGCCAGCTCAGCCTGGTGGCGCGCAATGCCGAACGCCATGCCGACAATCCGGAATTTCGCGCCGACATGGTGGCGACCCTGCAGGATTCGGTGGGGAAGATGAACGATCTGCTGGCCCGGCTGGCGCCCAAGGAACAGCGCGGCCGCGGCGAAGCGCCCCGGCCCGTGGGTCTCCGAAAGCTTGCCGAACAGATCGCCGCGCAAACCGCCGAAGCGCATCCGATCCGCGTCGCGGCCGGGCCGGAGTGCAAGGTGCTGGCCGATCCGTTTCGGCTGGAAACGGCGCTCACCCATCTCGTCCAGAATGCGATCGATGCGAGCGCGGACGATGCACCGGTCTGGCTGGCGGTTGGCGGATCGGACGACGAAGCCTGGCTGGCCGTGGAAGATAGCGGCGTCGGCATGGATGCGGAGTTCGTTCGCGACAAGCTGTTCCGCCCCTTCAGCTCGTCCAAGGCCGGCGGTTTCGGGATCGGTGCGTTCGAGGCCCGGGCATTGATCGCCGAAATGGGCGGCCGGGTCGATGTCGACAGCCGCGCGGGCGAAGGCACCCGCTTCACGATCACATTGCCCGCCGCCGATGCGGAAGCGATAGCCCAGATAGACAGAGAGAGCGCCTGATGGCCGACAAGAAACCCGTGCTCCTGATCGTCGAGGACGATGAAGGCCTGCAGCGCCAGTTGCGCTGGGCTTATGAGGATTATGACGTGGTCGTCGCCGGCGACCGCGAAGCCGCGATCGATATGCTGCGCCAGCATGAGCCGGCCGTCGTGACGCTCGATCTCGGACTGCCGCCCGATCCCGACGGCACGACCGAAGGCTTTGCGACGCTCGAACAGCTCCAGGCGCTCAAGCCCGACACCAAGGTGATCATCGCGTCGGGCCATGGCGCGCGCGAAAGCGCGCTGCGCGCGATTTCGGGCGGCGCCTATGATTTCTATCAGAAGCCCGTCGATATCGACGAGCTCGGCTTGATCGTCGCGCGCGCGTTTCAGCTGCATGCGATCGAGCGCGAAAATGAGCGTCTGGCCGGTCAGGCCGCCGGCGATCAGACGGTCCTTGGCGGTATGATCACCGCGGCACCGGAAATGCTCAAGGTCGCGCGCACTATCGAACGCGTCGCCTCGGCCGATGTCTCGGTTATGTTGCTCGGCGCGAGCGGCACCGGCAAGGAACTGCTCGCCCGTGGATTGCACGACGAGAGCCCGCGCGCCGACGAGCCGTTCGTCGCGATCAACTGTGCGGCGATCCCGGAGAATCTGCTCGAGGCCGAACTGTTCGGCTATGAGAAAGGCGCGTTTACAGGCGCGGTAAAGACCACCGAGGGGAAGATCGAGCTTGCCGAGGGCGGTACGTTGTTCCTCGACGAAGTCGGCGATATCCCGCTGCCGCTCCAGGTAAAGTTACTGCGCTTCCTGCAGGAGCGCGTGGTCGAGCGGATCGGCGGGCGCAAGACGATCCCGGTCGATGTCCGCATCGTGTGCGCGACGCATCAGGACCTTGATGCGATGATCGCCGAGAAAAGCTTTCGTGACGACCTCTATTACCGCCTTGCCGAAATCGTCGTCACCATTCCCGCGCTGGCCGAACGGCCCGGCGATGCGACGCTGCTCGCCCGGCATTTCCTGCGCAAATATGCGGGCGAGATGAATTCGCCCGTCAAGGGATTCGCGCCCGAGGCGTTGGCCGCGATCGAAGCCTGGCCCTGGCCGGGCAATGTGCGCGAGCTCGAAAACCGCGTGAAGCGCGCCGCGATCATGGCCGATGGCAAGCTGGTCGGCGCCGTCGATCTCGATTTCGACGCGAGCGAGGAAGAGCAACCGCTGAACCTCAAGGCGGCGCGCGAGATCGCGGACCGCCAGGCGATCCGCCTCGCGCTGTCGCGGGCGGAGAACAACATCTCGCAGGCCGCGAAGCTGCTCGGGATCAGCCGGCCGACGCTTTACGATCTGCTCAAGCAATATGATCTGAGCCCATGAGCCGGCGGCGCCGCAAACGATCCTCGCGCCCCGCCCGTCCGCCAATCTCTCTGCGGGCGATATTGATATGGAGCGGCGGCGTCCTGCTCGTGCTCGCGATCGGGGCGTTGCTGCAGATCCGCGGCAGCAATCCCGCCGGCGCCTTTGCCCGGGCCGAAGCCTATGCGGCGGGCGGCAATCTGAGCGCGGCGCGCGTCGAGGCGATGAACGCCGTCGATCATGCACCCGACAATGAAGCGGCCTGGCGGCTGCTCGCCCGCATGCAGCTGGCACAACGCGACGGCGGCGGCGCGTTCCGTACGATCGAGCGCGCGCGCGGCGCGGGCGTACCGGACGCGCGCACACGGCATCTGATGGCCGAAGCGATGCTGCTCAACGGCGATATCGACGACGCGCTCGCCGAGACCGAGAATGCGGTTATCGCACCCGAGTTCTTCGCCGAGGCGGCGCGGGTTCGCGGCCGCGCCTTTCAGGCGCAGGGCCGGATCGCCGAGGCTGCCGAAGCCTTCACCATGGCAATCGAAGACGATCCGGAAAGCGCCGGGCTCTGGATAGACGTCGCGCGCTTCCGGCTGTCGACCGGTGAGCAGGCGGGCGCGATCGATGCGATCGACGAGGCGCTCGCCATCGATCCCGCCGATATCGATGCGCTTATCTTCAAAGGCCGAATGGTCCGCGATCAATATGGCCTGGTCGCCAGTCTCGCCTGGTTCGATCGCGCGCTTGACGTGGATGCGGACCATATCGGCGCACTGCTCGATCGGGCCGCGACTCTGGGCGAGATCGGCCGGATGACGGAGATGCTGGAGACGACGCGCCGCGTGCTGGCCCTCGATGCCGGTAACGCGCAGGCGCTGTATCTACAGGCCGTGCTGGCTGCACGGGCGCGCAACTTCCCGCTCGCCCGGCGGCTCGTAACCCTGACGGAGGGCGCACTGAACGGCCAACCGGCGATGCTCCTGCTCGAGGCGGGAATCGATTATCAGGCGCGCAACTACGAAGCGGCGATCCGCCGGCTGAACCGGCTGCTCGAGAGGCAGCCGGCCAATCGCAACGCAGTCCGCCTGCTCGGAGCGGCCAAGTTCCGGGCGGACGATATGCGCGGCGCGATCGACGCATTGAGCCCGCTTGCCGACCGGCCGGATGCGGACAGCTATGTGCTGACCCTGGTCGGCCGTGCCTGGGAGCGCGAAGGCGATCTGGACCGGGCGGCGCCCTATCTGCAACGGGCCGCCCGTTCGGCGCGCAACGGACTGACGCCGCTCGGCTCGCCGCCCGAAGACGCCGCCGCGCTGACCCTGATCGAACGCGATGCACAGCAGCAGGGCGACGCCCGGGCCGAGGTCGAACTGATCCGCGCCTATCTGGCGCTCGGCCGGATCGGCGATGCGCTGGCCCGCGCCCAAGCGTTGCGCGACGCCAATCTCGGCGCACCCGATGCGCATCTTATCTATGGCGATGCGCTGGGTGCCGCCGGCCGGTTCGGCGACGCCGCGGCCGCCTACGCCAGCGCCGCCAATATCCGCTTCTCCGAACGCGCCGCGCTCGGCATGTATGAATCGCTGCAGCGCGCTGGCCAGCCCGAAGAGGCGCTGCGCACCCTGTCGCTCTTTCGTCAGCAGAATCCGCGCAACGTCTCGACCGCGCTGATCTCCGCTCAGCTTAACCTGCGGGCCGGGCGCTGGACGCAGGCGGCCGCGATCCTCGAACAGCTCCGCCGCCGCCTTGGCGATCGCGACGCGGCGCTGCTCGCCAACCTCGCTTGGGCGCGATACGAAACGGGCGATACGGATCGTGCGCTCGCCCTCGCTCGCCGCGCCTATCTGCTGCTGCCGATGAATGCCTCGACCAGTGAGATCTACGGCTGGATCGCCGCCGATAGCGGCGTGGACCGCGCGCTCGGCGTCGAACTGCTGGAAAAAGCGCAAAGCCTCGCGCCCGAGGATCTGCAGATCGCCGAACGGCTGGCGGCGGCGCGGGCCGGATAACCGCGACTGGCATCGCAAGAGGGTTAGCGGCTAAGAGACCTGCATGACGGACGACGCTCTTTCCCGCATCGCCGACGCGCTGGACCGGATCGCGCCGCCGCCCGGCGCGGCCGCCGACCCGCTGGCCGTACCCGCCTATGTCTGGCGCGGCGATCGGCTTCACGCCGCACAGAATTTTGCACCCCTGCCGCTCGCCCTGCTCACCGGGATCGATGCGCAAAAGGCCGCGGTGCTCGAGAATAGCCGGCGGCTGGCACAGGGAGCAGCCGCGCACGACATATTGCTCTGGGGCGCGCGCGGCTCCGGCAAATCAATGTTGGCGAAAAGCGCGGTTGCCGCGCTGCAGGCGGATGGCGACGGTCTCGCCCTGGTCGAAGTCGCACCCGACTGGCTCGACAGCTTGCCGGATCTTTTCGCCTTACTCGCGCCGACGGATCGGGCTTTCATCCTCTTCATCGACGATATCGGGTTCGACGACGATGCGGCTGCCGCGCGTGCGCTGCGCTCGCTGCTCGAAGGCGGCGCTGAAGCGCGGCCCGCCAATATGCGGCTCTATGTCACGTCGAACCGCCGCCATATCGTGCCACGCTCGATGGCCGAGCAGGACGATCCGGTGAACCCGCGCGACGCCCGGGACGATAGCCTCGCGCTCTCCGACCGGTTCGGTCTCAGCCTCGGCTTCCATGCGGCCAGCCAGGCCGATTATCTCGCGATGGTTTCGGCCTATGCCGATCATTTCGATCTGGCGTTCGACGAGGCCGATGCGATCGGCTGGTCAACCCGCAGGGGGAGCCGCTCGGGTCGGGTCGCCTGGCAATATGTAGTCGAACTGGCCGGGCGCGCGGGGCGGTCGCTGGACTGATCGCGCCAACCAAGCTTGGCGGGGTCCAAGCAGAGGCCCTTGGACAATTGCCGATTGCGCCTATCTCCCTGATGCATCCACCCGCGAAAGGACTCCCTCCCCATGAAACTCTATTACAGCCCCGGCGCCTGCAGCCTCGCCAGCCATATCGCCCTGATCGAAAGCGGTCGGGATTTCGAGGCGATCCGCGTCAATCTGAAAGATCATACGACCGAGACCGGCGAGGATTTCTACGGCATCAGCCAGCGTGGCTATGTGCCCGTTATCGACACGGCGGACACCGGCGTGCTGACTGAAAATCCGGCCGTTCTCACTTATCTGGCCGATACGCTGGGCGCCGCGCCGACCGGTGCTGCGCGCTACAAGCTGATCGAGTGGCTGAGCTTTATCGGCAGCGAGATCCACGGCGCGTTCGGACCGTTGTTCGGCGGCGCGGAGGGCGCCGCGCTGACCGCGGCCAAGGCGAAGGCGGAGGGCCGCTTCGCGCTGACGGCGGAATTGATGGGCGAGAGCGACTGGCTCGTCGGCGAGGGCCCGAGCGTTGCCGACAATTATCTGTTCGTGACGACGCTCTGGGCCGAGAAAATGGGTGTCGCCGTGCCCGAGAGCATTGCCGCGTTCCGGACGCGCAATTTGCAGCGCGAAAGCGTACAAAAGGCGATGGCCGCGGAAGGCCTTGGCTAGGCCTTAGCGGCCGGCCAGTCGCGCCCGCGCCAGCGGCAGAACATGATCGCGGGTCAGCGGCGCGAGCGTCACGTCGCTGCGATAGGGATTGTCGAGCCACAGCAGTTCGGCGATTTCGGCGGCGGATGCGACCGGGCCGGTCCAGCGCAGCGCGAACAGGTCAGCGCCGACCCGTTGGCCTGGCTCGTTGGCCGCCGGGGCCTCGCGGTGCCCGAGATAGTCGAACGCTTCGGGCGCGACATCCAATCCGAGTTCTTCGCGCAATTCCCGCCGGAGAGCGTCGATCGGCAGCTCGCCGGTTTCGATCTTGCCGCCCGCCTGCATGAAGGCGGATGTGCCCGTCTTCCGGACGAGCAACACCCGGCCGGCCGCATCGTGGATCAGCGCGGCGGCGATGGTGATCAGGGTGCCGCCGCTCATCCGGCTTTCGCCTCCAGGGCCTCGGCCATCTCGGCGACTTCCAGCCAGCGTTCCTCGTGTGCGGCGCGGGTCGCGCGTGCATCCTCGATCTCTTGCGTCAGCGCATGGAAACGATCCGGGTCGCGTCGATAGAGATCGGGATCGGCGAGAGCCGCCTCGGCCGCGGCAATGGCCCCCTCGATCGCCTCGATCTCGCCGGGCAACCGGTCGAGGTCGCGCTGGTCTTTATAGCTGAGCTTGGTCGGTTTGGACGGCGATGGCGGCGCGGGCGGCGCGGCTTTCGATTTGGTGGCCGGTTTGTTCGGCTCGGTAGCGGGTTTGCGCTTCCGCTCCCAATCCTCGTAACCGCCCGCCACGATATCGACCGTGCCCGATCCGTCGAGGCCGAGCGTCACCGTCACCGTGCGATCCAGAAAGTCGCGATCATGGCTGACGATCAGCACCGTGCCTTCATAGTCCGCGATCACCTCCTGGAGCAGGTCGAGCGTCTCCATGTCGAGATCGTTGGTCGGTTCGTCGAGCACGAGCAGGTTGGAGATCTTGGCGAATTCGCGCGCCAGCAACAGGCGCGAGCGTTCTCCGCCGGAGAAGGTCCCGATCCGAGCGTCGGTCAGTTTCGGGTCGAACAGAAACTCCTTCAGATAGGCCTCGATCCGCTTCGGCGTACCGCGCACATCGATCCAGTCACTGCCTTCGGTCAACACGTCGCGCACGCGCTTGTCGGGTTCTATCAGCACGCGCTGCTGGTCGATGATGACGGCGTCGAGCGTCTTGGCACGCTTGATCCGTCCCTCGTCCGGCTGAATCTCGCCGGTGAGCAGTTTCAACAGCGTCGTCTTGCCCGCGCCGTTCGCGCCGACTATGCCGATCCGGTCGCCGCGCTGAATCTTGAGCGTGAAATCGGCAATGATCGTGCGGCGGTCCGCGCCTTCGCCGAAGCTCTTGGACACTCTCCGCGCATCGATCACGCTCTTGGTTTTCACCGCGTCGCTTTCGACGGCGATTTTTGCGACGCCTGTCGGGCCGAGCATCTTCTCCCGCTGGGCGCGCAGCTCGTACAGTTTCGTCAGCCGTCCCTGATTGCGCTTGCGCCGCGCTGTCACGCCGCGATGCAACCAATGAGTCTCGATCTTGAGCCTGGCGTCCATCCGCTCGGCGGCCTTGGCTTCCTGGGCATAGATTTTCTCGACCCAGGCGTCATAGCCGCCGAACCCGATTTCGGCCCGCCGCAACGTGCCGCGGTCGAGCCAGAGCGTCGCGCGGGTCAGGCGTTTGAGAAACGTCCGGTCATGGCTGATCGCGATAAACGCGCCCTTGAACCGGCCCAGCCAGTCCTCGAGCCAATCGATCGCGGTCAGGTCGAGATGGTTGGTCGGTTCGTCGAGCAACAGCACATCGGGGTTTTGCGCCAGCGCGCGCGAGATGGCGGCGCGGCGGCGCTCCCCGCCCGAAGCGCTTTCGGCCGGCATGTCGAGCTCTATGCCGAGCTGCCCGGCGATCGCTTCGATCTCATGGGGCGCGGGCGCATCGTCGCCGTCGAGCGCCCAGTCCCGCAGCGTCGCATGGCCCGCCATGTCCGGGTCCTGTTCGAGCAGCACGACCCGGGTGCCGGGCTGGATCGTCCGCCGCCCTTCGTCGGCCTCGATCTGTTCGATCAGCAGGCGGAACAGCGTCGTCTTGCCGGTTCCGTTGCGGCCGATCAGCGCCAGCCGGTCGCGCGCGCCGATATGCAGGTCGAGCCCGCGAAACAGCCAACCCGTGCCCTGGTTGAGGCCGAGATTTTCGAAGGACAGAATAGGCGCAGCCATGCACGCGCATGTAGGCGGAGTGGCGAGCGACCGCCAGCCCCGCTAAGTTACCCGTTAGTCCTGAGCCTGTCGAAGGAGCGGTCGGGTCGGATCGTCCCCCGGACGATCCTGAAACATTCGGGGAATGTTTCACCCGATCCGCCTCCGCCGATAGACGTCCTTCGACAGGCTCAGGACTAAAGGTATGTGGGAAAGCGCGCGCCTACTCTCAAGCTCGCCGATGCCGCACCAGCGGCAGTCCGTTATCCGGTTTCAGCGTCACCGTGCCGACCGGGCGGACGGTATGGCCGGGCGCGGGCTCGAACCGCCATCGTGCGATCCAGTGCGCGAGGATGACCAGCGCCTCGACGATCGAAAAACGCTGGCCGACGCACACGCGCGGCCCGCCGCCAAAGGGTATATATTGGAAGCGATGCTGCGCCGCCTTCTCCTCGGGCAGGAACCGGTCGGCGTCGAACGCGTCGGGATGCTCCCATGAAGCCGTGTGGCGATGGAGCACCCAGGGCCAGATGGAAACGATATCGCCGGGCTCGACAGCCGTGCCGCTCAACTCGTCATGCCCGATCGCCTGGCGATCGAAGCGGGGAACGGGCGGATAGAGACGCAGGGTTTCGTCGAGTATGCGGCGGAGCAGCGGCAGACGATCGGCGAGTATAGCCGCATCGCCATCCGCCAGCGCCGCGCTCGCCTCCTCGGCCGCCTGTTCCTGCAGATCGGGTTGGGCGGACAGCGTATATAGCGTCCAGGTAACGGCGTTGGCCGTCGTCTCGTGACCGGCGAGATAGAAGGTCGCCGCATTGTCGACGGCCAGCGGCAGGGCTTCCTGCGACCCGAATTTTTCGATCAGATCGCGGATCAGTTTCCCGAGAAAATCGTCGCCGCCTTCCGGGAACCGGTCGCGCACGACATCGGCCAGGGTCCGCCGCAATGCTTTTTGAGCGCGCTGCCCCTCGCGCATCGTGCGATTCCAGGGGATCGGCGGGAAGCCGAGAATCGCCGATAGCCGCACTTCGCCGCCGGCCTTCAGGGACGCGGCGATATTGCGCATCGCTTCGGGCGTTTTGAGCCGGGGGTCGCCGCCGAACAGCGTGTCGGCGATGATGGTCATCGTTGTCGCGGTGGCCGCGATAGCCATGTCGCCGGTGGAGCCATCCGGCCAGTCGGCCATTTGCGTTTCGGCGGCCGATGCGAAAATCGGCGCGACGTCTTCCACGGCGCCGGGTGTGAAGCTCGCCGCGACGATCCGCCGCTGGGCGCGCCACAGGTCGCCGTCGGCGCTGAGCAGCCCTCGGCCGACCATCGGCGCGATCAGCTTTTTGACGATATCGGGCTTTGCATAGTTCGCCGCGTTGGTCTGCAGCACGCGCTGCACCGCGTCGGGGTCGAGCGGGATATGAACCGTGAAGCGCAGCACCTGGCGGCGGATATGGCGTATTTCGAACGCCTTTTGCGACCAGCCATAGACCGAGTTGCGCGCCCGTTCCCCGAATAGTCCGCGCCAGACCGGTGCGGCGTTGGCTTCACGCGGCGGATGCGGCGGAACGAAGCGGGCGTCCGTCATGAGACGGGCCGAAAAGGCATTTGCTGCGCCATGACAGGGATTTACGCCGCGGGGCGCGCGGCCTCAAGCCTGTCCGCGCAGACAGGACCGGGCTTTGGGCGGCAGCAAGCAACTTCCGGCATAATTCCCGTTGACCGGCCTGAAAGCCGCCCCTATTAAAATTGCGAATCACTCGCATTAGCAAGTGAAAATCCTGAGGGGGATTGAATGAATCGCGTTTTGCTCTCGTCTTCGGCCGCGCTGACGGTCTCGCTATTATCGGCGTCGCCCGCCCTTGCCGTCGATGCCGGTGCGGCGGCGCAGCCCGTCATCACGGTTACGGCGACACGTCAGCCCTTGTTGACCAGCGAGGTGCCGGTCAGCGTCACGGTGATCGATGAGGAAGAGATCGCCGATCTGCTCGCTACCGACATTCGCGATATCCTGCGCTTCGAGCCGGGCGTGACCGTCCGGCGTGCGCCGGCGCGGTTCGGGGCCGCGCTGGGGTCGACCGGCCGGGACGGCAATGCGGACATCAATATCCGCGGCATCGGCGGGAACCGCGTGCTGATCCAGGTCGACGGCATTCGCGCGCCCAACGGCTTCACCTTCGGCGCGCAAGCGGCGGGCCGTGGCGATTATGTCGATGTCGGCGTGGTCAAGTCACTGGAGGTCCTGCGCGGCCCGGGCTCGGCACTGTACGGTTCGGACGGCCTGGCCGGCGTCGTCAGCTTTATCACTTCCGATCCCGAAGATTTTCTGGACGGCGACAACGATATCGCGGGTCTGGGCCGCTTTACCTATGATTCGGCGAGCGAGGAATTTTCCGAAACGGCGATTCTGGCCGGCCGCTCGGGCAATCTCTCGGCGATGATCGCCTATACCCGGCGCGACGGAGAGGAACTCGATAACGAGGGCGATGTCGGCGGCACGGGTCAGACGCGCACCCGGCCCAATCCGCAGGACACCCGTTCCGATGCGCTGCTCGGCAAGATCGTCTTCACGCCCTCGCCCAATCATAGCATCCGGCTGACCGGCGAATATCTCGATAGCTTCGTCTTCAGCGATATCCTGAGCGGCCGCGTAACCTCCTTCTTCACCGGCGCGACGACCGACAGCCTGATCGCGCGCGACACGGTCGAGCGCACGCGCCTCAGTCTCGATTGGCGCTATCGGGGCGAAGACACGGTCGAATATGCCCAGATCGCGCTTTTCTGGCAGGACGGTGAGAACCGGCAGTTCGCCGACGAAGACCGCAGCGGCCCGACCAATCCGCCCGACCGCGAGCGGCTGAACACGTTCAATAACGAGGTCTATGGTGCACATGCCGAGGCTCGGCTGGCCTTCGGATCGGGCGATATCCGCCAGCGTATCGTGTTCGGCGGCGATATCTCGATCACCAATCAGACCGGGATACGCGACGGCGATGTCCCGCCGATCGGCGAGAGCTTTCCGAGCGCTGCCTTCCCGGAAACCGATTTTACACTCGGCGGCCTGTTCGTCGGTGGCGAAATCGAACTCGGCCCGGTCACGTTCTTCCCGGCGGCGCGTTTCGATTTCTACGATCTCGATCCTAAGGACGATCCGCTGCTGCCGACCTTCAGCCCTGAGGGTCAGAGCGGATCCCGGTTCACGCCGCGCATCGGAGCGGTGGTCGATATGGGATCGGGTTTCAGCGTCTATGCCAATTATGCGCAGGGTTTCCGCGCGCCCGAGCCGAGCCAGGTCAATCAGTTCTTCGAGAATTTCATCTTCGGCTACACCTCGCTGCCCAATCCCGATCTCGAGCCCGAGACCAGCGAGACCTGGGAAGGCGGCGTCCGCTATGTCGGCGATATCTTCACCGCGTCGCTGACCGGCTTTATCGGCCGCTATGACGATTTCATCAGTCAGGAAGTCGTTTCGGGAACCTTCAGCCCCGGCGACCCCGGCGTCTTCCAGTTCATCAATCTGGAAGAGGTCGATATCGAGGGCATCGAAGGCCGTGCGTCATTCGATTTTCCGGGCGGCTTCGATGTGAATGCGAGCTTCGCCTGGGCGACTGGCGATGTGATTCAGCCGGACGGTTCAGAGGCGCCGCTATCGACGATCAACCCGCTCGAAATCGTGCTCGGTGCAGGCTGGCGCGATCCCGATAACAGGTTCGGCGGCCAGGCGATCATGACCTTCGCCGCCCGCAAGGATCTGGAGGACACGACCGGGGTCTGCACGAACGAATGCTTCCGGCCCGGCAGTTTCACCGTGTTCGACGTCACGGCCTTCTGGCGGATCACCGACAATTTCACGCTACGCGCCGGCTTGTTCAACATCTTCGATACCAAATATTCCTGGTGGGCGGATGTACGCGGTCTGGGCGCGACCGCGCCGGATCTCGACGCCTTTACCCAGCCGGGCCGCAATGCGCGCGTCTCATTGAGCGCGCGATTCTAAGACAATATCGTTTGACCACGACAGGCCTGGGCGGGGATCTAGGCCGATAAAGAAGAAGGAAGAAGACCATGACCAGACCACGCCTTGTTCGCGCCTTGCTTGGCGCGGCGTTATTCACCGCGATGCCGCTGGCGCCCGCCATGGCGACCGATCCGTTGCCCGAGCGCAGCGCGGCCGAAGAGGAAGCGAGCTTCCAGGCCGATCGCGAAGCCATCCTCTCCATGGCCGGCAATTATCGCGTCCGTTTCGACATGCGCGAGACGACGAGCTGGCGGGAAGACTATACTCCGCTCGAACCCAAAATGTCGGGCGGTTTCGAAAGCGTCCGGGTGATCGAGGATACGGGCCGTTTCATCAGCCTCCAGCATCTGCTGGTGGTCGGCGACGAAGAGAATCCGATGGTCGTCAAACATTGGCGGCAGGACTGGACCTATGAACCCGAAACCTATCTCGCTTATGCGGGCGAGGGGCGCTGGAATCTCGAAGAGGTGCCGGAAGGCCGCCGCCGGGGCGAATGGTCTCAGACGGTCTGGCAGGTCGACGATTCCCCGCGCTACGGCGCCTATGGCCGCTGGACCGAGGAAGGCGGCGTGCGGCGTTGGCGGTCGAGCTGGACCTGGCGGCCGCTTGCGCGGCGCGATGCGGTGCGCGAGCCGCGCTATGACCGCTATCTCGCGATCAACCGCCATTCGCCGATGCCGGGCGGTTGGATCCACTGGCAGGACAATATCAAGATGGGACCGGTCGATGGCGAGGTCGAACCGTTCGTTCAGGAATCGGTTCTGAACACCTATGCGCTGACCGAAGATTATGACCCTGCGCCGGCCGACGCCTATTGGGAGCGCACCCAGGGCTATTGGGCGGCGGTGCGTCAGGCCTGGGACGAAGCGATCCGGGCCGATAACGGCATCACGTTGGCCGAGGAACCCAATATGGGCAATACGATCGCCTCCACCCTCTATGCTCTGGGCGATGCGATCAATGCCGGAGATCAGGACGAGGCCGCGGCCATCGCAGAAGCACGGGAGGCGATCCAAAACGGCAGCGGCGAGTGACAATCCGATAGAATTGCGTCGCCCCTTGCAACCGGCGGCGCAAGACTGGCTCTCCCTTCCCAGCTCTCCGAAGAGCGTGCCCGGGAATATCGGCCAGTCACTGGGCGCTTCGCGGATCGTGGTCCCGCGAAGCGCCCTTCTTTTTGGCTTTAGTTGGAGACCTGCTGCGCCTCGACCATATGGGCGACGCTCTCCAGCAGCGCCGGTGCGTCGTAAACGATGCCGTCCTTGATCGTCCAGCGGACGCCGCCGACGCGCTCGAGCCGGTTGCTTTCGCGGTTCAGGCGCAGATGGCCGGTGCCGTAGAGTATTTTGAGATTCTCCAGCGGATTTTCCGGAACGATGACAAGATCGGCGAGCATGCCGGGGCGCACGATGCCGAAGGGCGGCTCCTCCCCGCGCGACGCATAAATCTCGCGCGCGCCGTTGATCGTCGCGGCCTGGATGACTTCGAGCGGTGTGAAGCCCGCCTCCTGCAGCATCTCCATCTCGCCGATATAGGAGAAGCCCCATGTCTGATAGATATAGCCGGGATCGGAGCCGACCGTGACGCGCCCGCCGCGATTCTTGAATTCGTTGGTGAGCTGCATCCAGGGCCGATAGAAATTGCGCCAGGCTACTTCGTCGGCCGTCGACCAGTCATGATAATAGCTGCCGTGATTGGTCAGGCTCGGCGCGAAGAAGCGCATCAGCGAAGGTAGCGTATAGCGCTCATGCCATTCGAAAGTGCGCGTCCGCGCCACGTCGCGCGAAGCGACGTAGATGTTGAAGGTCGGACTGAGCGTCACATCATTCTCGAGCAGCAGGTCCAGATAGGCGTTCCACTCATCGCTGCCCGACTCGACGATCTGGTCGGCCAGTCGCGCGACTTCGGAAAAGCGCGATTGCTCGTCGAGATAATTATAGTCGTTCGGGTAGCGCACGACCGCGCCGTCCGCGAGCAGCGACTCGAAATGCCCGTAAAAATGCGTAACGCCGGCGAGCCCGAACTCCACCGCACGCGCCGCATTGACTTCGGCGACCCCGCGCTGGCCGAGATGCGCGACCGTACCGAGATTATGTGCGTTCGCCTCCTCGAGCGCGGCTTCGAGCACGGCAGGCGGCACCTGATTGAAGAATTTGACGCCGTCATATCCGCGCCCCGCCGCCCAGCGGACCCAGGCGCGCGCCTGTTCCGGGCTGTCGATCCGGCCGCCCGACCATTCGTCGCCCAGCACCGCATAGGCATAGATGCGCGGCGCGACGATCGTATTGGCCCGGCTGCGCGCCCGATCGCTGATCGCCATATTGTTGGGTCCGAAATAGATCGGCACGCCGCGTACCGTCGTGACGCCATGTGCCAGCCAGAGCCGGTAACCATAGGAGGCGTTCGGCGCCTTGAACGGATCGCCATTATGGCCGTGCACATCGACGAAACCGGGCAGCACATACATGCTCTCGGCCTCGATTACGTGATCGGCCGATTGCGGCGCCCGCGCCCGGGCGCCGCCGCGATAGATGGTTTCGATCCGGTTGCCGGCGACAAGGATATCGACCGGGCCTTCAGGTGGCGCGCCGCTGCCGTCGATCAGGGTCGCCCCGCGGATCAGCATCCGGTCGAACGGGCCCGCGCCTTCGCCGGCCACGCGGTCGGGCACGCGCTCCATGCGCGGCGCGTCCTGTGCCTGGCCGTCCGTCGGCAGGGCAATCGCCGCCAAGGCCAGCGCCGCGATACCGCATAATGAAGAAATCAGCCTTGCCATGAACCGCCCCTTGTTAATCATATTCGGCCATAGCCTCTGCCCGCTTCGCTTTCAAAGCACCGGTTCGGCGTGGAAAAAGCGCGTGCGGCATTGTTGCAACAGTCGTTCCTGAACAACGCCCGCCAGCGATATTCACCAGTTGTTCAATGCCCCCGATCTATGCCAGCCATCATGTCGATGGGAATCCGTCTTGCTTTCGCGCTCGGAGTCGCGGCGATGCTCGCCGCGCCCGCGTCGTCGTTCGCGCAGCGCAGCGAGCAGGATATGGTGTTCCAGAATCGCCAGGAAGGCCGCGCGATGCCCCTGCGCGTGATCGAGCGTCGCGTCGTCACGCAGATGCGCGGCTATGACTATCTGGGCAACCCTATTTATTTTGAGCGCAGTAACACCTATCGCATGACGTTCATGCGGGACGGTCAGGTCATCCGGGTAGAAGTGGATGCCGGATCGGGCCGGATACGGAACCGAAGCGACAGGTAAAAACCATGCGTGTACTCATTGTCGAAGACGAGCCGACTCTCGGGCGGCAGCTCCGCGCGACGCTCGAAGGCGCCGGCTATGCGGTCGATCTCGCGACGGACGGCGAGGACGGCCATTTCCTCGGGAGCACCGAAAGCTACGATGTGATCGTGCTCGATCTCGGCCTGCCCGAAATCGACGGGCTCACCGTGCTCGATCGCTGGCGTAAGGAAGGGATCGCGATCCCCGTGCTGGTGCTCACCGCGCGTGACAGCTGGTCCGACAAGGTGGCCGGGCTCGATGCCGGCGCCGACGATTATCTGGCGAAGCCGTTCCAGACCGAAGAGCTAATCGCGCGGTTGCGCGCGCTGATTCGCCGTGCATCGGGCAATGCCTCAAGCGAGCTCGTCGCCGGCGATGTCCGCCTCGATACGCGGTCGGGCAAGGTCACGCTGGATGGCGAGCCGGTGAAACTGACGGCGCAGGAATATAAGTTGCTCAGCTATCTCATGCATCACAAGGGCAAGGTGGTGAGCCGGACCGAGCTGATCGAGCATATCTACGATCAGGATTTCGACCGGGATTCGAACACGATCGAAGTGTTCGTGACGCGCATCCGCAAGAAGCTCGGCGCCGAGGTGATCACGACAATCCGCGGGCTCGGCTACAGTCTGGAAGATCCGAGCGAGCGGCGAACGGAATAGTTTGTCAGAACATTGCTATCGCAATGTCGCCGCACCAGCCCTCTCCCCCACCCGACCGCCCCCAGGGTACAATGAATGGGCGGCCGGGAGGGGGAGAGGGCTGGTGCGGCGCTCGACCGCTAGGTCGAGTCTGACAAATAACCTCCTCCCTTCGACAAGCCGGGCGCGAACGGTGTAACAAGACCCGAACCATGGATCAGCCGACCGCTCCTCTGAAAAACGCCCAGGCGAAGCTCGATGCCGCGCGCAAGGGCGGTTCGCTGACACGGCGGATGATCGGCATCGCGTCGATCTGGATCGTCGTGCTGCTCGCGATTGGCGGTTTTGCGCTCGACCGGGTCCTCAGTCAGGCGTTTACCCGGAATTTCGACGCTCGGCTCGAATATGTGCTGTCCGCGATGATCGTTTCGGCGGAACTCGATCAGGACGGGGAGGTCCGCTTTATCCGGCAGCCCGCCGACCAGCGGTTTCTCGAACCCTATTCGGGCTTCTATTGGCAGGTATCGGGCGGCGGGCGCGAGCCATTCCGTTCGCGTTCGCTCTGGGATCGGGCCCTGCCCGTTGGCGAAGCGCATGACGATTTCGAGATTCACAGCTATAATGAAGACGACTGGATCGAAGGCCCGTTGCGCATATTGGAGCGGGACGCCGTCCTGCCCGAAAGCGATATGCCGTTCCGCTTTCAGGTCGCCTCGTCGCGGGCCGTGCTCGACGAGCAGATTGCCGAATTGCGCCGGACGCTCGTTCGCTCCTTCGCCCTGCTCGGTCTCGGCCTGATCGCGCTGGCGGCGCTGCAGGCGACATTCGGGCTTTGGCCGCTCCGCCGCGTCCGCGAGGCGATCACCGATGTCCGGACCGGCCGCCGCGCGCGGGTGGACGAAACGCTGCCGCGCGAGATCGAGCCGCTGGTGGCCGAGCTCAACAACCTGCTCGATCATAACGAACGCCAGGCGGAGGAAGCCCGACGCCATGCCGGCAATCTCGCCCATGCGCTCAAGACGCCGATGACCGTGATCCAGAACGAGGCCGAAGCCGCCAGCACCGATCTGCCGAAGACCGTGCTGCGCGAAGCGCGCGTCATGCGGCGTCAGGTCGATCACCATCTTGCGCGCGCACGGGCCGTGGGTCGCCGCGGCGCGGGCCAGTCGCGCAGCCCCGTCTGGCAGGCGCTTCAGTCGGTCGAACGCGCAGTCCGCCATCTGCACGAGACCGTGACGATAGACATCGCCGGGGCCAAGGACGCCATGGTGGCGATCGAACGGCAGGATCTCGACGAGCTGCTCGGAAATCTGATCGAAAATGCCGCCAAATATGGCGGGGGCCGGGTCTTCGTGACCGTCGAGAAGCGCGCGCGCCAAGCCGAATCCGTGCCCGATCTCGTCGATATCCTGATCGAAGATGACGGGCCCGGCATACCCGAAGCCGCGCGCGCGGCGATCTTCGGCCGCGGCGCCCGGCTCGATACCAACCAGCCGGGTACCGGCCTCGGCCTCGCCATCGTCAGCGATGTCGCCGAGATATATGGCGGATCGGTATCGCTTGAGGAAAGCGAAGATCTGGGCGGCTTACTGGTGCGCCTGAGCCTGCCGGCGGCGGTGAGCGCCGGTCCGGTTTCGGTCTGAGCGAAGCCGATCGCTAACGGAAAGCGGAGCGGGGGACATGCACGATATCGGCATCGCCGGATGCGGCCCCGGCGGCCTTGCGGCTGCGCTTTTTCTCCATCGCCTCGGCCATCGCGTTACCCTGTTCGAGCGGTTCGACGAACCCCGGCCGGTCGGATCCGGCTTGTTGATCCAGCCGAGCGGCCTGACGGTGCTGGACGCATTGGGGCTCGCACCGCCCATTTGCGACCGCGGCGTCCGGATCGATTGTCTCAAGGGGATTTCGGTGCCTTCGGGCAGGCGCGCTCTCGATGTGCGCTATGGCGCGCTGGGCGGTGACGTCTGCGCCTATGGCGTGCATCGCGGCCTGCTGTTCGATACGCTTTACGATGCGGTGCGCGATGCGGGTATCGCGATCGAAACCGGGCGCACGGTTACGCAAGCGGATAGCGGCGCGGGCGGCGGACGGTTCGGTTTTGCCGATGGCACCCGGTCGGCGCGCTTCGATTGCCTGATCGATGCGCTGGGCGCGCGAACGCCGCTGGCGCCGCCGTCGGGCGGCGATCTCGCTTATGGTGCGCTCTGGGCGACGCTCGACTGGCCCGGCGGCGCGGGCTTTCTCGAAGACGCGCTCGATCAGCGCTATCGCCGCGCCCACGAGATGGTCGGTGTGATGCCGATCGGCATCAATCCGGCAACGGGCGGGCAGGGAGCGGCCTTCTTCTGGAGCGTCCGCGCCGATGCGGTCGAGACGCTGCATGCGCGCGGGACCGCCGCATGGCGCGATACCGTGCTGGCGCTCTGGCCCGAGACCGCGCCTTTGCTCGATCAGATCGCCGACACCCGCGCCATGGTGTTCGCCCATTATGCGCATCGCACCGTCCGCCGGCCGGTGAGAGCGGGCTTCGCGCATCTCGGCGATGCCTGGCACTCGACCAGCCCGCAACTGGGCCAGGGCGCGAATATGGCGCTGCTCGACGCCGCAGGGCTGGCATCGGCCTTTCGGCGCCATACGAACATTGCCGATGCGCTGGCCCATTATGTCTGGCTGCGCGCCAGCCATATCCATATCTATCAGATGCTGAGCCGCGTCTTCACGCCGCTCTATCAGTCGGGCGATGGTTGGCGACCCTGCATTCGCGACCAGCTCGTCCACCGCTTCGCCGGATTGTGGCCCGCGCGCGCCCTCGTGGCGGCCATCGTGTCCGGCGGCATCGGTTGGCCGCTCAGGCCGATGGGGCTGGAGGCGATCGGCGGGGTTCGGGCACCAGCCAGCCCCGATAGCGCACGACGAGCCCGATCAGCGGCAGGCTGATCGGCACGTCGAGATGGAAGCGGCCGTCCGCATCATATTCTCGCGCCGGACTGTTGGGCGCAAGGACCAGCGGCAGGCGCAGGCGGCCGCACCACCAGCGTTTCAACTGCATCGACAGGCCGCCCGGTTCGGCGGTCAAGGTAAAGCCGAAGCGCAACGGGCCGAACCGCTCCACCAGCAAATCGCCCTCTCGGGAGAGTTCGCTGCGCATTTCTCGCCCACCGAAATCGCGCCGCCAGATTTCCACGCCGTCCTGTTCGTCCATCCAGACCCGAAGCGGCACGGCGTCGCCCGCTCGGGGGAAGCGGAACAGCCAGGCGATAAGCCGGCCCAGCGGATTGGGGCCGCGTTCGACGTTCGCCTCGCCCTGCGCCACCAGCTCGCCGAGCACCGCATGCATCGCCCGCACGCTGGGCGGGAGCCGGTCGAACGCCGCGCCCATCACACGCGCATAGAGCGGTACGTAACGGCGCCTCTCGATAGTCTGGTCGATCGCGAACGGCGCCATCGCCTGGCGATAGTCGTCCAGCGACAGCGCGCCCGCGGCGCCGCGGGCTCCGGGCTCGAGATCGCCGTCCCGCAGCTTCGTCAGCAGCGGCGATACGGCGAGGCAGGGGATCCAGGGCCCGTCTCCCCGTTCGGCCCGCACCTCCCAGTCGAGTATGATCGCCTCATTGCCGCGCCATCCGGCGACCCTGATGCGCATCGCGGAGCGCCGGCCGCCGATGCCCCGCATCAGCCGCTGGGCGAACCGGGCGGGCGCGCTCATCCAGCGGCCATCGGGAATCAGCCGCCAACGCACCATCAGCGCTGCCAGCTGGATCGCGCGGTTCTGCAGGCCGATCTCCGTGCCCGCGTAGAAGGTCGTGGTCGGCGCGCCCGGATAGCGCGCGGGCAGCAGATCATGGTCCGGTACGTCGCACAGCCCGACCAGCCGGCGATAGGGTCGTCCGCGCCGGTCGAAGGTCGCGCGCTCCATATGCCGCCAGCCAAAACCCGTCCGCCAGCGCCCGCCCCGCCACAGCCCGATAGGCTTGCCCGCATAGCTGAGCACCGCGCCCGTGATCGAGGCGGAGCCCGTGGCGCGATTGCCAGCGGTGAGACGGGATTCGATCTTCGTCACGCGATCGAGGGTGCGGGCGAGTTCGTCGCAGACGGCGGCGGTCAGCGCGGGCGCGGTGCTGGCGCCGCTGATAACGGTGACGCCCGCATCCGTCGCCGCGGGGTCGAGCGCGCCGATTCCGGTCACGAAAGCGCGGGCATCGGCAATGTCGACATAATGGCAATGCGCATCGATACAGGCGCGAGGCAGGTGATAGCTGTCGCCCTGCCACGGACCGGCGGCATCGATCATCGCCCACGGGTCCAGCCGCCGGATCGCCGTCCGGTCGAGCCGATAGCGGTCGACAGCGGCCGGTTCGAAATCGCCTTCGTCCTGTGCGTCGCAAAATGCCTTGGCCTTCGCCGCGTCCCTGCCGCCGACGATCACCGTAAACCCGTCTTGTGCGAGCAGCCGGGCTATCCGCGCGCCGAACCCGCCATAGCCACCGATGACCAGAACGCGGTTCAGACTATCCGCTCCCTGAGATCGGGATCGGCGATGCCGCACGCTATCCGCCGGCCGAAGATGCGATAGCGGTGCCGGGCGACGAGGCTGTAGAGCGTATCGCGGACGGGGCGGGGGACGATCGCGAAGATCGCCCCCGCCTTCCACGGCCAGCCGAGGCGCTTGACGATTTCGAGCACGGCGGTGGAGCGTTGATAGATCCGCCCGTCGGCGACCAGGAGATAGGTTTCGAAATTGTCGGTCGGCAAGTCGAGATGGCGGTACAGGCCCTGGCCGATCTCGCCCTGGGCCGGGGTCAGGCGGAAGCGCTTGGCCCGGTCGAGCCGGAGGATCAGCCGCATCGAACGGGAGCAGAGAATGCAATCGCCGTCGAACACGATGAGCGGCCGGCTGTCGTCGAAATCGGGAACCGTCGCATCGCTGCGCCAGCTATGGGTTCGGCCGTCCGCCATCGCGTCTATAGCGGCGAGGGCGCTTCGAAATCCTCTTCGCGGATTGCGCGATGGTGCGAAACGACTTCGTCGATGATGATGCGCAGAAACCGTTCGAGAAAGTCGGGACTGAGGCCGGTTTCGGATGCGAGCGTCTGGAGCCGTTCGACCTGACGGCGTTCGCGATCCGGATCGACCGGTGGCACGGCATTCTCCGCTTTCCAGCGGCCGACCTCGCTCGTGATCTTGAAGCGCTTGGCGAGCAGCGCGACCATCTGGCCGTCGATATCGTCGATCTGGTCGCGCCAATGCGCAAGGGGGTCGTCGGTCATGGCTCGCTCCTACTGGCCACCTTGTCGCGGCAAGCGTGCGCCGATGCAAGCTGCGAATATCCGCGATGCGGGGTGCGCATCTCGGCCTCCCCCTTTGCCCGGCCCGTTCTGCCGTGTAGCAGGAGGCGATGTCTCTCGAGCCCAACACCAATCCCGGAATTCCCGCCGCCACACTCGTCCTGGTTCGCGATCGGCCGCAACGGCCGCCCGAACTGCTGATGGTCGAGCGTGCCGCGAAGATGCGCTTCGCCGGCGGCGCGATGGTGTTCCCCGGCGGACGGATCGATCCCGGCGATCACGCGATCGCCGAGAATGAAGCGATCGTCCGGGGGGCGCCGGACGATGCGATGCAGACGGCTGCACGGATCGCCGCGATCCGCGAGACACTCGAAGAGACGGGCGTTGCCGTCGCCTTCGATCCGCTCCCCGATCACGGGGCGACCGTACAGTTGCGCGAGGCGCTTCACGAGGAAGCGGATTTCGGGGCGATGCTGGCGAGCGGCGGCTGGGGGCTCGATCTCGATCTGCTGACGCCCTGGGCGCGGTGGAAACCCAATTTCAAACAGGAGCGCACCTTCGACACCTGGTTCTTCGTCGCGAAAGCGCCGGCGCTCGCGCGGGACGAAGCCGATGGCGGCGAAAGCGTATCGAGCCGCTGGGCCAGCGCGCAGCGGGTGATCGACGATGCGGATGCCGGCAAATGCTCGATTATCTTCCCGACGCACCGCAACCTGGAACGGCTGGCGATGCATGACAGTTACGAGGAAACCCGCATTCATGCCGAAGCGCACGAGGTGAAGCTGATTACGCCCTGGGTGGAAGACCGGGACGGCGAGAAATGGCTGCGCATTCCCGACGATGCCGGCTATCCGGTAACCGGCCAGAAAATGACGGAGATGATCCGCGGTTGAGGCGGAGGGCTTCATCGGACATTCAGCAGACTCGGCCGAGAAGCGCGGTCGTTCGCGAACCCGGAGATGCATCATGACCCTGAAGCCACTTGCCCTCGCCGCCGGGCTGGCCGCGCTGACGATGCCGGCCATGGCGCAGGACGAAATGGCGCGCGAAACGCCGCGCGGCACCTATCTCGTCTATGCCGATGAAACCGGCACGGCCTTCGTCTCCTACGAACCGACGCTCGTCGAGACCGGCGTCTGGCCGCTCAGCTTCTTCTACTATCAGGGCGATGCGGTGGCGGGCCGGGCGCGGATCGCGGCGCGTGCGGATTGCGCGCAGGGCGTGGTCCGCGGACGGCTGACCGACGCGATGGCCGCCGACGGTCAGCCGATGGATCTGCCGCCGCAGGCCGACCGGCCGCAATTCGCTTTCGACCGCGCCGGCGGCGGCGGCGACGAGGCGATTGTCGGCTTTATCTGCGGCACGGGTCAGGCGCGGCTCGTCCAGGCCGAAACGCCGATCCATAACAGTCTGGAGGCGACCGCCCGCACCTATGTGCAGCTTCGCACCCTCGGCCTGGAGGATCAGCTGGCCCGGAGCCTCGCCATTCGCGACCGCGCAACCGCCGATCCGCTGATCGAGACGGCGGTGCCCGAAGCGCTGCGCGACCGGGTGCGCGCGGCGATCGATCCGCGTCGCTAAGCTCTTAGGCTGCGGTCAAAAGGTCTTCGGCAATCTCACCGCCCGGATAGGCGGCCAATATCGTGCCCGAATATCGCAGTTCGGCGCTGCCGTCGGCCAGCCAGACGCCGCCGGGTTCCAGCGGTTCGGAGGCGATCGTGCCCGCGCCGTCGAGCGGAATCAGCCAGAGCGGGCGGGCGAGCGGTATCTCGAGCGCATCGCTACGGTCGCCAGTCCAGCGTTCGAGCGCGAATTTCCGCCCCGCCGCCAGTACCGTCCGCCCGGGCGCGATATCGCCCGGTGCATCGGGGGCGGTCCAGGGCGCCGGACGCGCCACGGCCACCGCATCGTCGAGATGCAATGCGCGAGGCCGGCCGTAATCGTAGAGCCGATAGGTAAGATCGATATTCTGCTGCACCTCGAGCAGGGTCACGTCCGCGCCGATCGCATGGATCGTTCCGGCGGGCAGATAATAGACATCGCCGGCGGAAACCGGCTTCCAGTCGAGCCGCTGCTCGATCGAACCGTCGAGCGCGGCCGCCCGGAGCGCCGCGGCATCCATCGGTTCGGCAAGTCCGATGCCGATCGCCGCATCGGGCTCGGCATCGAGGATCAGCCAGCATTCCTCCTTGCCGCGGCCATGGCCGCGCGCCCGCGCTTGCGCATCGTCGGGATGGACCTGTACCGAAAGCTTGGCGCTGGTGAAGAGATATTTGACGAGCAGCTCCGGCGCGGCCTCGCCCGGCGTCTCGAACCATATCTCGC
This sequence comes from Pseudomonadota bacterium, assembly GCA_039180285.1. Taxonomy (GTDB): domain Bacteria; phylum Pseudomonadota; class Alphaproteobacteria; order Sphingomonadales; family Sphingomonadaceae; genus Parasphingopyxis. Next base: position 42,170 of record JBCDDN010000008.1, on the reverse strand, counting down.
CGACCGGTTCACCTTCGGGCGGAACCGCCGGAAAGCCGAAGCCGAGCTGGCGCCGGCCCCAGATTTTTTCGATGCGTCGGGTGGTCAGCCGAACCGCGCTCACCCGCTCAGCTGCCGACCGTGCCTTCTTCGACCACGGTCATTTCGCCGCCGCTCCGGACGAAGGCGTTGAATTCGAGCACATCGTTGAGCCGATCGTCGCTGCGGGCCAGCGCTTCCTCGCGGGTGTCGCCGAACCCGAACCCGATCAGCCGGCGAACCGTGCCATTATACTCGACGCCGCCGGCGACCACGACATAATGGCCCGAGCCGCTATAGGTCTGGCAGACGACGCGGCCCGGATCGCGATTGCGCTCGCGCAGCTCGGCCTCGGCGGCTTCGCGCAATGCCGAATTTTCGACCTCGGCGGAATCGGCGCGCGCCACGGCGTAATCGTCGAAACTGATGATGCCGTCACGATCTTCATTGGTTGCGATGCAGCCCGCGATCGTACCCGCCGTGGCGGGCGTCGCGGCCAGCAAAACAAGGGCCGGTACACCGAGTTTGATGATGGATTTCATGGCATTCGCTTCCCATACTGCCTGGACCGATGGCATGAACATAGCGCAGTTTGCGGTCCGCCGGAAGAGTGGAGCGACTATTGCAGGATCGTTCTCGGTGGCGGCCGGTGCGGCAGATCGATGCAGCGGACCGGTGCGGCAGATCAGTGTGGTAGGGCGCTTTCCGGCACTTTTTCCACCCAGTCCGGGAAGAATGCCGGGGCGCGGTTCGACCAGCCGGGCGCAGTCGCCGCCGCTTCGCTGATCGATTGCAGCAATTCGCGCCGCCGCTCGGGATGGATGTGCGGCAGCGCGGCCGCCGCGCAGAAGGATCCGGGCAGCCAGGGCCGGACATAAGGCCCGAGCAGGCGCTCATAGAGGAAACGATAGGCGGCGAAGCTCGGCAGCCGGTCCTGACCGAGATCGAAGGCCGATACGGTGATGAGAGGGCCCATAAAGGGTTCGACGGCGTCGAGCCCGCTATCGTCGGGAATGGTGTCGCGAATATCGTCGAGCCGCTGATATACGGCGCGCTGCGCCTTGATCGCGGCGGCTTCGACCATGTCGCGAGACCAGCGCCGGATCGCATCGCGGCGTTCGAGCCCGACATCGAGCGAACGGCGGACATAGCGCTGGGTTCCGGCTTCGAACGACGCAAATTCCTTCATCTCGGCAAGCGCGAGGGCGCCGGGCTGGGGAGTATTGGTCTTCGTCATCGAACCCTCCGGTTCGCTGTTGATCCGTCAGGCCATCCTGGCACGCAACAGGTTGACGAAGCGTTAACCATCGGGCGCTGATACGGGTAGTTGAATCACTTATGTTGCAGCGCATCAACCGTCTTTTGTAATTTTATGTGGATTGGAGCAATATTGTTGCACGAAAACACCGTTCGTGTGCCGAAGCCGCCAAAGCACTAGGCCCTGGCCCGATCGGGACCGAGCAGCAAGATGCGGGCATCGCCCCCGGCGGCAAAGCTCGCGATCAGCAGATAGACTGTCAGAAACAGCCCGCCCCCGAAAAAGGCCGGAACGGCAAGGCAGAGCCCGGCGGCGCTGAACCGGTGCCGCCATGCGACCCATAGAGCCGACAGCGTCAGGAAGCTCAGGAAATCCACGTTGAACTGGCCGGGCCAGCCGAACGCGGCGATATCGCCGAGGAAATCGGGGAATAGGTTTATGCCGTGATCGGCAACGACGATCGCCGTATAGCCCGATATTCCCATCAATGATGCGACCAGAAGTATCCGAAATGCCGTCATGGCGACCGCTCCCTAGTGTTCGACGATTCGATGGTCTCGATGGCCGGCGCCGCCGATTCAATAACCTCGGGGGTAAAGAAAAGGCCGATTTGCCGCGTTTTATTGCCGGTATGCCGCTTCCGCCGTCCGGAATCGCGTTTCGACGAACGGATCGACCAAGCGCAATGGCTGTTCGACTGGATGCGCGCAACGGCGAGACGGATCGCGATCGAACCGCTACAAGACCCCCCATGCAAGGCATTTCGACTGACTCGCCCCACAGCACATTGATAGGACACCGGCTCGGGCTCGTGTCGATCCTCGGCCTATGGGGCTTCTATTTCGTCGTCGTTACGCTGCGCGCGGCCGTCATGGGCTATCCGGGACAATCCGAGATGCTGCTCTATCGCGTCGTCGTGACCAGCGTCGCCGTCGGGCTGACCTTCCTGCTCTATCTGTTTCTCGAGCGCTTCGCCGACCGTCCCCTGCGCTGGCGGATCCCGATCGCCTTCGCCGCGGCGCTTCCGATCGCCACGATCATCGCCGCCTTCAACCTCTATATTTTCGAAATCTCCGATCCGCTGAGCCTGTTCAAGGGCGACGAATGGGCGGAGGAGCGGGAGATGCTCGAGGAATTCCGCGCCCGCGATCCGCTGGCCATGTGGCGCGGCTTCGCGGAATCGGTGATGGCGCGCTATTTCGTCGTGATCGCCTGGGCGCTGCTCTATATGGCCCTCGGCTATGCGCAGATCGTCCGCCGGGCCGAACGGCGCGCGGCGATCTTCGCCCAGGAAGCCCAGACCGCGCAGCTCCGCGCCCTGCGCTACCAGGTCAATCCGCATTTCCTGTTCAACACATTGAACGTCCTCTCCTCGCTCGTCATGCGCGACCGGCGCGACGAGGCGGAGAAGATGATCCTCAACCTCTCCACCTTCTACCGCACGAGCCTGACCGCGGAACCGGCCGACGATGTGCCGCTGGAGGAGGAAATCCGGCTGCAGCGGCTCTATCTGGATATCGAGGCGGTGCGCTTTCCCGAACGGCTGCTCGTCGATATCTCGATCCCGCAATCGCTCAACAATTGCTGCGTACCCGCACTGATCCTCCAGCCGGTGGTCGAGAACTCGATCAAATATGGCGTATCGCGCGTCCGCCGCCCGGTGACCGTCTCGATCCATGCGCGCGAGGAAAACGGCAAGCTGATCATCACGGTGACCGACGATGGCGATCCCCTGCCCGCCGACGCTCCGCACGGCACCGGCGTGGGCCTCAACAACGTCTATGAACGGCTCGACGCCCGCTATGGCGAGGACAGCAACGTCACCTGGGGCCCGCAGGACAAGGGGGGCTTCGCCGTGACCCTCGAATTGCCGATCAATCGCGAAAGCTGTTAGACTTCCCAATCATGACAGACCAGAAACCGCTCCGCACCCTGCTTGTCGACGACGAGCCGCTCGCTATCGAACGCATGCAGATCCTGTGCGCCCGCACCGAGGGGATAGACCTGATCGGCACAGCGCAGGATGGCGAAGCCGCGCTCCGCATGGTCGAGGCGCTGCAGCCCGAACTGCTCCTTCTCGATATCGCGATGCCCGGCATGGACGGGATGGAAGTCGCGCGAGCTCTGGAGGGTGTCGATCTCGCGCCGGCGATCATCTTCGTCACCGCGTTCGACAAGTTCGCGGTCGAGGCGTTCGACGTCGCGGCGGTGGACTATCTGTTGAAGCCGGTTGCACCCGAACGGCTGGAAAAGGCGCTCGCCCGCGTCGCCGAGCAGCTGCGCGAGACGAACGACAGTGATGGCGAACCTTCCCCCTGGACCGAAGAATTCTGGGTGCCGCACCGGTCCGAAGTGATCCGGCTCGCGGCCGACGATATCGACCGGATCGAGGCGGAGCGCGATTATATGCGCCTCCATATCGGCGAGCGCAGCTATCTGTTGCACCAGACGATCAGTCATCTCGAAGAGCGGCTCGATCCGGAACGCTTCATGCGCGTCCACCGCTCCTCGATCCTCAACAAGGACCGTATCGCCAAGCTCCGGCATGACGGATCGGGCGGCTGGTATGCGGAAATGGCCGACGGCACGGAAGTCCGGATCGGGCGGACCTATCTCAAAAAGGTCAAGCAGATCGCTGGGAAATAGGCGGGTCGGACCGGGGTGTATCGTCGGATTCGGCCGGTCCGATTTCCGTCTGTCGGAATTTTCCTCACGGGACATCGCCGCACGGGATTCTGATTTTCAGAATTTTCCCAGCGGAAAATCGCGGTGTTGGATCTGGTTTGTCAGAAACTTCCTGTCGGAAGTTCGCGGCACCGCCCTCCGATGGCATCCATCGACGCTTCGCGTCGCCGGAGCCTGTGCCATCTCCGCCCGCTCCCCCTCCCGACTTCCCATTCATTGTACCTTGTGGGAGGTCGGGAGGGGGAGCGGGCCGGCGCCGCGCCTGAGGCGAAGCCGAAGGTCTGACAATAAAATCCCGGTGCGGCGCTCAACCGCTAGGTTGAGTCTGAGAAACAGATAGCCCTACTCCTCCACGCCGAGCTGCGTCAGCATAAACGCCTGCGCTTCCGCTTCGTCGCGCAGCGCTTGGAAGCGGCCCGACTGGCCCTGATGCCCGGCGCCCATATTGGTCCGCAGCACGGTCAGATCGTCGTCGGTGCGCAAATGCCGGAGGCGGGCCGTCCATTTGGCCGGTTCCCAATAGGTGACGCGCGGATCGTTGAGGCCGGCGGTCACCATGATCGGCGGGTAATCCTGTGCGCTGACATTATCGTAGGGCGAATAGCTCTGGATCAGGCGGAAGGCGTCCGGGTCGGTGATCGGGTTGCCCCATTCGGGCCATTCGCCCGGGGTGAGGGGCAGGCTCTCGTCGAGCATCGTATTGAGCACGTCGACGAACGGCACTTCGGCGACCACCGCGCCCCAGAGCTCGGGATCGGTATTGGCGACCACGCCCATCAGCTCGCCGCCCGCCGAGCCGCCCGAAGCCGCGATCCGGCCCGCGCTCGTATAGCCGCGCGCGATCAGGCCGCGTGCCACATCGACGAAATCGTTGAACGTATTGTTCCGCCGTTCGAGCTTGCCGTCGAGATACCATTGATAGCCGAGATCGTCGCCGCCGCGGATATGGGCGATGGCGAAGATGAAGCCGCGATTGGTGAGGCTGAGTTGCCGTGTCGAGAAGGTCGGCGGGATCGCATAGCCATAGGCGCCATAGGCATAGAGATGGACGGGCGTGTCCGGTCCGATTTCGGTGTCGCGCCGATAGACGAGGCTGACCGGCACCATCACGCCGTCCCGCGCTTCGATCTCGAGCCGCTCGGTCGCATATTGGCTGGCATCATAGCCGGACGGCACCTGCTGGACCTTGAGCGTCGTCAGTGCGCCGGTGGCGATGTCGTAGCTATAGTCGGTATCGGGTGTGACCATGGACTCGTAATCGATCCGGATCGTGTCGGTATCGAACTCCGCCACCGGACCGAGGCCTGCATCATAGCTGGCTTCGGGAAATTCGACCGAAGTCGGCGGGGCGAAACTATATTGCCAGATCTGAACCTGATCGAGCCCGCGGTCCCGGCCCTCCAGAACGAAATAATCGGCGAAAGTCGTGAGGCCGGTAATGTAGAAATCATCCGATCCGGCAATCGCTTCGCCCCAATTTCCCGGATCGTCGAGCGACGCGGTCATCACGCTGAAATTCACATGATCCTGATTGGTGTGAATATAGAGCAGACCTTCGCGTTCTTCGACGTCATATTGCCGATCGGTAATGCGCGGCGATACGAGGATCGGCTCGGCCGTCAGATCGGCGAGAGGCACGAGGCGCACCTCGTTCGAAACATTGTCGCCCGCGCTGATCGTCAGGAAGCGGCGCGACTGGGTCTGGTCGATGCCGAGCTGCATACCTTCTTCGGTCTCGCGATAGAGTTCGCGGTCGGCGCCCGGGTCCGTCCCCAGCACATGGTGCATCGCGACTTCGCTGCGCCAATTCTCGTTTACCGGGGTGTAGACGATGCTTTGCGAATCCGCCGCCCAGACGACATTGCCGAGCGTGCCCGGAATCTGATCGGGCAGGTCCTCGCCGGTTTCCAGATCCTTGAACCGGAGCACATAGCGTTCCGATCCGTCGGTGTCGGTCGAATAGGCGAGCAGCCGCGCATCGGGGCTGATCGCGATCGTGCCGAGGCTGAATTGCTCATGACCTTCGGCCAGCGCATTTTCGTCGAGCAGCAGTTCGTCCGGCCCTCCGGCGATCGGCCGGCGGTACCAGAGGCGGTATTCCTGGCCCTCATTATAGGCGTACCAATATTCATAATCCCCATCGGGGATCGGGACGCTGGAATCATTTTCCGGCAGCCGGCCGCGCATTTCATTGTAGAGCGTCTCGATCAGCGCCTGATGCGGTTCCATAACCGCTTGGAAATAGGTATTTTCTTCGTTCAGATATTCCAGGACATCCTCGTCGTCGATCTCCGGATAGCCCTGATCCTTCATCCAGTGATACGGGTCCTCGACGGTGATGCCGTGCATCGTAAAACTGTGGGGGCGGCGATCCGCGACGGGCGGAGCGGGAAGCGTGGAAGCGGCGGTTTCGGACACGGATGGTCTTTCTGCTTGGGCCAGGGTGCGGGCGGAGGCGGGGGCTGCGAGCGCGATCAGGCTGGCGGCGAGTATGAGCGTTCGGGTGGACATTGAATTCGCCTTTCAAATGACTGGATAGCGGGTTCTTAAAGGGATAAGAGAGCGAACGGAACCACAATCCGTTTACCCTGAGCCTGTCGAAGGGGTCGTCCATCCCTTGTCGAGGTCAAGGAAGAAAGAACAGGGCTTCGACGGGCTCAGCCCGAGCGGAAATTTGCAAAGCGAAAGATCGAAAAAATGTCCAGCTATGAAGACCGCCTCAAAGCCCTGCGCGAAGAGCTTGCCAGTCGCAAACTGACCGGTTTCGTCGTGCCGCTCACCGACGAGCATATGAGCGAATATGTCGGCGCCTATGCGCAGCGCCTGGCCTGGCTGACGGGTTTTCAGGGGTCTGCCGGCTCGGCGGTCGTGATGCCCGAAGAAGCCGCGATCTTCACCGATGGCCGCTACACGATCCAGGTCCGCGAACAGGTGGATGGCGCACATTGGGACTATGTCGGCGTGCCGCAGACGAGCATCGCCGAATGGCTGGGCGAGCATGCGGATAACGGCGCGCGGATCGGCTTCGATCCCTGGCTCCATACTCGGCAATGGGTGCAATCGGCGGAAAAGGCGCTGGCCGAAAAGGGTGCCGAACTCGTTCCCGTCGACACCAATCCGATCGATGCGGTCTGGCCGGACAAGCCCCTGCCGTCCGACGCGAAACTGATCGTCCATGACGATAGTTTCGCCGGTAAATCGTCGGCACAGAAACGCCAGGAAATGGCGGATGAGATGGGTGAAGCCGATGTCGATGCGGCCGTGCTGGCGGCGCTGGATTCGATCGCCTGGACGTTCAACGTGCGTGGCGCCGATGTCGATCACACGCCCGTCGCGCTCGCCTATGCGATTTTGCACAAAGACTCGACGGCGGATCTCTATGTCGATCCGGACAAGATGAGCGACGACGTGTTGCGGCATCTCGGCAATGGTGTGCGCGTGCATGAGCGCAGCGCCTTCAAGGGCGCGCTGGGAACGCTCAAGGGCAAGAAGGTTGTCGCCGATCCCGAACGCGCCGTATCGGCGATCTTCCAGACGCTGGACGATGCCGGGGCGACGATCGTCTCGCAGCAGGAGCCGGCGGTGCTGCCCAAGGCGATCAAGAATGCGGTCGAGATTCAGGGCTCCCGGGATTCGCACGAACGGGACGGGGCGGCGCTGGTGCGCTTCCTTCACTGGCTGTCGCTGGAGGCGCCCAAGGGCGGCGTGACCGAGATTTCGGCGGCGAGGCGCCTCCAGCAGTTCCGCGAGGAAAGCGAGCTGTTGCGCGATCTGTCCTTCGATGCGATTTCGGGCGCCGGGCCGCATGCGGCGATCCCGCATTACCGCGTGACGGAGGAATCGAGCATACCGCTCGAAATGGACCAGATCTATCTGGTCGATTCCGGCGGTCAGTATCCGGACGGCACGACCGATGTAACGCGCACCGTGATTATCGGCACGCCGACGGCCGAGATGTGCGATCGCTTCACGCGGGTGCTCAAAGGCCATATCGCGATCGCCACCGCGATATTTCCCCAGGGTACGCGCGGTAGCCAGCTGGACAGTTTCGCACGGCAATATCTGTGGCAGGCGGGCCTCGATTACATGCACGGCACCGGCCATGGCGTCGGCAGCTTTCTCGGCGTGCATGAAGGGCCGCAACGGATCAGCGCGGCCAATTATCCGGGCAGCGGCTGGGACGAGCCCTTGCACGCGGGAATGATCCTTTCGAACGAGCCCGGCTATTATAAGGGCGGCGAATATGGGATCCGGATCGAGAATCTGGTCGCGATCGAAGAACGCGGGATCGCGGGCGGCGAAGCGACCATGCTCGGCTTCGAGACGCTCACCTTCGCGCCGATCGATCACAAGCTGATCGATACGGGCCTGCTGACTCCGGCCGAGCGCGATTGGGTGGACGGCTATCATGCCGATGTCGTCGCGAAGATCGGGCCGCATCTCGACGCGGCGACGGCGGGGTGGCTCGGCGAGGTTTGCGCACCACTCGATTGAGGCGAAGCGCAGTGGCGGCGTCTTTGCGCCGGACGGATGCGCGGTGGCGGCGGAAGGTCGCGAAAGGGGCCCGAAAGTTGCACCGAATGGGCCGCGTCGCGGCGCCCAGGCACGGAAATCCGGGATCGGCACCATTCCGGGGCCGGCCCACGCGTCCCCTTCGCCAACTTCGGATCGGTAAATCGCCGACACGCGCCATTATGTCAGCCGTTGTCGCGCTTCCCGTCGCTCTTCTGTTCGCGCGCCTGGCCCTTGCGGCGGCGCAGATTCTTGCGCAGCTCCTCGGCCAGCCGTTTCGCGCGTTCGTCCTTGTCAGCCATGCCGCCTACGCTGCCCAAAACCGGCGAAAAAGCCAAGCCCGAACCGGATGCGCCGTCTTGACATCTTGCCCCTTATCCGCGCATAGGCTCGCCCGCATTCCGGCAAATGGCACGCTGCTGTAGCTCAGTGGTAGAGCGCACCCTTGGTAAGGGTGAGGTCGAGAGTTCAATTCTCTCTAGCAGCACCATTTTCCCGCTTCGAACGCGCCGTTTCGAAGATTTTCTGGTCAACAGAACCTTTACCATTCCTCGCTAACCATCGTTCCCTGCGATCGATCGCGATCCAGGCCGTCAAGCGCCGGATTGCGTCGCAATCATTCTGGTGCCAAACTCACAAGGTGGGGCGAATGTATCACTGGACTGACGACTGGCGCGAGGAAACCGAACTCGTCGACGCGACATTTGAAAATGCCGCTATCGGCATTGCGCATGTCGGTCTCGACGGTGCCTGGCTCAGGGTCAACGAACGCCTGCTCGAAATCGTCGGCTATGACCGCGACGAACTGTTGGCGATCACCTTTCAGGACATTACGCATCCCGACGATCTCGAAACCGATCTCGGCCGGCTTCAGGCGCTGATCGCGGGCGATATTCCGCACTATCAGATGGAAAAGCGCTATTTTCGGAAGACTGGCGAACAGATTTGGGTGAATCTGACGGTCGGCTTACAGCGCGATCGCGACGGAGAACCCGATTTCTGTATTTCACTTATCGAGGATATCAGCAGCCGCAAAGCCGATGAAGAGCATCTCAGAACTCTGATAGACGAGCTCAACCATCGCGTGAAAAACACGCTCGCTACGGTTCAGGCCGTCGCGCACATGTCTTTCCGCAAGGACGAGCCGATCGCCGATGCGAAGCGGGATTTTACTGGCCGGATGCAAGCACTGTCGAGCGCGCATGACATTCTGACCGAAGAAAAATGGACAGGTGCCGATTTTCGCGAAGTCGTCGAGCACGCCTTGCGACCGTTTGGTCATGAAGAATGCGGTCGGATCAAGATAGAGGGTGAGGCCGTCAGGCTCGGCGCCCGGCAGGCTTTGACGCTGGCGATGGCGATCAACGAGCTGACGACCAACGCCATTAAATATGGCGCGCTCTCAAGCGAGGATGGCGCGGTGACATTGCATTGGCGGCGAGCGTCCGATGATGATGGAGATAGGCTGGCATTCGCCTGGATCGAATGTGGCGGGCCGCCCTGCCGCGAACCGGAGCGCAAAGGTTTCGGAACGACGTTGCTGACCAAGATATTGCCTGGCGATTTCCGAGGGACGGCCATGCTGGACTATTCGGAAAACGGTCTCGAATATCATATAGAGACGCAATGGCCGGGCGAGGCCGAATAACAGTGTTCGACAGGGGAAAGACGCAATGAGCGGGGCATTGCCGGAGAAGATATTGATAGTCGAAGATGAGTATATGCTCGCGCATATGCTGCAGGAGATGATCGAATCGCTCGGCGTGGCCGATATCAGCCATGCGGCTACCCTCGCCGATGCGCATGAACTGGTCGATGCGTATGATTTCGATTTCGCTTTTCTCGACATCAATCTCGGCGATGAAAATTCGATGCCTCTGGCGCGGGAGTTACAGGCTCGCGAAATCCGCTTCGTCTTCGCCTCGGGTTATGATTCCAAATATGACGGCGAAGGCGTCAGCGCGCCGCTGCTTCGCAAACCGCTCGCACTGGAAGAAATTCGAACGGCTTTGATGCACGACCGGCCGGACGAGAGTTCGGAACGGATCGGCCGCATCGGTTGACCTTTCGGCATCCGCATACCATGCGGCGGCCATGCGGTTTTTCTCCGACAATGCGGCTGCCGTCAGCCAACCGGTGCTCGATGCGCTGACGGCGGCGAACCGCGTCGATACGGCCTATGATGACGATGCGCTGAGCCAGCGGTTGGACCGCGCTTTCTCCCATGTTTTCGAAACCGACGTCACGGCGCTCTGGGTGTCGACCGGGACCGCGGCGAACGCGCTGGCGCTGACCGCGCTCTGTCCGCCCCATGGATCGATCATTTGCCATGAGGAAGCGCATATCCAGAATGACGAGTGCGGCGCGCCTGAATTCTATACCCATGGTGCGAAACTGTTGCTGGGCGCCGGTGAGGGGGCCAAGCTTGCACCGGCGGAGATCGAACGGATCGCCGCGTCGATCCGGGACGATGTGCATCAGATGCAGATGGCGGCGCTCTCCATCACCCAGGCCAGCGAATATGGGATGACCTATACCGCTGACGAGGTGCAGGCGCTCGGCGATCTGTGCCGTTCGCACGGCTGGGGCCTGCATATGGACGGGGCGCGCTTCGCCAATGCGGTCGCCCATCTCGACTGTGCGCCTGCCGATATCACGTGGCGCGCCGGCGTCGACATATTGAGCTTCGGTTGCGTCAAGAATGGTGGAATGTCGGCCGAAGCGATCATCTTGTTCGGTGATGCGCGCGAGAAAGCCGCCGAGATTCGCTATCGCCGCAAGCGCGGCGGCCACTTGCTGTCCAAGGGCCGCTATCTTGCCGCGCAGATTCTCGCAATGCTCGAAGATGATCTCTGGCTCGTCAATGCCCGCGCGGCCAACGCGGGGGCAAAGCTCATCGGGGATGCTGTACCTGACCGCCTGGTTTATCCCGTGGAAGCCAACGAGGTGTTCATAAAGTTGAGCGCTGAGGAGGCGAACTCGTTGCGCGCCGCCGGTTTCGATTTTTACGATTGGGGCATCGGCGAAGCGCGTTTCGTGACGAGTTGGGATCAGGGCGTCGACGAAGTCCGGCCGCTCGCCGAGGCGATCGTGACGCTATGAACCGGGCCGCAGCGGCGGATACGGACACGAATTTCTGGACGCCGCGGATCCTGCTCTCCTTCCTGCTGATCTCGATGATCTGGGGCTCGACCTGGATCGTGATCAAGGATCAGATCATCAGCGTGCCGCCTGTCTGGTCGGTCAGCTACCGGTTCTTGGCGGCAAGCCTCGCGATGTTCCTTGTCATCGCCATCCGGCGGCGGCCGCTGATGCTCGACCGGCGCGGCCATTTCTGGGCCGTCCTGCTCGGCTGCAGTCAGTTCGCCTTCAATTTCAACTTCGTCTACGGCGCGGAACTCTATATCACATCGGGCCTCGTCGCGGTAATGTTTGCGCTGCTGATGGTGCCCAATGCGATCCTCGGCCGGATATTCCTCGGCCAGCGGATTACCGCAGGTTTCGTCATCGGGTCGGGCATCGCGATTGCTGGCATCGCACTCCTTTTCGTACAGGAATATCGGCTTGCGCCGATCGGCGGCAACGCCGTCTTTGTCGGCATAGGCCTGACCCTCGCCGCGATTATGAGCGCTTCGACGGCGAACATCCTTCAGGCGAGCGAGGGTGCGAAAGCGCATCCGATCCTCACCCTTATCGCCTGGGCCATGCTGTGGGGTGCGCTGCTCGACGCGCTGTTCGCCCTGGTGACCGTCGGCCCGCCGGTGATCGAACCGCGCTTCGGCTATTTCGCAGGCATCCTCTATCTGGGTGTGATCGGCTCGGCCGTGACCTTCCCCATCTATTTCGGCCTGATCCGGGAAATCGGCGCCGCGCAAGCGGCCTATACGGGCGTCCTCGTACCGATCGTCGCGATGGTTTTCTCGACCGTGTTCGAGGGCTATGTCTGGTCGCCTTTGGCGATGTGCGGCGCGGCCCTGGCCATCGCTGGCCTGCTCTATGCGATGCGGGCTCGTCGCCCAAAAATGCCCCGTATTCCAGCTTAGGGCCCATGCTCAGTTGTGAGCGCTGGCCCTAACCGTTCGCGATCGCTCCCAAGCCGGCGCGATAATCGGCATAGGCCGGCGCCCAGCCCAGCAACCGCTTGGCCTTGCCGTTCGCTACGCGGCGGTTCTCTGAATAGAAGCCGCGCGCCATATCGCTCAGGCCCGCCTCGTCCATCGTCTGGAGCGGCGGCGGCTCGACGCGCAGCAACCGGCACCCATAGGCGATGACATCATTGTGCGGCGCCGGCACATCGTCGGCGAGGTTATAGACGCCCGCCGGGCCGGCAAATCCGGCGATCACTCCGGTGACGATATCGTCGACATGGACCCGGCTGAACACTTGGTCGGGCAGGTCGATCCGATGTGCCTTGCCGGACCGGATGCGATCGAGCACCGATCGTCCGGGCCCGTAGATGCCGGGTAGGCGAAACACTCGAACATCGTCGCGCAGATCCTGCCAGGCCCGGTCTGCTACGGCTCGCGCCTTGCGCCGCCCACCGCCGATCGGCGCGGTCTCGTCGACCCAGGCGCCGCCGGTATCGCCATAGACACCGGTCGAGGAGAGATAGCCGATCCAGTTCGCCGGTGCGTCGGTCAATGCCCTTTCATAGTCATTGAGCACCGGATCGATCCCGTCCGCCGGCGGGACGGAGGAGAGGATATGGCTGGCTTCGCCGATGACCGCGATCACCGCGTCGCGATCGCCGAAAGCCATCGCATCCGGCCCCGCCTCGCGACGGGTCGCGGAAACCGACCAGCCTTCGCTTCGCAGCCGTTCGGCGAGGCGCCCTGCCGTATAGCCGAGCCCGAAAATCAGCATATGCGGCATTCTCAGCCCGCCGCCTGCACTGTCAGGAGTCTTGTCATGATCGCCGTCATTTCTATAATCTCCACCCGCGTGATTGTGCCGCCGGGCCGAGGCGATTAGAGGGCAATAATGCTCGATATGCAATCCGCCGCCGCCCCGTCATCCAACGCGCCGTCCGCTACTCATCGTGAGGACTATCGCGCGCCTGATTGGCTGATCCCGGAAATTGCGCTGGACTTTCAACTCGATCCGGCACGGACCGTGGTACGCACACGGCTGACCGTGGCGCGTAACGGCGCGCATCGCGAACCGCTGCGTCTCGACGGCGAGGGACTCCGCTTGCATGAAGTCTGGGTTGACGGCACCCAGCTTGTCGAGGGCGGTTGGCAGCTGGATGACGAACGGCTCGTCATCCCCCTCGACGATAGCGAGGCGATCGTCGAAACACTGGTCGAAATCGCGCCGGAGAAGAACAGCCAGCTGATGGGCCTATATGCCTCGGGTGGCATATTGTGCACCCAGTGCGAGGCGGAGGGCTTTCGCCGGATCACCTTCTTTCCGGACCGGCCGGACATACTCTCGCGCTACAGCGTTCGGATGGAGGCTGATCGCGCGCGCTTTCCCGTTTTGCTCTCCAATGGAGATTGTATCGAATCCGGCGAAACGGAGAATGGAGGCGAAGACGATCGCCATTGGGCGCGTTGGCTCGATCCTTGGCCCAAGCCTTGTTATCTCTTCGCGCTGGTCGCCGGAGACCTGGCGGCAAACCGAGACAGTTTCACGACCGCGTCGGGCAAGGATGTGGCGTTGGCGATCTGGGTGCGCGAAGAAGATCTGTCGAAAACCGATCATGCGATGAATGCGCTCAAGGACTCGATGGCGTGGGACGAGCGTGTCTACGGGCGCGAATATGATCTCGGCCAGTTCAACATCGTCGCCGTATCCGATTTCAATTTCGGCGCGATGGAGAACAAGTCGCTCAACATCTTCAACTCGCGCTACATCCTGGCTGATGCGGAAACCGCGACCGATGCGGATTTCGATGCGATCGCCGGCGTCGTCGCCCATGAATATTTCCACAACTGGTCCGGTAATCGGGTGACCTGCCGGGACTGGTTTCAGCTCTCCCTGAAGGAGGGCTTCACCGTCTTTCGCGATCAGAGCTTTTCGGCCGATCAGGGCTCCGAAGCGGTCGCTCGGATCGGCGACGTCCGTGTGTTGCGCGCCGCGCAATTCCCCGAGGATGCCGGGCCGCTTGCCCATCCCGTGCGTCCCGAAAGCTATATCGAGATTTCGAACTTCTATACGGCGACCGTCTATAACAAGGGCGCCGAACTGATCCGGATGATGCACGCGATCCTGGGCGCTAATGATTTCAGAAAAGGCACGGATCTTTATTTCGACCGGCATGACGGGACGGCGGCGACTTGCGAGGATTTCGTGACCGCTATGGAGGATGCTTCGGGTGCGGATCTCGACCAGTTCCGGCTTTGGTACAGCCAGGCGGGGACGCCGAAAGTCACCGCACGGCTCGATTATGACGCGAACGTGGCGTCGGCCGTGCTCAGCCTGTCGCAGAGCGTTCCCGCGACACCTGATCAGCCGGAAAAGCAGCCCATGGCGATCCCACTCAAAACCGCTTTGCTTGGGGAGGCAAGCGGTGAACCGATCGTCGGGGAACGACTCGTCATGCTGGAAAAGGGCGAACGGCAAATTCGGTTCGATGGGCTTGCCGAACGGCCCATACTCTCGATCAACCGGGGCTTTACCGCCCCGATCTCGCTTGACAGCGAGAGGGATCCGGCGACGCTCGCCTTTCTCTCGGCCCATGATGACGATCCGTTTGCTCGCTACGAAGCGATGCAGCAGCTCATGGTCGAGACGATCGTCGACGCGGTATCCGGTCGCGGCGCCGATCATGGGCCGGTGATCGGCGCCGTGCGCGAGACGCTGTCGGATGCCGATCTCGACGCGGCTTTTATCGCCGAGGCCGTGTTGCTGCCCAGCGAGAGCTTTGTCGGCGATCAGATGCTGATCGTCCATCCCGAGGCGATTCATCGGGCGCGCGAAGCGCTGCGTGCGGACCTTGGCCGGGCGCTTGAGGCCGAATGGCGCGCGGCCTATGCAGCCTCAAGCGGCAACAGTTATGTGTACAACCCGACAGCCAAGGGCGGGCGCCGGCTGCGTGCCGTTTCGCTCGGCTATGTGGCGGCGAGTGGCGCCGATGATGCCCCCCGCCTCGCTTTCGGGCAGTTCGAAAACGCGGATAATATGACCGACCGGCAGGCGGCGCTCGGCGTGTTGGCCAATGGCGACTGGCCAGAGCGTGCCGCCGCGTTGGATGATTTTTATACCCGATATCGCAATGATGCCCTGGTGCTGGACAAATGGTTCATGGTCCAGGCGATGTCGATCCGCGACGATACGGTGGATGTCGCCGAGACACTGGCCGCGCATCCGGATTTCAGCATCGAGAATCCCAACCGGTTGCGGTCGCTTATCGGCGCTTTCGGCGGCAATCAGCGGGCATTCCACACCGCGTCCGGACGGGGTTATCGCTTCCTCGCGGATTTCATCCTGCGCGCCGATGCCATCAATCCGCAAACCGCGGCTCGGCTTTTGCCGCCTTTGGGCAAATGGCGGCGTTTCGACGAAGCGCGCGGTGCGATGATGCGGGCCGAGCTCGAGCGGATTCTCGCAGCGCCGGACCTTTCGAAAGACGTGTTCGAACAGGCGTCGAAAAGTCTTGGCTGAGGCGCTGCGCCTCGAACGGCGGGACGGTGCCTCGATATGGCCGAAAGTGGAGGCTTTGGGGAAAGCCGTCTATACGCCGGAAATGCTTGCCCATGGCGAGTTTCACGACGTCGACTGGTCCGATGCCGATCGCTGGATTCTCGGATATCTGGGTGACGATTTGGTCGCTTCGGCGGGCGTCCATCGGCGCTCGGTGCTGGTCGGGAGCGAGGCCATGACGATTGCCGGTATCGGCGGCGTCAAGACACATCCGGATCATCAGAAACTCGGTTATGCGTCGCGTGTCCTCGAAGAGACGCTCGCGCTGATCGAGACTGAAATCGCGCCCGACTTCAGCCTGATTTTCGTCGAGACCCATAACCGGCCATTCTATCAAAAGCGCGGCTGGCGGGTTTTCGACGGCACGGTCATAGTCGAGCAGCACGGTGAGCGGATCGCCTTCCCGGAACAGGGCACGATGGTGCGAGACGGCACCGCGCATGCGCCATTGTCCGGCACGATCGATTTGCGGGGCAAGCCCTGGTAACTCAGCCAGCCACGAGCCAGTCGGAAAACTCGATCGCCATCCGGTTCGCCGCGCGGTTCAGCGCCTGGGCCACGCTTTGGGGGTCCTGCGAAAATACGCTTTCACGCTGCTCGAAGCGCCGCGTGCGCACGCCGTCGGCATCGCTGATGGTCGCGTCATAGACGATCACCGTCTCGTTGGTCCGCGCGTCGAGCCCGAATTCGTGTATCTGTCCGCTTACGATCGTGCCCGGGTCGGCCGAATAGGTGGCAGGATCGAGCACGACTCGGTCGGTTCGCGCGGCCACGGTCTCGCTCAGCAGCGCGCGGAACAGTTCGTTGGGCGTATCCACCCATAGGGCATCGGTCAGATAGGCGATGGTGGTTTCGCCGGTCTGCACGGGCAGGCGGTTGGTGATGAGTTTCTGCGGAACTTCGGGGCGCTGGATAGTGATCGCCTGGCCTCTCGTTGCCGCGCGGCTCGACCCGCTCTCGACCTGCGCGTCGGCGGCCAGGGTCATGAGGAAGGGCGGCGGCTCGGACCCGAAACTGATGCAGCCGGTCAGCGCTGCGAGCGCGATCAATGGAAAGAGGCGTTTCATTATCGGCTCCTATTGCGGCTCATAGTCGGGAAGTTGAGCGGTTCCGACGAGCGATCCCGCGCCTTCGCGATTGATGCGTTGCGAGATGGCGGTCAGTGCTTCGGACATCTCGCCGAGATCGCGAACGAGCTGGCCGATCTCCGGTACGGTCTGTTGCGAGAAAGCGTTGAGGCCCGGCTCGGCTGCCGTGATCGTCCGGTCGAGTGCTTCCATGCTCGATTCCGCCGAGGCGACAGCGGAGCGCAGGTCGTGCATCAGGGCCTGTCCTTCGCTGCCAAGCAGATTGTCCGTCGTATCGGCAAGCTCTCCGATTTCGCCGAGGGCGATGCCGGCCTGGCGGATGGCAATTCGGCTTTCCGCCAAAGTCGCCGTGATCTCAGGTCCCTGGGCGGAAAGCTCGGCGGTCAGCCGTTCGGTATTTTCGAGGATCGCCGCAATGGAGTTCTGGTTGCGGTCGCCGAGCAGCTCGGTCAGCCGCTCGGTCAAAGTCGTCAGCCGTTCGAGAAGTCGCGGGGCGCTGTTGAGCAGTTCGCCGAATGCGCCGGGCCGCGTCGGGATGACCGGCACGCCCCCGGGGCCTTCATCGTCGATAGGTTCGGCCCCTTGCACGCCCCCGTCGAGCGAAATCTGCGACACGCCGGTAAAGCCGATGCCTTCGATCGTTGCGGTCGTGCCTTCGAGCACCGGAACATCGTTATTCACACGAATACGCACGCGGACAAATTCGGGATTGTCGGGAACGAGCGCAATTTCCTCAATCTGTCCGACCGGGACACCGGAATAGGTGACGCCCGAACCGCGCGCCAGGCCATCGACCGATTGGGCGAAATAAATGTCATAGGCGTTGTCGCCGCCATCGCCGATCCGCGCCAGCCAGACGGTGAAGATGACCACCAGCAGGATGAGGCCAAGGACCACGCTGCCGACTAATATCTGGTTCGATCGGTTTTCCATCCGTCCCTCCTGGACCCTAGTCCTTCGCCTCTAGAGCGGCGCGGCCTCGTGGCCCATTGAAATATTCCTGTATCCAGGGATGATCGAGAGCAAGCAATTCTTCGATCGTCCCGCTGGCGATCACCTTCCTGTCCGCGAGCACGGCGACCCTATCGCAGATGGTGTGCAGCGTATCGAGATCGTGCGTAATCAGGAAGATGGTAAGCCCCAACGCTTCCTTGAGCTCCAGAATCAGATTGTCGAACGCGGCGGCGCCGATCGGATCGAGGCCGGCTGTCGGCTCGTCGAGAAACAGCAGTAGCGGATCGAGCGCCAGCGATCGGGCGAGCGCCGCGCGCTTGCGCATCCCGCCGGAGAGCTCGGACGGATATTTGGGTGCATCCTCGGCCTTCAGCCCGCTCATCACGATCTTGAAGGTCGCGATCTCGCAAAGCAGGCTTTCGTCGATATTCTTGTAGAATTCGCGCAGCGGCACCTGGACGTTCTCGGCGACCGTGAGCGTCGAAAACAGCGCGCCGTTCTGAAAGAGCACGCCCCAGCGGCGGCGCAGGTCGAGATTTTCCTCGGCCGTCGCGCAATCCATCCGCTCGCCGAAGATGCTGATCTCGCCTTTGTCAGGCTCCTGCAGGCCGATGATCGACCGCAGCAAGACCGATTTGCCCGTTCCCGATCCGCCGACCACGCCCAATATCTCGCCAGGCTCGACATCGATATCGAGATGCTCATGCACGACATTGTCGCCAAAGCTGTTGCGCAGCCCGCGCACGGAGATGATCGGCCCTTCGCTCATCCCCAGCCTATCGAAGAGAAGAACACGGCAAAGAAGGCATCGAGCACGATGACGAGGAAGATCGCCTGAACCACCGCCGTGGTGGTTCGCAGTCCGACTTCTTCATTGTTGCCATGCACCTGCATCCCTTGATAGCAGCCGGCGAGACCAATGATCATGCCGAATACCGGGGCCTTGATCAGTCCGACCCACAGATCGGTCATCGGTACGACTTCGCGCAGACGCAGGATGAAGGTTTCGGGCGGAATGCCGAGCCCTATCCAGCATAACAGCCCACCGCCGACGATCATCAAAAAGGTCGAATAGAAACCGAGAAGCGGCATCAGCAGCGTGGTGGCGAGAACCCGCGGCAAAACGAGCGCTTGCATCGGCGGGACGCCGATCGTGCGCATCGCATCGACTTCCTCGGCCAGTTTCATCGAACCCAGTTGCGCGGCAAAGGCGCTGCCCGAGCGGCCGGCGACCATGATCGCGGTCATCAATACGCCCAGCTCGCGGGTCGTTATTCGGCCGACCAGGTTGATGGTGAACACTTCCGCGCCGAACTGGCGCAGCTGGACCGCACCCTGCTGGGCGATGACGATTCCGATCAGAAAGCTCATCAGCCCGATAATGCCGAGCGCCGACACGCCGACCGTTTCGAAACGCTGCACGACGGCGTTGAAGCGTAAACGGCGGGGATCGCGGATAACGGCGCCCGTGGCGATGACAAGAGCACCGAAAAAGGCGAGCAGCCCCTTGAGACCGGAAAGCGATTCGAGCGTCGATGCGCCGATGCGCTCAAGGAGTTGGCGCAGGCGTCCGCCACCGTCACGACGCGTCCGCGCCGGCTCGTTCGCAATCGCAACCTGGCGGACCAAACGTTGTGCATGGCCACTTGCACCGACGATTTCGGCTTCATGGTCGCGCGACAATTTATAGACGATCCAGGCACCGACCGTGTCGACCCGTTCAACGGCCGAAATGTCGATCTTCTCGGGGCGGACGGATAGATCGCCGAGTTGACTGGGAACGTCGCCCAGCCGGGCAATCGTCAGACGGCCGGAGAAGCGCAGAATACGCTCGCCCCCCTCATCCAATTCGGTGAAATCCGCGTCGACACTCATCGGCAGGCCTTGTGCGGTTAAATTCCCCGCTCGGCAAGGCGTTGCTTCATGCTATGCGGGGCGTCGATGATAAAAATCGCGCTTTACGATCTCGACAAGACGATCACCAAAAGGCCGACCTACATGCCGTTCCTGTTGCACGCGGCGTGGCGGCATGAACGCTGGCGACTGGTCTTTTTGCCGGCCCTCTTGTTTTTGTTCGTTTTCTATCTGCTGCGCGCCCTCGATCGCGGAGGACTCAAAGAGCGGATGCAGGACATGCTGCTTGGGGCTCCGCTCGATGCGGAGAAGATGACTGCGATTGCCGAAAGCTTCGCCGAAGAGACGCTCGCCGATAATATCCACCCACAAGCCCGCGCGCGGATCGCGAAAGAAAAGGCGGATGGGCAGAGGCTGGTTCTCGCAACGGCCTCCTATGCCTTTTACGTCACGCCGCTCGCCCGACGGCTGGGCTTCGACGATGTCATCGGGACCGAAGTGAAGCGGGACGAAGACGGCGCAATCCTTGCGGAAATCGATGGCGAAAACTGCTATGGTGCCGCAAAATTGCGCCGGGTCGAGATATGGGTCCAAGAGCAACGATTCGAGCGCGACGACCTGCGGGTTCGCTTCTATTCGGATAGCCCAACCGATCTGCCGGTTTTCGACTGGTCGGACGAGCCGGTGGCGACCAATCCAAATTCGAAACTGCGGCAGATCGCGGAGAAACGCGGCTGGCGGGTTATCGCTTGGGGTTAGGGCGGTGCGGCGATTTCCCGAAAGGGAAATTCTGACAGATGAATCCCGGTGCTCCGCTCGACCGTCAGGTTGAGTCTGACATAAGACTCCCCGCTAAACCTCGGCGAGCGCCTGGGTGAAGTCCGAGATCAGATCGTCCGCATCCTCGACGCCGATGGAGATGCGAACCAGATTATCGGTGATGCCGAGCGCCGCCTTGCGCTCGTCGGGAACCGAAAGATGCGTCATCGCCGCTGGATGGCTGGCGAGCGTTTCGGTGCCGCCGAGGCTCACCGCGAGCTTGGCGATCTTCAGCGCGTCGAGGAAGCGGAAACTCTCGTCTTCCCCGCCCCGGATAAATACCGAGAAAGTCGATCCCGCGCCCGAGCAGTGGCGATCGTAGATGTCGCGCTGGCTCGTCCCTTCTTCGAGGAAGCCGAGATAGCCAAGCCCGTCGACCTTGGGATGATTGCGCAGAAAGGCGCAAACTTTTTCGGCATTTTCGCCTGCGCGCGTCATGCGCAGTTCGACCGTTTCGAGGCTTCGCAGCAGCATCCAGGCGGTGTTGGGATCGGTAATCGTACCGATCGTGTTGCGCATCGCGCGGATCGGATCGAGATGCGCTTTCGAGCCCATCACCCCGCCCGCGACCAAATCGCTATGCCCGCCGACATATTTGGTGAGCGAATAGATGGTGATGTCCGCGCCATGTTTGAGCGGTTGCTGCCAGAGGGGGCCAAGGAATGTATTGTCCATAGCGATGGGCGGACCGTCCTTGCCGAACGCCGCGTTGCGCGCCTCCTTCACCATCTCGATATCGACGAGCGCATTGGTCGGGTTGGCCGGGCTTTCGAGATAGATGACCGCCACCTTGCCCGAACCGGTTGTCATGGATTTCGCTTTTTCGAGCACGGCATCCACCTCTTCGCGGCCCGCGCCGGCGGGGAAATCGAGGAAAGTGATTCCGAAGCGGCCGAGCACCCGGTTGATCAGCGTTTCGGTCGCCGCATAGAGCGGGCCCGAATGGACGACGACGTCGCCCTGATGGACATTGGCGAGCAGCACGGTGGCGATGGCGGACATACCACTGGAGAACACCAGCGCTTCCTCGGCCTCTTCCCAGACCGAGAGTCTGTCTTCGCAGATCTCCTGGTTCGGTCCGTTGAATCGTGAATAGACAAGACCCTCCGCGCCGCCCGGGCGCTTGCCGGTAATCCCTTCGAAATGGCGTTTGCCGGCGGCGGCGTTTTCGAACGCAAAGGTCGAAGTCAGGAAGATCGGCGGTTTCAGAGAGCCTTCGGACAGGACCGGATCATAGCCATGCCCCATCATCAGCGTGGCAGGTTTCAGCTTGCGGTTGCCGATCTTTTCGATTTCGGGCTTGGGCTTGCGGCGCGGTGTCGTGCCGGTGAGGTCGGGCGAATTGTCGTCGGTTCCGTCGGTCATAGCAGACGAGCCTTCCAGTTTACGCTCCCAGGAAGGCAGGAGCTCGATCAAAGACGGTCAGGGCCCGGGCACCTAACCTCCGCAGGCGCGCATCTCCCTCAACCGGCTAAAGTCGCGACGCCCCATGTGACGAGGACGATCATCGGGATTCCGCAAATATCCAACAGGAAACCGGATTTCAACATGCTCGGCAAGGCAATGTGATTGGATGCCCAGGCGATGGCGTTGGGGCCGGTGCCCGAGGGCAGCATGAAGCCCCAGCTCGCCGCCATCGCGGCGGGCATGGCGAGCAGCATCGGATCCGCGCCGGTCGCCACGATCAGCGCGGCGACGACGGGGATGACGGCGCTGGCCGTCGCGACGTTGGAGGCGAACTCGGTGACGAGCACGACGAGCGCCGTAACGGCGAGCGCGATGATGATCACGTCCACGGCCTGCAGCGGCTCCAGCGCCTCGCCCAGCCAGCCGCCAAGGCCCGACGCCATAATGCCCGAGGCCAGCGCGAGGCCGCCGCCGAACAACATGATCACATCCCAGGGTGCGCGATTGGCTTCCGGCCAGTTGAGCATTGGGCGGCCGCTGCCGTCGGGTAGGACGAACAACAAGAGCCCGCCGAGAATCGCGATAGTGCCGTCATGGATCGCGCCATCGGGCAGATAGGTCTTGATGAAGGGTAGCGCGACCCAGCCTGCGACGACCAGCATGATGACGGGCATCAGACGCTTTTCCGCGCCCGACCATGCGCCCGGATCGCCAATGGCCGCTTCCGCAGCCGCGGTATCGAAAGCGGTTCGGCTGACTCGCTGCATCCGCACGAGGATGATGAGGCATAGCGGTATGCCCATCGCGACGACGGGAAGTCCGAACATCGCCCAGGTGAGGAAATCGATCTCCGTGCCGATCGTCCGATTCATGAGGCCTGCGGCAATCGCATTGGTCGGCGATCCGACCAACGTTCCGATCCCGCCGATCGATGCCGAAAAGGCGATTCCCATCAGTAGCGCGCCGGCAAATCCCTTGGTTTCGCCTTCCGCAATTCCGCCCGCCGCCAGCACGGCGATCGCGATCGGCACCATGATCAGCGTTGTCGACGTATTGGACACGATCATCGAGAGGATCGCCGTCGCCGCCATGAAGGCGAAGAGCAGGCCCCAGGCGGTTTTGCCCGCCCGCCCGATGATCGCAAGCGCGAGCCGGCGGTGCAGGCCGGTTCGCTCGATGGCGAGCGCGAGAAATGCGCCGCCGAGAATGAGGAAAAGGATCGGGGAATAATAGGCGCCCGCCACCTCGCCCGTCGTCATGACGCCCATGAACGGGAGGGTCACAAACGGCAGTAGCGCGGTAGCGGTCAGCGGCAGTGCTTCCGTCATCCACCAGCTTGCCATGAGGACGACCAGCGCCGTAACGCGCCAAGCCTCCACCGGCATGCCGTTCGGAGCGGGTAGCGTTAACAGGATCGCGAACAGCGCGAGGCCGCCGAAAAATCCCAGTCTCTTGGCTGTCATGCACCCCTCCGTTGATCTGCGCCTATCACCATTTATCGGCCCCGCGAAGGCGCAGTATGAGGAGTTTACAACGCAATCACGGACAATTGCCGGCCATAATCCGGCTCGTTCCGGTGGGTGGCGCGGCGATAGCTGAAAAATCGGGCTTCGTCGGTGTAGGTGTCGAGCCCGAGTGCCTCGACGGTCTGTATTCCGGTAAAGGCGAGCCACGCCGCGACATAGGCTTCGAGATCGAAATAGTGATGGCCGGGTGCGCCGTCCCGGAAATATTGCTCGTTTTCGGGTTCGATCGCCTCGAACCGCTTGCGGAAATCGTCATCCACCTCATAGGAACCGCGCCCGATACAGGGGCCGATAGCGGCCGCGATCCGGTTGCGGTCCGCTCCGAGTTCCTCCATCGCATCGACCACCGATCGCGCGACGCCGGTCATCGCGCCCTTCCAACCGGCATGCGCGGCACCGATAACGCGGGCGTGTCGGTCCGCGAGCAGGATCGGCGCGCAATCGGCGGTCAATATGCCGAGCGCGAGACCGGGTTTGTCGGTGACCATGGCATCGGCTTCCGGTCGCGCATCGTCAGGAAAGGCGTGGGTGATGCGGATCGCATCGGGAGAATGGATCTGATGCAGCGTGACGAGCGTGGCATCGGGGGCCACCGCTTCGACCGCGCGGCGACGATTCGTTTCGACATCCGATTTGATATCGTCGGAGCCCAGTCCGACATTGAGGCTTTCATAGATCCCGGCCGATGCACCCCCAGTCCGTGCGAGAAAGCCATGGGCCACTCCGTCCAGCGCTTCGGCGCGGATGATCTCTATCTTTGCGGCCATGCATCTCCTGCCCGCTCATTGCCGGGTCGGCCTTCTTAGCGGTGTTTCCGGCCGTTGCAACGCGCCCTCGCTAGAAAGCGGCGGGAACCGGCCAATCCGGAGCGAGCATGGCGAAAGCCTTGAATAGCGTGCCCATAGCATCGGGCTTGGTCAGCCGGTCGCGGGCGGCGATAAGTTCCGCCTGACGATGCGGCGCAGCCTTGATCAGCGCCGCGGTGCGCGCGCCGATGCCCAAAGATTCGAGCCAGTCACCCTGTCCGACCGGGCCATGCACCGTCAGGCCCGCCGTTCGGCCGATGCGTTCGAGAATCGCGAAATTGACATGTGCGGTCAGATCCCGCTCGCCCGGCTCGGCGAAGATATCCACATGGTCATGACGCGAAACCGCTTGCAGCGTGTCTCCCGTTGCCAGCCCTTCATAGCCGTAATCGACGATCAACACTGCACCGCCCTGCGCCGCAATTCGCGCGGCCAATGCGCGGGCAGTGCTTTCGACGGCGGGCGAAGTCTCGACGACGCTGCCTAGCGGTGCATCGCGCAGCGTTTCGGGGATCAGCATATCGAGCGAAGGACCCGCGGTAACCGGTCCGAAGCGGCCGTCGCGATGATCGACCTTCACTTCGCGCCAGCCTTGTTCGGTCCGGACAACCTGGCGGATCGGCAGCGCGTCGAAGAATTCATTGGCGATGACGAATAGCGGGCCGGCGCTGGGGAGGCTGTCGAGATCGTCATGCCAGCGCGCACTGGGTAGCCGTGTCGCCTGATTGGCGCGCAATACCGGACTCGTTTCGACGAGATGAATCGGCGGTTCGAAACGCGCGGCACGCATCGCCCGCAACGCATCTTCGGCCAGTGTTCCGCGCCCCGGGCCCAGCTCGACATAATGCGCATTGGTCGGCGATCCGACGCGCGACCAGAGATCGGCGAGCCACAGTCCGGCCAGTTCGCCGAACATCTGGCTGATCTCCGGCGCAGTGATGAAATCGCCCTCGGCACCCAGCGGATCGCGTGTCGCGTAATAATGGGCATTGGCCTCGCCCATGAATTGGGCGATCGAAATCGGCCCGGTGGCGGCGATCAGCCCGGCCAGCCGCTCCGCGAGTGGCCTGACCTCAGGCGGAGACATCCGCAGCAGGCGGTACAGGCTTGACGCCGTCGGCCCGGCCCTTGGCCGTCGCGATCAGCCAGATGCCGCCGATGATCATCGGAACCGTCAACCATTGGCCCATCGACATGCCGAGGCTGAGCAGACCGAGATGAGCATCGGGCTCGCGGAAAAATTCGACTGTGAAGCGCGAAAGGCCGTAGCCGACCAGGAATGTCCCGACGAGTTTGCCAGGCTGGTGGCGCGCATCGGTCTTCCAGAACAGGTACCAAAGAACGAAAAACAGCAACAGGCCCTCGAGCCCCGCTTCGTAAAGCTGGCTCGGGTGGCGTGCCTGCTCGTCCGCTCTCGGGAAGACAACGGCCCAGGGTACATCGCCTGGACGGCCCCATAATTCGCCGTTCACGAAATTCGAAAGTCGCCCGAATAAAAGACCGAAGGGGATGGTACAGGCGACATAATCGTGGATTCGCAGCCAGTTCAGCTTGTTCCGCCAAGCCATGAACAGGATAGCGATACTGACCCCGATCACTCCGCCATGGAAGGACATGCCGCCATCCCATACGCGGATGATATCTGCGGGGTTTTCCAGATATTCGAGCGGCTTGTAGAATAGCACATAGCCGAGCCGTCCGCCGATCAGGATGCCGAGCGTGGCGTAAAAGACCAGATCGTCGGCATGGCGCCGCGCCATCGGCGCGCCGGGCTTGGCGATCAGCTTCAGCAGATACCACCAGCCGACAACGATCCCCGCGATATAGGCGAGGCTGTACCAGCGCAGTTGAAAGAAGCCGAGATCCAACGCGATCGGCGAAAGTCCGAGATTTTCGAACCGCAGATAGTCGACGCCCGTCGTCAATGTCGCGGCCATTGTCGTTGCCAGAAAGTCCAAGGCTTTCCCCTTCGCTTTTTTGCCCTCATAATGGCGGCGGATCAAAACGGAAAGCGCTGCAGGCGAGATCAGCGCGGGAGAGAGTGACATGGCGACGCAAGCACCCGAAGCAGATGCAGGGGCGGGCACCCCCGGGCAATCCTTCACGCGGATGCAGGACGGCAAGCCCGAGCATTGGATGGTGATCGCGAAAGAGCATCAGGATCACTATAAGAACGATGCCCCGCATCGTATCCTCAAGCACCTTCAGGATCTCGGCGAGCTAACGCTGGGCTTCGGCTGCGATCAGCTCCAGCATTCGCTGATGACGGCAACGCTGGCGCGGCGCGCAGGCGCGAGCGACGAGGAAGTCGTAGCCGCGCTCTGCCACGACATTGGCAAGACGATGTCGGTCCCCAATCACGGCGCGATTGCGGCGGAAATCCTGAAACCATACGTCAACGACGATCTCTATCACGTCATCAAGTACCACCAGGATTTCCAGGGCGCCTATTATTACAACTATCTCGGCAAATCGACGACGATGCGCGAAGATCACAAGGATAAGAGCTGGTATCCGCTTGCCTGCAAACTCGTTGACGAGTGGGATGCCCCGGCTTTCGATCCGGATTTCGAGGCGGATAGCCTGGAAAGTTTCGAGCCCGAGATCATGCGGGTGTTCGGCACACCGAAAATGATGTGATCGCCATGCGGTCGCCAGAGAGTCGGCATATCGCCAAAGGCCATTGAGATCGCGTCTCACGCCCAACCGACGCACGCCGCCGCCGCGCCCGGTCCTCATCATGGCGAGGGTGGTGCGTTGGGCAAGACAGGCTTTGCCTGGGCGATCTTCGAATGGGCGCGCAATCCCTATTACATCCTGATCGTCATCTATATTTTCGCGCCCTATTTCGCGCGCGATATTGTTGGCGCGGATATATTGGCGAGCGGCGAGCTGGCCGGAATGGACCCCGAGACCGCGACGCAAACCGCCAATGCGCGGGGGCAGGCGGCTATCGCCTCGGTGACCAAATGGGCCGGGTTGATAGCGGCGCTGACGGCGCCGTTTCTGGGGGCGGCGCTCGATCGCGGCGGGCGACGTAAGCCGATCCTCGCCGTCATGCTCGGCACCATCGCGGTGATGTCCTGGCTCCTCTGGTATGCAGTGCCGGGAGAGGATGGTTTGCCGACCGGCGTCGTCATGGCGATCCTTGTGATCGCCTATGTCTGTTATACCTATTCGGAGGTCACGCATAACTCGATGTTGCCGGCGGCGGGACGGCCGGAAGCGCTGCCGATGATCAGCGGCCTCGGTCTGGGACTGGGCAATCTCGCGGCTGCGCTGATGTTCGTTGCACTGGTCGGCTTGTTTGCCTTGCCCGGTGCCATAGGCTGGCCCTTTGCCGAGCCGCAATTCGGGTTCGATCTGGCGCGCTATGAACATATGCGCATCGCCGGGCCGCTCTGCGCGATATGGCTTGCCCTGTTTGCGATTCCTTTCTTCCTTTACGCCAAGGATCCCGGCCAGCCGGGGGCGAGCTGGACCATGGCGACCATCGATGGTGCAAAAAGCGTCATTCGTACCGTTCGCGAGGCCGCCAAATATGCGCAATTGATGAAGTTCCTGATCGCTCGGATGTTCTATGCCGATGCCATGGCGGCACTGCTGGCGCTTGGCGCGGTCTATGTCTCGCTGTTCCTCGAATGGGGTTTCCTCGAGATGACCGGCTATGCGATTTTCGCCTCGGCCTGGGCCTTTCTCGGCGGAATCGTCGGCGGCTGGCTCGACAACCGGGTGGGCGTGAAGATGGCGCTGATCCTCGAGATCCTCGGTATGGTTGCGGTGCTGGCGCTTCAATTGTCCGTCACCAACGAAACGCTGTTCTTCGGTCTTGTCGATAACTACCAGGTTTGGGAGGGGCTGGTGTTCCAGGATCTGTCCGATATCGTCTATCTCGGCCTTGCCGCAATGTTGGCGGTTACCGCAACGGCGAGCATTTCTTCGAGTCGAACGATGCTGGTCACGCTTGCCCCGCCCGGCCGAAGCGGCGAGTTTTTCGGGCTTTATGCTATCGCCGGGACGGTGACGGTTTGGCTCGGACCGCTGCTCGTCGAGATTTTTACGACCGCCTTCAACAGCCAAAGGATCGGCATGGCATCGATCGCCATACTTTTCGCCATCGGTCTTGCGTTTCTCGCTTTTGTAAAGGTCGAGCCGGGCGAAAGCCGGTGATCGCCTATCCGCAACCCTGTCCCCGGAGGCGGCTGGCATGATCGCCAACCAGCCTCTACAGAGCCTTCAATGTCGGAGAAGCCACGCCTTGGAATTACGCGTCGCCGCGTCCTGATTGGCGGGGGAGTCGGCGCCGGTTTGGCGGTCGCCTGGGCGGCCTGGCCACGGCACTATGTCCATAATCTGATCGCAGGCGACGACGAAACGGTGTTCAACGCCTTTCTGAAAATCGGCGAGAACGGGAATGTCAGCGTTATCGTGCCGCAGGCCGAAATGGGGCAGGGGGTGTGGACGGCCTTGCCGCAGGCGCTGGCCGATGAACTCGGCGCGGACTGGCGGACGGTCGGCGTGGAAACCGCGCCCATCAATCCGCTCTATGCCAACGATTTTCTCGTGGCGGGAGAGTCGGATGGAGCGCTTCCCTCCTTTCTCGGTTCGATCGGCCAATGGGCGACACGCGAATATGCGGTGCGCAATGCGCTGATGATCACCGGCGGCTCGACATCGATCCGCGGGTTCGAGCAACGGTTTCGCGAAGCCGGCGCGGCGGCGCGCGCGGTGCTGTGCAAGGCGGCGGCGGCGCGCTGGGATGTCGACTGGCAGGCCTGCGACACCGAAGACGGCTTTGTCGTGTTTGGCGAGCAGCGTCTGCGTTTTGGTGAACTGGCGGCTGAGGCGGCCAGTTATTCGCCACCCGATACGCTTATTCTGCGCAATCCGGCAGGCCGCCCGATCACCGGCCAATCCATGCCGCGGATCGATTTGCCGTCCAAGGTCGATGGCTCGGCACGCTATGCCGGCGATGTTCGGCTGCCCGAGATGGTGTTCGCTGCCGCTCGCCAGGCGCCATCGCGCCGTCATCGGCTGGCAGCGGTCAACCGGGATGCGGCGAACAACGTATTCGGCGTGACCGCGATCTTCGAAAACCCCCGCTTCGCCGCTTGCGTCGCCACTAATTGGTGGGCGGCCAATCGCGGGGTGGAAGCACTGGCGCCTGAATGGGAAAGCGAGGACGACGATGTCGTCGACGATGCGAGTATCGGCCAGGCCTTGCAGGATGCGCTGGACGGCGATGGGGGGCGGCGTTTTGTCAACGAGGGCGATCTTGCCGCGGCCTTCGGAACGTCCGGAGCGCATCGCGCTGTCTATGACGTCGGCCTCGCCCCACACGCCGCGATCGAACCACTCGCCGCGACGGCGCGCGTGCAGGGCGACCGGATCGAGTTGTGGGCGCCGACCCAGGCGCCGGGCCTCATGCGAACGGCGGTGGCTAAAGCGATCGGCTATGGCGAGGATCAGGTGACGATCTACCCGATGCTGCTGGGCGGCGCCTTCGGGCGCAAGATCGAGAATGATGCCGCGATCCAGGTCGCGATCATCGCGCGGCGCATGAACCGGCCGGTCCAGCTCACCTGGTCCCGGGAAGAGGAAACCCGGAGCGATTATTACCGCCCGGCGGCCCGCGCGCGGCTTACCGGCAAATTGACATCGGACGGCGCGATTGCCACCTGGCATAGCCGGATCGCCGTGCCCTCGACGAACAATCAGATGTTCGGGCGGATCATGCCCAGCATGTTTCTCGGCGATGTCGACGATCCTGATCCGGGCGCCGTAGAGGGTGCACATCCGGCCTATGCGATTCCCAATCTCGCCGTCGAGCATATGCCGGTCGATATCGGTGTCGAGACTGGTATCTGGCGGTCGGTCGGGCACAGCTATACTGCCTTTTTCAACGAGTGTTTTATCGACGAACTGGCGCAACAGGCTGGAATCGAGCCGCTGTCCTTCCGGATCGCGATGCTTGGTGACGCACCGCGGCTGGCACGCTGTCTCACGACGGCGGCCACGCTTGGCGGCTGGGACGGCGGCGAGCAGGGCGGGGGCATGGGTCTTGCCGCGCATAGTTGTTTCGGCAGCCATGTCGCATTGGTCGTGCGGCTCGGCATCGGGGACGATCAGCGCCCCGTGCTCGAGAAGATATCGGCGGCGGTCGATTGCGGGCGGATCATCAATCCCGAAATCGTCCGGCAGCAGATCGAAGGCGGCGTCGTTTTCGGCATGTCCCAAGCGCTCGGCCGCGCGATCGGCTATGCCGATGACGAGCCCACGGCCTTCAATTTCAACGATCTGGCCCTGCCGATCCTCGCCGATATTCCCGAAATCGAGATCGACCTGATCGCCAGCGATGAGGAACCGGGCGGAGTCGGCGAGATCGCCGTACCGCCCGTCGCACCGGCGATCGGTAATGCGATTTTTGCCGCGACAGGGCAGCGGCTCCGGTCTATCCCCTTCGTCGTTGGCGGTGTGGCATGACCGAGAAGCCCGATTTTCACCCGGACATTGCGCCGCCCAAAGTGGGCGTGCTGCTGGTCAATCTCGGTACGCCCGACGAACCGACCGTGCCGGCCGTCCGGCGCTATCTGGCAGAGTTCTTGTCGGACAAGCGCGTCATCGAGATTCCCGACATCATCTGGAAACCGATCCTATACGGGCTCGTGCTCAGCACCCGCCCGCGCCGTTCCGCCGCAGCCTATGCCAAGGTGTGGATGGAGGAAGGCTCGCCGCTCGCCGTTTATACCCAGCAACAGGTGGCCGGGCTGCAGCAGCGCTTCGGCGATAGCGTCCATGTCAGCTATGCGATGCGCTACGGGCGGCCCGGCATCGGCTTCCGCCTCGAACAGATGAAGGAGATGGGCTGCGACCGTATCCTGCTCGCGCCGCTCTATCCGCAATATTGCGGCGCGACGACGGCTACCGCCGTTGACGAGGCCGGCGCCGAGATCGCCGATATGCGATGGCAGCCGAGTTTGCGAACCTTGCCGCCTTATCACGACGATCCGGCCTATATCGATGCGCTGGCGGCTTCCGTTGGCGAGGGGCTGGCACAGCTTGATTTCGAACCCGATGCGTTGATCGCGAGCTTTCATGGCATGCCGCGGCGGACTCTGGAACTCGGCGACCCCTATCATTGCCAGTGCCAGAAAACTGCCCGGTTGTTGAGCGAGAAGCTGGGCCGGCCGCTCTTCACGACATTCCAGTCGCGCTTCGGCAACGCCAAATGGCTGGAGCCCGCGACGGCCGATTTGCTCGAGGCGTTGCCGGAGAAGGATATACGCAAGGTTGCGATCTTCGCGCCGGGCTTTTCGGTCGATTGTCTCGAAACGCTGGAGGAACTGGCAATGGAAGGGCGCGACCAGTTCAACGATGCTGGTGGCACGGACTTTGCCTATATTCCCTGTCTGAACGCCAGCGATGCCGGCATGGCGATGCTCGAAACCATCGTTCGGCGTGAGCTTTCCGGCTGGTTGTCTTAACCGGCTGCGGCGCGCTGGACGGTTTTTTTCGGTTTGCTCATCGTGTCGTTGAGACGCTCCAGATCGAAGCTGCGGGCGAATTCTATGCCGATGCGTTCCTTGTCGGACCAGCGAACCGTACTGCGGAACATTTGGCCTTCGATCACCTCGATTAGAATATCCGCGCCTTCTTCGATATCGCCCACACCCTCCACCATCGCGCCGCTGGCGGAGATATTGCGGATCAGCCCTTTGTGCTGCCGGCCATCTAGTTCGACACTGGTGGACCGGAGCAGGCGCTTGCGCGGGCTCCGACTCGCCCGATGGCCTTCTGCAGTCGCGACGCCGGCCCCGTCTCCCAACTGCTTCATGACTTCGTCGTGCAGCATGGGCTTGCCATATATGTAGCCCTGAATATGCGAACAGCCGAGCTGTTTGACGAGCTCGATTTCATCTTTCAGTTCCACGCCCTCCGCTGTCGTTTCCATGTAGAGCGTTTCGGCAAGGGACACGATCGACTTGATGATTGCAGCATTGCGGTTTCCGACCACCGCGGCGCCTCTGATGAAGGATTGATCGATCTTGATCTTGTCGAACGGCGCGGTTTTCAGATAGCCGAGCGCGGAGTAACCGGTGCCGAAATCGTCGAGAGCAAGGCGGACGCCGATCCTTTTGAGCGTCTTGAACATCGTGGTGGTATCATTGTCTTCGTCGAGAAACACCGATTCCGTCAGTTCGAGTTCCAGCCGCTCGGGCGCCAGTTCGGCATTGGCCAGCGCACTCAATACGATCTCGGGAAATTTCGGATTGGCGAACTGGATGGGGGACACGTTGACGGCGACGCGCGCCTGTCCCGGCCATAGCGCCGCATCCTTGCAGGACCGGCGCAAGACCCATTCGCCGATCTGTTCGATCAGCCGGATATCTTCGGCGACCGGGACGAAATCCTCTGGCGAGATGAAGCCGCGGCTTGGATGATTCCAGCGGACCAGCGCTTCATAGCCGACAATCTTCTCCGTCGAAGTGCTGACCTGTGGCTGATAGACGACATGCAACTCGTCTTTTGACATCGCGATCCGCAGATCGTCTTCCAGTCTTTTGCGTTGTTTTGCGCCGGCATGCATCTCTTCCTCGTAGAAACGATGGACGCCGCGACCATCGGCCTTCGCCGCGTAAAGCGCGAGATCGGCGTTGCGGACCAATTCATCGGACGTCTGGCCATTGGCCGGCGCGACGGCGATGCCGATCGAGCAACCGATCGTCAGCGTGACGCCGTCGATCATATAGGGTTGCGACAGTTCGCCGATGATCTGGCGGGCGAGATCGGCCAATGTCTTCATATGGGTGCATTTCGGCAGTACGACTTCGAACTCGTCTCCGCCCAGGCGACCGACCATTCCGCGATCGCCCACCGCGCGGAACAGACGCGTCGATACCTGTTTGAGAAGTTCGTCGCCGACGGGATGACCCATCGTGTCGTTCACCGCCTTGAACCGGTCCAGATCGAGCAGGAACAAGGCGGCTTCGGCCGCGTGATCGCCTTTGTCATCCAGCGCGCGTTCGAGCGCCAACTGCATTTCCTGACGGTTGGCCAGACCGGTCAACGCATCGTAGCGGGCGAGCCGGTTGGCTTCGGCTTCGGAGCGCCGCTTTTCGGTCAGATCGCTGCCGCTGCCGGCATAGCCGCGAAACTGACCGATTCCATCGATGATCGGACGGCCCGAGATCGACCACCACAAATCGTCGCCCTCGACCGCCGCACGTACGGTGACATCGTTAAACGCGCTTCGGGTCGATAGATGAAAGCCGAGCGCTCTCTCACCGTCTTCCGCACCGCTTTCGAACCGGATCAGAGAGGTGAAAGGCAAGCCCATGAGCTCTGCTTCCGAACGGCCCAGCGAGGCGGCCAGTTTGGGCGACAGATAGACGATCCTGCCGCTGCGATCGGTTTCCCAGAACCAGCCATTGCCATTCGCCTCGAATTCTTCGAGCAACCGAGTGGCGCGCCGTGCCTTCGCATCGCTCTTCTCGCGCAACCGGATTTGTTCGGTATCGAACTGAGCATTCACGACCGTTGCAAGCCAGAAGCAGATAAAGCCCGCGATCCCGACTATCGCGATGGTATATTCGCCCGAACGCAGAGTGCCGGTGACGACTGCCGCCGCGACGAAACTGAGCGCCGCGGTTTGGATCGGCGCAAAGGCTGCGAACAGCATCATCGCCGCCATTCCGAATGCGATCAGGCACAGCGTACCGATCGTCGCGCCGGCCAGTGGCGCGATTTCCCATGCGAGCAGCGTCAAGCATATGCCCAGGATGGCCGCTACGGGAAGCGTTGCGCGGGAAAGGTAATGCGGCGCGACGGTTCGGAAGAGCCGGGTTCGGCCGAACATCAGCATGGTCATACTGATACCGAATATCGCGCCGGCATAGGGAACAACCCGAGTGCCGAAATCATAGTCCCGCATGCCGAAAGTGGCCGTGAGGATCAGTGCGATTGCGATCAGCTGCGCACATATCGCCGCCGGCAACATCGCCATGGTCCGCCGAATGCCGGCGATCTGCGATTCGGTTTCGAAGGCACTGTCGGCCCGCGCAAGACCGATGCTCGCCACAAAGCCGCGTCGCTCCTCGCTTGTTCTGTTGATGATTGACCGCACGTCCATTGCCGCCCCGTAGCCGGTAATGGTGAGCGCCTTCCTTAAGGAATTGGTTAACCTACCCGCGCGTTTTTCCACTTCGGTTCGGGTGTCGCTGCAAATGCGCTTGCGTGGCTGCGAACCTCTATCCTACAGCATAAGGCGGTTAGGCTAGACGGGAAGAGGATGCGAGATGGCAAGAGTTGCAATAGTGACCGGCGGTACCCGTGGAATCGGCGAGGCGATCAGCGTCGCATTGCAGGATCAGGGTATGACCGTGGTCGCCAATTATGGCGGCAATGACGAGAAGGCGAAAGCGTTTACCGAACGCACCGGGATCGCGGCGCGCAAATGGGATGTCGGCGATTTTGAGGCATGTCAACAAGGTTGTGGGCAGGTTGCCGAGGAGATCGGCGAAGTCGACGTGCTTGTCAACAATGCTGGCATCACCCGGGACGGCACACTCGCCAAGATGAGCTTCGACGACTGGAACGAAGTGATGCGTGTCAATCTCGGCGGCTGTTTCAACATGGCCAAGGCCTGTTTTCCCGGTATGCGTGAGCGCGGCTGGGGGCGCATCGTCAATATCGGTTCGATCAACGGGCAGGGCGGCCAATATGGCCAGGTCAACTATGCCGCCGCAAAGTCAGGCATTCACGGTTTTACCAAGGCGCTGGCGCAGGAGGGCGCCAAGGCCGGCGTGACGGTCAATGCGCTCGCGCCCGGTTATATCGATACCGATATGGTCGCGGCGGTGCCCGAGCCGGTGCTCGAGAAGATCGTTGCCAAGATTCCGGTAGGACGGCTCGGCCAAGCAGATGAAATTGCGCGCGGCGTGGCTTTCCTGTGCTCCGAAGAGGCGGGTTTCGTCACCGGGTCGACCATGTCGATCAATGGCGGGCAGCACATGTATTGATCTGGGTTGGCGGGATGGAAGATTTCTATCGGCCACCCGTCAAGCGCAGTATCACCATTGCCGGACACCAAACGTCGATAACGCTCGAGCCGGTTTTCTGGCGGGCCTTGGAGCGCGCGGCTATGGAAGCCGCCCTGCCGCTCAATGCACTGGTTGCGCGGATCGATGCCGACCGGCTTGAGGCGCAGGAGCCTCCTAATCTCGCGAGTGCGATCCGCAGCTGGCTTTATATGCGAGCCTATGCTTCCGAGGATTGAGGCCTTAGGCTTCCCGGTTGAGCAGAATCCGCGCTTGGGCGCAGATCTGCGCCAGCATCGCTGCGCTTGGCTGAGGCGCGAGCCTCGCCCGGTCGATAAGCTCCGTGAACTGCCGGATTCTCGGCCGTTGTCGAACCAACCAGCTTTCGACATCCGCGACCGGGTCGCTGGTCCGGTTTCGTGCGAGAAAGTCGAGCCGCAATTGCTCCAGATCGCGGCTGAGCCCGGCGGCGAGCAGCCGTTCCCACGGATCGCTGGTGCCGAAGCGAACGGCGGCCGCTTTGGCCCAGTCGAGGCCGAGTGCTTCGCCGAGGCGCGTATAGGCTTTCGTGACATCGAGTTCGCTGACTTCGAGCCGCGCCGCGAGTGTCGAGGTGCCGACCGCTCCGTCCAGTTCGAACAGCCGGACGATCCGGGCGATCAGCGTATCGTCGACCGCGATATCGGCTAACCGCTCGCGCATCGCGTCGGACTGATGGCGCGCCTCGTCCTTGAGCAGTTCGTTTGCCGCAGCATCGAGCCGTTCGATGCCCGGAGCCAGCAGTTCGGCAATGGCGCTCGGCATCGTCGTGGCGTCGCTGTTGCGAATGATATCGGACAGATGCAGGCGCAGGCTCATTCGCGCGCTGTTAAACAGCCGGAAGCGCTCGGCTTCAGTGATCTTCGCCGTTTCGATCGCCGCCCATAGCGTTTCGAGATCGAACAGCGCGTTGGCCGCAAAATAGGCGTTGGCAACCTGCGCTAGCCCGACGCCCTCCTCTTCGGCGAGTTCGAATGGCGTGATAATACCAATTCGGTTAATAACCTTATTGGCTATTTTTGTGGAGATAATTTCACGCCTAAGGCGATGATTGGTGATTGCCCCTTCGAAACGCTGACGCATCGCGGTAGGGAAGGCGTTCCGCAGCAAAGGTTCCAGTAACGGATCTTCGGGCAATTCGGTCTTTTCGACCGCATCCTGCAGGTTCAGCTTGGCGTGCGCGAGCAACACCGAAAGCTCTGGCCGGGTCAGGCCGCGATTGTCCTGGCCGCGGCGGAGAAGCTCTTCATTCGTGTCGAGACCTTCGACCGCGCGATCGATCCGGCCATTGGCTTCGAGAATCTCGATCACGCGAACTTGGCTCGGCAGTGCATCATGACCGTCATTCTCGGCCAGCGAAAGTGCGAGCGTCTGGAGACGGTTATCCTCCAGCACCAGTTCGGACACTTCGTCCGTCATCGCTACCAGCAGCGCATTGCGATCGTCGAACGCCAACCGACCTTCGATCATCTCCCGGTTCAGCGGGATCTTGATGTTCACTTCGTTATCCGAACAATCGACGCCTGCGCTATTGTCGATGAAATCGGTATTGATCCGCCCGCCATGCGCCGCGAATTCGATCCGGCCTGCCTGAGTGAGGCCGAGATTGGCACCCTCGCCGATGGCTTTGGCGCGCACGTCGCGGCCGTTGACGCGCAACTTATCGTTTGCCGGATCGCCGACTTCGATATGCGCCTCGCTCGATGCCTTGATATAGGTGCCGATACCCCCAAACCAGATGAGGTCGATATCCGCCTTGAGGATCGCGGAAATCAGCTGCGACGGCCGCATGGTTTCGTCGGTGACGCCCAGCATCTCCTGCACTTCCGATGAGAGCGGGATTTCTTTCATGGTCCGGGCGAAGATGCCGCCGCCTTTGGAGATCAGCGCCGCGTTATAATCCTCCCAGCTCGATCGCGGCAGTTCGAACAGCCGCGCGCGTTCGTCCCAGCTTGCTGTCGGGTCGGGATCGGGATCGAGAAATATGTGGCGATGGTCGAATGCCGCGACCAACTTGATCGCCTTGGAAAGCAACATGCCGTTGCCGAATACATCGCCCGACATATCGCCGCAGCCGGCGACCCGGATTGGGTCGCTTTGGACGTCGATGCCCATCTCGAGGAAATGCCGTTGCACCGAAATCCAGGCGCCCTTGGCCGTGATCCCCATCGCCTTGTGATCATAGCCATAGCCGCCGCCGCTGGCGAATGCGTCACCGAGCCAGAATTCCCGTTCCTGAGCGATGGCGTTCGCGACATCGGAGAAGCTCGCCGTGCCCTTGTCCGCTGCCACGACGAAATAGGGATCCTCGCCATCGCGAATGACGACGCGATCGGGATGCACGATTGCGTTCTCGACGAGATTGTCAGTTACCGACAGCAAAGTGCGGATGAAGATGCGATAGCTTTCCGTGCCTTCGGCGATCCAAGCGTCGCGATCCTCGGCCGGGTTGGGCAGCGCTTTGGGAAAGAAACCGCCCTTGGCGCCGGTCGGCACGATCACGGCATTCTTTACGAGCTGCGCTTTCATCAGGCCGAGAATCTCGGTCCGGAAATCGTCGCGCCTGTCGGACCAGCGAAGCCCGCCGCGCGCGATCGGGCCCCCGCGCAAGTGAATGCCCTCGACCCGCGGGCTATAGACCCAGATCTCCCGCCAAGGGATAGGTGCGGGCAGGCCAGGAATACCGGAACTGTCGAGCTTGAAGGCCAGCGCCTCGGTTGCTGCTGGCGCAAAGGCGTTGGTCCGCAGGCAAGCTGTTACGACGGCCCGGATCGCCCGCAATATCGTATCGTCGTCGATCGCGGCCACCTTGGTAAGGGTGCCGTCGATGCGCCGGTTTACCGCATCGGACTCGGCGTTGCGGTCGCCTTCGAAATCGGGATTGTGCAATATGTCGAACAGCTCGATGATCAGGCGCGTGATGTCCGGCTCGTCACCGAGCGTTTCGACGACGGTGGCGAGGCCGTAGCTCAAGCCGGTCTGCCGCAGATAGCGGAACCAGGCGCGCAGCAGCGTTACGTCGCGCGGATTGAGCCCGACCGAAATGATCAGCTGGTTGAACTCGTCATTCTCGGCCCGCCCTT
This sequence comes from Pseudomonadota bacterium, assembly GCA_039180285.1. GTDB lineage: Bacteria > Pseudomonadota > Alphaproteobacteria > Sphingomonadales > Sphingomonadaceae > Parasphingopyxis. Next base: position 3,441 of record JBCDDN010000008.1, on the reverse strand, counting down.
CCAGCACGGCCGAGAGAGCACCCTCCTTGACGCCGGCGCGCGCGACTAGGTCTTCGAGATCGGCGACATCATCGATCTCCAGCAGGAAATCGTGAATATAGCCAAGTCTTCCGCCATCGAGCGGCGTCGGGATTTCCTCGAGCACACGGAAGCCGAAATTCTCAAGCACCGGCACCGTGTCAGACAGCGGCATGGATGCCCCCCGGCGATAGAGTTTCAGCCGCAATTGCGACCCTCGATCGCCTTCCAATCGATACAGCCGTACGCCGCGCTGGCTTTCCATCAGGCCACGCAGCCGCAAGATATCCTTGACCGCCTCCTCGGCGCCATATTCGCCACGATAACCGTTCGGGAACGCATTGGCATAAGCGATCGTCAACCGCGCCGCCCGGGCCGAGGGCAAGCGTTCGCCCAGCTCGGCCTCCACGGCCGGTGCCCAGCCGCGGACCATCTGCTCGATTTCCGCATCCAGCGCTTCGGCATCCGCGTCCTTAGGATCTTCGCCGATATCCAGTGTGTAGCGAATGAAGGCGAGATCGCCGTCGCCCAATTCGATCGACCAGCTCGAGATCATCGCGCCGGTCGCTTCCTCCAGGCGCGCGCCGATCGTGGTCCGTCGTCGGGTCGACATCTCGTCGCGCGGCATCCAGACGAAAGCGAACAGATGCCGCTGCATCGGCCCTTTGATCAGAAGTAATTTGGGGCGCGGCCGGTCGGCTAACGACATAGCGGTGAGCGCCGCGCGCTTCAGCGAGTCTTCGTCAAAAGCGATCAGGATATCGTGCGGCAGGCGGGACAGCGCATGTTCGAGCGCCTTGCCCGCATGGCTGCTGGGATCGAACCCCAGATCCTTTTCGAGTGCGGCAAGCCGTTTGCGCAACACGGGCACTTCGTTGGCAGGCGCATTGAGCGCTGCGCTCGTCCAAAGCCCGGCATGGATCGACAGCTTGGTGAGTAAGCCGTTTTCGTAAATCGGCAGAATGGCCAGATCGAGCGGCACCCGTCGGTGCACGGTCGCGATGCGATCGGCCTTCGACAATAGAGGCGCCGTACCGCCTTTCTCGAAATAGCCGAACGCGGCTTCACGCGTCCTCTGGTTCCAACAAGACGGGCCGGGTGCCCGAAAAATACCGAACCCCGTTTCGCGAATACCCTGCCGATCTTCGACATAATGACCGATCTGGGTAAAGTGATGATCGGCGAACCAGGCCAACAATGCCTGTCCTTCGGCATCGCCAATTTCTTCGGCATCGACCCGCATTCGATCTTGCAGTTCGGGCCAGTCGCGGACGGCGGCCCGCACGTCGAGCAGTACTTGATGGATGTCGTTGAGCAAGTCGAGCCGTGTCCGTGCATCGGCGCGATCGATCTCCAGATAGACCAGAGATTCGCGACGGGCGTCTTCGCTTTCGCGCCCGAACGCCACGACATGGTGCCGGTCGTCGCGGGTAACGGGGATGATCGGGTGAAGCAGGCGGAGCACGGTCAAACCATGGGCGCCAACTGCGCCGGTGATCGAGTCCACGATGAAGGGCATATCGTCATTGACGATAGCCATCCGCATGAAGCGGCGACCCGTATCGTCGGTGATCGACTCCAGCCGCACCTCCGCCATGCCCGGCAATCGCTCGGCCGCGGTCGCGGCGACGAACCGCGCGGCCTTGAGCGCTTCGGCACCGCTGAAATTGTCGGTTTCCCCGGGCAGCGCGCCATGAACGAGGGCATCGGCGATGGCTGCGATATGGGCTTCGATTTGCTCGTTTTGCGAGTCGTGCGGAACCTTGTTCATGGGGCGCATATGCGCCCCAAAGATAGTCTACTCAAGCCTTGTCTGAGAGACTGTTCTCAATTGCCTTGGACCGCATTTCGCGGCGGGTAATCGGCTATCCCGCGGTCTTGCGGATCGCGCGATCGGTAAGCGACGCATCATGCGGAACCGCGCCGATAACGGCCAACCGGCCATCGGGCATGCGGCGGGTCATGAGCAGCGTGAACTCCTCGTCTTCACCGGGATGGTCGTCCAGCTCGACATAGGCCTGAACGGGGGCATTGCGCAGCCGTTCGCGGGCGGCCTCGAGCCGATCCGGTTTGGAAGCCGGACGCCGGGCCGCGCGTTCGGCGGCGACCACGGCTTTCAGGCCGCCCTTTTGCGATTTCAGATAATCGCCGAAGGTGCCGCCGGCGATATGTTCGCGCTTGGCATAGGAGAGCGCGGCCGCGAATTCCGTCAGCCGCGTCTTGTCGTAATCGGCGCCGAAAACGAGTTTCGCGATCGGCGTCATCGGTGCGCGCTCCTGGGCCGTGATACCGGCATCGTCGAGGATCTCGGCATAGCTTTCCGGATCGGCGTCGGCGCCGAGGGCGAAATCATAGGCCCGGCCCAGTGCATCATAGAGCGCCGCGCGGCTACGCTGATCGGCGGATTTGGCTTCGGCCGCACTTTCGCGCGCCACGACCAGATGATCGAACAGTGTTTCGGGCTCGACAGCGCGATCTGCAAGCGATGCTCCGGGCGACGGTTCCGGTGAAACGAATTGACCGGCATCGGCGGCCTCGCCGAAATTGCTACTCGGGCCGTCCGCCCAGATCGGCGCGGCGTTTCCGGCTGCCGCGGCATGTCCGTGCAGGGCCCGATCGACTTCGTCTTGCAGATTCGCCTGGATTTCGTCGTCCGCGACTTCCTTCCAGTTGATCACGCCATAGATGAAATCGATCGTATCATCGTCCGACGAGAAGGGCATCAGGATGCCCCGATACAGGGTGTTTACGTCGCGGTGATTTTCAAACTCCGCTTCGAAACCGACCGGCGCCTGGTTGGCGATGATCTGCATATAATGATCGGTCAGGCGCGACAGCAGAGAACGGGGCGGCACATCGGCGATCGTCTCGATATCCTCGCCGACATTGCACTCGGTACGCAGCGCGCCGCCCAGCCACGTGATCGTTGGATTGTTTACGCCGCCGGTAAAATCAAGCAGCACGCTGTTCGGTCCGAAATCCGCGATGCTGGACGGGTCAAGGTCTTCGATCGAGGGATAGGCGCGATCGCGCAGGAGGGACGCCCAATGATTATAGGCCCGGACATGCATCCGGCGCTCATCCGTGCCGATTTCGGGCGGCGCATCGATGGCGCCGTCGTCGTCGCCGCTTGCGAAGCCAGTCTCTTCGGGATCGAAAGGCTGGGTATTGTCCATAGCGTCTGTGCCCTTGCGCGGATGGTTTACAGAAGCCTTATGCACCGCGATGGTTTATGAATGGTAAATTTCGAGCTGCGCGATGCGCTACGGCTGGTGCGAAACATCGCGCTTGTTTCAAGCAGCGGCTCTTGGTAAGGGCCAGCGCCCGTTCAGGGATCGTGCCGCTTTAGCTCAGCTGGTAGAGCATCGCATTCGTAATGCGGAGGTCGCGTGTTCGAGTCACGCAAGCGGCACCATGTTCTTT
>JBCDDN010000007.1:0-75654 GCA_039180285.1 Pseudomonadota bacterium | reverse complement strand
GTTGAAGGCCAAGCTGAAGAGCCTTGCGGGACGCGACGTCAATATCGACATGAGTGTCGATCCTTCGCTGCTGGGCGGCCTTGTCGTCCGCATGGGCAGCCGGATGATCGACGGCTCACTCCGTACCAAACTCAACTCGCTCGCCAGCGCCATGAAAGGATAGGAGACTGAAACAGGCATCACCTCATGGTGCTCCTGCGCTGGCAGGAGCCTAGCCGATAGGAAGGGCCGGGGCTCCTGCCTGCGCTGGAGCACAGTCTATATAACGGGAAAGACTGAAGATTATGGACATCAACGCTGCAGAAATCTCCAAGGTCATCAAGGACCAGATCGCCAGCTTCGGCACCGAGGCGCAGGTTTCGGAAATCGGAACCGTGCTATCGGTCGGTGACGGTATCGCCCGCGTGCACGGTCTCGACAACGTCCAGGCCGGTGAAATGGTCGCCTTCGAAAATGGCATCCAGGGCATGGCGCTGAACCTCGAATCCGACAATGTCGGCATCGTGATCTTCGGCTCGGACGCCGAGATCAAGGAAGGCGACACGGTCAAGCGGACCGAGACCATCGTGGACGTGCCGGTCGGCAAGGGCCTGCTCGGACGCGTCGTCGACGGCCTTGGCAACCCGATCGACGGCAAGGGTCCGATCGAAGGCGCCGAGCGCTCTCGCGTCGAAGTGAAGGCGCCGGGCATCATCCCGCGCAAATCGGTGCATGAGCCCGTCCAGTCCGGCCTCAAGGCCATCGACGCCCTCGTGCCCGTCGGCCGCGGCCAGCGCGAACTGATCATCGGCGACCGGCAGACCGGCAAAACCGCCGTCGCCGTCGACACGTTCATCAACCAGAAGACGGTGAACGGTTCGGATGATGAGTCCAAGAAGCTCTATTGCATCTACGTTGCCGTCGGTCAGAAACGCTCGACCGTCGCGCAGATCGTCCGCCAGCTCGAAGAAAATGGCGCGATGGAATATTCGATCGTCGTCGCCGCAACCGCCTCCGAGCCGGCTCCGCTCCAGTATCTCGCGCCGTACACGGGATGCACGATGGGCGAATATTTCCGCGACAACGGGATGCACTCGTGCATCGTTTACGACGATCTTTCGAAGCAGGCCGTCGCCTATCGCCAGATGTCGCTGCTGCTGCGCCGCCCGCCGGGCCGCGAAGCCTATCCGGGCGACGTTTTCTATCTCCACTCCCGCCTGCTCGAGCGCGCGGCGAAGATGAACGAGGACAATGGCGCCGGTTCGATGACCGCGCTGCCGATCATCGAAACCCAGGCGGGCGACGTGTCGGCATACATCCCGACCAACGTCATCTCGATCACCGACGGTCAGATCTTCCTCGAAACCGATCTGTTCTTCCAGGGCATCCGCCCGGCCATTAACGTCGGCCTGTCGGTGAGCCGCGTGGGCTCCGCCGCACAGACCAAGGCGATGAAAAAAGTGTCGGGTTCGATCAAACTCGAGCTCGCCCAGTATCGCGAGATGGCGGCCTTCGCCCAGTTCGGGTCCGATCTCGACGCATCGACGCAGAAGCTGCTTAATCGCGGCGAGCGACTCACGGAACTCTTGAAGCAGAAGCAGTTCTCGCCGATGCCGATGGAAGAGCAAGTCGCTTCGATCTTCGCCGGGACGCAGGGCTATCTCGACGGCATCGCCACCGACAAGGTGACGGATTTCGAGGAAAGCTTCCTCGCCCATATGCGCAACGATCATGCCGATGTCCTGGCAACGATCCGCGATACCCAGAAGCTCGAGGACGAAACGGCCGATACGCTCAAATCGATCCTCGACGATTTCGTGAAGACATTTGCGTAGGGAACTGAAACTCAACCGTTAGTCCTGAGCCTGTCGAAGGACGCCTATCAATCGGAGAAGCGGGCTTCGACAAGCTCAGCCCTAACGGAGTAAGCAAGAGAGACTATGGCCAGTCTGAAAGAACTCAAGGATCGGATCGGGTCGGTCAAATCGACCCAGAAGATCACCAAGGCCAAACAGATGGTCGCCGCCGCCAAGCTCCGCAAGGCGCAGGAAGCGGCCGAAGCCGCGCGGCCCTATGCCGAACGGCTCGAAAGCGTGATGACCAGCCTGGCTTCCAAGGTCTCGATCAGCGCGGACACGCCCAAGCTGCTCGCCGGCACCGGCAAGAAGCAGCGGCATCTGCTGGTCGTCGCGACATCCGATCGCGGCCTGTGCGGCGCGTTCAATACGAACATCGTCAAGGAAGCGCGCGAAAAGGCCGAAGCCTTGAAGGCCGAGGGCAAGGACGTGACCTTCTACCTTATCGGGAAGAAGGCGAAGCCGATCATCAACCGCTTCTATGCGGGCGCGATCGACCATCATTTCGACACGAGCGAGATCAAGAATCCGCATTATGACGATGCGAAGGAGATCGCCGAAGATCTCGTCGCGCGGCTTGAAAAAGACGAATTCGACGTCGCCTGGCTCTTCTATTCCAAGTTCAAATCGGCGCTGGTCCAGGAACCGCAGACCCAGCAGATCATCCCGGTTCCTGTCCCCGAGGACGCTGAAACCGGCAGCAAGGCCGCGGTCGAATATGAGCCGGACGAGGAAGAAATCCTCTCCGAACTGCTGCCCCGCAACCTGTCGATCCAGCTGTTTCGCGCGCTGCTCGAAAATGCGGCCTCCGAACAGGGCGCCTCGATGACCGCGATGGACAATGCCACGCGCAATGCCGGCGAACTCATCGAAAAGCTGACCATCGAATATAACCGCAGCCGCCAGGCCGCGATCACCACCGAACTCGTTGAGATTATCTCGGGAGCAGAAGCACTTTAGCATTTGTGCTCCTGCGCAGGCAGGAGCCCAGACCCACCGCAAGGAACTGGACTCCGGCCTTCGCCGGAGTACGAAAAGGACAAGAGGCAAGGAAAGAACCATGGCTACCACCAACAATGTCGGCACGATCTCCCAGGTCATCGGCGCCGTCGTCGATGTCAGCTTCCCGAACGAGCTGCCCGAGATTCTGTCGGCGCTCGTCACCGACAATAACGGCAACCGCCTCGTGCTCGAGGTCGCCCAGCATCTCGGCGAGAATATGGTCCGCACGATCGCGATGGACGCGACCGAAGGCCTGGTGCGCGGTCAGGAAGTGACCGACACCGGTGCGCAGATCAACATGCCGGTCGGTCCGCAGACGCTCGGCCGCATCATGAACGTCGTCGGCGAACCGATCGACGAGCTCGGGCCGATCGGCGCGGAAACGACTGCCCCGATCCATGCGGAAGCCCCGCCTTTCGTCGATCAGTCGACGGATGCGGAAATTCTCGTCACGGGCATCAAGGTCGTCGATCTGCTCGCGCCTTATGCCAAAGGCGGCAAGATCGGCCTGTTCGGCGGCGCCGGCGTGGGCAAGACCGTGCTCATTCAGGAGCTGATCAACAACATCGCCAAGGGCCATGGCGGCACCTCGGTGTTCGCAGGCGTCGGCGAGCGGACGCGCGAGGGTAACGATCTCTATCACGAGTTCCTCGATGCCGGCGTTATCGCCAAAAACGATGACGGCGTCGCGATCTCCGAAGGCTCGAAAGTGGCCCTCGTCTACGGTCAGATGAACGAGCCGCCGGGCGCCCGCGCCCGCGTCGCTCTGTCGGGTCTGACGATCGCCGAATATTTCCGCGACCAGGAAGGCCAGGACGTGCTCTTCTTCGTCGACAATATCTTCCGCTTCACGCAAGCCGGTTCGGAAGTGTCGGCCCTACTCGGCCGTATCCCTTCGGCCGTGGGTTATCAGCCGACGCTCTCGACCGACATGGGCAACCTTCAGGAACGGATTACCTCGACCAACAAGGGCTCGATCACCTCGGTGCAGGCCATTTACGTGCCGGCCGACGACCTTACCGACCCGGCGCCGGCCACCTCCTTCGCCCATTTGGACGCGACGACGGTGCTGAACCGCGCCATTTCGGAGCTCGGCATCTATCCGGCGGTCGACCCGCTGGATTCGACCAGCCGCGTTCTCGAACCGCGCGTCGTCGGCCAGGAGCATTACGAGACCGCCCGCGCCGTCCAGGAAACGCTGCAGCGCTACAAGTCGCTCCAGGACATCATCGCCATTCTCGGCATGGACGAACTCAGCGAGGAAGATAAGCTGATCGTGGCACGCGCCCGCAAGATCCAGCGTTTCCTGTCCCAGCCCTTCCACGTCGCCGAAGTCTTTACCGGCCTGCCGGGCAAGTTCGTCGATCTCGACGACACGATCCGCTCGTTCAAGGAAGTTGTCGAGGGCAAGCATGACGACCTGCCCGAAGCCGCTTTCTATATGGTCGGCGGCATCGACGAAGCCCGCGAAAAGGCCCAGCAGCTGGCTGCGGACGCGGCGTAGCGATGGCGGATCTGCGCCTTGAAGATTGCGTCAATGAGATCTGCCCATGGTCGGGGAAACCCGTCGCGGCGGACTCGTTGACGCTCTACAGGGGCTCGGTCTTCGGTTTCTGTAACACCGGATGCCGCGATAAATTCGAGACAGCGACGTCGATGTTCGACGAGGCGCTGAAGGACTGAAACAGATGGCTCTCAATTTCGAACTTGTAACGCCCGAAAAGCTTCTCCGCTCGGAAGAGGTGCATATGGTCGTCGTGCCCGGCACCGAGGGCGATTTCGGCGTGCTCGAACGCCATGCACCCGTCATGTCCACGATCCGCGACGGCGCGATCCGAATCTTCAAGAGCGCCGGCTCCGAAGCGGAGACGATCAAGGTCGAAGGCGGCTTTGCCGAAGTCAACGACAAGGGCCTGACGATCCTTGCCGAAAAGGTCGTCGAAGACGCGTAGCGCGCGCCTGCGCTTTTTGCTTTCAATGTTGGAAGAACTGGGCGAGCCTGACGATGCGGGTTCGCCGGGGCCTGCCTGCGGCTGAGACTGTAGGAAATAATACTGCGTTTCTTGGAAATGATATTGCCGAAAAAATAGTCTCGTCGTGGCGACTTTGTCTACTTTGGGATATGACGGGTTCTGATGGCGGCGGATCGCCGCTGCCGGTTCCACAGCCACAATCCCGCCCCGATGATCAGCGCCGCGCCGGCCAGCGCCAGCGGATCGGGATAGTCGCCGTAGAAAAGCACGCCGATCGCGACCGCGGTCAGCAGTTGCACATAGACCATCGGCGCGGTTTCGGCCGCCGACGCCTTGGTCGTCGCCATATAGACGAGCCAATGGCTGAACGACGCCGTCACCGCGACGAGTGCGCAGCGGGCGATCACGCTCCAATCCGGCATCGCGACCGTCAGGGACTCCACGCCCGAAAAATGCCCGATCGCCGTCGCCGCGATCAGCACCGGCGTCGCGATCGCGGAGATCAGGACCTGCATCAACAGGCCCGAACCGCTTCCCGCGGCCATGCGGTTGAAAATGATCGTGAAGGAAAAGCATATCGCCGCGCCGATCGGCAGCAGGACGACCCATCCAAGATCGAATATATTGGGCCGCAACACCAGCAGCATGCCCAGAAAGGCGATTGCCGTCGCGTACCAGGTGATGCGCGGCATGCGCTCGCCCAGCAGAAGGGTCGACAGGATTGCGGTGATCATCGGCGCGGTAAACTGGATAGCCGTCGCATCGGCCAGCGGCATGACGAAGATCGAGCTGAAGAAGAACAGCGTCGCGAAAGCCACCGATACACCGCGCCCCAGCTGCACCCATGGCCGCGGGCAGCGCAGCGCCTTGCGCCCCTCGATCATCAGCAGGAGCAGCAAAAGCCCCAGAGAACCAATGCTGTAGCGCAAGGCCGCAACGGCGAGGCCCGGCCATTCGCCGGCCATCGACTTTATGATCCCGTCGCCCATGGAAAGACAGGCAAACCCGGCCAGAGCCAGAAGCAATCCGAACGCCGTCGAATCGCTCGCTCGTCCCGGATTTTCGGCATTTTCAGGGTTTTTCAGTGCCATCCTACCCATTTGACGGCTATTAGCTAATTGTCAAAGTTTTCAATCTATTCACCATGTCGAACCGGCTCGCACCATGCGAGCATATCGTATTGAGGGATGGGATGAGCGCATTTGGACGAAAAGGCGGCAGCCAGAAACCTTCCTTCGGCGTAGCGCGCCCGATGAAGGGTGGCGGCAATGCGTCGCCCGCGCAAACCGACAGCAAGGATGGCGAAGGCGGCGAACAATTCCCGCCGATCGAATCGCTCGATCTGCCCGGCGTCGAGGACGACGGTTCGCTGCCGCTTCCCGAAGCCAATGCCATGTCCAAACTCAACGACCGCGCCAATGCGGTCGCGGAAGCCGTTGAGGAGATTCAGGGCTTCGAAGCGTCGGTGCACAAGATCAAGGAACAAGTGCTGCCGCGCCTGCTCGAGCGCGTCGATCCCGAAGCGGCCGCCACGCTGACCAAAACAGAACTCGCCGAAGAATTCCGCCCGATCATTTCCGAAGTGCTGGCCGAGCTGAAAATCACGCTCAACCGGCGCGAGCAGTTCGCGCTGGAAAAAGTGTTGGTCGACGAGTTGCTCGGCCTCGGTCCGCTCGAAGAATTGCTGGCCGATCCCGATATCAACGACATCATGGTCAACGGCCCCGAGCAGACCTATGTCGAGCGCAAGGGCAAGCTCGAACTGGCCAAGATCCAGTTCCGCGACGAAGACCATCTTCTTCAGATCGCGCAGCGCATCTGCAACTCGGTCGGCCGCCGCGTCGACCAGACCACGCCGCTTGCGGACGCCCGTCTCGCCGACGGTTCGCGTGTGAACGTCATCGTGCCGCCGCTCTCGCTGCGCGGTACGGCGATCTCCATTCGTAAATTCTCCGACAAGCCGATCACCATCGATATGATGAAGGATTTCGGCTCGATGTCGGACAAGATGGCGACGTTCCTGAAGGTCGCCGGGGCCAGTCGCTTCAACGTCGTGATCTCGGGTGGTACGGGTTCTGGTAAGACGACGATGCTCAACGCCATGTCGAAGATGATCGACCCGGGCGAGCGCGTGCTGACCATCGAGGACGCCGCCGAGCTTCGCCTGCAGCAGCCGCACTGGCTGCCGCTCGAAACGCGCCCGGCCAACCTTGAAGGCAAGGGCGAGATTTCGATCGGCGATCTTGTGAAGAACGCCCTGCGTATGCGCCCCGACCGCATCATCCTGGGTGAGATTCGCGGCGCCGAATGTTTCGATCTGCTCGCCGCCATGAATACGGGCCATGACGGCTCCATGTGCACGCTTCACTCCAACAGCCCACGCGAGTGCCTCGGCCGTATGGAAAACATGGTGATGATGGGCTACATCAAGATTCCGAAGGAAGCGATCTCGAAGCAGATCGCCGACTCGGTCGATCTCATTATCCAGGTGAAGCGCCTGCGCGACGGTTCGCGCCGGACGACCAACATCACCGAGGTGATCGGGATGGAGGGCGATGTCATCGTCACCCAGGAACTGTTCAAGTTCGAATATACCGGCGAGAATGACGACGGGAAAATCGAAGGCGAGTACCGCTCGATGGGCCTGCGTCCTTACACGCTGGACAAGGCGAAGGCATACGGCTTCGAACAGCCTTGTCTCGAGGCTTGCCTCTAGGAACCGTTTCCAGAATCGATCGCTAGCGCCGCCGAGCCATCCGCTTCGATCGCTCGCTGGGCTCGGTCACGCTGCTTTCGCGCATCGCCGTGGTCCGTTGGCCGGCACCGGCGATCAACTCCGGAATAAGCGCGGCCTCAGGCAGGTTGCGCCAGTACTTCTTCGGCATCTCCGCCGTCATCGCCTGCACCTTGAGCCGCGCTGGATTGAAGATCGCGGCGAAATAGGCCTTCCATTGCTCCTCCACCCGATCGGCATCGGGCACGTCGTCCCGCGAGGCGCCGGAGGCGTAGCGCAGCGCGCCATTCTGCCATATCGCCGAGTGATCCGGCGTCAGGATCGCCCAGTCCATATTGGGAAAGCGGCGGACGAAAAAGGGCGTGGCGAGTTCGACGATCCGATGCGACGGCTCGAACCAGGCGGCGAACCGTTCGCGCCCGTCCCGCTCCCCGACTTTCCGGAAGCGAACGAAGGCGTGCATCTTGTGTCGGTCGCGGCGGATCGCCTTCCCGCATTTCAACGCCCAGTCGACATCGGGATCGGTCGCGTTGGCGAGCAATCCCGCTTCGTCCTGCAACCGGAACAGCAACCGGTAGAGCCGCGCGAACCGCTCCGTGTCGCGATGGCAGACGACCATGCGGCTCAGCGTCAGGAAAGACCGCGGCACGCGAATCGCTCCCAGTCCGCCATTCCGGGTGTCGACGCACCCGTCTCGCTCGCCCGCGAACAGTCCGGGTTGCGCGTCGTCGCATTGCCAGTGGACGGCTTCGGGCACAATCTGTCGCGCGCACAGCGACCGCGCGGCCCGACGCCAGCCGTCCCAGTCGGTTTGCGAGGCGAGTGTAACGACGGTCATCAGAACAGCGTGAGTTGCTCGGCCGGCGGCGTGATATGGGCCGCCAGCCTCGGGCTATCGGTCAGTGAACCGGGCGACCAGTCCGCCGCCTCCACAAAGGGTAGCAGCTTCCTCACCGATGTCGTCAGCCGCGCCAGATCCTGCAATCGCAGACGCGCGAAGCGGCGGGCCTTGATCAGTTTGCCGATAGCGATCGGCCCGAGCCCCGGCACGCGCAACAGACGCTCTCGCGGTGCGCGATTGATATCGACCGGAAACCATTCCCGATGCGCGAGCGCCCAGGCCAGCTTCGGATCGATCGCGAGATCGAGCATTCCCTGCTCGCCCCCATCCATGATCTCCTCGACGTCGAAGCCGTAGAAGCGCAGCATCCAATCCGCCTGGTACAGGCGATGCTCGCGCTGAAGCGGCGGGCGAACCGGCGGCAAGTCGGCCGAGGCATCGGGAATCGGGCTATAGGCGGAATAATAGACGCGGCGCAGTTTATAGGTGCCGTATAGGCTCGTCGACGACGTCAGGATCTGGCGGTCGTCCGACCCGTCCGCGCCGACGATCATCTGGGTCGACTGGCCGCCCGGCGCGAAGCGCGGCGCCTTTGCCTTGCGGATCAGCCGCGACCTCCGGGCCTCGTGATTGTCCTCGATTCCCCGGCGCACATCCCGCATCGCCCCGCGAATGGTCTGGGTCGACTTCTCCGGCGCATAATGCTGAAGCCCGATGGCGCTCGGCAGTTCGATATTGATCGACAGCCGGTCGGCATGGCGGCCCGCCTCGGCGATCAGCTCCGGCGATGCTTCGGGAATCGATTTGAGATGGATATAGCCGAGGAAGCCGTGATCCTCGCGCAGGCTGCGCGCGACCGCGACGATCTGCTCCATCGTATAATCGGGTGAGCGGATGATACCCGATGAAAGGAACAAGCCCTCGATATAGTTGCGCTTGTAGAAATCGAGTGTCAGCCGGACGAGCTCTCCGGGCGTGAAGCGTGCGCGCTCGACATTGGAGGAGACGCGGTTGACGCAATAGCGGCAATCGAAGGTACAGAAATTGGTCAGCAGCACCTTGAGCAGAGAAATGCAGCGGCCATCGGGCGCATAGGCGTGGCAAATGCCCATCCCCTCGGTCGAACCGAGCCCCTTGGTGCCGATCGCGTTGCGTTTGCTGGTGCCGGACGAGGCGCATGAGGCGTCATATTTCGCCGCATCCGCAAGAATTTTCAGCTTCTCGATCGTGGTTTTGGCCGCCATCTCGTCGGGATAGCGGGCGCGGAAGAACATATCAAGAACATCCATGCGCGCCGGTCGAACGCCGCTAGAGCCCAGCCGAGAGCAGCCCCAGCATCGCCGCGCCGATCAGCGCGAGCATCATCACCAGCGTCCAGTTGACCCAGCCGACATCGTCCAGATGCTCGCGGCGGCCGCGCTTGTAATCCATCCAGCCGGCATAGATCGCCAGCGCAAACATCAGGAGTGCGGCTAGCGCCATGGACGAGATCGGCAAGCTCATGACCGAAGGGTAGCTGTGGGCGTCATGCACCGCACCGAAACATTATCATCGTGGCGCGTGATTTTCATTTGCTTTTGATAATTGTTCTCATTATCGGCCCAGCAGTCGCATCCCTTTTGCCCCGTTCTGGGGCAGTGTCCTGGAGTCTCTATGTCTTTTTCGGTTTCGCGCACCGGCCTTTCGCTTCTCGTCGGTATTTCGTCAATCGCCTTCATGCACAGCGCCGCGAGCGCCAATGCGGCGGCATCTGTCGACGATCGTGTCATCGTCGTCACCGGCCAGTATCAGACCGATGAGACCGCCAGCGCGACCAAGACGGAAACACCGCTGATCGATGTGCCGCAAAGCCTTTCCATCCTGTCGCGCGAGCAGATCGACGATCAGGTGCTCGGCGATATCGGCGATATCCTGCGCTACACGCCCGGCGCATCTATCGGTCAGGGCGAAGGCCATCGCGATCAGATCACGATCCGCGGCCAGAACACGACGGCCGATTTCTATATCGACGGTCTGCGCGACGACGTCCAATATTTCCGCCCGCTCTACAATCTGGAGCGGATCGAGATCCTGCGCGGTTCCAACGCGCTGATCTTCGGCCGCGGCGGCGGCGGCGGCATCATCAATCGCGTCACCAAGATCGCCCAGCCCGGCGATACGTTCGGCAACGGTTCGCTGAGCGTCGATACGTTCGGCTCGGTCTATGTCAGCGGCGACGCCAATGTCGCGGCCAGCGACACGATCGGCTTGCGCCTGAACGCCTATTATGAGGCGCTCGACAATCATCGCGATTTCTTCGACGGTGACCGGTTCGCGATCAACCCGACCGTGACCATCGATCTCGGCTCGGATACGCGGATCCTGGGATCCTATGAGTATGTCGACGACGATCGGGTCGTCGATCGCGGCGTCCCGGCGCTGAACGGCGAACCGCTCGAAGGCTTCGATAACACATTCTTCGGCGATCCGAACGCCAATTTCACGACGCTGGAGGCGCATATCTCGCGGCTGCGCTTCGAGCATGATTTCTCGGAGAGTCTCTCCTACAACTCGACAATCCAATATGCGGATTACAACAAGCTGTATCAGAACATTTATCCGGTCGGCTTTGACGACATCGCCAATACGGTATCGCTAGACGGCTATCGCGATACGACACAGCGCGAGAACCTGATCATCCAGGGCAATCTGATATGGGAGGGCAATACAGGTTCGATCGGCCACACGCTGCTCCTCGGTTATGAATATGGCGATCAGCAGACGCAAAATGCGCGGCGCGACGTGTTTTTCCCGGCCAGCATGGACGATCAGATCACATTCGGCTTTTCCGATCCACTCGCCATTCCGGCCTTCGCCTTCCCCGCCTTCAACCGAGCGCGCAGCTCGGACGCCGAATTCTTCTCCTTCTATGCGCAAGACCAGATCGAGATTGGCGAGCATGTCATCATCGTGGCGGGCATCCGGTACGACCGGTTCGAGATCGATGTCGTCGACCAGATCGAGGTCAATGACGGCGCCGCGGACGGCAATGATGGATTTTTGAGCCGCACCGATACCGAATGGTCGCCACGCATCGGGCTGATCTACAAGCCCCAGGACAACGTGTCGCTCTATGCGAGCTATGCGCGATCCTTCCTCCCGCGCTCGGGCGACCAGTTTCTGACCCTGTCACCGACCAGTGAAGCGCTCGCGCCCGAACGGTTCGACAATTACGAGTTCGGCGTGAAATGGGACCCTCGTCCCGGCCTCAGCCTGACGGCCGCTATCTTCCGGCTCGACCGCGAGAATGGCACGACGGTCGATCCCACCGATCCCGGCAACACCATCCTTACCGGTAGCCGAACCGAGGGTTTCGAAGTGCAGCTGGTCGGCGAGATCCTGCCGGGCTGGAGCGTCAATGCCGGCTATAGCTTCCTCGACGCCGACGAACGCGGCCGGGTCGACGGTGGCGTGGTCGCCAACCGGACACTGAGCCAGGTGCCGCGGCATATGGCTTCGATGTGGAACCGTATCGACCTGACCGAACGGCTCGGTCTGGGTCTCGGCGTCACCCACCAATCCTCGCAATTCGCCTCAATCGACAACACGGTCAGACTGCCGAGCTTCACGCGGTTCGACGCGGCGCTGTTCTACGATGTGAGCGACAATGTGCGCGTCCAGCTGAATGTCGAGAATCTGTTCGACGAAAACTATTTCCCCGCCGCGCACAACAACAACAATATCTCGACGGGTGAGCCGCTCAATGCGCGTTTTACACTGCGGGCGAGCTTCTAGATTCCAACTTCCCGGTGCCGCGTGCGAATCAATGTAGGATCACATCGGGTCGAACCACCATCATCGCAAGCGTAGCGAAGCAATCCAGAGTGGCATGCGAAACGCCCGTGGCTCTGGATTGCCGCGCCGCCCCGAAACAAGTTCGGGCTCCTCGCCATGACGATTCGTTCACGATCGAGCGCGGCTTAGTGCGCCGCGCCGAAATCCCCGCGCTTATTTGCTAAGTTTTTCGATCTGTTCCTGCAGTTGGGCGAGCTGTTCTTTCAGCGCGTCGACCTCTGCATCGCGATGGTTTTCCGGCTCTTGCGGCGCGCCCGGCTTGATCGTCTGCTGAAAGGCGCCGGCAGCCGCTTCGAACATCTCCATGTTCCGGCGCGCGATTTCGCCGAACGGGCCGGAACCCAAAGCGCCTTCCATGGCGTCACGAAATTTTGCCTGGTTACGTTGAAACGCTTCCATAGACGCTTCGAGATATTGCGGCACCATCGCCGACATCGAATTGCCGTACATGCCGATCAGATCGCGCAAAAAGCTGACGGGCAGCATATTTTGACCCTGGCTTTCCTCTTCCATGATGATCTGGGTCAGCACGCTGCGGGTGATATCGTCGCCGCTCTTGGCGTCGATGACCTGGAAGTCCCGCTTCTCCCGGATCATGTCGCCGAGATGGTCGAGCGTGATGTAACTGGAACTTTCGGTGTTATAGAGCCGCCGGTTGGCGTATTTCTTGATAATGACCGTTTCGGAATCGGAACCGGATTTAGCCATGACTGTGCCTCCAAATGCTGGAGCGGGTTTAGCACCGGGAGATAGTGCACTGCAACACAAACCCCGCCCGCTCCCGCTTTTCCTAGATTTGCTGCGCAGCGAAACCGCAGCATCACCGGAGCGGATGGCGGCCGCGCTCGCCGGGCTGAAGGCGTATCAGGAGGCCGAACGCGTCCCCTCCCCGCCCGCCGCGCCGGTCGCCGCCGCTGCCGGTCGCGCCCGGTTGCTCGACTTTGGCGGGAACGGTCCTGCGGCGGTTTTCATCCCCTCGCTGATCAACCCGCCGACGATCCTCGACCTCGCCGAGCACAACTCGCTGCTTCGCTGGATCGCCGGACAGGGCCTGCATCCCTATCTCGTCGATTGGGACGCACCGCAGCCAGACGAAGCGGAGCTGACCGTCGCCGGCCATGTCGAGACGTTGCTGCTGCCGCTGATCGATGCGCTGCGCGCACCCGCCCATCTGATCGGCTATTGTCTGGGCGGAACGATGGCGACGGCGGCTGCGGCATTGCGGACACCGCTCTCGCTCGTAACGATGGCCGCGCCATGGCGGTTCGGCGGTTTCCCCGACGACGCGCGCGACGGACTGACGCAACTGTGGAGTCAGGCCGAGCCGATGGCGAAGGAAATCGGCGCGCTACCCATGGAAGTTCTGCAGACCGGCTTCTGGAAACTCGATCCGGCCCGCACCGTGAACAAGTTCGAAATGTTCGGACGGCTCGATCCCGACAGCGCCAAGGCCAGCGCCTTCGTCGCGCTCGAAGACTGGGCCAATGATGGGCCGCCATTGACCTATGGCGCCGGGCGGGAGCTTGTCGAAGATCTGTTCGGACATGACAGATCGGGAAGAAGCGAATGGAATGTCGGCGGCCAGATCGTCGACCCGAACGCCCTCGCATGCCCGGTCCTCGATATCGTTTCGACCAGCGATCGCATCGTTCCCGAAGCGACGGCTGCGCGCGCTGGCGACGTCATGACCCTGACCCAGGGCCATGTCGGGATGGTCGTCGGCGGCCGGGGGCGAACGGCATTGTGGGAACCGCTCGCACAATGGCTTTCGCAGGTGCAACATCGCGGCTAGACTGTCGGCCGACTCCTGCATTTCAACGAAAGGTCCCCGGCCATGTCCGATATCGTCATCACCGCCGCCAAACGCACGCCCGTCGGCAGCTTCCTCGGCGCATTCGCCGCGACGCCCGCCCATGAGCTGGGGCGCGTCGCTATCGAAGCTGCGCTCGTCCAATCGGGCGTTTCACCCGAGGACGTATCCGAAGTCGTGATGGGCCAGGTGCTGACCACGGGCGAAGGACAGAACCCAGCACGCCAAGCTTCGATGGCGGCGGGCATACCGAAGGAAATCCCGGCATGGGGCGTCAACCAGGTCTGCGGATCGGGCTTGCGCGCTGTTGCTATCGCCAGCCAGCAGGTTGCCGCCGGCGACGCTGCGATCGTCGTCGCGGGCGGTCAGGAAAATATGTCGATGAGCCCCCATTGCCAGAATATGCGGAGCGGGACGAAGATGGGCCCGATCGGACTGGTCGATACGATGATCAAGGACGGTCTGACCGATGTCTTCAACGATTATCATATGGGAATCACGGCGGAGAACCTCGCCGAACGCTATCAGGTAACCCGCGAAGAGCAGGACGCCTTTGCCGCTCTCTCCCAGAACAACGCCGAGCGAGCCCGGGCCGATGGGCGCTTCATGGATGAGATCGCGCCGGTCACCGTGACCCATCGCAAGGGCGAAACCGTCGTCGCGGACGATGAATATATCCGCGCCGGCGTGACGGCGGACGGCCTTGCCGGCCTGCGCCCGGCCTTCAAGAGGGACGGCACGGTGACGGCCGCCAATGCCAGCGGGATCAACGACGGCGCGGCGGCGCTCGTCGTGATGGCGGCCGAGGAAGCCGAGAAGCGCGGCGCGCCGATACTCGCCCGGATCGCCAGCTGGGCCTCGGCCGGTGTCGACCCCTCGATCATGGGCATCGGTCCGGTTCCGGCAACGAAGCGCGCGCTCGAAAAGGCCGGCTGGTCGATCGCCGATCTCGATCTGATCGAAGCGAACGAAGCCTTTGCGGCCCAGGCCTTGTCGGTCGGCAAGGAGTTGGGCTGGGACCCGGAGAAGGTCAATGTGAATGGCGGCGCGATCGCGATCGGCCATCCGATCGGCGCATCGGGCGCGCGCGTGCTCACGACCCTGCTGTACGAGATGGAGAAGCGCGACGTGCGGAAAGGCCTCGCAACGCTGTGCATCGGCGGTGGCATGGGTATCGCGATGTGCGTCGAGCGGTAGTCGAAACCTTCCTATCGACGAACAATCGCGACTCGTAGGTTTTCTGCGGCTTTCAGCGTGAGTGTGGCCCACTTGCCACATGCCGAAATATTCGTAAAGATATCAAAGTTTTACAACTCTCAACTCTTCACATCCGCCTGGTCAGGCGCTCTAATGGCGTCATTAAAGTGTAACCGGGTGCAAGATGCGGTCTCGTATCTTGCAGGAGCGTGGGGGCGTTTAAACTCGGGAGTTTAGGGGCAATGAAAATCAGGGATCTTATGTCGGCGACTGCGCTCGCCGGCGCTGCCATCATTTTGGCACCTTCAGCCGCGCATGCGCAAAACGCATCTCAGGACGACGATGCGCAGACGGATCAGGCTGCGGCCGATGCGAACAGAGGAACGATCGTCGTAACCGGCACGCGCATCGCCAATCCGAACGTGTCGTCGCCCGTGCCCGTCACCAGCGTCAGCGCGTTGGAACTCACGGATAGCGGGAATGTTTCGCTCGGCGATTCACTCAATCAGCTTCCGGCGCTGCGGTCGACGTTCAGCCAGTCCAACTCGACGCGCTTTATCGGCACGGCAGGCTTGAACCTGCTCGACCTGCGCGGACTGGGAACCGTACGGACCCTGGTGCTCGTGAACGGACGCCGGCATATCACATCGTCGCCCGGCGACTTCCGCGTGGACATCAACACCATACCCACCGACCTGGTCGAACGCGTCGATGTGGTGACCGGGGGTAACTCGGCGATTTACGGTGCCGATGCCGTCGCCGGCGTCGTCAACTTCGTTCTGCGGCGTGATTTCGACGGTATCCGCCTGCGCGCGCAAAGCGGCATCTCGGATGAGGGCGATCGTCAGTCGGAGTTCATCAGCCTGACGGCGGGCCAGAATTTCTCCGAAGGCCGGGGCAATGTCGCGATAGCGCTCGAATATGCCGACGCCGATCCGCTTTTCAACTCCGACAGAGATAGTCTCACCGGCGCATTTTCGGGCCGCAACCAGTTCCAGCTCGTACAAAATCGTGCCGGCGAGCCGAGCACCGGCGATGGCATTCCCGACCGGAATTTCATCCGCGGCGTTCGCAACAACAATATCTCGGACGGCGGCCTTTACACGTCCACCTGCCCGGCCGCCGTTCCGGCCGGGGATCCGACTTTCGCCGCCGTCCAGGCCCGGCGCGCGGTCAACTGTACCGGCCTGATCGGGCCGGATGGATCGGAACTCGGCCGGACGTTCGTGTTCAACAATATCGGTCAGCTTGTCGCCAATCCGATCGTTACGGATTTCCGGCCCTTCGGTTCGGGCAACGCCTTGGGTGGCCTCGGCTCGACGCTGCGCGACACGGGCATGCTGCAAGCCGGCCTCGAACGCTATGCGATCAACCTGTTGGCGAGCTATGAGGTCGCAGAGGCTTTCCGGCCGTTCCTCGAAGCGAAATATGTCCGCATCGATGCGCTTCAGGAAGGGCAGCCGACGTTTAACTTCAACGCCTTCAGCCTCGACAATCCTTTTTTGACGCCGGAAAGCCGGGCTTTGCTGGTTTCTAGCCTTTCGCCTGCGGCCGTTGCCGCGCCGGCGGGTACGCCGGTTTTCGGCGCGTTCCGCTTCAACACCGATTTCGGCGGGCGAGGCGAGGAGCATCGGCGCGAGACATGGCGGGTCGTCGCAGGTGTTGACGGTCAGTTCAACGATGATTGGCAATATGAGGTCGCGTTCAACTACGGCCGGCTGGAGACCTTCTACGAAACCAACGGCAATGTGCTGAACGTGGAATATGCCAACGCGATCAACGCGGTTCGCAGCGGCGGTCAGATCGTCTGCGGCATCAATGCCGATGCCGATCCGACCAATGACGATCCGGCCTGTGTTCCGGTCAACCTTTTCGGCCCCGGACAGGTATCTCAGGAGGCGCTGAACTATTTCGGCTTCACCTCGTCGCGCGAAGAGGAAGCCGAGCAATATGGTGTCACCGCTTATGTCGCGGGCGATCTTTCGCAACTGTTCGAACTGCCCGGCGGCCCTATCGGATTTGTGATCGGCGGCGAATATCGGCGCGAGACGGCATTTTCGGCCTTTGACGATGTGACCGCGAGCGGCGCCACCTTCCTCAACGCCATCGCGGATTTCGATCCGCCGGCGTTGGAAGTTTGGGAAGCCTATGGCGAGATCAATTTCCCCATCCTGTCGGGAATGCGCTTCGCCGAGGAATTGTCGCTGCAGGCAGCGGGACGCATATCGGACTTCAACAGCGAAGTCGGCACGGTCTACGCCTATAACCTTTCGGCTGTATATGCTCCGATCCGCGACATACGTTTTCGGGTAGGCTACGCGCAATCCGTGCGCACGCCGACACTCAGCGACCAGTTCAGCGCCGGTTCGCAGACGTTCGCGAACGGGCTGAATGATCCCTGCAGTTCGGACAATATCGCCAATAACCCGAACCGGGCCGCCAACTGCGCGGCGGATCCGAACGTTCCGGCTTTCAACCCGGACGGCGTCACGCCCTTCCGAAATCAGCCGGCCTCAGGCGTCCGCGGAATTAACGGCGGCAATCCCAACGTCACCGAGGAAACCGGTGAAAGCTGGACGGCCGGGGTCGTGTTCCAGCCGAGCTTCCTGCCCGGCTTCACGCTGTCGGTCGACTACTACGATATCACGGTCGAGGACGTGATCTTCACGCTGACCGGCCAGACGATCATCAATCAATGCTATGACAATCCCGGCGGGATCGACAATCCGTTCTGCGACGCGATCAATCGCCGGCCGGACGGAACCTTCGCCGGCCAGTCGGATCGCATTCTGAATGGCGTGAGCATCTCCCTGCCAGTTGGCGCGAATGACTCGTCGTTTCTTGCAGGCCCGTTCAATTTTGCCCGGCTCGAGACGTCCGGGATCGATTTCGACGCCAATTACAATACCGAGATTTTCGGCGGCGTGGATTTGAACATGCGTCTGCTGGTCAGCTATCTGATCGACCGGACACAGTTTACCGATATTACCCAGCCCGATTTTCCCGATCGCGTGAAGGGTGAGTTGGGCGATCCGGAATGGTCCGGCACCTTCTCGGCCGATCTCGATTTCGGCGCGTTCGATTTCTCCTATCGGCTGACCTATATCGGCAAGCAGGCCATCGCTACAGAATTTGAGGACCAGAATGCCTTCAACGGCGAACCGGCTCGCGATCCTGATGGCTATCCACTGGTCTGGTATCCGGATGTTTTCTATCACAATTTCCGGATCGGACTCGATGTCGGCGAGCAATTCCGTTTCTATGCCGGTGTCGATAACGCTTTCGACAGGCAACCGCCTTTCGGATTGCTGGGAACGGAAGGCCGCAACAGCGGCGGTGCCGGGGTCTTCAACAATATCGGCCGTTTCTTCTATGCCGGTGCGGAGGTCAGATTCTAGCGTCGCTCGGAAATTGCCGAACATAACTGAAAGGCCGCTCTTTCGGGCGGCCTTTCTCCTTTCAGCCTCGATGCAAAACCGTTCCTTAAGCAACGCCGTTTTACGCCGAACCGGTTGACATCCGTATTGCCGATATAATACAGTCAATCGATAACAAACGCAAAGTTTGAGGTTCAGGAATGTTCAAGGAAATCGCTCTTATGGGCGCGGCTGCGCTTGTCGCCGCCGCAGGGTTCGGCACCAACGCCTTCGGCGGCGGCGAACCCGAAGCGGTCGAGGGCCGCATCTATCATTATGTCCGCAGCAACCGGGACGGCAGCGAGGCCGAGAATGTCTATGTCTATCGCGCCGCCGCGAACCGACTCGAAGTCTACAAGACACGCGAGCGGTGCGCGGGCGCGGCCTTTGTGACGGCCTGGGTCGATGCCGAGACCGGCCGTGCCGCGGTCATCAATGGCGGAAGGCTGATGCCCGAAGCGCGTCACGAGAATTTCGCGACCATCGCCTATGACGGCGCGGCGACGATGCTGCGCGCCGAAGCCGCTTTGCCCGATCGGATGGTGCGGCAGCAGGTTCGCGTGGAGGAGCCTATCTTCCACCTCTACGATTTCGATCTCGCGACCCTCTCGCTCCAGACCATGGCGCTCGACGATCCGACGGCCGGCTTCTCCTTCGGCCTGCCCCTGATCTGGACCGAGCCTGACGATGGCCGTTTCGTCCGCCATCTCGGCCGGGCCGATGCCGAATATGTCGGTCAAGAGGAGTTTGATGGGACGCAAGCGCTGCGCTTCGAGGTCGGCGGTCCGGCGCTCGGCGAGAAGGGCGGCCCGTTATGGATCGATGCGGCCTCCGGCCATGTTCTGGGCGCCCGATGGGGTATCGCCAACCATGCCGGCATGGACGATTTCGCGATCCGCCTCGTGGAGACCGAGGATAGCGGTGATACCGGCTGGCAGGCGCTGCTCACCAGCCATTTCGAGGACTGTCCGACTATCTAGGTCGGCCAGAAAGATCGAAGAAAGACGTCGATTCCATCGCTTGCAGCGATCCAGCCATCGCTGTCCCAGACGATCATCGCGATGATCTGGTAGCCGAAGATCAGGGTGCACCCTCTGATCGTTGCCGGCGATATCCGGCCGAGCGTCTTCCAATCGAACAGCACAAGCGGAATCAGCAGCAGGTCGAGATAGAAATATTGGGCGTAGATGAAGAGTGCATCGTCCTGCATGCCCGGCAGAAAATCGATCCGGCTGGCTGCCGCTTCGACCAGGAAAAAAGTCAGCAGCGTCATGTAGCGCATATGATGCTCGGGCCGGCGCCGGCGCGCGCGATAGGCGAGCCAGTAGAGTAGCGGGGTCAGGATGAAAGCCCAAAGCTGCAGGAAGAAGATATTGTCGAGAAGCCGCTCGACCGGCTGCGGCAGATCCCGAAGAAAACCGGTAATCGACGCCGTCACCGCCGACACCATGATCGCGGCGATCAGCACCAGAGACGCCTGGCCCATGATGCGATGCGCGCGGCTCGGCCCGCGGCTTGCAAGCAGCGCCTGCGCGATAAACAGCACGAGCCAGCCGAACATGACGGCGGCGTGAAAAAAGACATAGAGCGGAAAGTCCAGATTCCCGCCAAACACAGGAAACAGGAAAGACGGGCCGAAGCCCATAACCGCGACGGCCAGAAAAACCATGCCCATCGCGGCAAAAAACAGGTTCGACCGGCGTCGGGCCATTGTCTTCCCCTCCCCGGTATCGAAAAAAAAGCCCGCCCTCGAGGAATTGCGATACCGTACGGGCTATCTTAGGTCATGGCACATGATCCGCAAAACTCTGCTATCCTCGATCCTCCTTCTCGCCGGATTGAGCGCCTGCACCATGTCCGAGAAAAGCACCGAAACGCCATCTGCGCCGGAGACCCGGACCGATATAATGGCTTGGGACGATCTCTTCGCCCGCCCCAAACCGGAGACGGATATCCGCATCGCGTACGGCGAGGGCAATCTGCAATTTTCCGAGCTCTGGCTGCCTGAAGGCGATGGGCTGCATCCGGTGGTACTCATGATCCATGGCGGCTGCTGGCAGACCGATATCGCCGAGCGCGATATCATGAACTGGATCGCCGAAGACCTGCGCCAGCGCGGCATCGCGGTCTGGAATATCGAATATCGCGGCGTCGATCGCGACGGCGGCGGTTATCCGGGCACCTATGACGATGTTTCCACTGCCGCACAGTCTCTCATTGAGAATCGCCGACGCTATAATCTCGATGAGCGGAATACGGTCATTATCGGCCATTCGGCCGGCGGCCATCTGGCGCTCTGGCTTGCGGCTTCCCAACCGCTATTCCGCGGAATTGGTTCTCCCAACTCGCTCAATATCAGCACGGTCATCAGCCAGGGCGGATTGCCCGATCTCGAAGCCGGTGTCGCGCGCGAAGGCCATCCGTGCGGCACCGAAGCGCCCCGCCTGATGATGGGCGGCCGGCCTGATCTTACATCGCCGCAGCGCATGCGAGCTCCAACCGCGCGTCAAATCCTCGTCAATGCTGAGCGCGACCGGATCGCTCCGCCTGACTATGCCGAAGCCTATCGCAACGCCAATCTGGCGCGCGACGCGACAAATATAGAGCTGGTCGTGATCCCCGGCGAAGGGCATGTCGAACTGGTCTCACCCGGAACGGCGAGCTGGGAACGACAGGTGGTGCTGATCGAACAGGCCTTGGGTTTGCGATGATATCGATCGAAGATGCCCGCGCGCTGGATGCCGCCGACTCGCTCGGCGCGATGCGCGAGCGGTTCGCGCTGCCGGAGGGTGTGATCTATCTCGACGGGAACTCGCTGGGCGCCCTCCCGAAAACGACGATCGCCGCGCAGCGGGACGCTGTCGAACGGCAATGGGGCGCAGACCTCATTCGCAGCTGGAACGGGAATGACTGGATCGGCGCACCCCAGCGGATCGGCGCCAAGATCGCTCCGCTGATCGGCGCCAAGCCGCATGAAGTGATTGTGACGGATTCGGTTTCTGTCAATCTTTTCAAACTGATCGTCGCGGCGACGCGGCTGCGCCCGGATCGCGCACAGATCCTGACCGAACCCGGCAACTTCCCGACCGATCTCTACACTGCCGATGGTGCGTCGGACATTCTGCGCGATCATGTCGTCCATACCGAACAGGCTGGCGATCTGGTCGATGCGCTGGGCCCGGATACCGCGCTGATGATGTTGACCCATGTGCATTACAAAACGGGCGAAAGACACGACATGGCGTTGCTGACCGAGGAGGCGCATGATGCCGGCGCACTTGCGCTCTGGGATCTGAGTCACAGCGTCGGCGCGATCCCGGTCGATCTTAACGCATGCAACGCCGATCTCGCCGTCGGGTGCGGCTACAAATATCTGAACGGCGGCCCCGGCGCGCCGGCCTTTCTCTATGTCCGCGAAGACCTGCAGGAAGAACTGCGCTCTCCGCTCTCGGGGTGGATGGGCCATGCGGCGCCGTTCGAGTTTCTTGACGACTATGTGCCGGCGCCCGGCATCACGCGCTTCCTCTGCGGCACGCCGCCGATACTCAGCCTCCTGGCACTGGAAAGCGGGCTCGACTTGTTCGCCGATATCGACATCGACGCTCTGGCGGCAAAGTCCGCGGCGCTCTTCGATCTATTCGCGACGCGCGTCACGGAGCGTTGCGGCGATTACGGGCTGGAACTGATTACGCGGCCGGACGCCGGACGACGCGGCAGCCATATCTCCTTTTCCCATCCGGACGGATGGCCGATCTCCCAGGCGCTGATTGAGCGTGGCGTGATCGGCGATTTTCGCGCGCCCGACATTCTGCGCTTCGGCCTGACGCCGTTCTATACAGGCTTCGAGGATGTCTGGCGGGCGGTCGACATATTGGGCGATATCCTCGACGGCGATGTCTGGCGGGAGGATCGCTTTACGGCAAAGGCGGCGGTCACGTAGATAACCGGTATTCCTGCGAAGGCAGGAATCCAGGATGCCAAAAGCTATCGCCGGCTGCTCTGGGCTTCTGCCTTCGCAGGAGCACTGGATAGGACGCGCTCCAATATTACCGTCTCCTCGCCCTTGAACTCTTCCCGCCGCGTTTCCGCGAACCCGAACTTTTTCGCCAGCGCCAATGACGGTGCGTTGTCGGGGGAGATGATGCAGCAATAGCCGCGATGGGGCAGATTGGCGTCGGCCCAAGCCAAAGCTGCGGTCAGCGCCTCGCTCGCATAGCCCTTGCCGTGCGCCCATTGATCGAAGACCCATGCGCCCTCCGGCACATCGGGCAATGGCGGGTCGATGGGGCGCTGAAAGTTGCCGAAGCCGAGATTGCCGGCGATACGGCCGCTCGTCTTCTCCTCGACGATCCACATCCCGTAACCGAGCAGCGCCCAGAAACCCGGTGCGCGGCAGAATTTTTCCCAGGCGGCCGTCCGGTCCGTCATGACCCCGCCGATAAAATGGCCGACATCGGGATTGGCGAGCATCTCGGCAAAAGCCTCAAAATCCTCGAAGCGAAATTCGCGTAGGATCAGTCGTTCCGTTTCGATCCGCGGCGCGATGATCGCCCTGTTCGCCATGCTTCGCCTCCCTCTCGGTCCCGCTTAGCGATCTGGGCCGCTCTGTCCAAAGAAAAACCCGCATCGACCGAGGGGGAGGCCGATGCGGGCATGTCCGAATCGCGACGGTTCAGGGAGGGCCGCGATTCAGGGTGGGTATGTCAGGCGGCTCGGCGGATCTCACCGTGATTTTCACCAAGCCAACGCAGAAGGTTTTCCGGCGTGGACTCGACATAGGGATCCTCATCCGCGCCATCGTCGTTGATGCCGGGCTCTTCGAACCAGGCGACGATTTCGCCGTCCTCGACGACCATTGCGTAGCGCCAGCTGCGATCGCCGAAACCGAGATGATCCTTGTTGATCAGCATGCCCATGCGCCGGGTGAAATCGCCCGAGCCGTCCGGCAGCATCTTGATCTTCTCGACGCCGAGATCCTGCGACCATTTATACATGACGAATGCGTCGTTGACCGAAATGCAATAGACCTCGTCAACGCCCGCGGCGCGGAAATCGTCATAGTAACGCTCGAACGCCGGGCATTGCTCGTTCGAACAGGTGGGCGTGAAAGCGCCGGGCAGCGAGAAGACGACGGAGCGTTTACCGGCGAACAGATCGCCGGTTTTCACGTCCTGCCAGCGAAACGGATTGTCGCCGCCGATACTCTCGTCGCGCATGCGGGTTTTCAAAGTTACGTCAGGAACATTGCGTCCAAGCACAGTCGATATCTCCATTATGTCGGGAAGTGTGTATCTACGTGATCAATGGCCGACGACGCCTCTCCGTTCCAACGGATTTACCGATAGACAGTTAGCGATTAAATCGATCAATTCATGCCTCTTGATCGAAATCTCGAATTTCTCGATCTAGGCGATCGGTCCGTCCGCCTTGCCCATGACGAACTGATCGACGTGCAGATCGCCGGATCGGCGCAGATCCGCAACGGGCCCCGACCAGATGATCGCGCCTTCGTAAAGCATCGCCACCCGGTCCGAGATCTTTTCGACCGATCCCATATCGTGCGTGATCGTCAGTGCGGTTATGCCCAGATCGCGGACCAGCTCGACGATCAGCTTGTTGATCACATCGGTGCGGATCGGATCGAGCCCGGTGGTCGGTTCGTCGAAAAAGATGATCTCCGGTCGCGGCGCGATCGCGCGGGCCAGTGCCACGCGCTTCTGCATTCCGCCGGAAAGTTCGCTCGGCCGCAAATCGAGCACCTCTTCGCCAAGCCCGACCCGTTCGAGATTCTCCAACGCAAGCCCGCGCATGTCGGCACCCCGCTGATACCGCCCTTGGGTCAGCGCGAAGGTCACGTTGCGCCAGACCGGTAGCGAATCGAACAGCGCACCGCCCTGAAACAGCATTCCGAACTTGGTTCGCGCCTGCTCGCGATGCGCGGCGTTCATCGCGCACACATCCTCCCCGTCGACGAAAATCTGCCCGGTATCGACCTCCATCAGTCCGAGAATGCATTTCAGCATCACCGATTTGCCGCTGCCCGATCCGCCGATGATCGTCATCGATTCCCCCGGCGCAACGGAAAAGTTCACATCGCGCAACACATGATTGCTGCCGAAGCTTTTCGCGACGTTGCGGAGCTCGATTTTGGGATGGTCGCTCATTACCCGAATGCTGTCAGGGTAATGATGAGGTTGGAGAGCAGGATCAGAATGAACGCTGCGACCACCGCATTGGTCGTCGCCCGGCCGACCCCGGCTGCGCCCCCCTTGGTGCGCAGGCCTGCATAACAGCCGGACAGCGCGATAAAGAAACCGAACACGGCCGCCTTGACGAGCGACATCATGATATCGTCGATCTCGAGAATATCCTTGGTCATCGCCAGATATCCGGCAGGGTTGAAGCCGAGCTTCTGGATCGACAGCATATAGCCGCCGAAAATCCCGATCACATTGGCGATACAGACCAGCACCGGCAGCGTGATGATGCTGGCGAACAGGCGCGGCGCGATCAGATAGCGATAGGGATCGGTGCGCAGCGTCACCATCGCGTCGATCTGCTCGGTCACCCGCATCGTCCCGATTTCGGCCGCCATGGCCGACGACACCCGGCCCGCCACCATCAGCCCGACCAGCACGGGCCCCAGTTCGCGGACCATTGCGATCACCACGATGGCGGGCACCGTCGATTGCGCGTTGAACCGCGATCCGCCCGTATAAATCTGTTGCGCCAGCGCGGCGCCCGTGAAGATCGCGGTCAACGCGACGACCGGCAGCGAATTCCAGCCGATCTGAAACATCTGTTCGAACAGCCGCAGAGGATACCAGGGCGGCGTCAGTGCCTGCCGGATCGTATGGAGCGCGAACAGCGTAACCCGGCCCACGGTGGCAAAGGCGGCGACAACCGGCCGGCCCAGCGCGGCGAAGAACAGGATCAGCGGATTCGGAGTAGCGGTGTTACTCATACCAGTGGCGCTGATAGCGGCGGCCGAGGGTTGTAAGCAACTCATATTGCGAAAGACCCGACCGGGCCGAAGCGGTTGGAAGATCGTAATCGACGGTCAGCCATTCGCCTTCGGCAATATCGGGTGCCTCATCGACCGACACAGCGACCAAGTCCATGGAAACGCGGCCGACGACCGGACAGACGATATCGCCGAACCGCATACCACCCGTGCCCGAAAAACCGCGCAGATAACCATCGGCATAGCCGAGGTGTAGGATCGCCAGCTCCGTCTCGCGTTCGGCGGTGAAGATCGCATTATAGCCGACCGTCTCCCCGGCACCGATCCGGCGGCGCTGGATCACCTGCGCTTCGGGAAAGGCGACCTGGCGGATATGCGGCGCCAGCGCCTCGACCTGTGCGCCGCCGTAAAGCGAGATACCGGGCCGGGTGAGGTCGAAATGATATTTCTTGCCCAGAACGATACCGGCCGAATTGGCCAGGCTCGTCCGCACCGCGCCGGTCCGTCCGGCCAATCCGGCCAGCGCCGCATGTTGCGCGTCGTTCTTCGGATTGTCGGGTTCGTCGGCACAGGCCAGATGGCTCATCATCGTATCGATCCTCAGATCGTCGAGCAGGCCGTCTCGAACATCCTGCACCGACAGCCCGAGCCGGTTCATCCCGGTGTCGATCATCACGTCGCAGGCGCCGCCCGCCGCCGCGCGCCAGCGCTCCACCTGCTCGGCGGAGTTGAGACAGGGCCGGGCGGGGCTGTCGAGCGCCGTCGCCATATCCTCGCGCCGGACGCCGTGGAAGACGGATAGCGAGCGGCCCGAGCACAGATCGGCGATCTCGTTCGCTTCCGCCCAGGTCGCAACGTAAAAGTCCCGGCATCCCGCCGCGATTAACCGCTCGGTCACATCGCGCGCGCCGAGCCCATAGCCGTTCGCCTTGACCGCCGCGCCGCACGCCGCCGTGCCGCTCAGCCGGTCGAGCGCCCGCCAGTTGTCGGCCAGCGCCGTGCCGTCGAGCCGCAGTCGCAGCGGCGCGCTATCCGTCATCGGCGAAATCGCGCGGCGGTCCCGAAGGCAGTCCCCACCAGGCGACGATCACGCCGAAGGCAACGATCGCCCAGGTATACCAGAGCCCGGAATAGATATCGCCGGTTCGCGCAACGATAATCCCGGCGATCAGCGGCAGGAACCCGCCAAGATAGCCGGCGCCGATATGATAGGGTATCGACATCGAGCTGTAGCGGATTTTCGGCGGGAACATTTCCGACAGCAGCGCCGCGACCGAACCATATGTCAGCGCCGAGAGCGCCGCGGAGACCAGCAACAAAGCGAAAATCCCGACAATGTTGATGAACGGCGGAGTCTGGCGCGCGAAATCGAAACCATAGTCGCCGAGCGCCGCCTGCAACCCGTCGCGCCGCGCAACGCCGTCGGCCAGCCATTCGTCGGTTATTTCGACCGTCTCTCCGCCTACGGTCAGCGCCAAGGTGTCGCCGGGTTCGAGACTGTACCGCACACCACTCGAGGTCAGCGTTTCCAGAATTCTGCCGCACTCGGTCTGCTCGCTGCCGAACAGCTCGGCAAAGGGGTCGGTCGTGCATTCGGGACCGGTCACGATCACCGGGTTCTCCGCCGCCGCCCGGGCGAGCCCCGGATTGGCCAGGCTGCCCATGCCCCAGAAAATCGGAAACAGCAGGACGAGCGCGAGGAGCGCGCCGATCATGATCGGCTTTTTGCGCCCGACACGATCCGACCATTTGCCGACGATTAAGTAGAACAGCATCGACACGAAACCCGCCGTGAACAGGATCAACTCCACCGTGAGTGGATCGACGCGCATGGGGCCGCGCAGGAAGGATAGCCCGGAGAAGAAGGCCGTGTACCAGATCGTCGTCAACACACCGGTGACGCCGAATAGTGCGACGAAGATGCGCTTCTTGTTGCCCGGATAGCGGAAGCTTTCGGTGAACGGGTTCGCCGATGTTTCGCCGGCCTCCTTCATCGCCCTGAATACCGGACTTTCGGAGAGCTTGAACCGCATCCAGAGCGAAATGACGAGCAGGATGATCGACAGCAGGAACGGCACCCGCCAGCCCCAGGCTGCGAAATCGTCGGGCGGAATGAGGAAGCGGCAGATGAGCACGACCGCGATGCTGAGCACGAAGCCGCCGACGACGCTCGCCTGGATGAAGCTCGTGTAGAAGCCGCGCTTTTCAGGTGGCGCGTGTTCGGCGACGTAGATCGCCGCACCGCCATATTCGCCGCCCAGCGCCAAACCTTGCAGGATGCGCAACAGAATCACGATGATCGGCGCGGCGATACCGATGGTCGCCGCGGTCGGGATAAACCCGACTCCGGCCGTCGCAACGCCCATCAGGGTCACCGTCGCGATAAAGGTATATTTGCGTCCGAGTCGATCGCCGAGAAACCCGAACAGGATAGCACCAAGCGGCCGGAATCCGAAACCGACGGCGAAACCCGCCCAGACGAGCAGCAGCTGCAGCGTCTCGTTGCCGGCCGGGAAGAACGCCTGGCCGATCAGCGCGGCAAGCGTGCCGTAGATGAAGAAATCATACCATTCGAAAACCGTTCCCGCCGACGATGCCGCGATGACGAGGCGGACCTCTTTCTTGCTCGGTTCGTGCGACGCGGCATCCGCTGCTGCGCTGGCCATAGGGCCTCCCCTCCTATTGTTTGCGCGCCTTATTGGGAGAAAGCGCAGGCGACGGCAAGCGGGCTGTTCAGGATCGCCAAAGCGCGTCATAAACACCCATCGATCGTGCCTTTCCGGAGATTTGATTATGCGCCGCTTCCTCCCGCTCCTTGCCGCCTTCGCTATCGCCGCCACGCCGCTCGCCGCGCAGAACGCTCAAGAGCGCACGGTCGGCACAGCGACACTGCAGAATATCCCCGCAATCCCGGTCGAGGTGAATGCCGCCGTCCAGCGTTTCCAGAATTATCGCAGCGCCGAATTGGAGGCCTGGCTGGCGGACGGATCGATCCTCGTCACGACGCGCTTCGGCGGCACCGATCAGGTCCATCGCATCACCGAGCCGATGGGCGCGCGCAGCCAGCTCAGCTTTTTCGCGGAGCCCGTGCAATCGGCGAGCGCGATACCGGGCGAGAACCGCTTCGTCCTTGTGCGTGACACGGGCGGCGATGAGTGGTTTCAGTTCTACGCCATGGGTCTTTCGGGTGAGCCGACCCGGCTGACCGAGCCGGATACGCGCAATCAGGCGATGGTCTTTTCCAGCGATGGGTCGTTGATGGTCTGGGTCAGCGCCGGGCGCTCCACGGACTATACGATCCATGCAGCCAACCCGGCCAATCCCGACAGCCGGCGCGTCATCGCAACCTTCGATACACCGATGTTCCCGAGCGACATCTCGGCAGACGGCAACACGGTCCTGCTGCAAAACTATCGCTCCAACCGCGATGCCAGTATCTACCTGCTGGACATCGCCACCGGAGAGGCGACCGAGTTCGCGCCCAGCGAGGGCACCGTCGACGAATCCCCGCTTTTCGCGCGCAACGACACGGCGGTCATGGCGATCTCCAATCGCGATAGCGACAATCGCCGGCTGGTCGAATTCGACCGCGAGACCGGCGAAATGACCACGGTGACGCCCGACCTCGGCTGGGACATCGAGGCTTTCGAGCTTTCCAGCGACGGCCGCTTCCTCGCTTTCGCGGTCAACGAAGAAGGCTATTCGCGCGTTTCGGTGCAGGATTTCGTGACCTGGCGCGCCCTGCCCCAACCCGAATTGCCGCGCGGCGTGTTGACTGGCATGGAATTTTCGCCCGACAATATGAGTCTGGCCGTCAGCATGTCGACCGCGACATCGGCCGGTGATATCTGGGCGTGGAACATCTTGGACGGCAATGTTGTGCGCTGGACGCAATCGGAGCCCGGTCCACTGGATCCTGCGACACTGATCGAGCCCGAACTGGTACGCTTCGATTCCTTCGACGGGCTATCGGTCTCGGCCTTCGTCTATCGGCCGACCGGCGCGACCGGCCCCACCCCCGTCATCGTCGATATCCATGGCGGCCCCGAAAGCCAGTCGCGTCCCAGCTGGAATTCGCGCGCGCAATATTTCGCCGACACCTTGGGCGCGACCGTCATCCTGCCCAATGTCCGCGGCTCGGACGGCCACGGCACCAGCTATCGCGATCTCGACAATGGCCCCCTGCGCGAGGACAGCGTCCGCGATATCGGTGCGCTACTCGACTGGATCGGCGAACAGCCCGATCTCGATGCGGACCGCGTCGCCGTCTATGGCCAATCCTATGGCGGCTATATGGTTCTCGCCTCGATGATGTTCTATTCTGACCGCCTCGTCGGCGGCATCGAGCGCTACGGCATTAGCGATTTCCGCACCTTCCTGCAGAACACCCAGGATTACCGGCGCGATATGCGGCGCGGCGAATATGGCGACGAACGCGATCCGGAAATGGCGGCCGTGTTCGAGCGGATCGCGCCGATGAACAATCTTCACCGGATTACGAGGCCGATGCTCGTGATGGCCGGCGCCAACGACCCGCGCGTACCGCTGTCCGAGAGCGATCAGGTCGTCGAGGGCTTGCGCATGAATGGCGTACCGACCTGGTATGTCGTCTTCGCCGATGAAGGGCATGGGTTCCGGAAGAAGCCGAACAACGATCTCCGGCATGCGGTGGAAACGGTGTTCTTGCGGGGGTTGTTTGATAGAGATGCCAATAACTCTGGAGCCAGAGAATAGAAACGTGTCGCGGTTTTTTTGCTCTCTTCTCGCTCTGGTAGCCTTTGCTAGCTGCACTTCCGAGGACGCCAACGACACGCAAGTCAGAGACGTGGAGCTTGATCAAGAAGAAATCGATGAGATCGGCGACCCATGGATTCTGTCCGATTCCGACTTTCGCCAAAGTGTTACGCTTGCCAGACAAGGCGATCCAGACGCCTCGTTTGACCTTTACATGCATCTGGAAGTTGGCGGCGAAAACTACTCGAACATTCCAGAAAGCAGCACACATTGGCTTGAGCAGGCTGCCGAAAGCGGTCGTACAGATGCGCAACAGCATCGGCTGTCGAGATACTTTTGGGATCCAGATGCAGGACACCCAAATGCTGAGTCCTGCCGAAATGCGTTTTCCTATATGGATCGAGAAGATATTCGCGAGAAGATAGATGCCGGAGAGATTCCGATTTCACCCGGTAACATAGAAGAGTGCGAACAGATTCTGGGTCGAAGCGGCTAGGTCTTGTATTCGTAAAACCACCTTGCCTCGCTCTGTACGGCAAGTAAGTGGCTAAAGCTCCGCCTTTGCCGCCTTCCAATTCCGTCCGTCGAACTGGCTGACTGTCACATTCAACCCATGCCCGTCATCGAGCGCGAGGTAGTTGACGCTCCAGGCTTCGGGGCGACAGCGAGCGCCGCCAAGGCGCGCTATTGACTTTCGTCTCAAATGAGACATATTTGTCTCATGACAGATTCGATTCGCCCCAGCACCAAGGACGCTATCGTCGAAGCCGCCTTCGACGTGCTGCGCCAGGACCCCAGCGCTCCTTTATCCACCGTCGCTGATCGGGCCGGTGTCGGCCGCGCGACTTTGCATCGCTACTTCCCCAGCCGAGAAGCGCTCATTCACGCATTGGCGCTGACCGCGATCGACGAGATGGACCAGGCCGCGGAAGCCGCGTGCGAAGGCGTCCAATCCTACGAAGAAGCGTTCCGAAATATGCTCGCGGCATTGATCCCGCTCGGCGATCGTCATGGCTTCCTTGCCACCGAACCGGTCGAGAGCGACCCGGCGATTGCCGCCGAGTTCGAGCGGCAGATGAACGAGACACGGGAGCTGATCGACGAGGCTAAGCAAGACGGCCTGTTCGACCCGGCCGTTCCGACGGACTGGATCGCCCAGGCCTTCGACCATCTGCTCTATGCCGGTTGGGAAAGCGTCAAAGCCGGCGATATTACGCACAAACAGGCCGCAGATCTCGCCTGGCGCACGCTCGCCCACGGGATCGGGACTAGCAGTCAACGCGACGAGATCACCCCCCAAGAGGCCGCAGACCTTGCCTTGGGCATGGTGGACGGCGGACTTGGGACTGACTGACAATGACTCATCAATTTGTCGAACAACTCGGCACCGATTTCGACGATGTCTTCTTCCTGATCGGCGCCGCGATCCTCTCGATCGAGATCGTGAAGGGCCTGTTCTCACCTGCGTTCCGGTGGCGCGGCTTTCTCGACATGATCGCCAGCATTTCCACGCAAATTCCGTCGCTGCTCGCCGAGATATTCCTGCTGTCCCTGGC
Organism: Pseudomonadota bacterium; assembly: GCA_039180285.1. Classification (GTDB taxonomy): domain Bacteria; phylum Pseudomonadota; class Alphaproteobacteria; order Sphingomonadales; family Sphingomonadaceae; genus Parasphingopyxis. Next base: position 43,758 of record JBCDDN010000007.1, on the reverse strand, counting down.
CTTTCTCGGTTATGTCCTGATCGCCGATACCCTTGTCGGCTGGGCTTTCCCGATCACGGTCTGGACCATCCTGCTCGGCGTTCTCGCCTGCGACTTCGTCTACTATTGGGAGCATCGGATCGCCCATCGGGTCCGTCTGTTCTGGACGCAACATGCGGTCCACCACTCCTCGCGCTTCATGAACACCAGCGTCGCGATCCGTTTCGGCCCGCTCGAGGGTGTCATCTCGGCCCTCGCTCACCTGCCACTGGTATTTCTGGGTTTTCCGCCGTCGGTCATCCTCTTCGGCATATTGTTCGTGCTTGCCTATCAGACATGGATTCATACCGAACTCATCGGCCGCCTCGGAATATTGGACAAAATCCTCAACACGCCGTCCAACCATCGGGTCCATCATGGCTGCGACGACAAATATATCGACAAGAATTATGGTGGAATCCTGATCGTCTGGGACAGGCTGTTCGGAACCTATCAGCGGGAAGAGGAAACGCCGCGCTACGGCTTGAAGCGCGATTTCGAGGCGGTAAATCCGCTGATCGTCTGGATCTCCGAACTGCCGCAATTCTTCCGCGATCTGAAGAACGCCCGATCTCCGCGCGAATTCTGGATGCACATGTTCGGACCGCCGGGCTGGGCGCCTGAAACTGCTGGCGATGCCGCCAAAGAGCGGAACGATCGACCCGAGCGGTCAGCGCACGAAGCAACTCGCTAAAGAGCCGCCTTCGCCGCCTCCCAATTTCGCCCATCGAACGTTCGCACCGTCACATCCAGCCCGTGCCCATCGTCAAGCGCGCGATAGTTGACGCTCCAGGCTTCAGGGTGGCTGCGCGGCTGATAGAAGCTCTTGATGCCGCAATGCTTGCAGAACAGATGGTTCGCCGCGCCCGTACCGAAGCGATAGGAGGTCAGCGCGTCTTCGCCCGACACCAGCGTGAAATCCTCATGCGGGACGATCAGGTGGAGGAAGCCGGTCTTGCTGCACATCGAACAGTTGCAATCGAGCAGTTCGGGCCGCGGCTCGCGGATCAGCGCCTCGAAGCGCACCGCGCCGCAATGGCAGCCGCCGCGAACGATCATCCCCTCTTCCACGCCGGTCAGCGTCCGTCGAACAGCTGCTCGACGATATATTCGGCGGCTTCCTCGGCGCTCATCTCGACCGTGTTGACTCGAATCTCGGCATTTTGCGGTTCCTCGTACGGGCTATCGATGCCGGTGAAATTCTTGAGCTCGCCGGCCCGCGCCTTTTTGTAGAGGCCTTTGACATCGCGTTCCTCGGCCACCTCAAGCGGCGTATCGACGAACACTTCGATGAACTCGCTCTCCGGCAGCATCTGGCGAACCATCTGGCGCTCCGCCCTGAACGGGCTGATAAAGGCGGTCAACACGATCAGGCCCGCATCCGTCATCAGCTTGGCGACCTCGCCGACGCGGCGGATATTCTCCACGCGATCGGCATCGGTAAAGCCGAGATCGCGGTTGAGACCGTGGCGGACATTGTCGCCGTCCAGCAGGAAACTATGCTTGCCCATCGCGTGCAGCTTCTTTTCGACGAGATTGGCTATCGTCGATTTGCCCGAGCCCGACAGACCGGTGAACCAGAGCAGTTTGGCCTTCTGTCCCTTCTGCTCGGCATGCGCATCGCGTGTAATGTCGACCGCCTGCCAATGGATGTTCTGCGAGCGGCGAAGCGCGAAATGGATCATGCCCGCGCCGACCGTCGCGTTGGTCAGCCGGTCGATCAGGATGAAGCCGCCGAGATCCGGATTGTCGTCATAGGATGTGAACGGAACGGCCTTGTCGGTGGAGATATTGCACACGGCAATACCGTTTAAACTCAACTCCTTGCCGGGCGTCTTTTCCATCGTGTTGACGTTCACCTGATATTTCTCGTCGGTGATCGTCGCGCGCAAGGCGTTCGTGCCGATCTTCATCGCATAGGGCCGTCCCGGCAGCATCGGTTCGTCCGCCATCCAGACGATCGTCGCTTCGAACTGGTCGGCGACTTCGGGCGGCGCGTCGGAGGTCGCGATCACATCGCCGCGCGAACAGTCGATCTCGTCGGCGAGCGTGATCGTCACCGACTGACCGGCGATGGCATGATCGAGATCGCCGTCGCGCGACGCGATCCGCTCTACTGTCGAGGTTTTCCCGGACGGTAGCACGCGCACGGCATCGCCCGGAGCGATCCGCCCACTGGCAATCATCCCGGAAAAGCCGCGAAAATCGAGATTGGGCCGGTTCACCCATTGCACGGCCATCCGGAACGGTTGCTTGCGGCGGCGATCATAGTCGAGGCCGACATTTTCGAGATGGTCAAGCAAGGCGGGTCCGTCATACCATGGCGTCGCCGCGCTACTGGCGATAATATTGTCGCCCTTGAGCCCCGACACCGGCACCGCGAGAAAATCCTCAATCCCGATCTCGGTCGCGAAATCGCGATAATCGGACACGATATCGCCGAACGTACCCTGATCGTAATCGACCAAATCCATCTTGTTCACCGCGAGCACGATATTGCGGATGCCGAGCAGGTGGCAGAGATAGCTGTGCCGCCGGGTTTGCGTCAGCACGCCTTTGCGCGCGTCGATCAGGATCACAGCGAGATCGGCGGTCGAGGCGCCGGTGACCATGTTACGCGTATATTGCTCATGCCCCGGCGTATCGGCCACGATAAACTTGCGTTTGTCGGTCGCGAAGAAGCGATAGGCGACATCGATCGTAATGCCCTGTTCGCGCTCGGCGGCGAGCCCGTCGACGAGCAGCGCGAAATCGATATCCTGGCCCTGGGTGCCGACCTGTTTGCTGTCCGCCTCGAGCGCGGCCAGCTGGTCCTCGAAGATCATCTTCGAATCGTAGAGCAGCCGTCCGATCAGAGTCGATTTGCCGTCATCGACCGAACCGCAGGTGATGAAGCGCAATAGCGACTTATGTTGATGCTGGTCGAGATAGGCGTCGATATCCTCGGCGGCGAGCGCATCGGGGCGGTAGGAGGTTTCGACATCGGCCATCAGAAATACCCCTCCCGTTTCTTCTGCTCCATCGAAGCGCCCTGCCCCTTGTCGATGGAACGGCCCTGCCGTTCCGATCCCGTCGCGAGCAGCATCTCCTGGATTATCGACGGCAGGTCCGCCGCTTCGCTCTCGACCGCGCCGGTCAGCGGATAGCAGCCCAGGGTCCGGAAGCGGATCGACCTTTCGACCGGCGCCTCGCCATCCTCGAAACGAAAACGGTCGTCATCGGTCATCAGGATCAGTCCGTCGCGTTCGACGGTCGGGCGCGGCGCCGAATAGTAGAGTGGAACGATGTCGATATTTTCCAGATGGATATATTGCCAGATATCGAGCTCGGTCCAGTTGGAGAGCGGGAAGACGCGGATGCTCTCGCCCTTGTTCTTGCGCGCATTGTAGAGCGACCAGAGCTCGGGCCGCTGGTTCTTCGGGTCCCAGCCATGACTGGCATTGCGGAAGCTGAACACACGCTCCTTGGCGCGCGCCTTTTCTTCGTCGCGCCGCCCGCCGCCAAAGGCCGCGTCGAAGCCATGTTCGGTCAGCGCCTGTTTGAGCGGGTCGGTCAACATGGTCTGCGAATAGGTTGCCGAACCGGTATCGAACGGGTTGATCCCGGCCGCGGCCCCCTCGGCATTGTGATGCACGATCAACTCCAGACCATGTTCTTTCGCGGTCCGATCGCGATGGTCGATCAAGGCCTGGAAATCCCAACCCGAAGCGATGTGCAGAAAGGGAAATGGCGGGCGGCCCGGATAGAAGGCCTTCAGTGCGATATGCAGCATTACCGAGCTGTCCTTGCCGACGCTGTAGAGCATGACCGGCTTTTCGGTCTCGGCGACCACTTCGCGCATGATATGGATGGCCTCGGCCTCGAGGCGTTCGAGATGGGTGAGCCGCTCGGGCGTAACCCCGGCAGGGACTGTCTTCGCGTTCATGGCAGGGCGTTTAGTCGCTACAACGAATTTTGGCGAGTGCCCGTTGGTTGGCAGCGTTAAAGCCCAGCTTTCAAGAAGGCCGCGCGATCAGTCGACCGCGGTCGTGTGAATATCGATCCGGTTTTCGAGCGTCTTATGCACCGGGCATTTATCCGCAATTTCCAATAGTTTCGCGCGCTGTTCGTCGGACAGATCGCCGACGAATTCGATCGATATGTCCATCACGTCGATACGGTTTTCGTCATTGTTGCAGGTCGTGCAATCCTCGACATGATCGCGGCTATGCTCAAGCTCGACCTTCACGCCCTGCAGCGGAATGTCCTTGCGCGCGGCATACATCTGAACGGTGATCGAGGTGCAGGTGCCGAGCGCGGTGAGCAGATGATCATAGGGCGTGGGCCCAAGATCGTCGCCGCCGAGCGTTGCCGGTTCGTCGACCAGATAGGCGTGCGGGCCGGCCTGAACGCGCTGGGTATACTTGCCGCCCGCGCTCTCGACGGTAACGATGCCGCGCGGATGGGCATGGGTCGCGTCCTCGTCCTCGCTCACATAGCGCGCGGCCCATGCCGCGATCAGCCCGGCGACATAGGTTCCGGCGTGCCGTTCGGTGAGCAGATGATCATATCCGTCGAGCGAGACGAAGCTTTTGGGGTGCTTCGCCGCCTCGAAAATCAGGCTGGCATTGTCGATTCCGACGATATCGTCGTCGGGCGCATGCATGACGAGCAATGCCTTGCCGAGTGCGGCGATCCCCTGCTGCTGCGGTTGGTTGCGGGTTTCGGCGACAAACTCCTTGCCGACCCGGAAGGCGCGCCCCCCGATATGCACCTCTGCTTCGCCTTCGGCCTCCACCTTAGCGAGATCCTCGCCGAGCTGACCCAGCACATGCTCGACATCGAACGGCGCACCGATCGTCGCCACGGCCCGCGCCTCGGCAATATGCTCCGCCGCTGCGATCACAGCCGCGCCGCCCAGACTGTGCCCGATCAGGATTGCCGGTGCGGCGATCCGATCTCGCAAGGCGTCGGCGGCCGCGACCAGATCGGCGACGTTGGACGCGAAACCGCTATTCGCAAACTCGCCCTCGCTGCCGCCCAGGCCGGTAAAATCGAACCGCAGCACCGCGATCCCGCGATCCGCCAACGCCGCCGAAACCTGCGTCGCCGCCCGGCTCTGCTTGGTGCAGGTGAAACAATGCGCGAACAGCGCGACGGCGATCGGCTTTCCACCGCACGGCGGCAGCGCGATCCGCCCGTCGAGCGTCTGGCCGTTCCGGCCGGTGAACTGAAATTTTTCGGTGGTGCTGGGCATGGCGGTTTCCTGCTGAAGGCGTGGTCCACTGTTCGAAGATAACGCGCCGCTCGTTACAGTCGAAACGCCGCCCGATATCAAGAAAACCGGCTGGCCCGGGAAGGAACCAGCCGGTTGGACGACAGGTTGCACGGGTTTAGCGCGAAGCGAAACCGCCATTCACGAACAGCGTCTGCGCGGTGACCCAGCGGCTTTCCTCCGCCGTCAGGAAATCGATCATCGGGACGATATCGTCGATCCGGCCCAATCGGTCCTGGACACTCATATGCTTGAGAAAATCGGTCGACTCCTCGTTTTCCTCGCCGTGGAAGAACGCAGTATCGACCGGCCCCGGAGCGACGGTGTTCACCGTGACGCCACGCGCGCCGATCTCCTTGGCAAGCGCCCGCGTAAAATCTTCGAGCGCCGCTTTCGAACCGGCATAGACTCCGTAATAGCCCGTCGTCGCGGCGAGCAACGTCGTGCCCATATTGATGATCCGGCCGCCATCCTCAATCGTCTTCGCCGCTTCCTGCATGACGAAAAACGGGGCCTTGGCGTTGATCCCGAAAGTGCGATCAAATTCTTGCTCGGTAACCTCGGCGACCGGTTTCTTGATTACGATACCGGCATTGTTGATCACGATATCGACCCGGCCGAATGCGTCTTTCGTCTCCGCGAACAAGCGCCGCACCGTATCGACATCCGCAAGATCGCCGGCGACGATCAGGGCCCGGGCGCCATTCCCGCGTACGATTTCCGCCGTCTCCTCCGCATCGGCGGCGGATGCCTCGCTGCGGTGATGCACGGTAACATCGGCGCCTCGCGCCGACAGCGTTTCGGCAAAAGCGCGGCCCATATTGCGCGCGGACCCGGTGATGATCGCCACCTTGCCGTCAAGATCGCGGACCTGTGTTTTCGCATCTGTCATGATCTGTCTCCTTCGCTATCCAGCCTCGCCAATCTCGGCTGCCGAAGAAGAGATGGCGCATTGCTTCAGATTCATGTAGACTGATAATATTCATTCTTTACATGTGTTTTTTGCAGGTAAAGATGTGACGCCCGAACAGCTTTTCATTCGCGTCGTAGACACTGGCAGCTTCAAGGCGGCAGCCGAGGAGATCGGCGCCGATCCGTCCGCGGTCAGCCGGCGGATCGCCGGGCTTGAGGCACGGCTGGGGGCACAGCTGCTGCGTCGTTCGACCACGGGGTCTGTGCCGACCGAAGCGGGCGACCGCTATTATCGCGGCATGCGGAGGCTGCTCGATGAACAGGGGGCGCTCGAAACCGAGATCGGCACGCTCATCGATACCCCGCGCGGGCGATTGCGGGTGGCCGCCCCGGTCGATTTCGGCGCGCGGTTCGTGACCCCCGTGCTCGCCCGTCTCTTGCGCGACGAAAGCGAACTGGCCGTCGAGCAGCTATTCGGCAGCGAGTTTGTCGATCTCGACGAAGCCGGGATCGATGTCGCGATCCGCATCGGCCGCCTGCCCGATTCCAGCCTGATCGCCCGGCGGCTGGGCGCAGTTCCGCGCGTGATCGTCGCGGCACAACGCTATATCGATACCCATGGCGTGCCGACCGACCCGGAAGAGCTTTCGGATCACGACTTCATTTTCTACCGGACCGGCCAGCACCGCCTCGGATTTACGCTCGGCAAGGACGATAAGGAGCACGGTCTGACCGTGACGGGTCGCGCGTCGGCTAACAGCGTTACCGCGATCCGCGAATTGGTCATGGGCGGTGTCGGCCTGCATCTCGGGCCGGTCTGGGCATTCGAGGAGGAGTTGACGGACGGCAGTGTGGTCGCGATCCTGCCGGACTGGACGACACCAGCGTTTCCCGTCCATGCGCTCTATGCAAGCTCGTCTTTCGTACCGGCCAAGACCCGCATTTTCATCGACCGGATGGTCGAAGCGATCGCAGCGGAACCTTCACTGGAATAAACGCCGCGGGCCTGAACGCATTGAGGTGGTTCAGATAATTTCCAGCGCTTTACACAGGATGCGTGCCGACTCTGCCGTGCTTTTCTCGCTGGTATCGATTTCCAGGTCGTAACTCTGGCCGGCATGCACGCGATCGAATTGCCAACGCGCCAGCCCGATATTGCGATCGCCGCGCGCACGTTCGCGCGCTTCGATAGTTTCGAGAGGAGCGAACAGCCCGACAAAAGCAACGTCGAAATCCGCAAGCGCGCCGCTATAGCCCTGCCGCTCCCCGCCGCGAAAAAAGACGTCGTCGACGATGACATTGTTGCCGGCCTTGGCCAGTGCGGCGACAGTCGACGGTATGCCCTGCAGCATGCGATCGGCGACAGGTCCGGTTATCACTTCGGTGACGGACGGACCGTCGGCCTTCAAGGTGCGGAACGTGATACCGTCCGGATGATCAAACAGGCGTGCCGGGATCATCGCGAGAAAAGCATCCAGCGAGACATGCAGGAAGGGCAGGCGCGATGCCGCTTGCACCGCCTTGGCCAATGTGGACTTGCCGACGCTGCTAACCCCGTTGAGGATGATGATCTTCGGCTTTGGGTCCATTCGCCCGGCGCCGCTACCCGCCACGCACAGCAGCCCAAGCGAGCCAGAGCCAGCCGCCGATCAGCAAGGTTCCACCGATCGGCGTGATCGCGCCAAGCCAGCGCGGTAGGCCGAGCGCCATCAAATAGAGCGTACCGGCGAAGATCAGCCCGCCGGCCACGAAAAGCCAAGCCGGTCCGCGCACATCGAGCTGCACGGCGAGAAGCGCTGCCAACGCATGCGCAAGCTGATACTGCGCGCCGGTCTTAAGCCATTCCGCCGCATCGCCCTGCGCGCCATGGGCGCCGAACGCTCCGGCACCGACCGCCATCGCGCCGGACAGCGTCGCGAATATGACGATCAGGTTCATTTAAGTCTCCACGGTTTTGAGGAGTTCACGCGCACTTGTTTTCAGCGCGTTGTAATGCTCCGCATAAGCGGAACATTTTTCTTCGACCTTCGGATCGGTAGATTTTATTCGCCCCGCACCCTTACCCAAACGAACATACCAATCATTATTTGGGTCAGGTATTTCTCGACTTCCATCGTAACGGACGACGACTTCAGGAAAACGTTTCGACAGCTCCGAAACTGGAACCCGGCTTCGAATATCATCGCCGCTCAGAGCAACGTAACCGTATGGAAACCTCTGGCACGGTTCGAAATGTGCGCCTTCGACACCATCAAGACCAACCTCAACAAGCGCAAATTCCTCTACAGGCAGCTTGTTCCTGACGAGTTTGACCTTCTTCAAGCCCGTTAGTCGAGCGAGTGGTAGTGTTGCCGGATACTGGGCTTCGACTTTCACCGAACCGAGTAGAAAGAATTCAAGATCTTTCATCGGCTCCAAGAAATCAAGCGATGCGATTGGCTGATCCCAATCGAGCGTTCCTGTTATCGACAAATATCTGAGATTGTTTGCGAACGACAGTCCCGAAAAATCGCGGATACCTCGTAAATTTTCTAGATGCAACGCACGCAACGCACGAATCTCGCCAAGAGGCGCAAGATCGCCGACACCAGAAACGTATTCGAGGACGATTTCGCTTAGATTTTCCAAACATGTCAAGAAATCCAAATTTCTTGGACGCGCGTGTGAAATCCTCAACCTAGACAGGCTCCGCAGTTTCGAAACGGCGTGGAGTTGCTCGCGATTTGGCTCGTGCAATGTGAGCTCGGTCAAACAAGCAAGCTCGAAAATTCGTTCCCAGTTACTGGTTGATTTTGAAATCGTCAGTATTGTCACATTTCTAGAAAGATCGGCCAGGTCGTCTAGTAAATAGGCGTATCGCTCCGCATTGGGAGTGAACGTCCAATGACCTCCGCTTCGATCAAGCCAGTCACCCCAGTGATGCTTCATTCCACCGTCACGCTCTTCGCCAGATTCCGTGGCTGATCGACATCGGTGCCTTTCGCCACCGCGACATGATAGGCGAGCAGCTGTACCGGAATCGCATAGACGAGCGGCGCGATCAGCGGATGGACCTTGGGCATTTCGATCGTGGCGATCGTCCCCTCGCCCGCCTTGGCGATGCCGTCCGCATCGGAGATCAGCACGACCTGCGCCCCGCGCGCCTGGGCCTCCTGCATGTTGGACACCGTCTTTTCGAACAGCGGCCCGGACGGCGCGATCACGATCAGCGGTACCGCATCATCGATCAGCGCGATCGGCCCATGCTTCATCTCGCCCGACGCATAGCCTTCGGCGTGGATGTAACTGATTTCCTTGAGCTTAAGCGCCCCTTCGAGCGCCATCGGATAATCGATCCCGCGCCCCAGATAGAGCACGTCGCGCGCCTCGGCGATCTTGCCCGCCATCGCCGCGATGTCCGCGTCATGGTCGAGCGCGGCGTTCATCGCTTCCGGGGCCTCCGACAGATGCCGCACGATATCGCGCTCGGCATCGCCATCGAGCTTGCCTTTGGCGCGCGCCAGGTTGGTCGCGAAGGCCGCCATCACGGCCAGCTGACAGGTAAATGCCTTGGTCGACGCGACGCCGATCTCCGGCCCGGCATGGGTCGAGAGCAGCAGATCGACCTCGCGCGCCATCGAGCTGGTGGGCACGTTGATGATACCTGCCGTCCTTATGCCTGCCGCCTTGCAGTGTTTGAGTGCGGCCAGCGTGTCGGCCGTTTCGCCGGACTGCGAGATGAACAACGCCAGCTGGTTGTTCGTGAGGACCGGTTCGCGATAGCGAAACTCGGACGCGACATCGACCTCGACCGGTACGCGCGCGAATTGCTCGATCCAATATTTGCCGATCATCGCGACATAGGAAGACGTCCCGCAGGCGACGATCGAGATCCGGTCGAACCCGGCGAGATCGAACTGCATGTCGGGGAGCGCCACCTGCTCTTCCAATGGCCGCAGATAGCTTTGCAGGGTCTGGGCGACGACGATCGGCTGCTCGAAAATCTCTTTCTGCATATAATGGGCGTGGTTGCCCTTGTCGTTCGCCGCAGCCGATGCGCCGGACAATGCCACCGGCCGCGCGATCAACTGATCCTGCTCGTCATAGATCATCGTCGAATCGCGCGTGATGACGACCATATCGCCCTCTTCGAGATAGCTGATCTTCTGGGTGAACGGCGCCAATGCCAGCGCGTCCGAACCGAAGAAGCTCTCCCCGTCGCCATGACCGACGACCAGCGGCGAACCCAGCCGCGCACCGATCAGTATGTCCGGATCACTCTTGAACATGATCGCCAGCGCAAAGGCGCCATGCAGACGATCCAGAGTCTTGCGAACCGCATCGCGCGGCGCGACGCCGGTTTCGACCTGCTCGGAAATCAGATGGGCGACGACCTCGGTGTCGGTCTCGCTTTCGAACGTCCGGCCGCGCGCAACCAGTTCGTCTCGCAACTCCTTGAAATTCTCGATGATGCCGTTGTGGACGATGGCGACTTCCTCGGTCGCATGCGGATGCGCATTGTCGGTCGTCGGCGCGCCATGGGTCGCCCAGCGGGTATGGGCGATTCCCGTGACACCGTCGACCGGGTCGCCGGCCAGCACCGTCACGAGATTGTCGAGCTTGCCCTCCGCCCGGCGCCGCTCGATCCCGGACTCGGTGAGCGTCGCGACACCGGCGCTGTCATAGCCCCGATATTCGAGCCGCCTCAGCCCTTCGATCAGCCGGTCGGTGACATTGTTCTTGCCGAGGATTCCGATGATACCGCACATTTGTGTCTCGTCCCGCTAACCACACTATCATGCGCCCTTACTCGGTTAGGCTATAATCCGCCAGCCGAGGCAGGCAGACGGTGTTCAGCAATTCCAGTTGACCATGATTCTGAATGCTTTAGTCTAGGTTTGGGACAGGGTACGGGGCGCGGCATGATTGTCCGAAAACTAGCGATCATCACATCATTTGCATTCCTGACATCGCTGACTGCACAACTCACAGCAGAAGATATAGGTCCCGGTATATCAATCGACTCCAGCCGACAATTAGTCGCCGATGAAACATCGCAGAGTGCCATTGCCAGCGGCATTGCGGAGCCCGTTGACAGCGCGGTCCCGTGCTGCCTCGTTTCCGCACTAACGCCGGTCATTTTGGAAGTTCTCGAGCCGCTTAGCAGCAGACATAGCCGTCATGGCGATACTTTTCGAATAGCGCTGGCAGAACCCATCATAATCGATGACCAGATTGCGGTTCCGGCTGGAACCGAAGGTTTAGGAGAGGTCGTGCACGGAGCAGGTGCCGGCGCGGCGGGGCGTGCTGGGGAACTGATACTAGCGGCCCGTTATCTCGATTATACGGGTACGCAAATCGCATTACGAAGTTTTCGCTTTCAAGAAGTCGGCGACGACAATCAGGCACTTGCGACTGGAATTGGCATAGCCGCAGGCCTATTCGCCTTTGCTGTTTCCGGAGGCAATATTGACGTTGAGCCCGGCGCTCGTGGGAGCGCAATGATTAGGCAAGATACTTTTGTTCCGGTTAGCGAGAATCCAGCAGATCGCTGAGCCGTTCGTGAAGGAGCTTCGTTGGAAACAGATATGGATGAGGAAGAAACATCATGATGGATATGAAGCCAATATGGTCAGGCCTTGCCGTATCAGCTCTGCTGATCATGCCGGTAACTGGTGCTAATGGAGCCGATAATCGTGCATCAGCGAACGCGCAAAAGCTGCTCGATCGAAACGATGGTTTGCCGATCACCGTTCCGCCCCCTCCTGCAGGGATGAGCCAAATAGTATTCTACCGCCAGGGTGGTGGCGGGCCGTTGGTCCGGTGCCGGATCAGAGAAGGCGAGACCATGATCGGACGGCTGAACAGCGGAGCGTACTTCGCGCATGTCGTCGAACCTGGACCGTATCAGTACTCCGTCCGCACCGAAGCGACCGATGTTCTCAACGTTGAAGCCGAACCGGATGAGACCCAATATATCCGCTGCACCATCAGAATGGGGCTCTTCGTAGGGCGACCCAACTTGTCGCCTTCGACGGAAGAGGAGTTCACCCGCCGATCACACAGGATGGTTTGGCGAGATAGACAAGAGGATGAAGGCCGCGTTGACCCTCCATGGATCAGAGGCGAAGATACACAGACTGATATCGGAGCGGAGGCCGCGACTGAAGTGACTGCAGGTGAATCCGCCATCAATGACACGGACGAGATACCAACGGTCGAGATAGAACCGTCAGGCGAACAACCGGACAGCGCTGATCAAGAATTCGGCGAAGATGGAAGCGCTATTCTGGTGGAGGACGATCCCGATCGATAAGCTGGGTTTGCTGGGAACAGTTGTGCCCGCGAGATAACGGCTCCTCACCACATGTCCTCGGTTTTCGTTTCGATGAGACAGCCGAGATATCAACCGTTCGGCCGTGACCATGCTTGACCATGGCGGCGCAGAACGCCTCCCAGCGCGATTTCTTCGGGCGCTCAGGCATAGCTGACGATCTCAAACTCGATCCCGTTCCAGTCAAAAAAGTAGAAACGCCGGCCAGGCTCGTAATCGTCGTGATTGAACGGTTCGAGCCCAGCCGCGATCACTTCGCGCTCCACGGCGTCGAGATCGTCGACCACGACCCCGACATGGTTGAGCGGCTTGCCCTTCGCAAATTGCGGATCGGCGGCCTGCATGTCTTCGTTGGTGTAAAGCGCCAGATAGTCTTCGTCATTGCCGACATGGATCGTATGACCGCCAAGCATCGACGGCCCCTCCCACCGGACCTTCCAGCCGAACAGATCGCGCATCAGATCGGCCGATCGCTTCGGGTCGGTCACGGTAATGTTCACATGTTCTATTCTGCCGTTCGTCATCTCTTGATCTCCCTAACCGGAGGCCGGATGGCACCGCTGAATGCAGTGCAAACCGGGCCTCGCTCGTTCCAATTTGCGATTCGTACAACCTCAAGTTAAGTTGAGCTCAAGATCTTTCTTCAGTGAAAAATGCGATCGCACTCATGGCCGGAACAACTTTACTCTCAATCGGGGACCTCGCCGTGCGAACCGGCCTTTCGGTGTCGGCGATTCGTTTCTACGAAGAGAAAGGACTGGTGCATCCGCTGCGCAGCGGGGGCGGTCAGCGCCGGTTTCTCCGCTCCGACATCCGTCGCCTCTCCTTCGTCCTGATCGCGCAGCAGCTCGGCCTGTCGATCGGCGAAATCGCGCTCCAGCTCGCCAAACTGCCCGAGAGTCGCGCGCCGACCCAGCGCGACTGGACGCGCATCAGCAAGGCCATTCGTGGAACGATCGACGCGCGGATCGCGGAGCTCGAACGCACCCGGAACCGGCTCGACGGCTGTATCGGCTGCGGTTGCCTGAGCCTGAAGAAGTGCCAGCTCTACAACCCTGAAGACCGGGCCGGCCTCAAGGGACCGGGGCCCCGACATCTGATCGAATCATAAGGCGCGGCGCCGAGGCGTCCTCAACCCGTCAGGCCGATGCACCCATGCGTTCGGCTTTCGCGATCCAGCCGTCGATCTTGTCCTGGCCGGATGTCTTGACCGGACCGATCTGAACGATCCTGTTCACCTTCACGCCGCAGAATCCGAGCACCTGGTTCTTCAGGACCCGCCGCCCGGATTTCCGGTTTCTCAGTGTATCGTACCAGGGCGGGGTGTCCGAAGTGATGATCGCATCAGCGGTCTTGCCGGTCAGCAGCTTGTCCCAGCCCAGCCCCTTGTCGTGATATTTGAAACCAAATCCGGGTACGAGAGCGCGGTCGAGCACCGCTTTAGCCCGTCCCGGCATCGCGCCCCACCAATAGGGGTGGACGAAAAAGAGATGATCGGCCCAGGCGATATTGTCCTGCCAGGCTTTAAGGTCGGGTTCGAGTTCGGGCATGGGCTGCGCATAGCCCTGGAACTCCCCATCGAACGCCATCGCGCTGAGCTTTTGAACGCGTATGTCCGCTCCGGCCTGTTGGGCGCCGCTTGCATAGGCATCCGCCAGTCCGTCGCTGAGTGATCCCGCGCGCGGATGCGCCGACCATATGAACATCTTCTTCCCCATTTACGCGCTTCCCCCAGACATTGCCGTCGGCTGCCAATAATTCGGTGATAGTGACGGTTTGACGATAGCTCGTCCAGAACCGCCGCTGTCGGAAGCATGACGCATTCGCCCGCTGCGGTATCTCAATACGACCCGAACCATGATCGACATCCAGGCCGCCCGATAATGTGATCGACGCCACATATGTGCGCGCAAAAACTGTGAGGCACCTCACAACGGACGGTTTAGCGCCCGCCTAAAACTGCTCTCATCAGGAGGGAATTCCCCCTCACGACGGAGAACAACGATGAACTACGCTCTGACCTCAGTTTTCGCGGCCGCCGCCACCTTTGCATGCTTCGGCAGCACCGTCGCGGTTCTGACTTTCTAACCAAGGGGAATTCGACCCCGACACAGGAGACACATCATGGCATATTATTTTGCAGCAATAGCAACCACCACGGTTTCTTTCGCGGCCACTCTGATGGTGATGGCCGCCTAATGCCGAAACCGAGAGCCGACGGCTGACCAGAGGCTCGCAAAGGCGCGTCACTGGTCAGGCCGGCAAATTTCTCACCAGGCTTTCCGATCCCCTATTCCGACGCCTTCTTTCGCCCCATCACGTCCCGGAACTTCTTCGCCCAGCCGGGCTTCGCGCTCTGCTCGCCCCGCGCGACGCCCAGCGCATCGGCCTCGACATCCTTCGTGACCACCGATCCGGCGCCGACGATAGCGCCGTCGCCGATCTTGACCGGTGCGACGAGCGCGCTGTTCGATCCGATAAAGACCCCTTCTCCGATCTCGGTCCGATATTTGAAGAAGCCGTCATAATTGCAGGTGATCGTGCCCGCGCCGATATTGGCGTTCGCGCCGACGGTCGCATCGCCGAGATAGGTCAAATGGCTGGCCTTGGCGCCGGGGCCCAGCACCGCTTTCTTCATCTCGACGAAATTGCCGACCTTCGCGCCTTCCTCCATCACCGCGCCGGGGCGGAGCCGCGCATAGGGACCGACCGAACAGTTCTTCCCGACACTCGCGCCCTCGATATGGCTGAAGGCATGGATCGTCGCGCCGTCGGCCACTTTCGCGCCGGGGCCGAAGCGGACCTGCGGCTCGATCGTCACGTCACGGCCGATCTCGGTATCATGGCTGAACCAGACCGTTGCCGGATCGGTCAGCGTCGCGCCGGCAGCCATCGCGCGCGTACGGCGGCGATCCTGCCATTCGCGTTCCACCCCGGCGAGTTCCGCACGGCTGTTGATCCCGGCAACCTCCCAGGGTTCGGCCTCGATCACCGCGCTGTGCCGCCCGTCCGCCTGCGCCACCATCACCATGTCGGGCAGATAATATTCGCCTTGGGCATTGTCGTTCCCGACGCGATCGAGCAGCGCGAACATGTCATGCGCCTTCGCCGCGATAAGCCCTGAGTTGCAAAGGTTTACGGCGCGCTCTTCATCGCTCGCATCCTTGTATTCGACCATCTTTTCGATCCGGCCGGATGGATCCGCGATGATCCGGCCATAGGCAAGCGGGTCGTGGGGGCGGGAGCCGAGCACGACGCAAGCCGGTTGGTCCGCCTGCAGCCGATGCAGCATCAGCGCGACCGTTCGCGCCCGCACCATCGGCACGTCCCCGAAACAGGCCAACACCATCCCGTCGAACCCCGCCAGGGCTTCGCGCGCCTGCAGCACGGCATGCCCGGTGCCGAGCTGCTCCTCCTGCAACGCGACCTTGCCGCCGCGCGCCTCGACGAACGGCTCGACTTCCTCGCGCCCGGAACCGAGCACGACCACCGTTTCCGTCGGCTCCAGGATCGCCAACTCGTCCATCAGATGGCCGAGCATCGGCTTGCCGGCGATCGGGTGCAGCACCTTGTGGCGCGCGGATTTCATCCGGGTGCCCTTGCCCGCGGCGAGGATGACGGCGGCGAAGGGGCCGGGCGGCGTGATGTCTGAACTATCGGTCATTATGCTGGGCGGTCTGCCAGCAAATACTTGCCATTTCCATAGCGAAGCGCGGCCGGGTTCAAACCGTCTTGCCTGAGATGATCGCGCTCCAACCCCTGGGATCGTCCGACGTCGCGTGGGGAATGCCTTTGGACATGCGTCTCTGAACGCCTATAAAAACTCAACGATGTCGATCTTCAAATCCTCCGAACAGCAGGGCGCGGCTCGGCGGCGCAAGATGAGCGAATTCCCGCTTTTCTCTTATCGCGCGATCATCTTCGTTTCGCTGCTGATCTTCGCAGCCATCATCTTTTTCTGGTTCTATTGGGCGACCCATACGGACCGGATATTCCAAACCTGGATCGGCGAGGTATCAACGCCGGAAGAAAACGCGCCGGCGGACGGCAAGCCAGCCGCGGCGATCGATCCGCCGGCCAGTGCGCTGCAACGGTTATCGCAATGGGGCGGTTCGTTTGGCGCTTTCAGCGCGTTGTTCGGAGCGCTCGGCTTCACCGCCATTATTGCGACCCTGTTGTTTCAGGGCACGGCACTCCGGATACAGCAGCGCGAACTGCACATGGACCGGTTCGATGCTCTGTTCTTCCGCCTGATCGACCTGCTGCACGGCGTGCGCGACGGGCTTCGTTACCGCTTCAGTGTCGACTTCATGGAATCGCCGATCCAGCTCGACCGGGGCGCGAAGACAGACCTCATGGTCACGGGAAAGATCGCAATCCTCTTCGTGGTGAGAGAGATGCGCGCCTGGATAAAATCCGGCGGTGGCACGAAGGATAAGGCGCTCCCCAAGGATGAGGTGACGAAGATATTCGACGACCGGGTATACAGCCGGTTCGAAAGCGATTTTGGGCCCTATTTTCGCCTTGTCGAAACCATCCTCGACAAGATCGACGGCGATCCCGTTTTGAGTGAAAGTGAAAAGCACAGCTATGCAGCGCTGTTCCGCAGCCAGATCGAAAGTCATGCTCTATTCGTGATCGGCCTGCGATGTTTCATGCAAGACGCGGAGAGCCTGAAAGCGCTCATGGAAAAATATGAGATGTTCGGCGATCTATATGGCGAGTTGCGTCCTAGGATCTTGTCCGCCGCCTTTCCTGGCCTCGCCGCCGATACGGCACCGGCATGAGCCCGCCGGGGATCGGGCCCAATCAATCCTTCCGCCATTTGGTCCAGAGATGCTTCGCGAGCATGACCGGCGGCATCCGGAGCCAGTGCGAGCGGATATAGAAAGCGAGCCGTAAACCCTTGTGCGCTTCCCGGCCCCAGCCGTCGCGGGCGAGCAGACGGCGGACACAGAGTGTATCGCCCGCCCTCCCCCGTCCGGCGATATCGCCGTCGACCGGTGTATCGTAAAGCGTCTCGGCAAGGCGCAGCGCCCGGGCGACGGGCCCGGCCAGTTGGTGCCGGTCCGCCCGTTCGCCGAGGGCCGTCCAGAACCCGTCCCGACCGCCGAAGTCGCGGCACAGCCGGTCGATATCCCACAGGTTGCGCAACCCGCCGGCCAGATCGCCATCGGCGAAGAGATGGGCGGCGGCGTGGCAGATCATATCGGGCGGCGAGAGGATACGCAGGCCGTCCTCCAAAGCTGCGCTCTCCGCGATCATCGATTCCGCGTCGGGCGTCGGCTTCGCGGTCAGCGGCAGCACCGTGTGGTGGACGTCGATCATCCGGTCCCGATCCTTGTGGATCAGCGGCGGCAGCTCATGCATGTGATCGCGATAATAGGCGTCGTCATATTCGTCTTCCTTCACCCACTCCCAGCCGCCTTGGTCGATCAGCGCGCGCTCGACGGCATCCAGCGCGTCGCGACGCACAAGGATATCGAGGTCGCCGATAGATCGGCCGACCCCCGCCGAAAGCCCGGCGGCGACATAGGCGGTGCCCTTGAGCAGTACGACCGGTTCGCCGAGCGGCGAAAGGACGCGGCGCGTCATCTCGGCCTCCCACAGCGCCTGGCGCCGCCCATGGTCCGCCGAACGGAGAGCGTCCGCGCAGAGCCGGGCGGCCGTTTCCGGAAGTGCCAGCCCGTCGAGCCGATGAGCGAGGCTGCCCATCAGCATTTCCCCGCGCGCCATGGCGATCAATGCCGTCCAGCCATCGGCATCGAGAACGGCGGTCGACGCGGGATCGGTCAATGCGCGGATCAGGAGGCGGGCATCGCTCATTCCGCCAGCTCCGCCCATAACCGTTCGACGGTATCGATCGCGCTTTGGGTATCGGGATAGTCGATCGCCCGGGTCGGTACGGTTTGCACGAGCGTGGACAGCGCATGGAAAGCCGCCTCGCCAAGCGCTACGTAATTGGTCGAGGCCTGGGTCAGCCGAACGAACACCTCCGCCTCGCCGATATCGCGAACGTCCGGCGCATGGCCGAAGCGCGGGAAGAGCAAAAGCGCCGGCTTCGCGGGCACCGCCATCCGCTCGACGGCATCGTCCGGCGGCCGCAAATGACGGATATCGCCCTTGGGCGTATCGCACATCCGCGGCCCGAGCCGGCACGGCTCGACGTCGCTCTCGAACAGTCCGATCGCTTCGTTCTTCAGGCTTACCGGACGGGGAAAGGCGTGAAGCGCTCCAGTCTCCAGATCGATCAGCGCGAACTCGTCGCCCATAAAGCGCCAGCCGCGTTCGCCGAGCAGCGCGGAGAGCGTCGATTTGCCCGCACCGGATTCGCCGGTCATCAGCACCGCCTTGCCGTCGCGCTCCACCGCCGAGGCATGGAGCAGCAGATAGCGGCGCTGGCCGAGCGCCATCTGCAGGTTCATCCCCATCTCGGCGCCGAGCAGGCCATGGGCGAGCGACAGCGGCGCGGCATCGGGCAGCATATAATCGCCACCGATCGTCACCGAAGGCCGAACGATCCGCCGCCAGTGGCGCCGCGCGAACAGGCGGACGGTGAAATCCGGAATTTCGGGCGCCGGATAGCCGCGATAGAGCGCCGCCAGCCGGTCGAGCGGCTGCTTCCAATCGGACCCGATCCGAAAACCGGTGGGGCCGACCGTCACGCGGAATTCGTGTCTCATGCCCGCCAAACCAG
Organism: Pseudomonadota bacterium; assembly: GCA_039180285.1. Lineage (GTDB taxonomy): Bacteria > Pseudomonadota > Alphaproteobacteria > Sphingomonadales > Sphingomonadaceae > Parasphingopyxis. The sequence continues at coordinate 24,564 of JBCDDN010000007.1, read as the reverse complement.
ACCGGCGGTCTCGAGCTCGGCGAGACGCGCCTCCAGCGCCGCTTCGAGATCCTGGCTGTCGTCGAACTCGTAATCGCGCTCGAGCCGGTCGAGCAGCGCTTCCGCCCCGGCATCTCCCTCGGTCAGCGCGTCGAGTATCTGCGGCGCGGGCGGCGCGACGATATGGGTGAGCCCGGACGGCCGGTGAAAGATCAATGCCACGCCGTCCAGCGCAATGACGCGCCGGGCCTCGGGCGGATCGGCACGATAAACGGGATCAGCAGCCACTAAAGCCTATGCTCCTGCGCAGGCAGGAGCCTAGAGCCGCAAATGACAGCGTATGCCGTCCTGGGCTTCTGCCTGCGCAGGAGCACATCAATCATTTCCACGCTATATTCCTCCTGCCGCACGATCTGCCATTTCGCCGAACGCTTCAACCGATCGGCGTCAGCTCCGCGACATCTGGATTGACGCGTAGCAGGTAAAACCGCTCATGCCGGTCTGCAGCCTGCGGATATAGTTGGTATAGGCTTGGCTCTGTTCGTAGCCATAGCCCGGGATGGGGCTGCCGCTCAGCACGGCATCGCGCACTTCCTCGCCGATCAGGTTGCGGCCCGGCGGCGGAAAGGCGCCCGGCGTTCCCGGCGGCACGACCGAACCGTCGGCCGCGATATAGTTGCCCATGCGCCCGGGATCGGGGATCGGGATTTCGCACGCCATGATCGAGACCTGGGCCTGGGCGAGCGCCGGACGAACGGTGACCACCGTCGACGCGGCAGCGGCGCCAAGCGCCAATACCTGACGCCGGCCGGGCTTCGCCATGCCGGGTTCGCCGCTATCGGCCTGTTCGTCTTCGCGTTTCTCGGTCATGCCATCCTTCCCGCATTCTCGCCGGCACCGGGTCCATGCTAGTCATTTTCCCGCCTACTGGCGAGTGTAACAATAGCGCTGTATTACGACGCCCAATGGGCCAGATAACCCCTCTCCGCGCGATTGTCGCGCTGTTAACCACCTTTGGCCTCGGTTTCGCCGCCTATGCGCTCGGCGCACCGCCCCTTCCGGTGGCACTCGCTTGTCTGGGCGGCGTGCTCGGCGGGATCGTGCTCGTCGGATATCGGTCGGCAAAACCGGACGATTCGGAAATCGAACCCGAACCGGTCGCCCCGCCGCCACCCGACGAATCCCTGTTTCCGACGCTCGAAGAGCTGATGAACGCGATCGACGATCCCAGCTTGCTGATCGTCGGCCGCCGTGTCGTCAGTGCCAATCCGGCGGCCGAGAATCTGCTCGGCACGCATATCGTGGGCGAGGATGTCCGGCTGGCGATCCGCCACCCGGCCGCCGCCGAACGGCTCACGGGCGAAGCCGGCGTGGAAGAATCGCGCGTCGCGATGGAGCTGGTCGGGATCGGCGAGCGCGAACGGCCCTGGGAGTTGATCATCCACGAGTTGAAGAGCAATGCCCGGTTCGTCCGCCTCGCCGATCGGAGCGGCGCCCATGCGGCCGAAAAGATGCGCGCCGATTTCGTCGCCAATGCCAGCCACGAACTGCGCACCCCGCTCGCATCGCTGCTCGGCTATATCGAAACCCTGCAGGACGGGGCGGCCAAGGAAAAGAAGACGCGCAACCGCTTCCTCGAAATCATGCATGGCGAGGCCAGCCGGATGCAGCGGCTTATCGGGGATCTGATGTCGCTCTCGCGAATCGAGGCCGAGAAATATCGCGCCCCGGACGAAGAAATCGCGCTCGGCCCATTAATCGACGAAGCATGCCTGTCGACCTGCGCCGCCCAGGGCGTGGACAGCGACCGGATCGAGATCGAACCGCACGAGGACGAGGTACGGATCGCAGGCGACCGGGTGCAGATCACCCAGCTGATCAGCAATCTGGTGGGCAATGCGCTCAAATATGGGGACGGCATCCATCCGGTCGCTATTCGCTACGAACCGATCTCGGACACGATGGTAAGGCTCGTCGTACAGGATCAGGGCGAGGGCATCGCACCCGAGCATCTTCCCCGGCTGACAGAGCGTTTCTACCGCGTCGATCCGGGCCGCAGCCGCTCGCTGGGCGGCACCGGACTCGGACTGGCGATCGTCAAACATATCGTTGAGCGCCATCGCGGTCGGCTCAACATCGAAAGCGAAGCCGGGAAGGGCACCATTGTGAGCGTCGATTTGCCGAAAAAACCGACGGCGATGTCATCTTCTCGTAACGAGAGTGTCACAAAGGCGGAGGTGCCATCGCTGGTCGCCATGCGCGATTCGCGATGATCGAATAACGGGCCGGTTTTTACATCCACCAGGGCATTATTACGTGCCAGATTTAGGGGTATATCGCATGCAATCCGGGGTGCTGCGAAATTGGTCGATACAGCCGGCTGAGACGTCCGCCGGAAGAAGGAACTGAACGAGACCGTGTCGATCTTTTTCCTCTTCGTTTTGGTGATGGGTTTCGCCGTTATCGGCTGGTTCGTCGCCCGAGTACGCGTTGTTCAGATGCAACCTGCCAACGGCAACCGCGCGCATTCCCTGCCGGGATATCATGGCTGGTATGTGGCGCTTTGGCTGGCAGTGCCGGCGTTGCTTTTTCTGTCCGTCTGGTCCGTGGTCATGCCCGGCATGGTCGAGCAATCGGTCCTGTTGAGTCCGGCCGCCGAAAATCTTCCGGATTCCGACATTCAGCGATCCGCGATCATGGGCGAGGCCCGGGCGCTGGCCGACGGATCGCTCCGTGCCGCATTCAACCAGGAATCCGAGGCGCTCGTCCCCGCCTATCAGGAGGCCTCGTCCTTCTACGGCATGATCGGCATCGTCGCGACTCTGCTGCTGGCCTTTGCCGGCGGCGCTTTCGCCTTTCTCCGCGTCCGCCCGGATTTTCGCGCCCGCAACCGGGTCGAGCGCGTCGTCATGTGGGTGCTGCTGATCGCCTCGCTGATCGCGATCCTCACCACGATCGGCATCGTCGCCTCGCTCCTGTTCGAAACGATCCGCTTTTTCGACCGGATTTCGCCGATCGAGTTCATCTTCGGCACCCAATGGAGCCCGACATCGACGACCTTCAGCGACGATCCGGGCTCGTTCGGCGCGATTCCGCTCTTTTGGGGCACGATCCTCATCGGCGCGATCATCGCGATGATCGTCGCTATCCCGCTCGGCCTGATGAGCGCGGTCTACCTCACCCAATATGCGCCGGCACGGGTGCGTTCGGTGATGAAACCGATACTCGAGATTCTCGCCGGCGTCCCCACGGTCGTCTACGGCTATTTCGCCGCGCTGACGGTCGCGCCGGCCGTGCGCGATTTTGCGGTCAACGTGCTGGGCGTCACCAGCGCCTCCTCGGAATCGGCGATGGCGGCGGGCGTCGTGATGGGCGTTATGATCATTCCCTTCGTCTCCTCGATGGCGGACGATTCGCTGGCCGCCGTGCCCGGTGCGATGCGCGACGGCAGCCTGGCGATGGGCGCGACCAATTCCGAAACGATCAAGAAAGTCCTGATACCGGCCGCGCTGCCCGGCATCGTCGGCGGCGTGTTGCTCGCGGTCAGCCGCGCGATCGGCGAGACGATGATCGTGGTAATGGCCGCCGGGCTCGCCGCCAACCTGACCGCCAATCCATTCGAGAGTGTAACGACGGTGACCGTCCAGATCGTCCAGCTGCTGACCGGCGATCAGGAATTCGACAGCTCCAAGACGTTGGCCGCCTTCGCGCTCGGCCTGGTGCTGTTCATCGTCACCTTGCTGCTCAACATCATCGCGCTCGGCGTGGTGAAACGATTCCGCGAGGCGTATGAATAGATGAACACCGCCACCTCCCCCGCCGACACCCGCGATCCCACCGATTGGGCCACCGATGCCATGCAGCGGCGGATTCGGGCGCGCTATCGGGCCGAGAAACGGTTCCGCTTCTACGGGCTTTTCGCCGTGCTCCTGTCCGCCGGCTTCCTGGCGTTCCTGCTGTTTACGATGGTCGCCAACGGCGCGCGCGGCTTTACGCAGGTGCAAATCGCCCTGCCCGTCAACTTCACCGCGTCCGACATCTTTCTCGAGCCAGGCCAGCTGGAGGGCGACGATCGCGAACAACTGCTCGCACAGGCCGATTTCCAGGGCCTCGCACGGCAATCGGCGATAGCGGCCTATGGCGAAGACGGACCGAATCTACTGTCGAACGGCGCGTGGGTGCGGCTGCGCGAGGCCGTGTCGGCCGATCCCGAGCTGCTGACCCGCGAGGAAACGCTTTGGGTTCCCGCCTCGACGGCCGTCGATTTCGCGGCGCGCGGCGACACCGGCGCGCGGCAATCCGACGAACGCGATGCGATGATCGCTCGCTATGGCGAGCTGGAGGAGGCCGGTCAGGTGCGGCGCGCCTTCAGCTGGACATTCCTGACCATGGCGGATTCGAGCGATCCCACGCTCGCCGGCATATGGGGCGCTTTCAAGGGATCGCTGCTCACGATGATCGTCACCCTGGCGCTGGCCTTCCCGATCGGCGTGCTGGCCGCCGTCTATCTGGAGGAATATGCGCCGCAGAACCGCTGGACCGACATGATCGAAGTATCGATCAACAATCTGGCGGCCGTGCCGTCCATCATCTTCGGGCTGCTGGGCCTGGCGGTGTTCATCAACACGTTCGAGCTGCCCCGATCGGCGGCCATCGTCGGCGGCTTGACGCTCGCGCTCATGACGATGCCGGTGATCGTGATCGCCGGGCGCAACGCGATCAAATCGGTGCCGCCCTCGATCCGCGACGCGGCGCTCGGCGTCGGCGCGTCGCCTGTCCAGGTGCTCACCCATCATGTGCTGCCGCTGTCGCTGCCCGGCATCCTGACCGGCACGATCATCGGCATGAGCCGCGCGCTGGGCGAAACCGCGCCGCTGCTGCTGATCGGCATGCGCGCCTTCGTCCCGACGCCGCCGCAGGGCTTCACCGATGCCGCGACCGTGCTGCCGGTGCAGATCTTCCTGTGGTCGGACGAACTCGATCCCGGGTTCGTCGAGAAGACCTCGGCGGCTATTATCGTGCTACTGCTTTTCCTGCTGGCCATGAACGGACTCGCGATCTGGCTGCGCAACAAATATGAACAACGTTGGTGATACAATGAACGACGCAACGGACATCCAAACCGAATCGCAAGCGGAAACCCGGTCCGAAACACCGCCCGTCGCGCCGGAATCGCTGAAGATGACGGCCCGCAACGTCGACGTCTATTATGGCGACAAGCAAGCGATCGACGATGTTTCGATCGATATCGGCATGGATAACGTCACCGCTTTCATCGGGCCGTCGGGCTGCGGCAAATCGACCTTTTTGCGTTGCCTCAACCGGATGAACGATACCATCCCGATCGCCAAGGTGACGGGCCAGATCGATCTCGAAGGCAATGATATTTACGATCCGACGATGGATGTCGTGCAGCTGCGCGCCCGGGTCGGCATGGTTTTCCAGAAGCCCAACCCGTTTCCAAAATCCATCTACGAGAATGTCGCCTATGGCCCGCGGATCCACGGGCTCGCGGCGTCCAAAGCGGATCTCGACGCGATCGTCGAAAAGTCACTGATCCGCGCCGGCCTGTTCGAGGAGGTGAAAGACCGGCTCAGCGACAGCGGCACGGCGCTTTCGGGCGGCCAGCAGCAGCGGCTGTGCATCGCCCGCGCGATCGCCGTCGATCCCGAGGTCATCCTGATGGACGAACCCTGTTCGGCGCTCGATCCGATCGCCACCGCCAAGATCGAGGAGTTGATCCACGAGTTGCGCGGCAAATATGCGATCGTGATCGTCACGCATAACATGCAGCAGGCGGCCCGCGTTTCGCAGCGGACGGCCTTTTTTCACCTCGGCAGTCTCGTCGAATATGGCGAAACCTCCGAGCTGTTTACCAACCCGCACCAGGAACGGACGAAGGATTATATCACCGGCCGGTACGGCTAATCGGAACATCGATGCCCAAAAGCAGCGAACATACGGTCAAGGCTTTCGACGACGATATCGGCGAATTGCGCGCGCTCGTCTCGGAGATGGGGGGGCTCGCGGAAACCGCGATCGGCGATGCGATCCACGCATTGACCCGCCACGATCTGGAGACCGCCACGCGGATCATCGACGACGACCATCGGATCGACGAACTCGAAGCCGAGGTCGAGCGGCTCGCCGTCCGCCTGATCGCCCTGCGCGCGCCGTTGGCCGACGACCTGCGCGAGGCGGTCGCCGCGATCAAGATCGCGACCGTGCTCGAACGGATCGGCGATTATGCGAAGAATATCGCCAAGCGCGTGCCGATCTTCGATCATCGCGCCGATATCGAGCCGCTCAGCATCCTCCCCGCGATGGCGCAGATCGTCCAGGAGATGGTTCATAATGTGCTCGACGCCTTCGCCGCGCGCGATGCGGAGATGGCGAAAATGGTGATCGAACGCGATTCCGCGGTCGACGATTTCTACGACAGCCTCTTCCGCGCGCTCCTCACCTATATGATGGAAAATTCGCACAACATCACCCAATCGACCCATTTGCTGTTCATCGCGAAGAATCTCGAGCGGGTCGGCGATCATGCGACGAATATTGGCGAAATGGTCTATTTCGCGGCCACCGGAGACTATCTCGAGGACCGGGCGGCGGGCGAAACCTATGCGCCGGAGGCGGAGGAACTGGAAGAATGAGCAAAGCCAAGCTCCTGCTGGTCGAGGACGATATGGCGCTGACCGAATTGCTGATCTGGCATTTCGAGCGCGAGGAGTTCAACGTCAAACATACGGTCGACGGCGAGGAGGCTCTGTTGCTCGCCCGCGAAAATCCGCCCGATCTCGTCCTGCTCGACTGGATGATCGAAGGACTGTCCGGGATCGAGGTGTGCCGCCGGCTGCGCCGCATGCCCGATACCGCTAACGTGCCGATCATCATGCTGACCGCGCGCGGCGAAGAGGAAGACCGGGTCCGCGGCCTCGAAACCGGGGCCGACGATTATGTCACCAAGCCGTTCAGCCCGCGCGAACTCGTCGCCCGGGTCGGCGCGGTGCTTCGCCGTGTCCGCCCCGCCCTTGCCGGCGAACCCCTGCTCCATGGCGACATCGCGATGGACACGGTGAGCTACAAGGTCCGCCGGGACGGCCAGGTCGTGCCGCTCGGCCCGACCGAGTTCCGCCTGCTCAAACATTTCCTCGAACATCCGGGCCGGGTGTTCAGCCGCGAACGGCTGCTGGATTCGGTCTGGGGCCATGACAGCGATATCGAGCCGCGCACGGTCGATGTTCATATCCGGCGGCTGCGCAAGGCGCTGAACAAGGGCGGCAAGCCCGATATCATCCGCACGGTGCGCTCCGCCGGCTACGCGCTGGACGCCGAAGGGGTGGGCTAACAGTCTCTGTCGGAGTTTCCCTGACGGGAAATCGCGGCACCGGGATTTGTTTGTCAGACCATTGCTGACGCAATGTCGCTGCATCAGGTTTAATTTGTCAGAACGTTGCTATTCGCAACGTCGCGGCACCAGCCCACTCCCCCTCCCGACCTCCCAGTGTTTGTACCCTGTGGGAGGGGGGGAGGGGGAGCGGGCTGGTGCGGCGCTCGACCGCGAGGTCGAGTCTGACAAACAAATCCCGATGCGGCGACATTGCATCAACGACATTCTGACATAAACTCCCGCTTGAACCCGCCCCCGCGCCGGGTTAACGCGCACGTCAACCACGATCACATCCCATCACGGAGTCCCCATCATGACCATTTCCTTCGAAGACAAAGTCGCCATCGTCACCGGCGCGGGCGGCGGCCTGGGCCGGGCCTATGCGCTCGATCTCGCCAGTCGCGGCGCGAAGGTGGTGGTCAACGATCTGGGCGGCGCGCGCGACGGCACGGGGTCTTCGGACGCGGCGACCAAGGTCGTCGAGGAAATCGAGGCGGCCGGCGGCACCGCGATGGCCAATAGCGGCAGCGTGACCGACGAAGCGCAGATGGTCGAGATGATCGCCAAGACGGTGGAAGCCTGGGGCGGCGTCCATATCGTCATCAACAATGCCGGCATTCTGCGCGACAAGAGCTTCGCCAAGATGACGATGGAGGATTTCCGGCTCGTCGTGGACGTCCATCTCAACGGATCGGCCACCGTCACCAAGGCAGTGTGGGAAACCATGCGCGAACAGGCCTATGGCCGCCTGCTGATGACCGCCTCCTCGACCGGGCTCTACGGCAATTTCGGGCAAGCCAATTATGGCGCGGCCAAGCTCGGCCTCGCCGGCCTTACCAAGACGCTCGCCATCGAGGGCGCCAAATACAATATCAAATGCAATACGCTGGCCCCGATCGCCGGCACGCGGATGACCGAAGACATCATGCCGCCCGAAATGTTCCAGGCGCTGTCGCCCGACAATGTCGTGCCGGCCGCCGTCTATCTCGTGGCCGAAGATGCGCCGACCAATATGATCGTGGGCGCGGGCGGCGGCTTCTTCCACGCGTCTTACGTGACCCACACCCAAGGCGTCGCGCTACCCGAAGACCAGCGCAACGCCGAAGGCGTCGCCGCGGTCTGGGACCAGATCATCGACCGCGCGGAAGAATTCGTGCCCCAAAGCGGCGCGGAACAGGGCATGCAGGCGATGAAGAAGCTGCAGGGGCTGGGGGGCTGACGCGGCCATTTCGCGAAAAGCGAAGGGGCGTGCCCGGTGATGGACGCGCCCCTTTTTTCCCAACCGCCTGAGCGCAATGGAACGATGAGCCCATTTGAGTAGCAGGTTTACAGCCGAGGGCGTCGTCGATGTCTCGGATGGGATGATAGACTGTTCGAAAGAACACGCCCGAAAAAACAAAGCTAAACAAGGTTGGGGGCAACTTGTGGCTAAAAAATTGACGGATGAGCAACTGCGAAATAAGATCCTGTTATGTTCTCTTCTGATGACCCTGCCTTAGAGGCCAGCGTTGACCTGATCGCAACGGCAAGAGGCCGGAAATTCGGGACCATTTTGGCGGATCCGCCTTGGCAGTTTCAAAACCGGACCGGTAAGGTGGCACCGGAACATAAGAGACTGGCGCGGTACCCCACGATGACGTTGGACGATATTCGAAAACTGCCGGTGGCGGATATCGCTGATGAGCCATCTCACCTTTATCTGTGGGTACCTAATGCCCTGCTACCGGACGGACTATCCGTTATGGAGGCCTGGGGCTTCCGCTATGTATCGAATATAATCTGGCACAAGATCCGAAAGGATGGTGGTTCGGACGGACGTGGTGTTGGTTTCTATTTCCGTAACGTCACAGAGATCTTGCTTTTTGGTGTATGTGGGAAAAATGCACGAACCCTCGCTCCTGGCAGGCGTCAGGTGAATATGATCCAATCGCGAAAACGGGAGCATAGCCGTAAACCCGACGAACAGTATCAGGTGATCGAAGATTGTTCTTGGGGACCGCGGCTTGAGATGTTCAGCAGAGGCAAGCGGCGCGGCTGGACGGCTTGGGGCAATCAGGCTGATGACAAGTATGAACCCACTTGGGATACATACAATTATAACAGCGCCGTTGCGGCAGAATAACCGTCAGACGTCGGCTACGTAAAGCGCCGGCCGAATAGCAAATGTCAGAACAGGGCAACCACCCCCACCTCCGCCTTCCAATCGCGGCCATAGTTTTTCATGGTGCGTTGTCGATGCACCATATGAAGCGCCTTTGCCCAAATCCTTGAAAATCGCTTGTAATTCTGTCGAGCGCGTAACGATTATTCCGACGTCCATAACTCGCAGATCAAAAAGCAAACGGAAGTTGTTGAGATCGCGATCATAGAATGGATCTTTGTTGTTCCATTCCACCTCAATGCCCACCCGTCCTTTGAAACAATCAACGCTATGCGTCGGACTCTCATGTTCGACATCATCTACAGTTATCGCCGTATCGAAATTTTTCTCAGTCCAACCGCGCTGGTAAAATTCGCTATCAATGCGCCTAGCAATAGGCGATTTAGCTCCGCCTTTGGTAAGTATTTCTGATTTCAGGAGTCGAAAATCACGCAAAACCGAAATCACTTCGGTCCATTCGTCCGCACAAGCAGTTTGCAGTATTCCAGCTGCATTCCGCCATTCCTTGACGTGATACATTTCGCGCAAATCAGCCGGAACAAGATGGTCAGTTGGCATGAAGACATGCTTACGGACCGGAAAAATGCTTGGCAATGCACGGTATATCTTAAAGCAAATCCGGTCGACAGAGATAGACGCACACGATTTTGGCCGCATGATCCTGTCCTACAGCCAGTCCCTTGCTGTATGGTCGCACGATGACACGCCCGGCGGCCTTGTCCTCTACCTTCCTCGCGGAAACGTCCCAAGCCGTCTCCGCCGCATTCCGGTCGCTGTGTGTAAACTATGTAAACTTGGCGACCGCTACTTCTCGGCTTCCCGCGCGCCTGGAGGCGGGGCTGCTTGTGAAAACTGGGCGGAAAAGCGAGGCATGACAAGGGCTTGGCCAGAGACTCTTTGTCGCCCGCCTCCGCCCCCTCCACACCGATCCGTGTCAACCACTGTCAATCGTAGCACCGTATTGCATCACCAATACACCTATGCTATCGCGAGCGTATAGAGGCGCAAAACGGAGAGAATGGCGATGTATAGCGAGAGCGATCTGGAGGCGGCGATCGATGCGGGGGCGTTGACCGAAGCCGATGTTGCGAAGTTCCGCCGGTTCATGGCGGCCGACCGGTCCACCGCTTTGGTCGACGAGGAGCATTTCCGCCTCGTCAGCGGGTTCAACGATATTTTCGTGGCGATTGCGAGTATACTCCTGTTCGTCGCCATTGCCTGGCTGGGCGGCGAGATCCAGCCCTGGCTCGGCGCGCTGGGCGTCGCGGCGGCGGCCTGGGGCCTGGCCGAATATTTTACCAAGGTCCGCCGCATGGCTTTCCCGTCGATCCTGCTGCTGCTCGCCTTTGTCGGCGGACTGTTCGGCGCGGTCGCCATGGGATTGATCGGCGATGAGAGCCAATATGGGCCGGGCGACGAAGCCGTGGTGGCGACCTATATCTCCATCGCCGGCGCGGTGGCCGCGATCGGCGCCTTTTTCCATTGGCGGCGGTTCCGCGTGCCGATCACGATCGCCGCGGGCGCCGGGGCGGTGGTCGCGACGATTATCGGCATCCTCGCGGCGCTCACCAATGGCGAGATCGAGCCCTTTCTGCACCCGCTCCTGCTGATTTCCGGCCTGGCGGTGTTCGCGCTGGCGATGCGCTGGGACATCAGCGATCCGGTTCGCGAGACCCGGCGCTCGGACGTCGCCTTCTGGCTCCACCTGCTCGCCGCGCCGCTGATCGTCCATCCGATCTTCGCCGAAATCGGCGTGCTCGAAGGGACGCTGAGCGTAGCGGGCGCGGCGCTGGTGATCGCGCTCTATATCGGCATGGGCGCGATCGCGCTGGCGATCGACCGGCGGGCGCTGATGGTGTCGAGCCTGATCTACGTACTTTGGGCGCTGAACGGCCTGTTCGAGCGGTTCGGGGCGGTCGAGACCAATGTGGCGCTCGCGGCGCTGGTGATCGGATCCGCCCTGCTGCTGCTCTCGGCCTTCTGGCACAACGCCCGCGGACTGGTGGTGAAGCCGCTGCCCGACGCGATCACGAGCCGGCTGCCGGTGATCGGGAAGGAAACGGTTACGGCTTAGTCTGTCAGAACGTTGCTGACGCAACGTCGCGGCACCAGCCCACTCCCCCTCCCGACCTCCCATTGAGTGTACCCTGTTGGGAGGTCGGGAGGGGGAGTGGGCGGAGATGGCACAGGCTCCGGCGACGCGAAGCGTCGTTGGATGCCATCGGAGGGCGGTGCCGCGATTTCCCGCTAGGGAAATTCTGGCAAACCAAATCTACCGCGCTCGACCGCAATGTCGAATCTGACAAAATCAACCCCGGTGCGGCGCCTGAGGCAAAGCCGAAGGTCTGACAAAAAAGGAAAAGGGAACTACCGAAAAACTACTCGCCGACGATCTTGAGCAACCGCCGTTCGACGGGAGCCAGCACGGGCGCCAGCTCGTGCCCGCGTTTCAGGATCATTCCGGCCTCGTTGAGCAGCGCCCACATGCCCTGGCGGTTGCGCAGAGCGGGGCGTTTTTCGATCCGGTATTCGGGGCGCTCGGCGGTGCGGCGGAAGGCCGAGAAGGACGCGAAATCCTTCTCGAAATTCATCGCATAATCGCGCCAATGCCCGGCCGCGACCATACGGCCGTAGAGATCGAGGATGCGATTGAGCTCGGCGCGCTCGAAGCCGATCTGGTTGGGCCTGGACTGTCCGTTGGGACCGCGCGGATTCGGAAACGGAGTAACGGTGCCCATCAGGCGCAGTCGCTCTCCTGAGCCGGCATCTCATCGCCGTCGCGTTCGGCGATCAGCGCGTCGATCTGCTTGTGCAGCTGTTCGAGTTCGCAGCGCATGAGCTCCAGCCGCTGGGTCGAGGGATCGAACATGTCGCTGCACGGCGTACCGTAAGGGACGAAGCCTTCGGGCTTGTCCTCGGCGTCCATCAGCGTCGGCTTGGCCGGGATGCCGACCATCACCGCGCCGGGCTGGACATCCTTGGTGACGACGGCATTGGCGCCGATCCGGGCGCCCTTGCCAACCGTGATCGGCCCGAGGATCTGCGCGCCCGAACCGATGATGACGTCGTTCTCGATAGTCGGGTGGCGCTTGCCGGGAACGCCGTCCGCCGGGTTCGTGCCGCCGAGCGTCACATTCTGGTAGATGGTGACATTGTCGCCGATCTCCGCGGTCTCGCCGATCACGGTAAAGCCGTGATCGATAAACAGGTGCCGCCCGATCTTAGCGCCCGGATGAATGTCGATAGCCGTCAGGAAACGCGACCAGTGATTGACGAATCGCGCGAGGAAAAAGAGGCGCGATCGGAAGAGACGATGGGCAAGCCGGTGATAGGTAAAAGCCCAAACGCCGGGGTAGAGCAACACTTCCATCCGGGAGCGCGGAGCCGGATCGCGGGACCGTATGGAATCGATATAGGCAATCAGTCGGCCTGGCATATGCTTCTCCCGCCCCCAGTGGCGAACCGCAACCTAATAATCGTTCAACCGGAAAAATGCCAGTTCGGTGCACTATCACCCCGAAAAGGGCAGCTTTCGCCTTATATCATTGTCTAAATCGATCAATTATACTATATTGATCTACCAGACCGATAAAAGGGCCCGCACGCATGGCATCCTATCTGCCGACGCTCAAACAACTGCAATATCTGGTGGCGCTGCGCGATCATGGCCATTTCGGCAAGGCGGCCGAGGCCTGCTTCGTCACCCAGTCGACCCTGTCCGCCGGCCTGCGCGAACTGGAATCGCTGATCGGCATCACCTTGGTCGAGCGGACGCGGCGCGTGGTCCGTTTCACACCGCTCGGCCTCGCCATCGCGGACAAGGCGCAACGGGTGCTGCGCGAGGCGGAAGAGCTTTCGGAAATGGCGCGCGCGGCCGGCAAACCGCTCTCCGGCGAAATGCGGATGGGCGTTATCCCGACGATCGCACCGTTTCTGCTGCCGCACATCCTGCCCAAATTGCGAACCGACTGGCCCGATCTCAAACTGTTCCTGCGCGAAGAAACGAGTCCCGCCGCGTGCGATTCGCTGCAGCGCGGCCAGATCGACTGCATCCTGCTCGCCCTGCCCTATAGCTGCGGCGAGGTCGACGCGGCGGAACTGTTCGACGACCGGCTGTTCGTCGCCTTTCCGGAAGGCGAACCGGCCGACCCGCCGAAACAGATCGCGCCGGAGATTATCGACGAGGGACGGCTGCTATTGCTCGAGGACGGCCATTGCTTGAAGGATCATGCGCTCGCCGCCTGCAATCGACCCGAATTGCGGGCCGAGGCGCGGATGATGGGCACCTCGCTCCATACGCTCGTCCAGATGGTCGAGAACGGGCTGGGCACGACGATGCTACCGGAAATGGCGATCGAAGCAGGCATTTTGCGCGACACCCATATCGTCGCCCGCCCGCTCGATGCCGATCATCCGGCGCGCACGATCGCGCTTGTCTGGCGCAAGAACAGTCCGCGGGAAAAGGATTTCAAATTGCTCGCGGACGCGATGCGCGAAGCGGCGGCTTGATGCGATCGGCATGTCCGAACAGACAGGTCGATGGAAACAATTACCGCTGCTATGCGTAGAATTACCACAGCCCCTACCAACCAACTTAGGAGAATAGCCTTGTTGAAGACACAGCGATTGGCCAAGAATACCGGCGTAGCGATGGGTTTGGCCCTGTTCGCAATGGGCAGCGCGCCCGCACTGGCCGATGATCAAGCCGGCGCGGCCGATGCCCAACAGATGACGGACGAAGGCGCAACCGAAACGACTGCGACGACCGAAGCCGTTACGGTCGGCGGCGCCGAGATGCTCCCGACGCGGAACATCGTCGAAAACGCGTCCAACTCCCCGATTCATACGACGCTGGTCGCCGCGGTTGCGCAGGCAGGCCTCGTCGAAACGCTGTCCAGCCCCGGCCCCTTCACCGTATTCGCACCGACGAACGAAGCGTTCGGCCTTCTGCCCGAAGGCACCGTCGATGCCTTGATGCAGGACGCGGCTCAGGCGCAGCTAACGCAGATCCTGACTTATCATGTCGTCTCCGGCGCAGTCGACGCCGAGACGCTGATCGGCATGATCGAAGAAGCCGGCGGCGAGTTGACGCTGACAACGGTCGAAGGATCGCCGCTCGTGGCAACGCTCGACAACGGCGCGGTGGCACTGCGCGACGAGATCGGCGGCGTATCCTATGTGACGCAGACGGACGTAACCCAATCGAACGGCATCATCCATGTCATTAACGGCGTGCTGGTTCCCGAGCCGGAAACCGCATCGGCCGGCGACCGCTAAATACCGATTCCGAACATGGGGAGGGCGTCGCACTGCGGCGCCCTTTTCCTTATATATTCAGCCAGCGTGCCCGTTGTGCCGCGTCGGTCTCACGCGCCTCGACCCATACCGAACGACCGTCGGCAAATGTCTCGCGCTTCCAGAAGGGCGCGTCGGTCTTGAGCCAGTCGATCACGAAATGCATGGCATCGATCGCCTCGCTCCGATGCTGCGCCGCCGCGCCGACGAAGACGATCCGATCGCCGGGTACCATCCGTCCCACGCGATGGACGATGGAGAGAGCCATAAGTGCCCAGCGCCCTGCGGCATCGGCCGCGATCCGTTCGAGCGCGCTTCGGGTCATCGCGTCATAATGCTCCAGCTCTAGGCTTTCGAGACCCTCCTCGCCGCGCACAATTCCGGTAAATGTGGCAACCGCTCCGATCCCCGACACCTCAAGCCGCCCTGCTTCCGTCATCGGATCGAACGGCTCGGCCTGGACGCGAATCTCAGGCGTCATCCCCCGGTCACCGGTGGAAACAGCGCTATTTCTCCGGCGCCCGCAATGGATGCGTCGAGCCCGGAAAATTGTTGATCGATGGCGACGCGCAACCGCGACCGATCCGCAAAAGCTTCCATGTAACCGCTTCCACGGCCCGCCAGCCAGTCGAGCAGCGTTTCGACGGTATTCACATCGTCCGGTGGTTCGACCGTCTCGCTATCGCGGCCGATGGCTTCCCGGACCCAAGCGAAATAGAGGATCTCAACCGCCATTCCGATCAGTCCATATGTTTGAGGCCGGCGCGCAGATAGTCCCAGCCGGTCACGAGCGTCAGGCCCGCCGCCAGCCAGAGCGAAATCAGCCCAACCGCCTTGACCCAGGAGAAATCGGTCCAGCCGCCATGGTGGACAGCGCCCGCCAGAATGAGGGCACCGAGCGCGACCATCTGGAACGTCGTTTTCCATTTCGCGAGCTGACTCACGGGCACCGAAACGCTGAGACCGGCCAGAAACTCGCGCAGCCCCGATACGATGATTTCCCGCAACAGGATAACGATCGCCGCGATCACATGCCAACTCTCGATATCGCGCGTAAAAACCAGCATCACGATCACGGCCGCCACCATGATCTTATCGGCGATGGGATCGAGAAAGATGCCGAGTTTCGACACGGTTCCCTGAGCGCGCGCCAGATAGCCGTCGAGATAGTCGGTGAGACCGACGACACAGTAAAGAATGAACGCACAGATATAGCCGAGCCAGGCCGAATCCCACAGCAACGCCACCAGCACAGGAACCGCGAATATGCGGGACAGGGTCAACAAGTTGGGCAGGCTCAACATGGTCGGCCCCTCCTAACCGCTTTTGCCGGAGCAACAAAGCCTCGTCCGCACCCAGCGACCTGGGTTCGGCCCTTGGCGTGCCGGAAACGCTTCGCTATGCGTGAACCCCGATCAAACGCACCCCTTCCCTTTTCTCGAAGGACTGCATGCCGACATCGCTCGAACTTTTGACCAAGCGCCGTTTTGCGCCACTGTTCTTCACGCAGCTGCTGGGCGCGTTCAACGATAATCTGTTCAAGTTCGCGATGGTCGTGCTCGTCATCTACGAGATTTACGATGATCCGGACCTTGAGTTCCAGTTCAGCTCGATCTCGACCGCCCTTTTTATCCTGCCCTTCTTCCTGCTGTCCGCGATTGCCGGGCAACTCGCCGACAATATGGACAAGGCGAAGATCATCCGCTTCGTCAAAACGCTCGAGATACTGATCGCGCTGACCGGTGCCGCCGGCCTAATCCTGCAATCGATCCCGTTAATGCTGACGGCGCTGTTCGCGCTCGGCGCACAATCGACATTTTTCGGACCGATCAAATATGCGATCCTGCCCCAGCATCTCGAGAAAGACGAAGTGCTGGCGGGAACCGGGCTGGTCGAGGCCGGCACCTATATCGCCATTCTGGCCGGCACGATTCTGGGCGGCGTGATCGTCGACTGGCTCGGCGCATTCTGGGCCGCCATCTGGGTGCTGACGGTCGCGCTGATTGGCCGATTCAGCGCCCACTTCGTGCCAGACGCGCCGGCGCAGAAAGAGATCGAGCCGATCGACTTCAACATCTTCCGCTCGTCCTACCGGCTGGTCAACGGGACGATGCATATCCGGCGGCTCTTCCTCGCCATCATTGCGATCAGCTTTTTCTGGACGATCGGATCGGTTCTGATCATCCAGTTCCCGCCGCTCGTCAAAAATGTGCTGACGGCAGACCCAAAGGTCGCCAGCCTGTTCCTCGGTGTATTTTCGATCGGTATCGCCATCGGCTCGGTCCTGTCGAACCGCATCCTCAAAGGCCAGGTATCCGCGCGGATTGCGCCGTTCAGCGTGATCGTGATGGGCGGGTTCGTGCTTGTTCTCTACTTTATCGCGATCCAGTGGGAGGGCCTGGAAAATGGCGAGCTGTACGACCTTGTCGGCTTCATCATGCATGACGGCAGCTGGCTGTTGCTCGCCGTATTGTTGGGCGTCGCGGTCGCCGGTGGGATGTTCGTCGTCCCGCTCTATGCCTTTCTGACAACCACCGTCGATCTGAGCGAAACGGCCCGAACAATCGCGGCGAACAATGTCGTCAATTCGGGATCGATGGTGCTCGGCGCGCTGACGGCGTTCGGGCTGAGCCTGCTCGGCGTATCGACGACCGAGCAGCTGTTCCTCGTTGCCGCCATGTGCCTGGTTTCCGCGTGGACGGCGTGGTTACTGCACAAGGCCTGCGATTAGTATTTGTCAGACTGGACCTTGCGGTCGAGCGCGGCACCGCCCTCCGACGGAAAGCGTCTCCGGCCTATCCCAGGAACGTCATGAAAAAGATGAAACCGCCCGCCCAGGTGACCGTGAAGAGTTTCGCATTCTCGGCCAGTTCCGAACGCCGGGGAAATGGCGGGCGGCGGAGCGTGACGACGGTCTCGAAATCGTTCGCGCGGCGAATGATGTCGGCGGTGAGCGGCGCATATTGCGAGTCGGGTGGAGCGGATGCCATGACCGCTCGTTAACACTTCGTTTACCATCGCGTTTACACCCAAAGAGGGTTAAGATGGGGATAGCGCGCCGATGTCTCCTATCGGGACAATCCAAGATCCCATCTTTGGCCGAGATACCATATTTCGGCGGCAATTCCCTCCGGCCTCCATTCAGTCTTCGGGCTGTTCGCGCGCAGCGATGGCATCGGCCATGGCGATCAACCGTTCGGCCTCCGCGAGATGCAAGCGCTCGACCATGGTTCCGTCCAGGTCGATCACGCCTTTATCGGTATTTTCGGGTTCGGCGAACGCAGCGACGATAGCCCGCGCATCATCGAGCGCACTGCGCGACGGCGCGAAAATCCGGTTCGCCGTTTCGAGCTGATCGGGATGGATGAGAGTCTTGCCGTCGAACCCGAATTCCCGTCCTTGCTCACATTCCGCCGCCAGGCCGGCATCGTCGCTGATCGAGTTGAACACACCGTCGATTACGATCTTGCCGTGCGCCCGTGCCGCCATGACAGTCATCGACAGCGCGGTGACGAAGCCCGCACGCTTCTGCCGGAGCTTCGCCTGCATATCCTTGGCAAGATCGTTGGTACCGATCACCATCGCCGACAGCTTCGGAGCCGCCGCGATCTCAGCGATGTTCAAAACGGCCAGCGGCGTTTCGATCATGGCCCAGATCGGGATATCCGCGCCTACCGCACCGTCTGTATCCGCCGCATGTGAGACTTTCGGAAGCAGCACGCCATCGGGCAGCGTGGCCTTCACCATGGCAAGGTCATCGGCCGCCCATTCCGTGTCCGTTCCATTGATGCGGATAACGACTTCGCGCGCACCATAGCCCCCGCCTTTCACCGCTTCGGCAACCTGATCCCGTGCCGCCGGCTTCTCGCGCGGCGCCACCGCGTCTTCCAGATCGAAGATCAGAACATCTGCCGGCAGCGATTTCGCCTTTTCAAGCGCGCGTGCATTGGCGCCGGGCATATAGAGGCAGGAACGGCGGGGGCGGAATGCGGGTTCGGTCATGCCCGTCCTTATTCCGCATGCCCGCGCACAAACCAAGGTTGACGTGAACGTAAAGCGAAGCGACAGTGCGAACAAACAGAATCATGGGAGAAGCGATCATGTCCGAAGCCGTCCTCACCGATGCCGAAAACGGCGTCCTCACCATCACGATCAACCGCCCCGAAGCCAAAAATGCGGTCAACCGCGCCGTCGCCGAAGGCGTCGCTGCGGCTATCGAAACGCTGGAGACGGATGACGGCCTGATGATCGGTATCATCACCGGCGCGGGCGGCACCTTCTGTTCGGGTATGGATCTGAAGGCGTTTTTACAAGGCGAGCTTCCGGTCGTATCTGGCAAGGGGTTCGCGGGTTTTGTAGAAGACCCGCCCGCCAAACCGCTGATCGCGGCAGTCGACGGCTATGCGCTCGCCGGCGGTATGGAGGTCGCCATCGCCTGCGACCTCGTCATCGCCAACACAGACGCGCAATTCGGCATTCCCGAAGCGAAGCGCGGCCTGGCCGCCGGCGCCGGCGCGCTGCTCCGCCTCCCCCGTCTCATCCCGCAACGCTATGCGATGGAACTTGCGCTGACCGGTGATTTCGTGACGGCCGGACGCGCCGCCGAGATGGGCTTCGTCAACCGCGTGGTCGACGGCCCGGCGCTGGAAGGCGCGAAGGAACTCGCCGCCACGATCGCCGAAAACGGCCCGCTTGCGGTCCGGGCGAGTAAGGAGGTCATCGTCAAAACCGAAGATTGGTCGCAGGCCGAAATGTGGGCCGAACAGCAGAAGATCATCGGCGGCATCTTCCAGTCCGAAGACGCCCGCGAAGGCGCCATGGCCTTCGCCCAGAAGCGCAAACCCGAATGGAAGGGCCGGTAAAGCGCGGCGCGCGGGCCCCAGCGCCATAACCATTTTTTGTGATTTCCAAGGATAAATGATACGCTTATCCCACTAATCGGGGCGATGAGCGATGGGACGCATCACATCAAAATGTTGGTGGACCGGGCTGACGCATTATGTAGCGGTAGGTGCTTTCGGAATGTTGCTGGCGACTACGGCCCACAGCCAGACAAGCGACCCCAGTGCAACGGACTGGGTTGAATTCGATCTGGCGTCCCAAGGCTCCGACGCCGCCCACCCTTCCGTCGATGCGCTGTCAGGCGACCTTGGCGTATGGGGTACCGATCTCGGCACGATTGGCGTGCATGATGGAGAACAGCCTGGCGTTCGGATTATCCGCCCAAGCGGCCGGCCGCTCGATGCTCACGGCCGCGCACGATCGCTCGCGGGCACGACGCGGCCTGGCACCGTGGGATTCGGGGAAGACGCCCTATCGGAACTCGACATTCAACTGGGCGGCCGCAACGGCCCCAGCCTCACAAGCAGTTTGGGAGTAACCAGCCAGCCAAGGGCGTTCAATCCCGGAGATGCGTTTTTCCTACGGGGTAATCAAGTACGCGAAGATCGGGCCACCGCGCGGATCGGCATTCGATTCTAGGCGAGAACCGCATTTGCGGCGACGCACGGTTGACGTGAGCGTCAAGTCCCCCGACAACATCGAAAAATAGAATCAGGGAGACCGGTCCATGAAAACGCGCATCACCGAACTGTTCGGCATCGAGCATCCGATCATTCAGGGCGGCATGCATTATGTCGGCTTTGCCGAGCTAGCAGCAGCGGTCTCCGAAGCCGGCGGACTCGGCATCATCACCGGCCTGACACAGAAAACCCCGGAGGATCTCGACAAGGAGATCAAGAAGGCGAAGGAATTGACCGACAAGCCGATCGGGGTGAACCTGACCTTCCTCCCCGCCTTCACCACCCCGCCCTATCCCGAATATATCGATGCGATTCTCGCCAACGGTATCAAGGCGGTCGAGACGGCAGGCCGCAACCCGGCCGAGCATCTGCCGAAGCTGCAGGAGGCCGGGGTGAAAATCATCCATAAATGCACGAGCGTGCGCCACAGCCTGAAAGCGCAGTCGATCGGCTGCGATGCCGTTTCCGTGGACGGATTCGAATGCGGCGGGCATCCGGGCGAAGACGATATACCGAACATGATCCTGCTGCCCCGCGCGGCCGATGAGCTCGACATTCCCTTCGTGGCTTCGGGCGGTCAGGCCGATGCGCGGAGCCTGGTCGCGAGCCTCGCTATGGGTGCGGAAGGCATCAATATGGGTACCCGCTTTATCGCGACCAAAGAAGCGCCGGTGCATGAGAATGTGAAACAGGCGATTGTCGCCGCCAGCGAGCTGGATACGGCGCTTGTAATGCGCCCTTTGCGCAATACCGAGCGGGTTCTCAAGAACGCCGCCGTCGACGAAATCCTCAAGATCGAACGGGAAAAAGGCGCGGATCTTCAGATTACGGATATTCTGGAACAGGTTGCGGGCGTCTATCCCGACATCATGATGGAAGGCGAGATGGATCGCGGCGCCTGGAGTTGCGGCATGGTCGCGGGCCTCATCGACGATATCCCGACGTGCCAGGAACTGATCGACGGCATAATGGAAGAAGCCGAGGCGATCATTAGGCAACGGCTGGAGGGTTTTCTGGCGGCTTAAGCCAGTTCCCTACTCCCCAGCTTCCGGCTCCGGGACCGCCAGAAACTGCATATCCCGCCCTAAAACGTCGATCCGCACGACGCGGCGGTTTTCGCCACGCGTAACATAAACGTCGTTATCAGGCGTGCCGCCTCGGATTTCATAGCGTATCGTGTCGAAGCGGCCGGCAGGGGTACGAATCCGGCCGCCCGGATAGGCGGTTATGGTGACATCGGCGAAGACGTTGCCGAGCGGGCCGTACCAGTGGAAGGCCGTCTCGGCACCCTCCTCCTCCGCCAAAGTCAGCGGCATGATGAAGGCAACCGGGCGCGGCAGTGTGCCGGGGGGAATTTCCTCGTTCACCGGCTGGGTTTCTACGTCCTCCAACCGCAGAATCACGCGATTACCGGTCGCCCGACCATCGACGAATTCGAGATCGAGATTGATGTATGACGTGCCGCGATGGAATTCGAGATGGACGGTATCGAATTCGAGGTTCGGCGTCAGATTGAATGCCAGCGTCTCATAGACCTGCGCGCTGGGCATCATGGTGCGGTCGTACAGGATCACGCCATCCTCGCGCTTGATCCAGCCGAGCCGCATAAAGCCGTCTCGCTCGCCATCGTTGAACAGACCGAGGAAGAACTCGCCGCGTTCCGGCAGCGCCGCCGCGGTACGCGCGCCGAGGTTCTCTTGTGCCAGTGCCCCACCGCCGGGCACGAGCATCGGCGTAACGAACAGGGCCGCACATAGCACCCATTTTCGGACGAGATTACGAAAAAAAATGTCCATGCGGTGCCCCCTTGATCTGCGGTGAATCTCTTATCCGCCGGCAAAAGCCCAGCGCAATAAGATTCGACGAATGGTGAACACCATTGTCGCGACGGTAGCTTTCGGAGGAAATAGTCGGGCCGAGTGCCGCAAAAGGACGTATCCAGTAGATGAAGCAGCGATGATAGCTAGGCCAGATCGCGAGATGCGCCGGGGCTTGCCAGTCAACAGCTTAGTGGGGGTTGCGGGCGCCGCTTGCTACAGATGACACAAGCCGATAATACGCATTCGAAAGATAAATTCGATTTTTATACAATTTTTGCGTAGATTTTTATTGATAATTCTACGCATTATGGCTAAAAATTCGTCATGACAAGTTTCGACGGCACAGAATTCCGATCCGCGCTGGGATCGTTCGCCACCGGCGTTACGATCGTGACCACGGCCGAAGATTCCGCAAACCCTGTCGGCGTGACGGCGAGCAGCTTCAACTCCGTATCGCTCGATCCACCACTCGTCCTCTGGTCGCTGGCGAAAAAATCCCTGTCGCTCGAGGCATTTCGGAACGCCGGCCATTTCGCGATCCACGTTCTCTCCTGCCATCAGGAGGAGCTTTCCAACGCGTTCGCACGATCGGGCGCGGACAAGTTCGCCGGTGTCGACTGGCAATCCGGCGCGCTGGGCTCTCCGCTGTTCGACGAATTCGCGGCACGGTTCGAGTGCAAAACCGTCCACCAATATGCAGGCGGCGACCATATCATCTTCGTCGGTGAGGTGATCGCATTCGACAAGCGCGATCATGCCCCGCTTGTCTTCCATGGCGGCGGCTATGCCGAGGCCAAGCCGCGCCCAGCCGACAATACCGGCCCCACCGTCGAACTGCACGAAGGCCGTTTTACCGAGGATTTCTTCCTCTATCTGCTGGCGCGCGCGCATTTCCAAACCTCCTATCGCACACGGACCAAACTCGCCGAGCTCGGGGTCAGCGAGGGCGAGTATCTGGCCCTGTCGGTACTCAGCATCGGCGGAGACATGCCGCTCGACGCAGTGCGCGAACAGCTCGATCATACCGGCTTCGCGGTAGACGATATACTGGCCGACAGCCTTGTCGCGCGCGGCTATGTCGAAATGAGCGAAGCCGGACTGCGACAGACCGAGGCGGGACGTGCGCTGTTTATCGAGATATTATCCGTGGCCAAAGCGTTCGAGGACGATCTCCTCAAACATCTGTCGGGCAACGAGATCGCCGAGACCCGCCAAGTGCTCAAAAAGCTGATCGCGATCACCGGCAAGGATATTCCCTCGCTCTGGTCCTAGAACCTATTTCTCGCGGCCTTGGCGCGCGAGATGAATGAACACGGGCACCTCACCGCCTCCATGGACCGCAAGCGCGGCGCCGCTGACATAGGCGGCTTGGTCCGAGGCCAGATAGCAAGCCGCATCGGCAATGTCTTCGGGCGAACCCATGCGCTTCAGTGGCAGCATATCGCCGACGCGCTCAATCCCCTCGGCGCCGCCATAATGATCCTCGGCCGCTTCGGTCGCGATCAGCCCGGCGATGATCGCATTGACCCTGATCGCAGGGCCCCACTCCATCGCCAGCGATTCCGTTAGGTTGACGAGACCCGCCTTGGCGGCGCCATAGGCCGCGGTCCAGGGCGAGGATCGCACGGCCGACACGCTGGCGATGTTGATGATCGAACCGCCCTCCCCGGCCGCCATCAGCCGGTGCGCCGCCTGTGCGCAGTGCAGCGGAGCGACCAGGTTGAGCTGGATAATTTTCTCGTGAAAGCGCGGCGAAGCTTCGGCCGCCGACGCCTCGGGCGAGCCCCCGGCATTGTTGACGAGGACGTCCAACCGGCCCGTATCGGTTTCGATCCCGGCGATCAGCGCCGCGACATCATCAGCTTTCGTGACATCCGCCTGGCGAAAATGAAGGCCGGTATCGAGGGCCTCCGGCTCCCTGCGCCCGCAGACATAAACCGTCGCGCCGGCGTCCCTGAACCGCTTGGCAATGCTGCGCCCAATGCCGCGCGTGCCGCCCGTAATGAGCACCACACGTCCCTCGAAAGACTGGTCAACCCCGGTCACAAGGCGGCAATTTCGTAGGAAGGACGATATTTTTCTCCGTAATATACCACTAGATGCCTTTTCGGATGTCCATTTGCGTAAATTTCACTATCAAGCACGGCAGGAGTCGACAAGACATGCTGGCTTCGCAGCGTAGTACATTTTCGAAGGGGACGGGCAATGGATTATGAATTTGACGGCAAGGTCGCGGTCGTGACCGGGGGAAGCGCAGGCATCGGCCGGGCGACAGCGCTAGGCTTTGCGGCGTCGGGCGCCCGGGTCGTCGTTGTCGATGTCCAGGACGAAGCGGGCGCGGAAACGGTATCGTTGATCGCGGCGAACGGCGGCGAGGCCGTCTATCAGCATTGC